>CBDUZW010000021.1:0-63831 GCA_965371805.1 uncultured bacterium | reverse complement strand
GGGCCTAATTAACAAAAAAAACAACTTGTAGTTTTGTTGATTAAAAATTTAGGTACATATTTTTATTTGATTAATTTTCATATTTCATATAACTAATTCATCTTTAATTGTTTTACGATACTCTATAAAATTGTCTTTTACTTTTTTTGTATGTTCAAAAAGTTCCTGGCTATAAGTATTCAAACGTTCATCTCGATCTGGTTGTTCATTATCCAATACAGCATCTCTATCTATATTTAATTCTGGATGTAAGTATCTTTTCTCTGTAATTGTGCTAAATTCACCTTCATAAAATTCATCTATCATAAATAAAAGTAATCTACCGAGAGAAATTGTTAAGTTAGAACATGAATCGATTAAATTTTCATTAATATATTGATTACTTATTTTTGAAAAAAAATTAATAAATTCATCTATTTTATGAAAATGTATCAGTTCAAAAGATTGATCAGACTCAAGCCAAAACATAATAGATCCTAAAGAATCCTCATTAAGGATAATATTTGATTTACCAAATATTTTTTTGTCATGTACATTTCTTTCTAATTTTTCTGTTTGTTTTTCACTTAAACTAGACTCTAAATTAGACTTTTCGATTTGGTTTGATCTAATCCAACCATTCCTCTTATATTTTACAAATAATTTTGGTAATGCAATTGCAACATTTTTTGAAAGTACTTCTATAGTATCCCAAAACTCACACATACCTTGTTTCTTCACTGACTCAATAAATTTATCTAATTTTTTGTTCTTATCATCATCACTTTTTCTGTCTTTTATATATCCAAGAATAGGAATATTCTCACTTTTTGCATAGTTATACTCTTTTTCAGTAAAACTAATACCTTCATTTGTTAGAGAACCATACCGGTTTCCTATAATTAAAATATAATAATCACTAGAATCAATTGTATTCTTTATTATATTCCATTGTTCATCGTTATCAGCACTAAACATTTCCATTCCAATAGGAAAATGATGCATTTTAAGAATTGTTTCAATTATTTTTGATCTTTCATCTTTTAAATCTTCATATGTTGAGCTTACAAAAATTTGATATTTTTTCTCAGTCATAATACCTACCCCAAAAACTCTGTTTTATCTATTTCTTTAATTAACCGATCTGTAATAACCAGAGCAACTATTATTTTCTGATAATGTATAACATCTTCACTAGAAAGTTTTCTCCCCTTTCTATCTTTTAACCATTTTTGTGCCAGTCTAAACATAATTCACCTTTTGTTGCTTGAAAATATTTTATCTATTGATAGAGAAAATTATAAAACGATTATATTTAAATTGCAAATAATAAAATTAATTGTGTATTATTTTTCCATTTTATTCACTTCCTTTTCAATCGCATCAATAAAAAATGAATTTATGGAGATCTCATTTTCAAAACAATGTTTTCGGATAAAATCATAAATATCTTGTGGTATACGTAATGATGTGGTTTTTATTATATTCTTATCTGATACTATAGTACTATGGTTACTTGATATTATAGTACTATCTTCACTTGATACTATAGTACCATCATCTAAACCTTTTCTTAGCTCCTTAAAATGTCCCTGCTCTGAGAGGTCCCTACGGCCTTTTCTGATTATATCCTCACTCATTTTTGGTTTAGCCATTCTATGACCTCCTTTGAGAATTTCAAGTATTCCTTTGCCCCTCTTCCATCTGGATAATATTCAAAAATAGATTTACTATGTGCCGGAGCTTCAGATAGTTCTACACTTCGATTTATAATTGTCTCGAATGTTGGAATGCTTTCATTTTTTAATGCCTTTACAACACTCTTATCTAAATTTCTTCTTGCATCATATTGAGTAAATAAGACACCCAAAATATCTAATTCTTTATTATGAATATTTTTCACTTTTAAGTTTTTTGAATGACACATATATCTCATGTTGACTTTAAACGGAATAACTGACTCCTTTTTTTGTATATCGTATGAATTCATGATATCAGATATTTTTTTTTTCAAATTAGTTTTGCTTAAGTTCTCCTTAAATGAAAAAACATACACTCTAAGCGTGAGTACATTTCTTTGAAAAATTTCGCCAAAAGAAATCTTCATGACCGACCCTAGGAAGGGAACCGAAGGGAGTATGTGTTGAACATGCGAATAACCGTGCCCCGCAGTGAGCGAAGCATGTCTGAGCAAGGGAGGACCGGAAGGAGAGATTGAGCACAATCTCGAGTGTTAGTGCAGAAGATATGTATGGAAGCGTCATCATAAATATATGTTATATTATATCAGGCGAATTCTTTTGATCTATTTTCATAGTAGGTAAGATTTTTTCATTCTTACGAATAAAACAACAATAGTAAGTGACTTAAAACAATCTACATAGATAGTGTTAATGTTTTGGTTTTGTGTGTTTGGGGAGATATAAAGTTTTAAAACTCTTCATGGCAGGTTAATTAGAAATAATTTTTTGTATAGATATACTTAGTTATAGTAGTATTTTTGTTTCTTTTGGTGGACACTATTCTGATTTGTCTATGTAGTAGGATCGGGTTGGTTGTTTTTTATATCCGTTCAGGTGATTTTCTTTTTTTTTTAAATTTTCAATCTTTAATTTTTGGCTCTCTTTCCAGATATTTATTTTTTCTTCTATCACGTCTATCTTTGATCTAATTTTATCTCTTTGAGTTAATGTTTCCGATTCTTTGTTATTATTAAGTTTTTCTTTGTCTATCTTACTCTTTAATGTTTTTATCTCTATGAATTTTTCGGCAAGTTCTTCCCACTGGTTATTATCTATGTCTTTTTCAATTATATCTAACTTTTTGTTAATATTAGAATAATATGATAATTGTTTATCCATAAATTTCTAATCCGCTACTTACAACTTTTGATGGTGCTGCTGCACTACTTCCATTTTTCATATCATTTACCATTTTTTCACTCCATGCTGAATGAAGATTCTTAAATATACCTTTTACTTCAGTTACAAACGCTTTATTTACCTTAAAATTTGCCTGTGAGAGCTTATTTATGGAATACATATACAAAGACCTTAATTTCACTGAAATATCTCCACCCTTCTCAAAATCAAGTATAGAACTTAAAGTTGAAATGATTTCAATGCCTTTATTTATTGCAACAACTCTTCCTTCAATATCTTTGGTATCAAAACTATTTTCCGCTTTTGACATTACTTTTCCCATCTCCTGATACACAAATAATATCAATTCATCCCTGTTCATACCTTCAACCTTGTTTTTCAGGTATACGTATCCTTCTGTCATTGCATAGCTCCTTATATAATATCCTCTTCTAAATAAAATTTCTATTTTGCATCTTCAAAAGTCATTTTTAAAAATGCTAACTCAGATAATGCTGCATTAGCCTGTGAAAACTGAGCGATTAGAATTTCTTCTTCCGCTGCAAGATTTCTATTAATATCACTAATCTTCTTATCAATATTATCTAATTGTGTATCATAACTTTCAATGGTACGGGATATCATCCCCGTAAATGGAAAGCTTAGTTCATTCATTGCAGTTCTTAAAGATTCACCTATTCCTGTAGTTAAATAAATTTCTCCCTTATCACCGATTGTAGTTGATGCTATCAAAGTTATTATTCCATCTGATGATGTCAATCTCTGACCAATTCCTACAACATTATCGACATTTCCTTCCGAATCTGTAAATGAGCCTTCTACATTCTGTCCCGTGTCACTTTGAGAAGATGTAAAAATGCCTGTACCTGTTGATGAAAGATCAATAGATTCAATAGACCCATATCCATTTGTTTCAATTACAAGTCTGTCGCCTGAAGAAATTGCTGATAAGGCAGTTCCGGAAAGGCCTTCATTGACTGCATCTACAACATCATCCAGATTCATAGCTGTAGCACTACCGTCAAGATCAATTGTATAGTCCTTGCCGCCATATGTGATAGTGAGAGTTTCTGTACCTGTAAATAAACTTAGATCCGTTATATCAACATCTGCAGTTACAAAAGCCTTTTCAGCTACTTGAGAGACATTAATACCAAATGTACCCGATGATGTTGAACTTGATCTGCCTATATAAGCTATTTCTGAATATGTTGAGGTTCCAACATCTTTGAAAAGTCTTTTAACGGAATCAAGATGTCCTGATAATGCATCGTCAAGCTTTGAATCATTTATAAATATTTTTCCACCTTGATCCATTTCAATGCCAGCAATAGCGAAACTTTTATAAACCTCTCCATCATCTGCTCCACCAATTTGTTTACTCACCATAGAATACAGCTCTCTTTGAACCTTAAGTGCAGCAGTTTCCCCCGATAAAACACCGGCTCTCTCATTTTCCGTATCATATTCAAATTGTGCATTCAAATAATCAGCGAGATCATTAAACGTATCAGCAAATTCACTAATTTTTTCCTTGAGACCAGTGCTATCGTTTGAAACTGATACTTTGACAGTTTTTGAATCATCATCGTCTTTAAGTATAAGCGTAACGCCTCCAATAATATCAGTAATATTATTTGAAGACCTTGAAATTGCATCAGCTTCCAACTCAGTATTAACATTGATCAAAGAATCCTGAGCAACTATCTTAGTACTCATATTTGTTCCAATACCGGTATCTGTTATTGAGAAACCATTCTCCACTCCAGTTTCATCAGCAGTAATCTGTAAATTATAATCAGTACCATTAAAAATGATCATTGCAGAAAAACCACCCTTTGCGGCATTAATTTCATCTTTTAATTCAGTAAGATTTTTTCCTGAAGTATCGACATCAATGTCATCTCCTCCATCTGCAGGAGAGATAGTAAATGTACCTGCATTTAATGCAGTCTCCGCAGAGGCAAAACCATCTGATGCATCCGACTGGGACTTAGCAAGCTGCCTGACTATTATAAAGTAGTCCCCCTCAGAAGCAGTTGATCCAGTTGTAGCAGTCACGAGTGATTCATCGTTTGATGCCACAGCCATACTGTCAAAACCAGTATTAATTAAGGAATAAAGTGAACTTTCTAAAGATGAGACCTTTGTATTCAGTTCCTGAAATGCCTCAATTTTTGCTTCATACCAGAATTGTTCAACTTCCATTGCCCGGATAGGCTGCTGTTTTGCATAGATCATCTGTTCAACGATCCATTGAACGTCAAGTTCACCTGTTATACTGCCTGAACCAGCCCCACTCATTGCACCAATCGAATCTGCCATTTTAAACCTCCAAATTTACAATAAGGTTCTCAATATCCTTATTTGAACCCAATTTATCCTCTAATTCCTTTAATCCAATAAGAAACTTCCTTATTTCCTTTGGTGGCCATTCTTTAATAACTTCCTGAGATTCCTTATCAACAACACTCACATAATGCTTATTGATCTTTTTCTCAGTTTTAAATATAATTTCCCTGTTTGATAGACTAAGTTTTTCATTCAGTCTATCGATAAGCTCGTTTAACTCCTTTGAATCTACTTTAACTTCAGGTTCATTTTGTTCCTTTTGAACAGTCTCTTTAACTTCAGTTTGAACCTTTTTTTCCAGATTTAACTCTGTTTTCACATCACTTGCTGTGTTTACTTTAGAAGAGGGAGGGAGGGAAGCTCCGTCTCCCCCCATATTATTTATATTTTCAGAATAATTTACATTCTCAATCATATTATCCTCCCAGTTTACTTAACTAAGCTGCTTTACCTCAATAACTGCAATACCATCTGAGCAGATGCATTTGATTGAGATAGCGCTGACATACCTGACTGCATCAGGATATTAAACTTAGTCATATTTACTATTTCCTCAGCCATATTTGCATCCATTATTGCTGATTCAGCCGCTTTAAGGTTTAAAGCCTGAACCTGAATAATACCAACAGCATTTGTGAGCCTGTTCTGCTGAGCACCAAGAGCACCTCTCCATTTTGAAATCGAAGCGATCGCTGTCTGTAAAATACCTAATGCATTAATTGCAGAACTCTGCGTTGCCACACTTGAAAAACTAGTATTAGTAGCATTTGACATACCTAAAGCATTTGTTCCAGCACCGCTTGTACCACCAATTGATATTGTAATAAATGAAGCAAACTGTGTATCCCCAACATAAATACCCTTTGTAAATGCTTGTGAGACACTAAATAATCGTTCACCCTTAAAGTTAGCAACTGAAACAACACGATTAATTTCATTCATTATTTCTCTGTACTCAACATCCAGAGTGGCCTTTTCATTTATACCAACAGTATCTGAAGCAGCCTGCTCAGCAAGTGTAACAGCTCTCATTAATAGATCCGTCATCTTGTTTAAAGCGCCATCAGCAATCTGAATGATTGCGATCCCATCATTTGCGTTTCTTGTTGCCTGATCCAAAGCCATACCATCTGCTTTCAAACTAGCAGCAATACCTAGACCCGCAGCATCATCACCAGCATTAACAATTCTCTTACCTGAAGACAACCTACCAAGGGTATTGTTTAACCCAATGTTTGTCGTATAAAGGTCTTTCTGTGCTGCCATTGATGAAAAATTGTTTAAAATCGAAAAAGCTTGTCCTGCCATTTTTAAATCCTCCTTGATTTAAATTTTTTCCCTTATCGGGAGTCGAGCATCCTTGCTCTATTATAAATTCGATTAAAAGCCTTACAGAATATACTTCGGACATTCATCTATTTTCTTTAGTAAAAAATATTAAATTTTAATGTAAAGTTTTTTTTTAAGACTAGATTGTATTGCATTTTAATCGAATTTGTATTATTAATAATGCATGAGAATAGAGAGAAGAAGTTCATTTTCTGTTAGAAAGTTAAAGATCATATTTACAATATTTCTCTTTATAATTTTATCTTTTATTATAAACTCCTATTTTAGAAAAGGACAAAAAGATATCATAATTGAACAGGGTAGTATTCAGACTTTAAAAAAACAGGACATATTTCCAATTTATAAAAATTCAAAGCTTAGTTTATCTATGTCTCATACAGGTGATCCTTTTATTTATGTTTTTTTGTCCAAGGATGAATCAGAAAAAATTATCGATTTCTACAAAGAAGCATTAAAAGGGTCATATACCTTAAAAAAAATAGTTTATAAGAATAAGATAATGACAATTTATCAATTCAGATCAATTGAAGAAGATCAAAAATTAAAAATCGAAGCTAAATTAAAATTAGATAAATTAAATGGAAAAGATATAAAAATTTTGGATTATTATATAATAAAAGGTGTCGAAATAGTTCCATTAAATCGTTTATGGGAAAAGGCTTTACAAGCTAAAACTAAAATTAAAATAATAATTCCGAGAAAAGTCCTTTTCAAAAAAGATATAGTTTCTGATAAGGAAAAAACCAAACAGGAAAATAAAGAATGAGAAACGATAGTATATCTAATAACGAGTTAAGAATACATAAGTATGGAGAAAGTATTCTCAAAAAAGAAAGTAAGAAAATTGAGAAAGTTGATGAGTCGATTTTAGAATTGATAAAAGATATGAAAAAAAAAATGATTGAAAAAAATGGAGTCGGACTTGCTGCTCCACAAATAGGAAGATCTATTCAACTTGCTGTTGTTGATCCCACCTCCGGTGAGAATTCTGATGAGTTTTTTGCACTGATCAATCCTGAGATCATCAAGAGAGATGGAGAGGAAACAGCTGAAGAGGGATGTTTATCAGTTCCAGGAGTATTACTTCAGATCAAAAGAAGTAAAAACATTAGCATAAAAGCTATAGACCTTGAGGGTAAGGAATATATAAAAGAATTTTCAGATTTCGAAGCAAGGATAATTCAGCATGAAATGGACCATTTAAATGGGACTCTGATTATTGATAGAGTATCATCCTTGAAAAAACAATTTGCAAAGAGAGAAATTAAGAGGCTCAAAGAAGATGGCGAGTGGTAGAATTGTTTTTTTTGGTACTTCAAAGATTTGTCTCCCCTTCCTCAATGAATTAGTCAAAACCTTTAACATAGAATTAATAATCACTCAGCCTGACAAAAAAGGAGGGAGGAAGAATAAAGTAATAATCCCTCCTGTAAAACTCTTTGCACAAGAAAATCACATAGAATATATTCAACCTGAATCACTGGATGAAAAAACTCAAAAAATAATTGAATCAAAATCACCTGATATTGGAGTTGCAATTGCCTATGGAAAACTGATCCCAAAGAGTATTTTTCAGGCACCTGTTTATAATACAATAAATGTCCACTTCTCTCTTTTACCTGAATATAGAGGAGCAGCCCCTGTACAAAGAGCAATTGAGAATGGTGAAAAAAAAAGCGGAATTTCAATTTTTGAAATATCAAAAAAAATGGATGCAGGTAGAATATGGAGTCAGGATGAGTTCAAAATTGAACCTTTTGACAATACTGAAACTCTTTGGGAAAAATTGAGTATCCATGGTGCTCCAATACTATCGAAGACGATAAAAAACATAATTGGTGGAACTATTATAAAAAAAAAACAAAATCATGCGAATGCAACATATTCACCTCAAATTTCCAAATCTGAGGGAGAAATAAACTGGTCTTTAAACGCATCCCAAATATTTAATAAATTCAGGGCTTTTTATCCGTGGCCGGGAATATTTTTTAGAATGAATAATAAAATTTTTAAAATAAATAATACAGAAGTATCTCAACTTAATCATAATGAAGAGATCGGGAGAGTAATTAAACTTGACACATCAGGACTCTATATTTCGTGTGCTAATAATTCAGTACTGAAAATAAATTCTTTTCAGCCTGAAGGCAAAAAACCAATGTCCCCCAATGACTATTCCAGGGGAAATAAAATATCATTAAATTGATCTTATAAATTGAACTATTTACAAATATCACAAAAAATTCTCATTAAATATTATAAAGATATAAATAATAATTTAAAGCTTATTTTAAAAAATGAACTTTTAAGATCAGAATCTGATGAAAAATCTAAAATCACAAATTCAGTTTACGGAGTAGTTAGAAAAGAGAAATTATTAGATTTCTTTATTTCAAAACTATCTAAGATAAATATAAAAAAAATTGAGATTGAGACTCTATTACTTTTAAAAACCGGCCTTTTTCTAATTTTTTATTCACAAAGCACTCCCGGGTATGCCATTGTCAATGAAATAGTCAAACTTTCAAATAAAAGATCAAAAAATTTTGTAAATGCAATTTTAAGAAATTCAATTAGACAAAAAGAGGAGTTAGTTTCAAAAGTTCTTGATCTAAACCTTGAAACACAATATTCTGTATCAAAAGAAATAATTGAAAATATAAAATTGCTATCCAATAAGCCTGAAACTTTTCTTAAATACTTAAATAAGGAGCCTGTATTTCATCTACGTGAAAATTTGACAGGAACCGGAATAGATGAAAAAAAAAAAAATGAAGAGATCCTGAAAACTCTGAATTTTATTTCTCCAATAAATACTTATGAAATAAATAAACCTGATAGAATAATTGATTCTAATATAAAAAAT
This sequence comes from uncultured bacterium, assembly GCA_965371805.1. Classification (GTDB taxonomy): domain Bacteria; phylum Acidobacteriota; class Aminicenantia; order UBA2199; family UBA2199; genus JAOZTV01. The sequence continues at coordinate 54,402 of CBDUZW010000021.1, read as the reverse complement.
GGAACATTGTATATCCAAAATACCGGTTCTCAACTTATTTCCATAATTTCCTCATATTATGCAAAAAACATTGTTCTTGATTGTTGCGCAGCTCCAGGAATTAAATCAGTAACACTTCAGAATTTATCACCTGATCTTAGAATTGTGGCAAATGATCTTAGTTATAACCGTATAAATCTTCTAGATAAAAATAAAAACAAAAAAATACAATTAACTGTCTCAGATATTTCCAATCCAGCTTTTAAAGATAATTTTGATCTTCTAATAGTTGATGCACCATGTAGTTCATCAGGTACATTAAGAAAAAGCCCTGATCTAAAGACAAAAATAAAACAGAATTTAATTGAAAAAAACTCAAAAACACAAAATCAGATCTTAAATTCAATTATCAGTAAATTCAGTTCAACCTATATTTTATATTCGGTTTGTTCTTTTATAAAATTAGAAACTGAAGACGTAATTGAAAACTTAATAAAGAATAATGCAAATAAATCATTAGAAAACATCGATATATCAAAAATACTTGATAAATATAATTTTTTATACAAAAAAAAAAAATATGGATATTTTCTTTTGCCAAATGACAAACTTAATAACGACCTATTTTATATATCTTTGATAAAAACACCCTAATTTGTTTTAAACCAGTTTTATAACCTAATTTTTCTATATTTTTTTACTTATTTTATTGGATTTAATGATTTTGATTGAAAATTTAACTTATTTTTTTTACAACATCATTATTAACTAAACCCAAATAAAACTCAAGTTTATTAATTATAACATTATTATCTGTAAAAATCATATAGAAAAAATCTTCATTTACTGGTAAAAGTACTAATGTTTTTTTAGCATATTTTATTTTTATTATGACTTTATTGCTTTTTTCTTTTGTTGAATAAGCCTTTATCATGATATCAGCAGCCTCTGCTCCTGATAATTCAAAATCAATTTGACTATCATTATTTATATAGTTAAATAGCTCAAGTCCATCTAAACCCCAAATTCCAATTGAGATAATGCTACTAACTTGATTAGTGATTTTTTTAAAAATTTCTTTAAACAATATTAACTCCCTTCATTTTTTAAAATAGCTAAAAAAGATGTTAGTTTTTCAATTTTTTTTGTTATTTTTATTTTTTTCTTTAAATTTTGTATTTTACTAAAAATTTCTTCATCTTTATTTTTTTTATATATATTCTCTAAAATTACTAATGCATCTTTAAATAATCCTTGATTTATATAAACATCTGCAGCACTAACAGTATAAAATTCTCCTTCAGGGTCTTCATCTTCTTCTTCAAGACTTTCTTCTTTTTCAGGTATTATATCAACGTTATTTTTAATATTTATATCTTCCTGAGACAAAATATCATCAACATCTTTAATAGTAATCTCTTCTTCAGGTGACATATCATTTGAACCATTATGCTCTGATAACTCTTGTCCATCCATTAACTCTTTAAATTTAGATTCGGGCAGTGTATCAGCGACAGATGATTTTTTTCTTTCTATCTTAATTTTAAGGCTGTTTATTTTTTCTTTGATAGCTGTATTAAAAGGATCTATGAACAAAATTTTATTCAAATATACTAAACTTTCTTCGCTTTTATCAATCTTTTCATAAAAATCACTAAAAACCTTTAGTAAATTTAGATTATCAGAATGATTTTTTTCAAGTTCCTTTAATATTTCTTCAGCCCCAATGTTTTTATTTAAAGCCATAAAAACTTTTGCTTTATTAAACTTCATTTGAAAAGAATTAGGGAACTGACTCTCAGTTTTCTCAATTATATTTAAAGCGGCCGCTTCCTGCCCCTTTGATATAAGAGTTTCTATTATATGTAACTGTTCCCTTTCTTTTTTTAAATCCATAGTATATTTTGTGTTCTATTAATTAGGAGTCCCGGTAAAATTTATATGATCAATATTATCACTTACCGGTGTTGCAATTATACGGTATGAGGGACTGAATGTATATCCTGCTCTAGTAGGTGTAATGGAGCCAGTCCAACCTTTCGGAACCATTATTTCCCAACTACCGGAAGCCCTATTAATTATTGTCACTGTACCATTTCCTAAATTAGTAAACGTTAGCTGTACTCCTGTAATACCCGTCGAGCCATCACTCAGATTAACATCCCCATGTAATTCAAACTGGTCAACATATGTATTTGCATTTTCTATAACTTTAATCGGAATAGTATCTGTAATTGAAGCTGCTGTAGCATCCAATCTGCTATCATCAACCAAAGTAGCAGTAACATACAAAAATTGTGTCCCGGCAATATACATACCAGCTGGAAATTTGTACTCAACCTGAGCAATCCCCAATGAGTTTGTTACTAGACTTGTAGATAGTTCTAAATTATTAAAATAACCGAAAAATGCACCAGTCTGCTCAAATATCACCTGGGCTCCATTTACAGGTACGCCTTTATTATCAAGTGCCTGAACTCTGACTATTGTTGAAAATGCACTATTATTCTCAGGTACATATAAAGTAGAAGGAATTGCAGTTCCAGACAGAATAATATGGAATCCTGAATTAACCTGCATTGGCGGATCGTCAAGATTTGATCTCTTACAGGAGGTTAAGGAAAATATTGCTATAAAAGCATACATAAGTATTAAAAGTATTTTAAATTTTTTCATTTTATTTCCCCTTCTTAAGTAGTTGCTTCATCACAATCATCTGCAAAATTGGCACACCATATTGATATTGTCGCACTAACAGGTTCAAGTCTGTTTCCTGCAACATCCCTTGCATAAACTGTGACCTTTGCTTCTAACTTTAAGATTTTTTCCTGATTGGTCCAGATTCTAAATTCAACTAAAGGAGATTCAAGTTTGGCAACATGTTGAATGAGCACAAACCCAAGTTCAAAAGTTCCATCTAATTCCACTACAGCATTCACTCTTTGAGAAAAACTGAATGGAACATCAACTCCCTGAACATTCCTACCATTTTCCGTCCTGGTATATTCAACATCAATTTGATCAACTATAACATCCTGATAGTATGTTGAATCTTCCTGTGTCGGATTTAGCGGTAAAGCAGCTATAGTTAAAGTTCCTGTATCATTTATTATTGTGTTGCCACATACAACATCAGAAAAAACAGTTGTTGATCCATCTGACCCAGTTAAATCACTTCCTGTCAATGAAGTTATAATAATTTTTGATGAGGACGTGGTCATGTTCTCCAAAGAATTACAACTGCTGTTAACAATTAGTAATCCTGCTAATATTATTAGAATTAAATATTTTGTTTTCATTTATCCATCCCCCCTATTTCACGATTCTTGCTGTTACAAAAATAAGAATTTCTTTTCTTGCTCCAGTTTTAATTTTATTTCTAAATAAACTCCCTATTATAGGAATTTTACTTAATAGTGGAACTTTATTTCCTGATTGAGAATCTTCAATTTTGTACATTCCACCAATTACAATTGTTTCTCCATCTTTTGCCATGATTGTAGTCGTTATAGACTGTGTAGACAATGGAGGAACTCCATTTACCTGGTTTGTCCAGTCAGGATTATCATTTTTTATCTTTATATCTAATTTTATAGTTCCTTTTGCAGTAATTTGAGGAGTAACATCCAATTCTAAGACTGCATTTACATATTGAACCTTTATTGTATTATTTACAGTTGTTTGTATAGGTATTTTACTACCTTGATTAATAACTGCTTTTAAATTATTCTGCGTGGTTGTTTTTGGAGAAGATAGAATCTTTCCTTTTCCACTAGATTCCATTGCTGTCAATGCTAAATCCAGACGGAATGTATCTGCTACATTTCCAAAAGTAATTGCAGACGCTGTGTCAAATGCTGGAGCAGGCATATTTATTGCATATCCTCCAGTTCCAAAAGTATTTGCAACTCCTGTATCAGCTTTATTCATTACATTTCCTCTAACACCTATTGAGTTTGGAAATTTTAATGAAGTTGGATTTCCATGAGTAGCATCAGCGATTATATTATAACCCCATTGAACACCCAGTGCATTATAATAATTAATATTGGTTTCAATAATTTTTGCTTCTATCGATACTTGAGTTGTAGGAGTATCAAGCACTTCAATTAAACTATCAATGAGATTGATTTTTTCAATAATATCAGTAATTATTAAAGTATTTGTTCTTGCATCTACATAAAGCTTCCCACGTGGAGATAATTGAGCTTTTATTATTGTACTTAATTCACCTGCTTTTGCATAACTAACTGTATAATTTTTGACAACCATTTCTTCGACTGCTGCTTTTGCCATTTGCATAGCTCTTATCTGTTTTGATTCGTTTGCCAATACTGATATTTTTCCAATTCTAAGTATATTTCCTTCTATAACCTTTCCTAGTCCATTTGTTTTTAAAAATAGTTCCAGGGCTTGATCCCATGGTACTTTTTTAAGATTAGCTGTAACTTTTCCAGTAACTCCAGGATCAAGAATAATATTGATCTTAGCAAGTTCTGCAAATCCATTTATCAGGTGTGCAAGATCCTGGTTTTTTACATTAATATCAATTGGAGCTCCTTTATATTTAGGTTCTCCACCATGTACAGTAAAAATTCCCTTTTTTACATTTCCATTTTCATCCTCAATTTCCATAAAACTTTCAGCTTCACTGTTTGAGCTTTGTGATGTTGGTTCAGAAAAATACTCATCTTTTTTTTCGGGTTTTTTTTCTTTTACCTTAGTGTTTTTTGCGATTTCTTTTTTAGGAGTATTGATTATCTTTGTTGATAGAACTTTTTTAGGTTTTACTTTAGCTAGATCAATACTTTTAGTTCGAGGTAAAATCTCTTTTTTATTTCCTTTTTTGTTTTTAACAATAAATTTCTTTTTATAAATATTATTATAAAATTCAACAAATAAAGAATTATTTTTTGTAGTAATTTTAAAATTTTCCAAAGATTTAAGATCAAACACTACTCTAAAAACATTAGCTCTATTTTGTGCTCCTCTTACTTTGTTTACATTTAAAGAATTTACAACTTTATTGATTATATTTGATTTAGTATTTAAAAAATCGAGAGCAAGTCTATAAGGTTTATTATTAACTTCGATTACTTCATGTTTTACATTTTTTGCAGACATATGAAATTGAAATTTAACATTATTTTTGCCTTTTTCAATAATATCTAATCCTCTTAACTTGTTATTTTTTGAATAGAATTGTTTTTTCTTTTTTAAAGTAGACTTCTTATTACTATATGGTTTGATATCATTCTTTTTCTTAGTAACAAAAACATTTTTGACATTTGGAAATTCAATATATAGTCCCTTTTGACTTGTCGAAACTCTATAATTAACAACTTCCTTTAAAGTAATTTCAATATCATAAAAACCTTTCTTCTTTTTCACTTTCAGGTTCTTCACAATAGGAGAATTGAAAGTATAAAGATTCTTGTTTTCTTTAAATTCAATGTCACTAACCCTCATAATTAGAAATTTTGAGTTGCCTTTTTGAGGATAGAAAAGATCTGGGATTGATACAATTCCATTTGTTTTAAAAAACAATTGTACAAAATCTTCTCCAGTATGATAAACTATTTTTTCTACAATTGCCCCTGATACAGTTAATTGAATAAAAAATATTATTAAACTCAATAAAAGTAATTTTTTATTTTTTTTCATTTTTGACTACCCCCTTGTGAACTTAAATCTCCCGGATTTAGTTTTATTACTATAATTCTTTCTTTTTTTCCTTCAATTCTAGTTGTAAGCTCTTTTCTAAATGTAACTGAATCTATGCCTATATCAATAACTTCACCATCATACAAACGTTCTCCCTTAATAATTAAATATGATTTATTATCAGGTCCAACAAAACTTGCATAAAATTTATTCTTAAAATTCATAATTCCTTCGAGTTTAATCTCCTCAATCATTAAACCTGCAAGACCCGGTGGGGGAGCATTTTTGGTGGTTTTTGAAATAAATTCTCTTAGCAAACTTATGAAAGGATCCCGCCTTCCACCTGTTTTATAAATAGTAGTCTCTAATTTGCCTGATGTCAGTGTATCCATTTTTTCCAATTTCAAATCTTCTTTTACAATTTTATTCTCAGTTTTAGTGTCCTGAGTATAAGAAAGCAACGGGAGTAAAATAAGAAATACTAAAAAAGTTTTCATTTTTTCTCTCCTTTTATTATGCTATTCATTTATCTGCGCCTCCTACTTCTCTTTTTTCCTTTTGGTTTTGCTTTTGTCTGTATATATGTAGAGAGTCTGAAATTTGAATTAATTGTAAACTGAGGATTAAAGATATTTCCTTTTATTGGATTAACTGTTAAAGATGTTACATTGAATATTTTTTTCAAATTTGAGAGTTGGTCAAAAAAAGTCCCCAGATTGTGATAACTTCCTTTTGCGTTTATAGTATAAGAATATTCAATAAATAATTTTTGAATTTTCCTTGTTCCTCTAGACATTTTTTTAAATTCTTGTTGAGTACCAGAAATTAGAGATTGAATTTTTGTTAATATCTCACTTATATTTTTCTCTTTCGGAAGTATTTGATCTAATTCTTTTAATCTCTTTTTATTCATAGCTATTTCAGCACGAATTTGCTCTAATTCTTTTAACTTAATTTTTGCCTGATTTATCGCAATCTGAACTCTTTCAATTTGGGTAATCTTCGTATCTATTTTTCCATTTGTTTCATCATAATGAAGAAAATAAAAAAGAGCAAACAATATAGCACTAATGAAAAGAAAAACTCCAATCTGACCATACCATGGTAAATTTTTAAGATCCATTTCAGACACCTTCCTTAATACTTGATAAGACAAAATCAACGTTAAAACTAAAAGTAAAGATTTCTACCCCTTTTTGATTTTTTTTTGTAAATCCGCCCCAAATTAAATTTGTAAAAAACACTGAACTTTCAATGTTTTTTGTAAATGTAGCGATGAGATTTTGGGATAATGCAGTTCCATATATAGAAATTCTATTTCCATTAAAATTAAGCTTATTTATCCATACTCTTTCAGGTATATTTTTAGAAATTTCCAGCATCATATAAACAGGTTGCTTTTGCTTTTTCTTAAGATCTTTAATTGTTTTTATCCTTAATTGAAGTTCAGCTTTTAGAGCTTTTAACTTGCCTATATCTTTAAGTTGAGCCTCAAGTTTGGTCTTCTCCGCTTTCTTTTCAGAAAGCAACTTAGTCTTTGATTCAAGTTCATTTGCCTGGGTAATATAAAGAAAACCGATTATTCCCACAGTTAAAACAGCAACTATTATTGCACCCGGAATTGCTATTTTCTCCTCTTTTACTTCCATAAAATCCGACTGAGTTGCAAGATCTGAGCCGGATATATCCTTCTGTTCAGGTTTTAATAAATTTACTTTTATCATTTTAATCCCCTGCAGCCCTTAAAGCAAGCCCCATTGCTACATTAAAAATAGGAGCCATATCTTTAATAAACTCAAGATCGAATTTTTTTGAATTAATTTCAATATTATTGAATGGATTTGCTATTTCAACCGGCATTTCAAAGGCCTGAGAAAAAATATCTACTATTTGATCAAGATTTGCAGTTCCTCCACTTAATAAAATATTGTCTATTCCGCCATCAGATGAATTCGATCTGTAAAATTCAAATGTTTTTTTTACTTCACTTTTCAGTTCTCCCAATATTAGATCTAAAACTGGTTTAACTGCAGCTTGTGAAACTCCTTCCACCTGCCTGCCTTTTTTTACAGATTCTGCCTTTTCATATTTCAAATTTAACTCTTTTTGAATAAGATCAGTAAAATGATTTCCACCAAAAGCAATATCTCTTACAAAAACAGGTACTCCATATTTAGCAATAACTACATTTGTAATAGATGCACCAATATTTATTATTGCTATATTTTTCTCTCTATACATTTCATAGTTTTCCATAACACTATTAAGAACAGCAAAAGAATCAAGATCTACTATAGATGCAGATTTATCAGATAAAGAAAAAAGGTTTAAATATTCATTTAATTTTTCTTTTTTTACCGCAGTTAGAATAACGCCAACTCTATCTGGTGGAATATCGCTAGATTCAATAATTTGATAATCCAAATTAACTTCATCAGGATTAAATGGTATATGTGGTCTTATTTCCCACAAAATATGTTCATGCATTTCAGCCGGAGGTAATTTTTGTACCTCTATCCTCTTTACAATAACAGAACTTCCAGAAACACCAAAAGATACACTTTTTGTCTTTGTTTTACTTTCATAAAAGATATGATTCATTGCATCAACCACTGCAGTAGAATCCATAATAGTTCCTTCTACAATAGATTGATAAGGTACCGGTTCATACCCTAATCCAACCAATTCGTAAGATGTCTCATTACCTTTTTTTTTTGGATTAAGTTCTATCATTTTCAAAGAGAATGAACCAATATCCAACCCGGCAACTTTTTTCGCCTTCAAAAAATCAAGAAAAGCCATAATACTCTCCATAAGAATTTATTTTCATTTCATTACATAAGTAACATAGCAAAAAAAAAAAGTCAAGGTTTTTTTTCATTTTTCCTGTAATATTCGCATTCACACAACATAAATACTTTTTTGTCATCATATCCCTTACTTTCATTTTTGCTCGTCCACGCCTATATATCTAGTTAAATTTATGTCTTTCGACATAGACCTATAACACTGACAAATCATAAAAAATAACACTTTTTTCTTATCAAATTTACACATTTTCTACTCTACAAAAGGATTAATAATCCTTAGGCCCTTTATTTCGGATATTTCTCCTAAATCTTCACTATAAAGTAATTTTGCATTCCCCTTGATAGCTGCGGCTATTTTCAGAGAGCGATTTAAATTAAATCCGGTTTCCATTTCGATATCAATTGCATTTTTGTAAAGGTCAATTGTAGGAAAAACTTCACATATCGGAAACAAGAAGTCACTAATATATATTTTACTATCAATAGGCTTTATAGGCTTTTTAAAACTGTATAAAGCTTCATTTAAAAACTCCTGAATAATTTGATAACTTATGATACCCCGATTTGTTTTAAGTGTGACCTTTATAAGATCTTTTGCAATTTTCATTTTTTTGAGATTTTCTTTGTTAAATGAATTAACAAAGATACAAGTATCCAGAAAATATTTACTTTTTACCATTTTCTGCCTCAATATATTCTGAACTACTCATAAATATCTCATACTCAATGTCAGTTTCATTATTTTTCAAATATCTCTTTATCCAATCTCTAAACAAGAAATTCAACGTAGTATTTTCATTAGTAGCTTTTTCTCTCGCCTTTTTTATCAAAACACCTTCAGCGCTTAGAGTGATATTTTTTAACATTTATCCCCTTTAATCTTATACACAAATGTAGTGTGCACTAAAAAATAAAAAAAGTCAAGTTTTTTATTTTTTTTTTAATTATTGTAATTTTTACTCAGATATATTATTATTTTCCCGAATGGAGTAAGAAATGGAATATAAAAAAGAGTTTTATGATCTTGAAAGATTGTTCGAAAAAAAGCAATATTTACCAATTATATTGAAAAGTATCTCCGTTTTTGAATTTGGTTTAAAAGATGTATTTCTTAAATATATAGACTCTGTAAAAAACATAAATGACAAGAGAAAAATATTAACCATCATTAATACAATAGGAAAAAGCACAAAAAACCTTGAAAACATGCACTTTGAAGACCTTATTATTCTTGAAAAGAAACTCAATATATTCTTTAATTTAAAAAAGGATCAGGAAAAAGAAGGCTTCAGGATAGAAATTGTAGATTTAGAAGCATTATATAAGCAGAATAAAAAACTTCTTTATAATAAAGCATTAATACATAGAATTGATGCAGAAATCTTTTTATTCTCACTGAAAATTTTTCTTCTGGATTTTAATTTGATGGAAGCATTATTTGCTTCAGATACAAAATGCAATCAATGTGGCAATAATATCCCTTCACATAATAAGATATGCCCCTTTTGTGATGCATCAGTTATTTCTATGCAAAAGGAGAATTACCCAAACAATGATTTAGGTAATCATGAACAAATAGAAAAAAACAGTCTAATCACAGAACAATTTGTTCCAAGAATTAACAGTAAAATCGAAAAGATAGAAAAGAATAAAATGGGCTATTGGGAAGCTGAATTCTTCAATAATTCAATTATGATTTATATCCCTGAAGGAGATTTCCTTATGGGCACTGATTCAGATGATTCATATCCCAAGGAAAGACCAAATCATCTGGTTAATATACTTCAATACTGGATATCTAAATTTGAGATATCATTTAATCAATACCTGGCTTTCTGTGAAGACACCGGGACAAAAACTCCATATGATGAAAATTGGGGAAGGGATAATAGACCTGTAATTAATATATCCTGGTTTGATGCAACCTCCTATTGTGAATGGCTATCAATAAAAACCGGACTCGCTTTCCGCCTTCCAACAGAAGCAGAATGGGAAAAAGCATCCAAAGGGAATGAAAATAGAGTTTATCCATGGGGAGACAACAAACCTACTATAGTTCATGCAAACTATAACTATAATATTGAAAAAACATCAGAAATAGGAAGTTACCCTTCTGGTATATCTCCTTATGGACTTCTAGATATGAGTGGAAATCTTAGAGAGTGGTGTCTTGATTGGTATGACGAGCATTATTACAAGGATTCTCCAACATTTAACCCCAAGGGCCCACTAGAAGGTGAATTTAAAGTTATAAGGGGAGGTGGCTGGGGCTATGATCAGAGTTTTTTAAGAACAACGGATAGAAATAGGTGGATTCCAACTGACAGCAGCAATGAAATTGGTTTCCGAATAGTATTGGAGTCGAAATAGAATAATTACAATTTTAAGTACAACTAATTTAAATACAAACTGCAATAAATTTGACTTTATAGTAGATTTTTGATATAAAATATTTTTATTCAGAAGTAAAAAAAATAAATAAGAGGAAACTTATGCCTATATATGAATATTATTGTAAAAATTGCGAAAAAGAGTTTGAGGTATTACAGAAGATAAGCGCACAACCTTTAACAGAATGTAAATTTTGCTCTGGAGATGTTGAAAAAATGGTATCAAACTCATCCTTTAAATTTAAGGGTGGTGGTTGGTATATTACTGATTATAAAAAAAATACTAAAGCTACAAAGGACACAAAAGTCAACAAAAAGGTAATTAACGACAAATCTAAGAGTAATCAGGAAAAAAATGCTGAAACAAAACAAACCAACGAACCCAGAAAAGCATCATAAATTAATATCCGAGATTGAATATTTGTAGATTTTTTTAAATCTCTTCTTCATAATTTGAAAGCGAAACTTGTTCAATAGCATAGTTTGCCTTTTCATCATAAGTTGAAAAGTATATATCATCAGTAGCCCAGACTTCTTCTTTCTTTTTTTTATTATTATTGAGTTTAATATTTTTAGCTATTACTGGAACTGACTTTATATTATTTTTATCTAAATTCATATCGTTTAAAATAAGATATCCAAAAAACGCGCCAAATAAAGTAAAAACAATAGAAATGGTTATGTTTACCCTGATTTGCTTCTTCCGCTTTCCTATCTTTTTGAATACAGAGTCTTCAAATGAAGCTCCTGAGTAAAAATTAGATGGAATTTTATTATCTAATTCATCTTTAGATGTTTTATTTAATAATTTTTCAATCCCTTCCATCTTTCCTCCAATTACGAATCCCTGATTTCTTCATATCTTTTCTTCAATTTCGACTTTCCACGGAAAACAAGGGTTTTTATAGTCCCTACCGGTTTTTTTAATATAACAGATATTTCTTCAAATGTAAAACTGTTTATTTCCTTCATTATTATTGGCGTTTTGTATTTCTCAGGAAGTTCAGAGATAAGGCTCCATACAAACTCCTTATCATCATCAGATTCACTAAAACTCATTTCACTCTCATTTATATCAGACAAAGAAAACACTGCCTTTATCCTTTTTTTCCTAAATTCGCTTCTTACCTGGTTCGTTGCTATTGTATATATCCAGCTTTTTAAATTGTTTGTTCTCATTGTGCCAATTTTGAAATAAACCTTCACAAAAGTATCTTGAGTCAATTCTTCAGCAATTTCATCATTTCTAACCATCGTTTTAATATACCTGAACAAAGGAACCTTATATATTGCCATTAATTCCTTAAATGCATCCTCCTCTTTTTTTTTTAATCTATCAACAAGTTCCTGCATAATATTTTTTATCATATACCATATATTATAGATGCAAATTATATAAAAAAAGTTTCATTTTTATAAACTATTTTTTATTATATTCAACACTCAGATCATAATCATCATTTTTCAAACCCTTATAATAAAACTCTGCCGTTTTTGATGAAAATTCATAGTCCTTTTCCCATTCCCCATAATTATCAATAACTGCAATCACTGATTCAGCAATATAGTCAATTTCATCTATTGTCATAGCCGGATGAAGAGAGATCCTTACCCATCCAGGTTTATCACTCATATCACCTTTATGAATAAGGTTGGAAATGTTTTTTGACATATTTCTGTCAACATCCATCAATATATGACCATAAGTGCCGGCACATGAGCAACCTCCCCTTGTCTGGATTCCGAATCTATCGTTAAGAAGTTTTACAATTAAGTTATGATGAAGGCCCATAGAGTAAAATGAAATTATCGCAAGCCTATTCATCTGGTTTTGTTCAAGAATTTGTATTTTAGGATTCGTATTTAATTTTTCAACCAATCTATTTTTTAGTTCTTCCTCCTTTTCTAAGATATTCTCTATTCCCATATTCTCTTTTAACAGAATTGAGAGAGCAGCTTTGATAGTTTGCAAAAAACCCGGCGTTCCACCATCTTCACGAACTTCAATGTTTTCAAAATATTCCTGTTCTCCCCATGGATTGGTCCATAATACGGTTCCTCCTCCTGGATGATCTGGAACTTTATTTTTATATAGAGATTTATTAAATATCATTATGCCAGATGAACCGGGTCCACCTAGAAATTTGTGTGGAGAAAAAAATATTGCATCCAATGTCTCAGATTTGTCTTCAGGATGCATATCAATCTTTACATAAGGAGCAGAAGCAGCGAAATCTACAAAACATAAACCATTATATTTATGCATTAATTTTGACATCTCATTATAAGGAGTAATTATACCCGTTACATTAGAGCATGCAGAAAAGGACCCAATCTTTAACTTTCGGTCATTATTATTTTTAAGAATAATCTCAAGATGCTCTAGATCTGGAAGTCCATTTTCCTTTCGATTGATTATTTCAACATCACAAAAGCATTCATTCCATGTAGTCTGATTAGAGTGATGTTCCATATGTGTAATTATCACAAGTGGTTTGTCTTTTTTACTACAATTATCCTGAGAGCAATACTGTTCTGGAACTCTTAATCCCATGATCCTCTGTAATTTATTAATTACTGCAGTCATTCCAAAACCTGCTGCTATGAGGACATCATCCTCTCCAGCATTTACATGCTTTTTGATGATTTTTTGAGCCTGATGATATGCTTTAGTCATCCTTGTACCTGTAACCGTAGTTTCAGTGTGGGTATTAGCAACAAAAGGTCCCAATTCATTTATTATAAAATTCTCTATAGGTTTATAAAGTCTACCACTGGCAGTCCAGTCTGCATATATGATTCTCTTTTTCCCATAAGCAAAATCATACTCTTTTTCAATACCAATAATATTATTTCTGAAATCTTTAAAATCAAACATATTTATCCCCTATTTAATTATAATTAATTATACAATAAAAAAGATTTGTTTTAAACCTAAATTGAGTTATTGTTTTTAAATAAAATAATTAAAAGAGCCAATTGCAAAAACACATTCTAATGCAGTTTGCTACGATTCTCCCTAGCTTCGTAAAATTGAGAAAAGCATCCTCAACATAGTGCTGACTATGTTTCCTGTAATTTTTTAAATTATACTCACCAGAAAAAATTTCGCTAAACTTCGCAATAAATCTATTTTTGCAATTAGCTCAAAATTTAACCGAAAACATTAGGGCAGGTTATGCGCACTGCTCATAATAAATATAAAATACTAAATCCTGTTTTCTATTATTTTTTAATATCTGTAATATGCATTTCCCAGTTCTCAGTCTCATCATTATCAATAAGTTGGTATAATTTCCAATTATAAATAGTCATAGGATAAGGTTGTAAAGATCCTTGCATTTCAATCGACAAATCCATTCTTTTCTGGAATTTCCCATCCATATCATAAATAAAACACTCAATTATTCCACCTTCAATTTTCCAAGTAAAAAGATAGAGCATTTTTACTTTGGCATCAATATAAAATGAAGAAAATGAAGGGAAATATTTTGGAAACACCATTCGATCTTTAAGAAATGCATATTGCTGGGGGCTTTGTTTTTCAATTGTTTTATGAATTTGTTTTATGAATTTTTCTGATACTTTACCAGCTTTATAATCCTTTCTTTCTATCTTGAAAGCTATTTCACCTTTATTATTTAAAACATTTACCAGAAAACCTTTTTCTCCTGTAACAAATATTTTGTCTTTATATGCCTGATAAGGTACATTTGCATTTAATACATCTATTTTTGATAATCCTTTTTTTCCAATCTTTATCCGATAAAGTTCTTTTATTATCTTTAATTTTTCATCAAAAAAACTAATCGTAGAGTAAAGTCCATCTGAACCCCCGGCTCTTCCCTGTGCAATATATCCATCGTTAACTGGAATATATCCAAAACTACCAGCAGCTCCAGTTGGATTTTTTATTTCATTTATGTAAATTCCTTTTTTTGAAAAAAAAGATATTTTACCAAAACTATTGACTAGTAATTTATCTTTAAGTGGGGTTACAGCTATTGGCAAACCAGGAACAGCCATAAACTCTCTTGGTCCCTCTCCTTTTTTTCCAAATTTTTTAATAAATTTAAAATCTTTTTTATTAAATATCAAAACATTAGTTTGGCTATCAGTTATGTAAATCTGATTATCATCCATTGCAATTACAGATGGCTTTAAAACCTCTTCCATTACAACAGCCTTCTGTCCAGACAAAAAAGAAACAGACAGCATCATTACTATAAATAAAACTATTAAAAAATTTTTTGTTTTCATATTTCCTCCATAGGAGAGTTTATACGGATTACAGAAGGAATTGTTTCAAATTTGAAAACAAAAAACTAAATATGATAAAAAAAGTGGATCTACTATTTCATTAGAAGATCCACTTAAAATCTAGTTCACTATTTTATTTCTTTAATCCTGATACTGCCACCAGAAGTTTTTAAGAGCAATTCTGGTCCACCACCATTGATTGCAGTTTTCAACTTATTTCTACTCAATTTACCTTTAATAATAATTGGAAAATCTGTACTGATGCCCCCACCACTTGTTTTTGCATTTAAGTTAAATTTTATCCCGGTTGCAAGACTTACACTTATTGATCCGCCTGATGTCTTTAAACTACAGTCTGCTTTGGGTTGTTTTGAAATATATGCTTTAATTGAACCGCCTGAAGTACTTGCACTTATAGTTCCCATTACTTCCTCAACATAAATTCCACCACCAGAGGTATGAGCTTTTACTTCACCTTTAACTGTCCCTATATGAATACTTCCACCTGAAGTATCTACAACAACATTTCCACTACAATCTTTTAATTTAATACTTCCACCAGACGTTTTTCCATTTACATTCCCTATGACAGAGTCAAATTTCAAACTGCCGCCTGAAGTTCTTGTCTTAACTTCTCCTTCAAGATCTGTTACAGAGATACTTCCTCCACTTGTGTTAAGGTCTAATTCATATTTTTTTGGTAGAGTGATAATAAATTTCACATTTAATTTATTACTTTTCCATAATCTAGATAAGCTTTTTTTATACTCACCATCAATTCTTACATCATTCCCAGATTTTTTGAATACCAATTTGTAATTATCAAATAGTTTTTGAGCTTTAGCTTTATCAGAGGTTTTAGCTTTCTTTATAACCTCAATAATCATTTTGCTTCCACTCTCAGCAATAATTTTGATAGATCCTCTTTCAACATCCATAATTAATTTACCACCGTTCTTAACATCAAATGTTTTTGTGTTAACATCTTCAATTCCTGCAAACATTGGTGATACAGTTAATAAAGTCATAAAAAGTAAAAACACCATAAAAACTTTTAACATACTAATTTTCTTTGTCATTTTAATCTCCTTGTTTTTAATAAACAATAATAAGTTCAAATAACAAAAATATCGTCCTAAATTTAAATTTAGAACAAAAAAAAACAAAAACAGTACTTTAAACCTATTAAGTTATAGGATATTTTTTAGAATTTTTATTAGATGGGATACTTTGAAGGGTTTGAATAAAAGACAATTTATCTTATATTGATTTAGATCATTAATTTTTTCTTCATCTACTGAATCTGTAATAATAATAATTTCAGTATTATTTGATTTCAATTTAGAAATAGTTTCTATGTTATAGGGCTCAATTATAGACAAATCTAAAATAACTAGATCAATATGCTCATCTGAAGAACTAATTTTTAAAGCTTCTTCTATATTAGAAATCCGTTTTATATTATATCCATATTTTACTAAAATCGTTTCCATACAATTTAACTGTTGGTCTTTAGAAATGAGTATTATTTTCTTATTAGTCTCTATTTCAATTAGAGGCAATAATAAATTTTTATTCAATATCGGATCATTATATTCTGTCAATACAATTGGAAATAATAATGCTACCACAGTACCCTTATTTATTTCTGAATTTACAAAAAGATACCCATTATGACTCTTTACAACACAATACACCAGTGGCATTCCAATACCTTCGTTATTATCTTTATCCTTTGTTGTAAAGAAAGGTTCAAATATTTTTTTCCTTGTATTTTTTTCCATTCCCTGCCCTGTATCTTTAACCGATATTGAAAAATATTCTCCTTTCTTTATTGTAAACCCTTCATCACTAAAGGTCTGGTCCTCATAAAAAGAATTTGTAGAAGTAGACAATGTTATCTCGCCTTCATCTTTCATTGAATCAGTAGCATTTACAACAAGGTTCATTATACTTTGAAAAACCTGATCATAATCCGCAAGAATATAGTTTTTACTTTTAACTAAGTCAATTTTTACATTTATTTTCCAACTTATTGTCTTCAAGATGATATTATATACATCATGTAATATCACATTTGGATCTAATATCTGGTCAGAACACATGTTTTTTTTTGCAAAACTTAATAATTTTGAAGTAAGTTTTATAGCATCAATAGACAAACTCTGTGTTTTTTCAAGAACCCTTAATTCCTTTTTACGTTTTTTTACTAAATTTTTTAATAATGACAAGTGTCCAAGTAACTCTGTATGAATATTATTATATTCTCTTGCAATACCTCCTGCCAAAGTCCCTAAATTATCAAGTTTTTTCATACGTATAAGCTGTGATTTCAGTTTCATTTTTTCAGACACATCCCTTCCGTATTCCACAATTACATCACTTTTAAATTCTTCAGAATAGATGATTTTTGACTGCCAATCAATTATCATAGAATCTTCGATTCCAATATTATACCCTGCGTTATATGAACACTCCCGTTTTTTTGAAATCTCAGTATGTGTGTTTTTTACCCTTCTTGCTAGTTCCCCGTTACTAAAACTTTCCCACCAGAACTTATTTATTAAGAATTCTTTAGTACATCTCCTCATTTCAATATAAATATTATTTACATATAGATATTTCCCTTCCAGGGAAGAAATAACTACTGGTCTGTTTGATTCCTCAAAAATCTTTTGAAAAAGTGTTTCTTTTTTTAATAAATCAGAAATCCAATTCATCTCTCCACCTATCAGAGTATTAATAATGCAAAATAACAAATCTGTCAAGTAAAATCTTTATATACAATTCCCTGATTGTTTAATTTAAATTTACATGACAAGCAAATGTTTTTTCGTTACATAAAATTATCAAAATCATTTTTATAAATGGAGAAAAAGAAAGAAAAGTTTATTTAACACCATCTTGTTAAAAGTTTTAACTTGACTTTTATTTTAAATAAATTTAATATTCTATCTTATGACATTAGCCTTACATAAAAAAAAGCTTAATGATATCCTTGCGATTACAGAAGACATTAATCATATCAGGGATATTGACAGTTTATTAGACAGAGTTCTTTGTGAAGCAAGAAAATTCACTAATGCTGATGCAGGCTCTATCTATCTGATAAAGGACAATTCTCTTACTTTTGATTATGTTCAAAATGATACTCTTATGAAATTTGATCAGTCAGGAAACCATTTCTTGTACTCAAAATCCACTATAAATATTGACAAAAATTCAATTGCAGGTTATGTTGCTAAAACTAAATTACCCTTAGTAATTAAGGATGTATATAAACTCGGAAGGAATGTCCCCTATACTTTTAATCAATCATTTGACAAAAAATCATCATATAGAACTAAATCTACACTTACTGTCCCGTTAATAACCAGTAGAGATAGAATTATCGGTGTAATGCAAATAATAAATCCAATAAAAAGCAAAGAAATAATTAATTTTAATAATAGTGACAAACAGTTAGTTACATATTTTGGCAGCCAGGCAGCTGTTGCAATTGAAAGAGCTATCATGAATAGAGAAACCATCCTGAGAATGATAAAAATGGCGGAAATGAGAGACCCGAAAGAGACTGGAGCCCATGTTAACAGAGTTGGAGCTTATGCCATTGAGATATATAATAGCTGGGCATTAAAAAAGAATCATTCTATCGAAGCAATAAAGAAGAAGAAAGATATTCTACGAATTGCTGCAATGCTTCATGATGTCGGAAAAATCGGAATTTCAGATCTAATTCTGAGAAAAAACGGAAAACTTTCTGAGGGCGAATTTAATGAGATGAAAATGCATACTATTTATGGAATGGAACTATTTTCTGAGAAAAGTTCTGAATCTGATGAGATCGCTGCAGAAATAGCTCTAAATCACCATGAAAAATGGGATGGTACCGGCTATCCAGGAATCATTAATGATAACTCTGACAGATATTCTTTTGGAAGAGGAAAAAAAGGTGAAGAGATCCCAATATATGCAAGAATAGTTGCATTGGCTGATGTTTATGATGCTCTTTTTTCAAAACGCTCATATAAGAATTCCTGGTCTGAAGAAAATGTACTTGAGTACATAGAATCAGAAAAAAACAAGCAATTTGATCCAGAGGTAGTTGACGCTTTTTTTTCAATATATAAGGTAATAACAGCTATCAGGGAAAAATATGTTTAATCCAGAATAATAGAATTTATATTATCCATTACGCCAACTTTAAATTACTGATTTAATTCAATATTCATAATTAATTTTATTTAAGTTTTTTAAAGCTATGTTCCTTCAACCAGCAATAGCTGACCGGTACAGTAAAGATAGTCAGTAATGCAAAAAACATCCCGCCAAAGGTTGGAATAGCCATAGGCACCATAATATCAGCTCCTCTTCCAGTGGAGGTTAATATCGGGAGTAGAGCAAGGATTGTTGTTCCTATTGTCATAACCGCAGGTCTAACTCTTCTGGTTCCCGCTTCGATTGTCGCTTTTCTGATCTCCTCAATACTATCAGGGGCTTTTTTTTCAAATACCTGCTCCAGATAAGTTGCAATTATAACTCCGTCGTCTGAAGCAATCCCAAATAATGCAAGAAATCCAACCCATACGGCAACGCTTAAATTGATCGGATGTATGGAAAACAGATCCTGCATATTGACTCCAAATACAGCAAAATCAAGGAACCATGGCTGACTGTATAACCAGATCATAATAAATCCTCCGGACCATGCAACTGCGATTCCTGAAAAGACCAGCAAGCTTGTCGAAATGCTTTTAAACTGAAAATATAATATCAGAAAAATGATAAACAAGGCCAGTGGCAGTACTATCATCAATGTTTTCTCAGATCTCTGCTGATTCTCATAACTTCCGGCAAAAGTATAACTGACACCAGCAGGTATTTTCAAATCACCCGATTTGATCTTACTCTCAAGATAGGCTTGTGTATCTTCAACTACATTTACCTCTGCATTTCCCGGTTTTTTGTCAAATAAAACATAACCTATGAGAAAAGTGTCTTCACTCTTAATAACCTGGGGGCCTCTTATATAATTGATTTTTGAAAGCTGTGTTAATGGTATCTGAGCGCCTCCGGGTGAAGGCACTAAAATTCGGGAAAGACTCTCAATACTATTTCTCAGTTCACGCATATATCTGACCCTTACCGGATATCTTTCACGCCCTTCAACTGTAGAGGTAATTATCTTCCCGCCGATAGCGACTTCAATTACCTGCTGAACCTTTTTCAGCATAATTCCATATCTTGCTATTGCTTTTCTATCAATTTCAATTTCAAGATAGGGCTTCCCAATAATCCTGTCGGCAAATACTGCACTTGGTTCAACAGTACTAACTTCTTTTAACAATTTTTCAATCTGCATACCCACTTTTTCTATCGTTGCCAGATCAGGCCCTTTTATTTTAATGCCCATAGGCGCCCTCATTCCACTCTGAAGCATAACGATTCTTGCGGCAATCGGCTGTAATTTTGGAGCTGAAGTTGTGCCCGGGATCCTGCCTGCCTTTACGATTTCATCCCAAATGGCAGATGGAGAGTTTATTCCAGACCAGTATTTTCTCTCCAGATTCAATTTAGGATCAAGAGCCGGCCTCCATAAACGAAATGGATATCCACCGGAATCCTCAATTAAATTCCCATTTTTATCTCTAATATACATCCCTTTAACTTTATATGGCTTGCCATCATTGGCTGGTATTTTATTGCCTTCAATATCTCTGAAATAATCATTCTTATTTGAATTAAATTTAAATCTCAACCGATGTCCTTTTTTATCAAGAAGATACTGTGGCTTATAATTGATAACTGTTTCTATCATTGAAACTGGGGCGGGATCCAGAGGTGTATCTGCTCTTCCAAGTTTTCCAACTGCAGTATCAATTTCAGGAATATTTGCAAATGCCATATCCTGTTTTTTTAACACATCAATAACCTCTCCTATTGATGCATGCGGCATGGTTGTAGGCATATACAAAAATGCTCCTTCATCTAAAGGCGGCATAAATTCCTTTCCAAATCCTGGAAATTTCTCTGATGTTTTTTCAATAATTGATGTTTTCTTAATAAAATCAGGCAGCCACCCAAACATCCGTTCAAATCCCATCCATGCCATTCCACCGGTCATTACAAAAATCAGGACAATTGAGAAGAAAATAGTTTTATGCTCCAACATCCATCTTAGTACAATTGGATAGACTTTCTGAAAGAGTGAAAAAAAAGTAAGAAGACCTCCAATGATAACACCCACAAATATCAGATTTAAGATCAGTCCTTTTTCCGGCCCCAGGGGCAGCCAGTGTTTTGTAAGGATGATACCAACTATGAAAATTGCCACATAGTTGATTATTTTACCTGAAATATCAAAATATTTTTTAGGGATCTTAGCTTCAAATAGTTTAAACGCACCTACAAATAAGACTATCAACCCTATCCATATGGAAAAGTAAAAAATAATCGCAATTCCTGACAATATAACAATCTTTTTGATCTTTGAGATTTCTGTTTTTTTTACTTTATTCTTTTTCTTAGAAAAAAGTAGCTGAGCATAAGGTGGTATTATTGTGAGTGCAACTATTATTGAAGCAATCAGTGCAAAGGTTTTGGTAAAGGCAAGTGGTTTAAATAGTTTTCCTTCTGCTGCCACCATTGTAAAAACAGGGAGAAAACTGACTACTGTAGTTGCCACAGCTGTTATTACAGCACTTCCAACCTCTCTGGTTGCGTTAAAGACAACAGTTAATCTATTCTCAACAGGGTCCGACTTTTCAAGATGATTGACTATATTTTCAACTATAACAATGCCCATGTCCACCATCGTCCCGATAGCTATCGCAATACCTGAAAGAGCCACTATATTTGCATCTACACCAAAATACTTCATTGCAATAAAAGACATTAATACTGCAAGTGGAAGTAAACCTGATATCAATATTGAACTACGGAAATTAAACAGCATAACTAGAACAACAATAATAGTAACAAGAATTTCTTCAGTTAAAGCGGTATTTAAGGTTTCAAGAGTTTCATTTATCAGTCCGGAACGATCGTAAAACGGAACAACTTTCACTTGACTTATGGTACCGTCTGCAAGCGTTTTTTTAGGCAGGCCCGGGGAGATCTCTTTTATTTTTTTCTTTAGATTTTTTATTGCATTAAGCGGGTTATCTCCATATCTTACAACAACAACACCTCCAACAACTTCGGTTCCCCCCTTATCTAAAACACCCCGCCTCAGAGCAGGCCCAAGTTTAACTTTTCCGATATTTTTTACATAAATTGGAACATTATCATTAACCTTTATAACAGAGTCTTCAATATCTTCAATTTTTTTTATAAACCCTATTCCCCTTATAATAAATTCGGCTTTATTTATCTCTATAGTTCTAGCTCCAACGTCCATATTGGACATCTTTACCGCATTAAACACCTGTTCCAACGATACACCATAGGCACGCATGGAATCGGGATCAACATCAATCTGGTATTCCTTAATATGTCCGCCAATTGAAGCAACTTCACTGATTCCGTCAGCTGATAAAAGAGAATATCGTACATACCAGTCCTGGATCGTCCTTAACTCCTGAAGATCCCAGCCACCAGTTGTATTTCCCTTTTCATCCTGTCCCTCCAGGGTATACCAGTAAACCTGACCCAATGCCGTTGCATCCGGACCCAGGGCCGGTTGGACTCCTTGGGGCAAAGTCCCTCTTGGCAGGGAATTAAGCTTTTCCAGTATTCTGGATCGGGACCAGTAGAAGTCAATATTTTCCTTAAAAATAACATATATACTTGAAAACCCGAACATTGAATAAGATCTGACAGTTTTGACTCCCGGGACACCAAGAAGAGATACCGTAAGTGGATATCCGATCTGATCTTCCACATCCTGAGGAGATCTTCCCATCCATTTTGTAAAAACGATCTGCTGATTTTCACCAATATCTGGAATTGCATCCACCGGAACAGGATCTCTGGGAATCCCCCTGAGGTTCCAGTCAAAAGGCGCTACCATTACACCCCAGAAAACTATTAAAAGAACTAATAGAGAAACTACCAGCTTATTTTGTAAACAAAACAAAATTATCCTGTCAAGCAATGATTTCGGATCGGGAAGTTGATTATAATTTGTATTTTCCATTTTTCTTCTCAAATAAGATTATTTCTTATCTTCTGTTTTCTTATAGAGCGGCTCTATAAGGTCCTTACAGAGAAGCATTGCACTCCCAAAATAAGGATTTTTAGTATCTGAATTATCCTGCAGCCAAAAAGCTCCTTTACTATCAAAAGCCATTGGACAATGGAAACGATATACTTTTTCTTTTCCTGAGCCAAAATGTTTTAATGCTTCTGTAATTGAGTCAGTTAGCTTTTCAAAAATTGCTCTACTTTTATCTATATCAGAAATAGATATTAATTTTTTTGCATTTTTAGATATCTTAGTCTCAATTTTCATCCAGACCATATGACTATCCCCTTTAAGGAGATTCATATCAATGTCTTTTAATTTACTTAATAAGTCTTTTGCTGACATCTTAATATTTTTCAAAGTATCACCGCTTAGATCTTTTCCAATAGCAAAATAGGGTTTGGATATTGCGTCCACTTTCAACTTAAATAAAGCAGGGATTTTGCTGATATTTACAGAAATCTTCTTTTGAACATGTTTTTTATTATCTTTTTTTGTACTTTTTTCAGCTGTACTCCCATGATCATGCCCCTTCATAGAAACTCCTCCTTGAGGATTCATCATACTTGGCTTTGCCTGGATCTGAAGATCACTGTCTATTTTAAAAGCACCATTAACAACGACATCCTCTCCCTCTTTCAATCCCATTTTTACGATGTAATAATTTCCTGCCCTGGGTCCTAAAACAACTTCTCTTCCTTCAAACACACCTTTTTTGCCAGGTTTAGAAATATATACTATAGACCGTTTACCTGTAATTAGAGCGGCAGATACAGGAATTACAAGAGGCGCATCTTTTTCATCTTCATCTATTGAAGCATATCCAAGAGATTCCGCTTTAACAAGTTTCATTCCACAGACATCACAATTGCCCGGCTTGTCTTTAACTATTTCAGGGTGCATTGGAGAGATCCATTTCCCTATAAGATCTGGATCCATCACCTTACCGGATTTTGTTAATCTTGACTTGATCGTTGCTCTGACAAACATTCCAGGTTTTAGCTTAAAATCTTGATTTGAAACATTGACCCTCAGTTTTACAGTTCGGGTTTTTGCATTTAAAACCGGGTCAATAAAAGATATTTTCCCTGTAAAAGTTTTTCCGGGATAGGATTCTGTTTCAAATTCTACAGACTGCCCGTATCTGATCCATGAAAGGTCAGACTCATAGACATCAAGTTTAATCCATACTTTTGAAAGATCAGCAATTGTATATATCTTGGTACCGGTTTTTACATACATTCCTTCTACTGCATTTTTATGAATTACTATGCCTTTCATTGGAGAATAAATTGTAAGATGATCCTCGATCTTTCCTTTATTTTCTATCCTGTCAATCTGACTTTGTTTTAAACCCCATAAACTTAGCTTCTTTTTTACTATAGTCAGTGTTTGAGATGCCATTTTTCTAATTGAAGACTGGCTATTCTGGTATCTCTTTAAGTTTTTTGAGGCCTGGATCAATTCCTGCTGAGCAATAATAAGTTCAGGGCTATATAAGGAAACTAAATGATCTCCTTTTTTAACTGTGATGCCGGTATAATCAACATATAATTTATCAATTCGTCCGGGAATCCATGAGCTGATAGTACCCACTTTTGTCTCATCAAATTCAACCTTTCCAACCAGGGGAATTTCATGTTCAACATATTTATATTTTACTTTCTCTACCTGGATTTCAGCAAGTTTGATTGCATATTCAGATAATTTCAGTTCAGTAAGCCCCGATTGTTCCTCTCCAGAAGTGGCTGGGATCAGATCCATTCCGCATAAGGGACATTGTCCCGGTTTGGGTTGACGGATATGAGGGTGCATTGAACATGTCCAAATCTTTCCCTTTTTATGATCATGATCCTTTGAGGACAATTCATCTTTTAAGACAGTTGATGATGAAGGATCAGCTCCGCTGTTCCCTCCACTGAAAATAAGTCCTAATATTAGTCCAAAAATAATGGCACCTAAAAACAGAAATCTGTTTTCTTTTGATATTATTTTGCTGAAAATAACTTTAAATTTATTCATTCTGACTCCTGTTGTTATTTATTTAAGTTTTTACCGATGATCTTCTCGATCAAAGCTAAATTTTTATAATGCGAGGATTTGGCTTTTTCAAGTAACAGCTCAAATTCAAGTAAAGTCCTCTGGGTATCAATAAAATCTATAAATTTTGACTTTCCAGTAGAGAAAGCAGTCCTCGTTACTTCAAATGCCTGCTCTGCTTTTGGTATCAGGGAATCTCTATAAAGTTTAAAGACTCTTCCTGAATCATTAAAATTAAATAATGCTGATTCAAGTGCTGAAACCAGGCGATTTTCTTTCTCCTTTCTTACATATTGAGAAGTTTCAAGCCGTAGTCTGGATTCCCGGATTGCCGCTTTAATCTTTTTGAATCTAATAGGCAGGTTAATTGACATCTTTATTAGAAAAGGATTTTTTCCATTATCAACAACATCCGACATCAATGAGTCACCTGTATTTATAAGATCCAGTCCCAGAGTAATATCCGGAAAATAATTTTTCCTGGAAAGCTTTACTCCTGCCTCAGCACTTTCTATAAGATTATCAAGAACTTTCAAATCCGGGCTATTTTTTTTTAATATTCTAATCAGTTCAGAGCTATTAAGATGTAATATTAGATCGTTAATCTTATTCTCAACATAAATTTCCTTCCCGATGGGTCTATTCATTGCAGCATTCAGTGCAACCCTTAAAGAGGGCAGCCTGTCAATCAAGCTCTTTTTTCTGTCTTTTAATTTATCAATTGCTACCTGTATTCGTATAATATTAGAGTAGGACGCTCTACCTGTTGAATACATAGAACTTATTTGTTTTTCGACAGCCTCAATTAAAGAAATATTCTCTCTAATTATTTTGATAGACTTAGATATATAGTAATAATCATAAAAAATATTTTTTATTTTTAAAAATAGTGCAAGTTTTTTTCTTTCAAAATTCTGCTGAAGTGCCTCAGCTTTTTTTAGTGCTTTCTCACCCTTTAATTTAAGTTTTCCAAACCAGGGGATTTTTTGCATCAAGCCAACTTTAAACTGCTGAGGTCCTACCTTTGTCTCTACCTCTTTAACAAAATAGGCAAAGTTAAATTTAGGATCAGGAAGTGATTTTACCTGAGCTACTTTCTCAAGCTCTGCTTTCCACATATTAAAAGCTGCTTTTAAACCGGGAGAATTCTTTGCTGCATAAATTAAATAATCCTGAAGAGTTGATTTATTTTTTACACCAATCTCAACTTCTCCTGATACATCCGGGAAAAGGGAAGAAAATCCAATTATAACAAATACTATCATTAATAAATAAGATCTAATAGAAATCAATCCAGACTTCTTAAATTTATGCTTTTTATTTTGGGTCATTGCGCCTTACTCCTTTCAATTGGATTCTACATCGTTCATTTTTTTTATACAATTTGATAAAGTACTTAAATAAATATATTCCAAATTCATATAAGTTTGACATAGTACAGTGGTTTATCTTGCTATGAAAAGAAAAATAAAGTCTATTTGGAATTTTAGTACTAGTAGATCATGATGAATATAAAATATGTTTTATATTGGTAAATGCTTCCCAAAATATCCAATATAGATTTTTTTGTTTTCATAATCAGAATAAAAATGAAGTCTCATATAAGCGGGAAAGTTTTTTACATGCAATCCAAAAAACACTTTTTTATCTTCAGTTATATGAAATTCTCTATGTCGTCTCAATTTTGGATTATTTTTCACACTATCATTTTCATCTGTAAAATTGAGTTTTGTTTCATTCTTAAGTTCAGTATCAGATTTGGACTTAATTATTGCACTGTCCAGTTTTTTTAAATTCTCCCAAAGTTTATTATAAACTGCATCATTTATACTTAAATTCTTAAATTGTTTTTCAGCTATTTTACAAAATATGAGATTTTCAAATTCTATATTTTTGTCTTTCCATAAAGTTCGTCCTTTTATGCAACTTGCCTTTCTCTCCTTTTCTATTTGAATAAAATGCTTTTGCCAATGAAGAAATTGTGCTACATTTTTAACTATACACTTTACTTCTTTAATATCTCCATCATCATTCATTTTTTTGCTTATTAAATTGATTTTAGATTTATTCCAGTATATTTCCGATTTAAAACTAATAGCAACTTGATCTAAAAGAAAAGCAAATCCCAAAGATGGTGTTTTTGCGCCTTTGTTATTTTCTAAAAAAAACTCAGACAAAGAAGCATTATCTTTCACTTCTATATTGTTTGTTGGAATTTGGGGCAATTCCGTTTTAGAAATAATTATTTTTATTCTTATTTTATAATCTTTGCTATGGTGAGAGTTAATAAAATCTCTAAGACAAAAGTTTTCAGCAACTTCTAAATTATACCACCCTTTATCAAACTTATCTGAAACCCTTATAGACTTCATATTATTCTTGAAAGCATCAATTAATATCTCAAAAAAACATGGTAAATGTTTTTTACAATCATCTATTGAATTAAAAATAATGGATTCTTCATTAAGTATTAAATATTCAATCATTTTTACTCCAGAAGTTTGTCCAAATTTATATCCCATTCATCAAAAAAACCTTTTGGCCACTCATCTAAATTACCATTTTTATCAATAAATGGTTCTAAAATGTCTACAGAATGTTCACTTTTGTTTAACGATTTTGAGAAATAAAATATTGATATATTTTCTGCATCAATATGTTTTTTTTTTGTTGCAACCCGGATCCCATTTAGAAAGTGATCGCTATGTGTTTCTACAAATATTTGAACACCATTTTGTGCAGCTAAAGATAATAAGGCTGCAATTGCAGATTGACCCGCAGGATGTAAATGAGCCTCCGGATTTTCAATAATTATCAAATCTCCGGGTTTTGAGGCTAAAACAGCAGTAACAACTGGTAAGACATAGGAAAGACCAAAACCAACATTCTCAGGCCTGAATTTTTCTGTATAACCTGTATCCATTTCAAACTCATATTGTAAACTTGCCTGATTAATTTCCGGTATTATATTGGCTGTTATTTTTATTCCAGGAGTAATTTCAGACATCCACGCATCTACTTGTGCAAGCAATGAGTCACTTTTTGCTTTTTCATGTAATAATGCATTTATCTTAATTTTACTCAAACCTTTTTCAGCAATAAAATGTGCAGTATATTCACCATTTTTCCCTAAAGAACCAAGTGTATTTATATCAAAATCAGATACTTTATAAGAACTCTTAGGACCTACTCTTTCAGCAGACAAATATTGAAACCCAGAGCTAGTTAGAATTTCCGGCAAAGAAAATTTTTTTTTTACAGTATTGGAGGTAATAGGTTGTAAATTTGAGTTACTTTTATACTTAAAACTAAAATTAAAAGTTTCATTATAATCATCCTCTAATTCAATATTAAAACCCTCATTTTCATCTGCATCAATAGATAAAGCATCTTTTCCATTTCCAATATTTATAAAATCTCCATTAAGTAGTAATCCATCACTTTTTTTATTGAATGATTGTTTTAAAAGAAGTAATATATGAATAAAAGAAGATTTTCCCATACTATTAACACCTGAAATTACAGAAAGATTATTTAATTTAAGGTCAATGTTTTTTAATATTTTAAAATTTTTTATCTTTATATTAGTTATCATCTTTTTCTCCTGAGTTTATATAATTATTCACCAATTCTCTTATCTTTTCAAATCTATATTTAATGCTTTTTACATTAGTTGTAGCTATTGATATTGACTCATCAAATGTATCCTCCTTGATAAGATGAATATAACTTTCAAGAAAAGAATCTTTACGAGCTTTTAAAACATTTATTTGATCATTAGATAAATCAGAAAAAACAACAGATACAGCTTCAAATAAAGCTCTATTAACAACTTTTCTTTTAGAATCTTTTTCAAGAATAGATTTTCTAAATGCATCATCAGCAAAAATGTCCCATGAGAGTTTAACTGATTTTTCAAAACTACTTTTCAATAAATCTAATTCACTTCTATCAAACCCTCCAAGTCTCTCCATTGTATCATTTAAAAATCTTATCATTGGTGCTTTGTAGTCTTCAATATTTTGTGTTCTAAATGCAATATAACGAAGAATTAATTCTTTGTCCAGCATTCTTTTATCAGAAACTCTTACACAGGTTTTAAAAATACTTAGATTTGAAAGTTCCTTTAAAAAATTAGATGCTTGAGCTTTATTTACACTCTGGCTCAATGCATGTCTTATCTCCTGAGGATTTAAAGTTAAACCACCTGTGTTAATTCTATAAAAAAGGCTGTATTTAACATTTACAGGTGTTCCGGGTTTTATTAAATATAAAGTAACAGGAGATTGATCAATTCGTCTTATTAATGTTCTGTTTAAGTCTTTATAGCATTTATGTTCAAGCTCTTTTAAAAATTCAAGCCCTTTTAATTTCAAAGTCTTATCTATTACAAATTTTTTAATTGTTGTCAGTCTTTGTAAACCATCAACCACCTGCCATTTATCTTCATCTGTAGCATCAAAATAAAAAGCCGGTATAGGGAAACGAATAAGCAATGATTCCACAAGGCGACTCTTTATTTCCGGTCTCCATAAATCAGCACTCCTTTGAAAATCAGGATTAAGATCTATCTCATTATGTTCAAGCCGATCAATTAAAGTACTCATTGTTGTTTGCTGAACCTGAATATCAATTTCTTTAGGATCAAATGGCTCTTTCAAGTCAAAAGATTCTTCTTCTAAATCTTTTGATTCTACATCATCGAAATCAATTATATTTTCATCTTCAGTTTTCATGATACCTTCTCCTTAATAACGTTAATGTATTCCCAAAAGTTTTTGAGTTAAAACTATCAAAGCCCATTATATAATGACTAATGCCAATTCACTCATCCTGATTAATCGCACATTAACTCGCCTTTATTCCATCATATTCTTTCATGTACCTTTTGATGTTACAAAATCCTTTATTTTATTCATTTTCAGCACATAATGTCAATTTCTGTATATTTAATTAAATCATATTCTAACAAAAAAAGATAGAACAAATTTTCTAGATTTTTGATTTTTTCTTGCAAATCAATTTTGAAGCTTCAATGCCAGCCTGGAATGATGGTTTGTCCACATGATTTGATTATTTTATTATCAAGATAAGCCTCACTACTAAAACAAAAACCTCATGCAGATATTTTCTTTGGATAACAATTATAATCCAGAGTTAATTGAAAGGTTTAAAAATGGATGGTATCAGCCTGATTGAGCTTGACAATTCGATTGGCTTTTGATAAATTTTTGAAAGACATAATCATTATTAATGTCTAAACATTTAGATTAGGAGATTTATGAGAATATCAGCTCATGCAGATAGAACAAAAGAAAAAGTAGGCGTCAGAGCAGAGGACATCCATAAATGGATCGACGGTTTATTTGATACAGATAATTTTGATGTATTTTCCTATTATGGGGGAAAAGAAGGCAATGACCCTTATGATCACAGAAAATTTCGTCATTGCCAGGAAGCATTAAATGATGCTTATGAAGAATTTAAAGGAAAATATAGCAGAGAAGAAATAAAAGGTGTTTTTGAATGCCATATAAAAGATGATTATAATGGATATCTGCCAACTCGTGAAGATTTTGAAAATGGAACTTTCACTGAAAAATACCATGATAATGAGGAAAGAATTTCAAATGAGAAAATTTTAAGTAAGCAAGAACTTACCGAATACTTTAATGGAAAAGCTCAGTCTCAAAAGAAAAAGTATTCAAGTTCGTTCTCAAACGATTTTATAATTAGAATTATTTTACCTATAATAATTGCAATAATATTATTTGTATCTTCAATTTTTATAATGGTAATACCAATTTTCAGGAATAATATGATAGAGAGCAAAAAAAATATGATAAAAGAACTTACAGCTACGTCTATTAGTTTGATAAATTACTATATAAATTTAGAAAGTAATGGCAGTCTTACTAAAATTGAAGCTCAGAAACTTGCTGCAGAACATATCCAGAAAATCAGATATGGAGCAGATAATAAAGATTATTTTTGGATAACAGATATGTATCCAAAGATGATAATGCATCCATATAGAACTGATTTAATTGGAAATAATCTTTCAAACTATAAAGACAATAAGAGTAAGGAAGGAAAAAAGTTATTTGTTGAATTTGTAAAAATAGTAAAAGCAGATGGAGAGGGTTATTTAGAATATTACTGGCAATGGAAGGATGACTCATCAAAGCATGTACCAAAATTATCTTTTGTTAAAGGCATTTTAGAATGGAATTGGATTATAGGAACAGGTGTATATATCAATGATGTTGAGGAAGAGATCTATGAACTTAGAAATAGCCTGCTTATTATTTTAGCATTTTTCTCTCTTGGATTAATTATTATACTGCTTAATGTAATTTTTCAAAGTCATAAAATTGAAAATGAAAGATTAAAAGCTGAAAGTGGTCTCAAAGAGGCTAAAGACAGGTACAGGGTTTTAGTTGAAAGTTCAAATGAAGGTCATATTCTGGAACTGGATGGTGAGATCACATATTCAAATTTCACTCTTCAGAGATTGCTGGGTTATACGGATGAAGAGTTAATGAAAAAGGAAGTCTGGGAATTGCTTAAGCCAGAATCTTTATTTAATGAAAATGCCTTATCTATCTTAAAAAATATTCAAAAAAAAAAAAACCAGGAACCGTTTGAAGCACAGTTAAAAGCAAAAAATGGAAAAATGCTTGAAGTTATAATTACAATTTCAAGAATATTCTTCTCTAAAAAGAATGGTCATGTTATATCTTTCAGGCCTATTGTCCACAAACCTGCAGATAATATTTTTAAAAATTTCGGTTCTACTCAGCGATTTTCGAGTAGATTATTTTCCACTAAAGTGATTAAGGAGATATGTCGTAAACTAAGTAAAGAAGAGATAGAAAAGTACAAAGATGAAACCATTCATATAGGCGAAAATGTTCCTGCCTTTATTGCATTAAAAGAGCTGATCAAGTCAAACAAAGAGAAAGTTTTAATTAAAGATCAAAACAATCTACCTTTTGGAATGATCGATTATAAAGTTTTTGCACTGGAATACGCAGGACTTCCGCTTGAACTTTTGATGGAAATTGAAAAGAGTACAAGTGTCGGCCATGTAATTCATACCTTAAACAGGCTGCCTATCTTAATCAGGGAAATGTCTGGTTATGGAGCAAAACCAGATGCCCTAAGAGGAACTATTGGAAGAATGTTTGATGCTGCAATCAGAAAGTTTATTCAGCTTTCAATAAAAGCTCTGGGCAAACCACCTGTTTCATTTGCATTTTTATCTTTGGGCAGTAATGCCAGACATGAAATGACATTGTTTTCAGATCAGGATAATGCAATAATATTTGCTGATGTTGATAAGGTTGAAATACAAAAAATCAGGAGATACTTTCTAAATTTAGCAGATGGAGTCTGTGCGAAACTGGATAAAGCCGGCTATCATTTTTGCCCCGGTGGTATTATGGCTGTTAATCCTAAATATTGTTTAACTATATCTGAATGGAAAAATAAATTTTCGGATTGGATATTAAACGCAACTGCAGATTCTATATTGGAAGTAAACATTTTTCTTGATATTTACCGCCCATATGGTGACAAGGGGCTTGTTAAAGATCTCCAGGATCATATATCGTCCCTTACAGAAAAAAACCCTCAATTCTTCATTCATTTTTCCCGAAACTGTCTCAATTATAAGGTTCCAATTAATTTATTCGGTAATATCAAAACTGAGACAAGAGACGGAATACAATCTATTAATATTAAGGAAAACTTGAAACCTCTTGAAATTATAGTAAGGATATATGCTCTTAAATATAAGATTTATAAAGCCGGTACCTTATCAAGACTTAGAAAATTAATTGAAATAGAGAATACAAATGAGTCTTTTAAAGAGATGTTATATGTGTTTGATTATCTCTGGCGTTTACGTTTTTCAAATCAAATTCATTCTCATCAAGACCTTAGAAGTATTAATGATGAATTGGACATTGATAGGATCAGTGATATTGAAAGGCAAAACCTCAGGAATGTTCTATCAAAAATAACTGATTTTCAGACAAAACTCAGCTATGACTTTTTAGGTGGTGAGAGATATTAGACCGTTATTTGCTTCTACTTCCGATACAGGGATATACAGGATAAATCTAACTCCCACTTTATCTCTGCAGTTTTCAGCTGTGATAGTCCCTCCCATATTGGTAATAAGTTTTTGTGAAAGATTAAGACCAATGCCGCTTCCTCCATCTTTTGTTGAAAAATTCGGCCGGAATATTTTCTCAAGAATTTGCTCTGGAATATGAGGACCATTATTTGAATAAACTAGTTTTACAAAAAACTCATCCACCTCTTCTATTACAAAACTTATCGTACTATTATCACATAAGATTTCAATAGAGTTTTGAATAAGATTAAAAACTATTTGAAAAAATGCTTCCTCATCAATATTAGTTCTAATATCTTTATCAATTCTTTCTATGATTCTGATGTTTTTTTTGTCAAGTCTTGCTTTATTCTGAAAAATCAACCTATCTATTATCTCTTTTAGATTAATTGTTCTAATATTTAAATCATAATTTTTGGATAAGGTTCTGAGTTTTTTCATAAAATTAGACAACCTTTTAAGTTCTATTATTGATGTTGAGATATATTCTTTCTGAAGTTCATAATTCCAATTTTGAAGATTTTTTGATAATACCTGAAGTGTCATTATCACTGAAGTCAGAGGGTTTCCAACCTCATGAGCTATTTCCAGAGAATATTTTGATAATTTATCATAATAATCTTTTCTACATTTAGAGTCCATATATATTTTTTTTGAAGATATATTGGATACCAGTATAATCGATTTAGTTTTATTTGTTTTGATCGGATATATGGAAAACCCAAACTTCAATTTTTCATCAATCTCAATATCATTATGAATCTTAAATTTCTTCTTTGAGCGAATACTCTCTAGTATATGTTCCACCACAAACAGCGAGTATTCTCCTGTAAGATCACTAAAATAGCTATTTTGAAATAGTATCTTTCCTGTAGTGCTATCAAGCATTAAAACACCTATATTTATTTTCTCCATTAAACCATCTATATTAGAATTTTCAATATTATTTTGCATATTAGATATCAACCCTATTCTTATTATTCATTAACATCTTTAGATAATCCTCTCCTGATTGAATAGGAAATTCTAATTGAGGGTCACCTGCTTTAACCGATTTTGATGATAGATCAAACAGAAACCCTGTTTTCGCTGAAAGAGATTCTGCAACAACAGACCTTCCAAATAATCTTCTAAGGAAGATATATCTCGAAGCAAAAAAAAGTGTCTTAAGAGAACTCGAATAGTGATATGAGAGCGGTTGATTATATCTAAGAACAAGTACTTTTGAGGGATATTCAAGATTGATTGAAATTGTTGTAAATGAACCGGTAAATTTTCTTACAGATTTTTGCACATCTAAAATGAATTTTTTGTTTTCTTTTTTATATGAAGCTTTATTCAATATCGAGAATATTATCTCACTATCCACTTCTGCATTTCTTGTTAGCCCTTCATATTTAAATAAAAAATCATCATTCTTGATCGTTCCGTTATGGACACCTAATGTACTTCCATAAACAATAGGATGATTGTTTTTCGAATTCCAATGTGAACCCTTAGTCGGTTTTCTGGTATGTCCTAAAATAACACCTGTTTTTTTGTTGATTTGATTTAAAAAATCAGAGTATTCTTTAGTCTTCACAAATTCAGTCGCTGGAACAGGACTTTTTGATAAATGGTATTCTGCATTATGAGAAATCGCTGCAACTCCAGTTGCTTCCTTCCCTCTCTCTTCATGACCAATTAATAAATTCGTAAATACCTCTTTCACACTTCCCATCTCTTTATTAGAATATTTCTTACCAATAATAATTCCAATTAATCCACACATATTTATCACCTGTGAAATATAAAGGTACCAAATTCATTATCCCATACAGGATATTTTTCTATTAATCCATCTATTCTTCTCTTAACTTCATCTTTGGAGCAGGTAATTTTAATTGAAACATCAGTCAACCATTCATTTATGGAATTCTTGTTTTTAATAAGACCCAGCTCAATTATCTTTATTATTCTTGAATCCTTTTCATCAACAAAACTCGGATAAAATGCTTTTGCATTTAGATTATTTTCAATATCTTCCCAACTTTCTCCTTCAATTCTTCTTAAGGAAATTGGTCTTTTATTTAAACTCATTAAGACTTCCCATGCAGGATTTGTAAATTTATTAAAAGTTGATTTTAAAAGAGTCAAAAGGTCCATTGAATTTTGTTTTAACTCTATTATTTCAGCATCACCAATTTTTGATGTATCACTTCTTGCAAGATCTCCATCATTATTGCTTAAAAAATCCATCAACTTTTTTTTTCTTTCCCATTGAGTTTTATTACCAATGTGTAATAAACCATACTTAGAGATTTCTACCGCTTTGAGAAGAATTGCAAAAAAAAGATAAGTCTTCGCT
This sequence comes from uncultured bacterium, assembly GCA_965371805.1. Classification (GTDB taxonomy): domain Bacteria; phylum Acidobacteriota; class Aminicenantia; order UBA2199; family UBA2199; genus JAOZTV01. The sequence continues at coordinate 18,584 of CBDUZW010000021.1, read as the reverse complement.
ACAATGGATGTTGGAGACAGGTCTCCATCCGGGAATCTCAGTTCAATATGAAAGTTTGCCAGATCCCCGCTCTTATTAAAAGTAAGATGTTCAAGATTAAAAAAATTCTGGTGCTCAGGAACATTCACACTTTTCTTCAATGCATTTTTGATCTGAAACATATTTTTTTTCACTGGTGAAAATGAAAAAAATTCCTGATGTGCATTATGCTGCCTTCTTCTGCAAAGACCTCCCCTTACATTTCCTCCACTGAAAAGAAATTTCAATCCAGGGGCATGACGTCTAATCAGATTCCACATATTTGCTAGAATTATTTCAGGTATGGACTCAGACAAGCCAACTCCTATTAAATGAAAATGTAGCCCGCATGTAGGTCTCATTCTAACCTGTTGATCCCATAAAACAGCTATGATTTTCCTATACTGTTCGAGAAGAGAATTCCAGTGAGGATGCCTGCCAATTATTTGAATCTCAATTCCACAATGCTCTTTAATAACATTGAAAACACCTAATTCACCCAGATTTTCAAGATCTTTTGAAGGCTTCAGCTTTTGCTCAATTTTCTGCCTAAGTTCATTTGCATCGGATTTTTTAGGCCGTGCACATTCCAACTCTGTACCAATCTTTATTACTCGATAAAAAAGATCTTGATAGTACTGATCAAGCTGATGAGTGAGAGTATCTTCCCTTTTAAAAAAGATAATTTCTTCGGAGAGTAATCTCTGTTCATCAATATTCATTCAATTATATTTAAAAATATTTTGATAGATGATTCTTTTCCTCTTTCAAAAGATATAAAGGTACAGACATAGATCTTTATCTTTAAGCTTTGCTTAACGTAAATCTAGTCCCTTTCGTTTCATATACAGGTTCGATCTTCATATGAGTTTTTACGCCTATTTTATCTAGCGCAGCATTCATAGAATTCATTATCGGACAAGTAAATGGTTCTTTTACACCTTTCGCTAGGATTTTCTGTGTAAGATTCCATCCCTTACAGTTATTCCCAACAATAACCCATCCATTTTCAATCTCTTCAACCTTTGCAGATTCAAAGAAACCAATCTCATCAACCCAGATACGTAATAATTCATTGAGAACTTCTCCAGGTTCCTCACCTTCAATTTCAAGTCCCATATCATTCTGCATAATTTCAAGGATATCTTTTCCAACAGTCTTCATAAGAGCATAAGCTGAATCCTCAAAAAGTTCATAGATCCCTGAGGCTAATCCCTGGATCATCAAAGATAAAACCATAACTAATTGTTTCTTTTTATCATTTTCTGTAGCCATAATATTCCTCCTTTTTTAAAATATTTAAACAAATTTTTCTGCATCAGCTGCAAGTTTTCTTGCAACCAGACGTAAATTCCCCAGTGTTGCATCCCTACTAACTGCAATAAACAGAGAAAGACCTGAATTCCCAAGAGGTCTTAGTATAAACCATCCCTTCTCCTCTTCAACCAGTATTTCTGCAAGCGTACCTCCTGAAAGATCCCTAATTGATTTAGACACTAGTGCACTTACCATGGCAAATTTCGCAGAGAACGCATCAATATCAAGCCCTCCTGGATTCTCAACAGCCAGGGGTAGACCATCTTTTCCGAATATTGAAGCCGTTTTTAATCCATTTACTTCACTGTTTAAAACCTTAAGCATGTCAGACATAGTAGACATATTTTCCTCCTTTCTATTTATAATATTTTCTTTAGTAATATCATCTCCAAACATATCAATCTCATCCAGATTGTCTTCATCCATACCAATATCAAAAATATTTTGTTTATCTTTGTCAATTTCATATTCTGATGTCAATTCTAATTCAGATTCATTTTTTTTTAAATTTATATTACTCGTTTTAATCTCATCTATTGTTTTCATAATATTCATCATTAACTTTGTAAATGGAATATTAATTCTTGTTTTAACTTTTTTTTTAATTTTTTTCACTAAAATATTTCCGATATTTGAATTCATAATTACTAATAAGGCTTCTTCTCCAGTAAAATCTCCAAACTCTGCATTAATTATCTCTCCATTATTAAAATATATCAGTCCCTTTTCTCCGTTATTATCAATCTGTATAACAACACTTTTATTATCAATATTAATAACCTGAAGAACACTGATTAACTCAATTGATTCGAAGCTAATATCAGCATCATTTTCTCTTTCAAAAAAATCTACAATCATTCCTTGAAACCATTCCAGGTCAAAGGGCTTTGATATTACATCTATAATTCCAAGTCCCTTTATTTTCTGAATATTCTCCTCTGTTTTATGAGCAGACATAACTTTTATTCCACCCTTGAATTTTAAATCTTTCAAATATATAAGAAGCTCTATGCCTGATTTATAAGGCATCCTGATATCAGTTATTATTAAGGAATAGTTATTTGCCTCAATTAAGTTTTCAGCCTCTCTCACTGAAAAACATATATCAGTTGTAAAGATATTCTCAAGATGTTCAAGGCCTTTCTTCAAACTTCTTAAAAATACCTTTTCATCATCTACTAATAAAATTTTATTTTTCATTATTTTAATTTCTATTTCCCTTATATTTATTTATATTAAAAATAATTGCACTGGCTTGTTCAACGAGTAGAATAGAGTCAGTTGGTTTTAAAAGACATCCATAAAAGCCATTATTAAGAATGTCGCGCATTAATTTTATCTTTTGTGAATCAGAAATAATAATAAATGGTAGAGACTTATCTATACCATCAAAAAATATTTTTATTCGCAAATCTGATAATTCAGTTCCTAATATAATGAGATCTACAGGCTTTTTTTTTATTCTAAAAAACTCTATCTTTTTTAATAGATCAACTTCTTCATTAGCCTTAGATACAAAAAAATTATAACTCTCGAGTATTAAACATATCGAAAGACTGTTCGCTTCATTTTCTCCAGCTAGAAGAATGTGTTTTTTATTCATAGTATTTACAGGCAAAATTGATTCCAAATTCATTATTCTGGGGAAAATAGAAAATTTTTAACAGAACATCATTAGTTTTATTTTTTATCGAACCTATATAGTTATATATAATCATACTATTCTTTTTTTAATATGATATATATATTTACTTTGTTATGTTTATCTATTAAAGTAAGAAGGTTGTAAAGAAAATCAGCCAAGAAGACAAAATCAATCAAAAATTTTCATCTTTGCTACATTCTTAAAGTAATCCCCGTTAGTGTAAAAAAATATTACATTTATAAAAACCTTACACCCCTTCTTATTAAAGTCATTTGATCAGTTTTAATTTTTTGTTTAAAGTTTGTCTTGTTATTCCTAATATCCCTGCAGCTATTGACTGATTTCCATTCACGTCCTTCATTGTCTCTTTTATCAATAACATTTCAATTACTTTTAGAGAGGGAAGAGGACGTGGGAACTGCATACCTTTAAACTCGGATCTAATATCATGTATATCGCCAGAGCTAATATTGATATGGTTAAGTTTAATTGATTTTCTGAAACTTTCCATAGACAACACTCCTTTAGAATGTGTACTTACAGCATTAAAAATCATTGATCTAAGTTCCCGTATATTTCCAGGGAATGAATAGTTTAATAAGAGCATATAAAGCTCATCTGGAATTGTCAGTTTTTTCTTCTTCAGGATTTTCGAAGCTTCTAATAGTAAAGAATCAATAAGAACAGGAATATCTTCTTTTCTGTTTTTTAAAGATGGAATATGTATTTTATGAACCTCTAACCTGTAAAAAAGATCATTTCGAAATTGCCTCGCCTTCATTAATTTCAATAAGTTCCTATTCGTTGCAGCAACAATCCTAATATCAGTATGTCGGGGTGTATCATCCCCTAGACGGAAATATTCTCTTTCCTGAATAAGTCTCAATAATTTAACCTGAGATATTGGTTGGAGATCTCCTATTTCATCAAGAAACAGTGTTCCTCCTGATACTTTTTCAATCAATCCTTCGCGATTTTTATGAGCATCAGTAAATGCTCCTTTAACATGACCAAATAAAGTATCAGAAAACATGGTCTCATCAAGTCCAGCAATACTAACAGGTACAAAAGCACCTTCCCTATTACTTAGCTTATGGATCGTTTTTGCCATTAATTCTTTACCGACTCCAGTTTCGCCAGTTAACAAAACGGGTTCCGGACTAATTGCAATTGCTTCAGCATATTTAAATATGGATGACATTGTTTTATTGAGAGAATTAAAATTGCTAAATGCTTCATGGTGATCAATTCCAGGTGATAGCAGTTTATCTGTGAGAAGCCTGTTCTCTTCTAATAATTTATTTCTTTCCAGAGCCATTTCAACTCTTGAAATTAGTCTGTTTCTATCAACTGGTTTTACTAGATAATCAAAAGCACCTTTTTTCATACAACTAACAGCAGAGTCAATTAAAAGATTTCCTGTTATAACGATGATAGGTATTTTAGGAAACTCCTCAATAACAATCTCAATTAGCATTTCTCCAGAAATATGAGGCATTGAAAGATCCAGAATTATCAATTCTATTTTTTTTTCTTTAAGAATATCCATAACAAGTCTACTATCACTACAGAGTAAAAGATTATTGATTCCAACAGAATTTAGAGTGATTTCATAACTTTGAAGAATATATTCTTCATCATCTACAAGTAGAATATAACTTTTTTTTTCTTCATTAATTTTCATATGATTTAACCTTTTTTCCTTTTTTAAAGATTGGAAGACAAATCATTACAGTAGTTCCAAAATCAGGTTTAGAATCAAATAATAAGTCTCCATTATGGTCCTTTACAATCTTATCTGATATAGATAATCCAAGTCCTGTTCCTCCACACACTCTCTTCGTGGTATAGAATGGTTCTTTTATTAACCGGATGTTCTTTTCACTTATACCAACTCCTTCATCTTTCACAATAATTTGAATACAGTTGTTTTCATGGCAGGATTTTGTAAAAATAGTAATCTTCTGCAAATTTGAAGTAAGAGCCTGGCAGCTGTTTTGAATAAGGTTTATTATCACCTGTTCTATTTGTTGGAAATTAGCCTTAATTTCCGGTAATTTTTCTTCAAGATTCAAATCAAAATTATCAGTATGTTTTTTTATAAAATCATTCATTAGATTAACAGATGATTTAATAACAGAGTTCATATTAATCAAGGCATACTCACCAACTGTATCTTTCCTTGCATAGATTTTAAGATTTTCAACAATTGCTTTGATTCTTTTACTACTTTCACTTATACCAGAGAATAAGCTGGGTACATTTTGTTTAAGTTTTGCATATTTTATTCCACCAAATTTAATTGAAGGTTCTTTTTCTTCTACCTTATCAATAGATGGAACCAAATCCTGCCATACTTTAGTTAGGAATTGGCTATTAAGTAAAATTGTATTATTCGGATTATTTATTTCGTGAGCAACTCCAGCACTAAGAATACTGAGACTTACTAATTTCTCTGCTCTCAAGAGCTGTTCCTGCTGTTTTTTTTCTTTTTTCTCAGCAAGTTTTCTTTTAGTTACATCAAGACAATATTCAATTATCTGGATAACTTCACCATCTTTATCGAAAATTGGAAAGCCATTTATTTCATGGATTATTTTATTTCCATCTTTATCCAGATGCAGATGTTCTACCATAATAGGTTTTTTAGTTTTTTTTATTTCTTTTATAGGACATTTGCATAATATTCCATCACAATGAGAGTTCCTGTTATGTGTGATACTATAACATTTAGCTCCTTTTATTAATCCGAATTTCAATGAAGCCTTATTCCAAAGGACTATTTCAAATGTATTAACATCAATAACATAAAAAGGATGAGTAACTGCATTTATTACCGTTTGTACAAATTTCTCCTGTTCAAGATACATTATCTCAGCTTTTTTTCGATCAGATATATATATAATAATAGCAACAAATAGAGATTGATTTTCTATAAAATTAAGTTGTATATGTATCTCAACAAAATACAGTGAATTATCTTTTCGTTTATGTATTGTTTCAAATGAAATCTTTTCTTTCTTCCCTTTTTGTAATGGTTCTACTAATTTATCAAAGGATTTTTTTGTTAACTCAGGTTGAATATCAAAAAGTGTCATCTTTAGAAATTCTTCATCTGAATACCCAAGATTCTGTTGAGCTGTACTATTCACTTGGATAAATCTCAAACTATCCACTTTAAAAACATACATCTCATCCATAAAATTATCGAATATTTGAGTATAAAAAGACATATTTTTTTTCAATTTCTTTATATCATTTACGTTTGTATTCTCTGTTTTTCCTGTTTTTTCGAGTGAAGTCATTTTCTAATTATAGATAATTCCTGAGTCCTGCATTTTTAATATTATCATAAATAAAAAATTATTTAAACATAATTTTAAAGGATAATACTATTAAATGAAACGATCAGTCCAGCATTTGGTTTTAATAATTAAAAGTTAAAAAGTCTGTTTAGAAAGAGCTTGGTGTAGAATTTTACTTTATAGAAACTATTCCTGAGTTTCCATTCCGAATTGAGCCCACTCTTCTTTTGCAGGACCATAGATGCCCGGGACTTTAATATCAACCAATCTCATTATTACCGTCATTTGAGCCCGGTGATGTACCTGATGCCTTATCAATACCGTAAGTACCTTATTTCTTTTCCACTGCTGTCCATACATATCGAGATCACTGTTTAGATCTAGTCCCTTCCAATTTTCCTTCAATAAGACTATAAGTTCTTTACTATGCTTTGTATAGATATCTGAAATAATTTCAAACTTTTCAGGAACAGGATTATTTTCAAGAATATCTTTGGGAATTATCTTTGCTTTCTCAGGCATTTCGGTCAATGTTTGAGTAATATGCCAGGCAAGCTTGCCAAGACTTCTTACATTTTCATTAACTTTTTTACCTATCATATTACTACTGATTGCACTGAATATTTTAAGAGTAGATTTTGCTTCTATTTCCCAATCAATTATAAAATCTTCAATATTTTTATACATTTTATCTCCTTATATTTATTAAGATAATACAATTAACATAATAGAAAAATTTAATCAAGAAAAATACATTTGGTCATAATCAACTTTAATAATGGAGAGGTATCAGTATTATTACCTACACTTACAATCAACTTTGCATTTATGCTGAATTCCCATCTTATTCCCAACATTCCTCATAAGACAATCTCTCTGAGGTTTGGAAAGATGATTTTTATATACCAGTAAATGCTCTACTGTATTAAACTGCATCTTTTTTTGGATATCATTTATCATATCTATACACTTCTTTATCATTATTCTATCCGGTTTATCATCATCTAAATATTTGTATAAGTCTTTTCTACATTTTTTTAATTCCAAGTTTAACTTAGTGTTATTTTCCAATATTGCTCCAGCTTTTTTTTTTATTACCTGCTGTTGTTCAGCCGAGAGAGATATATCATCCAATACTCTACTATTAGATCTATGAACAGTTACAAGATGATAAACAAAAACAAAGTTAAAAATAATTGAAAACAGGAAAACCATTATTAGAATTGATCTTTTCATAATTTTACCTCATCTCTAAAGGTAATAAGAAACGAACCTGGTGTCTGCTCTAAAAATAGCGAAAAATTCAGTTCATCTTTTTCATTCTGGTTTCCATTACTATCAAAATGATTTATTATTAAAAAACTAAAGAAGGTAAACACAATTATCATTAATGAATATGCATAGATAAGTTTGGTAAATTTTATTTTTACTGCACTATTGGACTTTTTACCCTTTTGAACTAGAGTTTTTAGTTTTTCTCTTCTAAAAAACAAATCAGAAGTTTTCACGTCTAAAGCTCTATTATGTATCTCAACAAACTCATCAATCAAAATATAATTATCTTTCTTATCCATATTTACTCCATTACCTTTGACAAATATCCGGATATAATCTTGCTATTTCTTTTTTTATTTTTCTCTTTGATTTAAATATCAATGATTCAACAGCAGAAATGGAAGTATTCATAATTTCTGCAATTACTTTCTGTTTCAAATTATCATAACTGAATAGATAAAAAGCGGTTCTTTCCTTAGTTGATAAGAGTTTTAAGGAATCTTCAATTGCTTTTAATTTTAACGTCTCTAACTCATCACATTCAATATTTTTTGCAGGATCATCTTCAGGTTTATAACTGATCTCAGTTTTTGGATCGTAATCAGAACTGAAGGATATAAATTTTACTAATCTTTTCCTCTTTGAATAATTAATTATAGTATTAATAGCAATTCTATATATCCATGTATATAATTGTGATTGGCTATTGAATGAGTCAATCTTATCAAATACTTTAAAAAAAATATCCTGAGTCAGGTCCTCAGCTTCTTGCTCATTATTAAGATTGTAGAGACAAAGTTTATATATTTTTGTATAATATTTCTCAATTATTTCATTTTTATTCATTTAGAGAACATTATAAAATATTTTTTAATAGACTTAAAGGGCAGGTCAAACCCTACCCTTTAAATATTGTTTATTGACTTACTTTACTTCTTTTACTTTTTTTACTGCTTTTTCAACATCTTTTTTTGCGCAACACTCTTTTTTACAGTCTTTTGCACATTTTTTATGAGCTTTTTTCGCATCACATTTTTTATGAGCTTTTTTTGCATCACATTTCTTAGCACAATCTTTTTTGGTCATTTTCTTTAAGGCCATTCCACACTTTGGACATTTTCCTGCTTTATCACTAAATGTTTTACATTTAGCCATTGGGCATGTATAACAGGTTTTTGCACTTTTACAGGTTGGAGCTTTTTTAACTACTTTCTCTTGCGAGAACAAACTTGGTGTTGAAACCATCACAACAAAAAACATTACAACTAGCATTAAAACTTTAAATTTTTTCATACTTATATCTCCTATTAATATAATTTACACAGACTAAAATTGCTCTGTATGTAATTTTGACAAATTAAACATAATATCTTGCTAAAAAAAAACGAAAACTATTTCGTTCCAAATAACCTATCCCCTGCATCACCAAGACCTGGTACTATATATTTCTTTTCATTTAATCCCTCATCAACAACTCCTGTAAAAATCTTTACATCAGGATGCGCATCATTCACCGCTTTAATCCCTTCTGGAGCTGACAAGATAGAAATAATTACTATCTTCTTATGCCCTTTTTTTTTTATCAGATCAATTGTAGCAATTAAAGAACCACCTGTAGCAACCATTGGATCAATAACAAAAAAATAGGGTTCAACAAGATCTTCGGGTAATTTTTCATAATAGGCAATCGGTTCTTTTGATTTAGAATCTCTATACATTCCAATAAAACCTACTCTTGCCTTGGGTGCAAGGTTTAAAACCCCATCAAGCATACCCACGCCTGCTCTTAAGACCGGGACGATTACTATATCATTTTTAATTTTATAACCGGTAGTCTTTGCAATCGGAGTTGTAACATCTACTTTCTCCACTTCAAGATCTTTCATTGCCTCATAGGCAACAAGTATAGTTATTTCCTTTGCAAGCTCCCTGAACTGTTTTACTTTTGTTTCCTTGTCTCTCAGTAAGGTCAATTTTTGTTTTACAAGCGGATGATTTATTTCTATATACATATTATTCTCCTAATATTCATTTTTAGTTGAAACAATTTCTCCTGAAAAAAAAGTCTTTTTTTTTTTTTTCGAATCTTCTAAAATTATTCCGCCATTTTTTCCTATTCCTTTATAAACCCCTTTTATTACTTTCTTATTATAATGAAAACTGATCTTTTTATCAATTAAATCTCTGCTTAATTCATTAAAATTTTGTGATATTCTTTCATTTTCATTTGCTTCCAATATACTAAGCCATTTAAATACATATCTTAATAGTTCAGATCTCATTAAAGGTAAATCAAATTGTTTCGCTTTTATTATTTTTAGTGATGTTACTTTATCTTGTAATTCATCCGGAAAATCATTCAAGTCATTATTAACATTTAATCCTATTCCAATAACAGAAGATATTTTAGTATCAATTATGATATTCTCAATCAATATACCAGCTATTTTTTTGTTTTTAAATAAAATATCATTTGGCCATTTAATAGTGTATTGTACTTCTGTTATTGAAGTCAAAAACTCAGAAATTGCCACTCCAACTGCAAGAGATAAAAAATTCAAGTTTTTTATGCTTTTTATATCTATACCAATTGAGCAATAAATCCCCTTATTCTTTAAAGAATACCATTTTCTATCTTCCCTGCCACGTCCTGACAATTGACTCTCTGCAAACACAGCTAAGGGATAATCTTTCTTTAATTTCTCGTGGTTTAATTTTATAAAGTTGTTTGTTGAATCTGTTTCATCCAAATTTATTATGTTCAATTTAGTTAAGTCAGGATAGGTCGCCTATTGTATTCTTTATCTTATTTTTCTTTTCAATAGATTCCTGTAAAGTAGTTTTAAACTTAAGGATAACACTCTCCGGTGCTTTACTGACAAAACCTTCATTAGATAGTTTGCTTTCATTTCTTTCTATTATTGAATCCAATTTTATCAACTCTTTAGATAACCTGTTTATTTCATTTTTCAAATTATCAACATTATCAATTGGAAGTAATATCTCCCAATTTTGACTAACACCGCGAAATCCTTTTGGTAATGATTCAAAATTGCTTACAATTTTCGTTTCAGCTGCCTTAGTTAAAAAATTAAAATATGGTAATAATGGTTCAATTACCTCCTTTTCTTTTTCAATACCATATCTTAAGAAGGTATTGATTCTTAAATTTGGATCTAAACCATTTTCAGTTCTTGTCTTTCTTGTTTCCATAATTATTTTTTTTAATAATTCAATATTACGATACTCGTCTAAAAAGACCAATTTCGCCTTGAATTCAGGATATTCGGTTTGTAATAACAGTTCTTTCCCATCACCTACTTTATTATATATTTCTTCTGTGATATACGGAATAAAAGGATGCATCAATTTAATCATTGTTTTTAATGAGTAAAGAACTACACTTCGTGTTCCAACATTATTTATATCATTCTTAGAAAATTCAAGATACCAGTCACAATATTCATGCCAGAAAAAATGGTATAGACTATCTGCAGCATCATTTATCCGGTAATCATCTATGAGTTTATTTACTTTTTCAATAGTTTTATTCATAGAATGAAGTATCCATTTATCTGTATTTGAAATATCAGATATTTCGTAATTATCTGTTTCATCACCTTTCAAGTTCATTAAGATATATCTTGAGGCATTCCAGATTTTATTTAGAAATCCTTTATAACCTTTTATGCGGCTAATAGATAATGCAATATCCATTCCGGGTACAGCTTGAATTGCAAGAGTAAATCTCAAGGCATCTGCTCCATACTCATCAATAATATTAAGAGGATCAATTACATTGTTTTTTGTTTTACTCATTTTTTGGCCCTTATCATCTCTTATAAGACCATTAATAAAGACCTCTTTAAATGGAATATCTTTCCCAAAATGAATACCCATCATAACCATTCTTGCAACCCAGAAAAAAATGATATCAAAACCAGTTGCCATAATTGAAGTTGGATAAAATGTTTTAAAATCATCACTATCATTATCCCAGCCTAAAGTTGAAAATGGCCATAATGCTGAGGAGAACCATGTATCCAATACATCAGGATCCTGTATAAGTTTAGCTGAATCACACTTCGAACATTTGCCGGGATGTTCAATCTCAACCATTAATAAACCGCAATCCTGACATACATAGGCAGGAATCCTATGCCCCCACCATAATTGTCGGGAAATACACCAGTCCTGTATATTATACATCCAGTTGAAATATACCTTTTCCCACTTTTCAGGAATAAATTTTATTTCTTTTTTTTCTACAACTTCAATAGCAGGCTTTGCAATTTCCTTAGTTTTAAGGAACCATTGTTTTGATATATTGGGTTCAATAATAGTTTCACATCTTTGACAATGCCCAACATTATGAGTATATTCTTCAACCTTTTCGATGAAATTATTTTCACTCAGGTCTTTTACAAGAGCTTTTCTACAGATAAATCTATCTAAACCTTTATATTTTTCTGGAATATTCCCAACCATAACAGCTTTTTCATTTATTATTACCATTTGCCTCAAGTTATGCCTTAGGGCTATCTCATAATCATTCGGGTCATGAGAAGGTGTGACTTTTACTGCACCGGTTCCAAATTCTTTTTCAACATGCTCATCTGCAATAACTGGAATTGTTCTATCCGTTAAAGGTATCAATACTTCTTTCCCAATTATATCTTTATATTTCGGATCATCAGGATGAACTGCAATTGCCATATCACCAAGCATGGTCTCCGGTCTTGTTGTAGCGACAACTATAAATTTTAATTTTTTATTTGCTCCACCTTTGTCAGAAACAGGGTATTTAATATATGTTAATGAACCCTTAAGTTCTTTATGCTCTACCTCAAGATCTGATAAAACCGTACTACAGGAAGGACATCTATTTACCATATAAATGCCTTGATAAATTTTACCTTCTTTATAAAGAGATACGAAAGTTTTTGCAACGACATGTTGCATCTCTTCGCTTAATGTAAACTTCATTCGGCTCCAATCTAATGATAATCCAAGTTTTTTTAATTGAGTAACGATAGTCTTTTCAGATTTGTTTTTCCAATCCCAGACTTCATTTAGAAATTCTTCTCTTCCGAGGTCCTCTTTTGAAAGTCCCTGTTCCTTTATTAAATTCCTTTCTACAACCATTTGCGTCGCAATGCCGGCGTGATCAACACCAGGCAACCAGAGAACATTATATCCCTGCATTTTTTTGCGTCTATTAATTATGTCTGGAATAGAAAATGTTAGAGCATGCCCCATATGAAGTACACCAGTTACATTTGCAGGAGGCAGTATCATTGAAAATGACGGTTTTTTAGAATCCTTTTCCGGTTCAAATAACTTTTTTTCAACCCAGGTATCATACCACTCATTTTCAGTTTTTATATGATCATAACCCTTTTCTAAAACAATATTATTATCTTTTTCTTCCACTAAATTTTCTCCAATATTTTCGATTTAAAATAAACTTTTATTGAAAAAATAATTTCCAATAAAAGTTTCAGAACAATTAAATATCTTTATTATCTATCTCAGCTTTTAATGCAGTAATCTCTTCTTGTATTATCCTTTCAGCTAATGGAGGAATTACATCCCATAAGATTTCTTTAATAGAAACAGTAAGTTTATCCTCAACGCGCTCCATTATTTTTCCCATATCTTCAGAACTTGGAGTTGCCGCATTATCAATAACACTCTCTGAAACTTCTTCAGTCGGCACTGATTCAATTTTTGGCTCTTCTATTTTCTCTTCAATTACAGGTACAGGCTCTTCAATCTTTTCTTCATACGAGACTACCTGCTCAATTTCCGGCTCTTCCGGTACTGAAAATGAAGATATTTCTTCCTCAATTACGGGTTCTTCAATCTTTTCCTCATTCGAGACTTCCTGTTCAATTTTCGGCTCTTCCGGTACTGAAACTGAAGATATTTCTTCTTCAATTACAGGTTCCTCGATTTTTCCATCAATTGAAATTTCCTTTTCAATTTCTGGCTCTTCCGATACTGAATAAGAAGATATTTCTTCCTCAATTTCTCCGAATTCTGGTAAGTTTAGATTTGATTCATCACTTTCTTCATCTCCAACTATCGATTTAACAACAGGTTCATCCACTTCGTCTGGAGCTGGAGCTGGCTCACTTAGGGATTCTTTCTCTTCAGATGCAAAAAATTCACTTAAGTTTCCACTATCAGAAGGATCATCAGTAATTGAAATATCCATATCACTCAAAGATTCTTCTTCTAATTCTGTACCATCATTAAGCATATCTATATCATCATTTAAAATCCCATCTGCGGCTTCAAATATTGATGGATCGATTTTTTCATCAACACCAGGTTCAACTTTTTGTTCTTCATCTTCAACCGATTTTTCAACTTCCTTGTCTTCTTCATTGAATGAAATATTACTAAAACTAGGTTTACTATCAAGTCCTCCAAATGAATCCGTCCCATATTCGCTTTCTTCATCATCGAGGCCTTTATTTCTATTTTCTATATCAGATTTAATTTTCATTTCCTCAATAGTTAGAGAATCCATGCCCATTTCATCTTCATGCATTTTAATCTCTTCTTTTAGATTATGCTCATCTGTCCCTAAAGATATTTCTTCACTTTTTACTCCAGACTCATCTTTAAATGGATTCGAAATTTCATCTTCCGGATCGCTTAATAAAGTATCATTCTGCTCTTCATAAGCACCTTGTGTTATTTCTTCGGAAGGCTCTACCTCATCAATTATTGATCCCTCACTCTCATCTAACTCATTTTCAGACAGAATTTCAGGTGTTTCAATTTCAGCAACAGCATCTTTGAAACTCATATCATTATCTTGATCGTCCATAGATGAGGATTCATCATTAGAAACAGTTTCTTCAATTTCAGAAGATTCATTTTCTTTTTCAATATCAGCAGTAATATCAGAAAAACTAATTCCATCACCTTCGCTATTATTGCCTCCTCCATCGCTGAAGTCAGGTAAATCATCAGGAAATGAATCTGTTCCCGGGGTAGTTTCAATTGAGATATCTTCACCATCTATATTGTCTGAAAATGAAGGTACATCTAATTCTTCCGGAATTGAAAGAGGAGGTGCCGGAGCAGTAGTTCCAATATCCTCTAACATTTTTATGACCTGGCTTTCAAGAAGTTTAGAATCAAATGGTTTTGTTATAATATCTTCATAATTTAAATCTTTTAGCAAATATTCATCAATAGGTTCAAAGCCGCCTTTCATAAGCAGAACCTTTGACTTTACTAAAGAAGGCTCATTGTTTATGAATTTACATGCTTCATATCCATTAAATTCAGGAAGTTTTATATCAATTAATACTATTTGAGGATTGATCTCCAATAACTTCTCTCTTAGATTTTTACCACTCTCAAAACTAAATAATTCAACATTTTCTATATCCTGAAATGACAATTCAACAATCCTTCTTATTGTGTAACTACTATCAGCTAATAAAATTCTTTGATTCATATTTCCTCCTATCTGTATTAATTTAACTCATTTTCACTCGAAAAGTCAAGTGATATCGCAAAATATATTAATTTTTTCTTTCATTTAGTGTTTATTGTTTTATTTTTAGGTTATAATAAATATATGAGAATTAATTTTATTGATAATTTCTTTTTTAGGAACTATAGACAAAAAAAAAAAAAAATAGCTGTTTTCAATGACAACAGTGCTTTTAATATTGACCTTGCTATAAAATTAGACGAATTTGAAAGAGAGGATTTTTCAATAATAAATGAGATGATAAGGTCAAAAACTATTGTAAAAGTCGGTTTTGATGACCTTTACTATCTCGATGAGAAAAAATTACTGGAAAAACAACTTAACAGGATCAAATGGGCAATGATAGCTTTAATAGCCATTATTATTTTACTTTTTAAAAAACACATTTAGGAGATTAATAAGATGGAACGATGGGTTTTCTGGGTACAATTTGTAATAATTATAATACTATTAAGCTTTATTCTAGTAAGAGACCATGGAGTCAAAGACTTTATAAAAAATATATTCAGTTGGGCAAAAAAAAAAATAAGAATTGCTAAGATTAAATCTGCACTTAAAAGTGCGATAGATAATAAAAACAAAATGATTCCCAAACTTGGAGAGAATTATTGGAAGACTGGAATGGAAAATGATAGAGATAATGACATAATATTGAAGTTGAATTCTTTAAAAATAGAAGACGACTTTCTGAATAAAAGTTTGAAACAAAATATACTTCAGATTAAAGATCAAAAAGAAAATAAAGAAAAATCACTACATGAAAAAAACAATACCTTAAACGAATATAATAATAAAAAAAAGCCTTTGGAGATAGAATTAAAAAAGTTGGAAAAAGAGTTTGAATCAGTTGACAAGACAATCAAAGAACAAAAAAAACTAATTGTAAAAACAGAAAAAAATATAGCTGCAAATAATAAAGAAAAAAAAAAAATCGATTTAGACCCACCAGGTTATTCTACCGAAAATGAAAAAAAAACAAAAACAAGAATCCTTGATGATAAAAATAATGATTTAAAAAATGAAATATTAAATATAAAAAATAAAATTGAAGATCTCAGATCTGAAAATCCCTCAGCACAGAAAAGAGTTCATGAGCTTAACGCAAAAATCAGTCATTTCAATTTAAAGACAAATACAATTAAAGATGAAATAATTGCTTTAAAAAAACAAAAAGATGAAGAGATCAGGAAATTAGAAGCTGAGAAAAAACAACTGGAATCAGACCTCAAATTAAAGAAAATTGACATGAACAAAAACTTTAAAAATCTTGGACATATCTTAATTGATGAAAGAGTTGATATTACACAATTAAAAGATATATATTCACAAATAGATAATATTGAAAAAACAATATCTAATCTTACTAAAAAACTAATTAAGATCAATAAATCCGATAATTTAGAATAATTGTATTATATTATATTAGTTTGATAAAAATTATTTGAGTTTTAAAAGTTTGGCAGATATCATTCCAAATAAAATCCTTGATGTATCATATATATTTATACCTGCTTCATTTGAGATTTCTTCTATACTTTTCTGCCCATCTATTTTTGCAATTATTAACCATTCGAGAGTTGTCAGTGATATTTTTCTTCTTTCTTTTTTATCAACATCATTGAATTCAGGTATTGATTCTATTGAACCAATTTTTCGTCTTAGAACATTCCATTCATCTATACGTCTTGCAGCTTCCATCAATAAAGAAGTAACTGATCTTGTAATGGTCTGTTTTACATCAAATTCACCTTCTTCAAAAACAAACTCGCCTTTGCTCCAGGCTATAAGTGTAAAAACAGCATCCTCTCCAGAATAATTACCACTCTCGGAGTGAAAAATTTCACCTGATTTTATGTATATATAACCTTTATTTTCAACACCCTTCGATAAGACAAATCTTCCACTCTTCTGTGAGTTTGAAACCAATTGCATAATATCTGCTAAATTAATTGACTCTAAAGAACCTTGTAATCCCATTAAAATTTCCTCTTTTTAATTATCTCTTATTATAATATTTTTACTGTATTTGTCAAGAAATTAATAGATTAAATATTCTTTTTTATCCATTTTATTACTTTTTTATAAATATCATCTCTATTTATCTCATTAAATATCTCATGTCTTGCTTCAGGATACAGATCAATGTTAACATTTTGAATCCTGGATTTTTTGAAATTATTGTATACCTTTCTCACACCTTTTCCATTATTTCCAACTGGATCCTTCTCGCCTGAAATAAATAATATCGGCAGGTTTTTTGAAATCATCTCAATATTTTGTTTTTTATTCACATATTTTATTCCATTTAACATATCAAGAAAGAAGCCGGATGTGAAGATTGTTCCACAATATGGATCATCAATGTATTTTTTAACAATTTTTTCGTCTCTTGATAACCAGTCAAACTCAGTTTTAGCTGGTTTAAATGCTTTGTTAAAACTACCAAGAGATAATTTTGTCATGAGCTTACTTTTCCATTTTTTACCTTTTCTTCTAATTTCATTTTTAACTAAAAATAGTCCTACCATCCCAAGTATTCCAGGATCGGCAGCTGTCCCGGAGAGTATCACACCATCAATCTTCCCCTTATCCTGTATCATTAATGTTCGCAATAAAAAAGACCCCATACTATGCCCAAGAAGAAACAAAGGTAAATCTCTAAATTCAGATTTAATCATCTTGGTTAAGATTTTTAAATTATCAACAACTTTTTGCCATCCATCTGTATCAGCAAAATAACCCAGTTTTTCAATTTCATTTGCAGTTTTCCCATGACCAATATGATCATTAGCAAAAACAGCAAAGCCTTCTGAAACTAATTTTTCTGCAAACTCATTATATCTCTCACTATGCTCTGCCATTCCATGAACAATCTGTACTACCCCTATAACATCTTTTAAATTCTCAGGAACCCATTTTCTAACAAAATTTCTCTGATTTTCCACTCCATCAAAATAAAAAACACTTTTCTTCATTATAGTAACTTCCATAAGCCTTTTTAAAAGGATTTAATTATTTTCTTTAAAGTATTATTAATTTCACTAATCTCATCCTGATCTAATACCTTCATTATCTTATTAAAAAATCCAGATTTAATTTTTTCAATTTTGTTCTTAATTTCAACTCCCATTTCAGTTAATTCAATTGTGCACTTACGTCTATCTGTACAATCGATATCCCTTATCAAAACTTTCTTTTTTACCATATTTTCAATAACCCTACTCGCCCTTGATGGAGATAAATTCATCCTCCCGGCAAGAATATTGCTGCTTAACTTCTCTTCAGTATCTAATACCTCAATTCCATTAAACTCACCATATGTAATATTGTATTTTATAAGTGACTCTTTTAAATATTCATCCCATTCATTCTTAATCACTCCAATATAATCAATAAAATTTTCCAAGCTTCCCCCTTAAACAAAAATCGACAACAGTTGTCATGAGCAACTATACTCCTTTTTTGTAATTTGTCAATTATTTTTTTTTTGCTTTTTTTTTTTTTT
>CBDUZW010000020.1:0-67427 GCA_965371805.1 uncultured bacterium | reverse complement strand
GAATATGGTGATTAAAAATTCTTTTAAATCTAATATGTTATGGACTCGTACACTGGATTGACAAAAGTTTCAGCTACAGGTACTTTTAAGAGATCTTCGACATTCTCATAGCCTAGTAATTCAGCTAATGCAGCATTGGCAAATATTATTCTTCCATCCGCAGATGTCCTATAAACGCCTACCGGTATCTGAGAAGATATTGATTTGTATAGTCCATCACTATCCCACAATTTTCCATACAATTGGTTGTGATAAGTATTTTCTCCTCTTAATTTAGCTACTTCCAGACGTAATTCTGTCAATTCATTAATGAGTTCTTTCTTTTCTCTCTCTCCGTCAATCTTGTTTTTAGGCATTTCAACTCCTAGTTTCATAAATAATATATCAATATAAATTTCCAATGTCAAGATATTTAAGACAAATCTGGAACATGTGCGAGAGGCTCTCTCCTCATATTTTTCTTGACAATTGTAGAAACCATCCGTCAGGTTTTAGACCGGCAACCATCTTAAACAAACTTTTCCTTTAACTGTTGTCATCATCTGCAGAAACAACCCTGTTTCTTCCTTCTTTTTTAGCTTTATACATATACTCATCTGCACGACCAATAGTGGTTTCTATATTTTCATTCTTCCTCCACTGTGTAAGGCCAATACTCAAGGTATAGGAAATAGTATTTTCTTCTGTTATTAGTGGGTTCTCCTCAACGAATTTCCGAAAGCGCTCTGCTAATTGAAACCCTTGAATAAATTCGGTTTCAGGAAGAACAATAATGAATTCTTCTCCACCAAAACGTGCACAGATATCTGCAGTTCGTAAACTATTTCTACGATTATCAGAAAGGTTTATTAATACCTTATCACCTATCTGATGCCCATAGGTATCATTAACCTTTTTAAAGAAGTCTACATCAACCATCATGAGAATAAAATCGTGCCCGCCTCGCTTAGTTCTCTCTACTTCAATGACCATTCGTTCAAAAAAGGTTCTACGATTAATTAGTCCTGTTAATGAATCTGTGGAAGATTTCTGTTCAAGTTGTTTCATCAGTTCTTTTCTATCACTGATATCTTCCTGAATACCCAAATACCGTATAATTTCACCTTTACTATTGAATATGGGAGAAATTGACGCATATACCCAATAAAGACTACCATCTTTTTTTTTATTATGAAATTCACCTGACCAGTTTCTACCGGAGTTGATGGTATCCCAAAGGTCTTTATATCCCTTACAACGCATCTCGCCTGATTTTAATACATTGGGATTTTTCTGGTATACCTCATCAAATGCATACCCACTTAATTCCTTAAACTTAAGATTCGTATATTGAATATTCCCTGCATTATCAGTAAAAACGATTGAAGCAGGGTTTTTCTCCATTCCTTGAAAAAAAGATTACATATAGAAATAGTATAAAAATGAGTAATTGAATAAAATAGTTTTTAAAAAGTGACTTACTTATCCTCCCTTTCACAACTGGAAGCATTCTTTTGAAGAAGTAATTATCAGAGAAGTGAATATAAGATTTATTTTTCACTATACCTCCTTAAAATGTTAAAAAAGAATATTTTGTAGTACTATAAAAGTTCTAATCTCTTATTTTAAACCTCACTTTATGTCAAATTATTAAGACAGGGTCATTATACATAAGTAAATTTTTACTTGCAAATAGTTATGTTTTTTTAAAAAAAATCATAATGATAATAATATGAAAGAGAATCAAGGACTATATAAAATCCAAGACCCTCTTTTTGCGGTTATTCTCTTTACTTCAATCCAATTTGGGAATTATTCTAACTCAGATTTATTACTCTTTTTAGTTAAAACGTCAATAATCGCCGCCACAAGTTCCTTTTTTACAATTGGCTTCATAATCATAGCACTTATTCCTTGAGCTTTATAATTAGTGTTGTTAATACCTTTACTGAATCCAGTACATAGAATGACAGGAATATCTGGTCTAATCTTATGGATCTCATTTGCCAATTTCACTCCAGTCATATTAGGCATGGTCATGTCAGTTATAACCAGATCAAATTTATAAGGATTGTTCTTAAATACTCTCAGTGCTTCTGCACTGCTATTTCTACTGTTTACTCTAAATCCAAGTTTTTCTAACATCTTGGCACCCAATTCTACAAGTGTAACCTCATCATCTACAAAAAGTATCATCTCATTGTTTCCCATTATTGAAAGTTGACGGCTAACATGTTTCTCTTTTATTTTCTCAGTCACCATAACAGGAAAATAAACATTAAAAACAGTACCTTTATTTAGTTCTGAATATACTTTAATTCCGCCTCCATGGCTTTTTATTATTCCATAGATTACGGCAAGCCCCATTCCAGTACCCTCTCCAGCCTTCTTGGTCGTAAAATAAGGTTCAAAAATACGATCTATTATCTCATTACTGATACCCGTACCCGTATCACTCATACTAAGTTGCTGGTAAATACCGGGTTTAATGTCTAATAAAGTAGAATTATCCTTATCTAATATAACTTTTTTTAAAACAATCTCAAGTAATCCACCTTCCTCTTTCATGGCATGTGCTGCATTTGTACAAAGATTCATTAGCACCTGATTGATTTGAGTTGCATTTCCAAGGATTAAATCTAATTCTTTTTCTATATCATATTTGATCTCAATTGTAGTTGGGATTGAGGATCGTAGAAAGGTTATTACTTCTTTAATGAGCCTACTTACATGTACCGGTTCCATTTTTTGATCACTTTTCCGACTAAAGGCAAGTATTTGACCAACCATATCCTTAGCTCTCATTGATGCATTCATTACGCTTTTAAGATTATATATAATTTCTTGATTATCTGCATGGTCTTCCATTGTCAGTTCAGTATAACCCATAATAACACCAAGTATATTATTAAAGTCATGAGCAATACCTCCAGCAAGAGTCCCGATTGCTTCCATTTTTTGCGCTTGTTTTAATTGATCCCACAGTTTTTCTTTTTCTTTTTCAGCCTGCTTACGTTCAGAAATATCTCTCATTATTCCGATATTTCCTATCCAATTCCCATTATTATCAAATAGCTTCGCTCCAAAGGTTTCCCCGGGAAAGACTCTATTATCTTTATGTTTATAATATTCTATGTATTGCTTGTCTGAACTTAATGACTCTTTATTGAAAACATCTTTACCTGTTTGTTTATATCTATTATTATCTGCATATAAAATCTGGGTTGACTTGCCAATAATATCATCAGATTTATAACCAAAAGTAGTCTCCATACCTTTGTTTGCCAAAATTATTTCCCTATTCAGATTTGTAATTATAGCTCCTTCTGAAATCGTATTAAACATGGTTTCAAAAAGTAATTGTTGTTCATTTATTTTATCCTCATTCTTTTTTCGCTCTGTTACATCCTGCAATACCCCACGGAATATAATTCTCTCACCTACTCGTGCAGGCTTTGATTGTCCCCGAATCCAAATTTCTTCACCGGACGGTTTTATGAAACGTGTTGTAAAATCCCACTCTTTAAATTCTCTGACAACCTCATCGTTTGAAGCAATAAAAGCATCACGTTCTTTTTGAGTTGGTATTCTTTCAACAAATCTCTCAAAAAAACCTTCAACTTCATTAGAAAGCCCAAAAAGCTCTTCAACCGGTCCACTGACATAATTTAATCCATACTTGCCAATTGAATCGGCATAAAATTCATAGATAACTCCAGGAATGTTTTCTGTAATATTCAGTAACATTTGTTCACTATCTTTGAGTGCCTTTTCCTGCAGATTTTTTTCTTCCTCTTCCTTTGGCAACCAGCCTTTGAGTAAAAGTAAAATCACAATTACAGCAGCTATCACATTCAGAATTTTAGGAATGATAACCATTTCAGGACGCATGAGAAACTCGCCAATATGTTTAGGGATCAGACCTGCCAGAGATGTATACCAGATACCAAAATAAAAACTTTCAAATAAAGTTCGAAATGCATCAATAGCTAGAATTACAATCAAAGTTAGGAATAAACGCTTTGTATTACTCACCCACATCTTTTTTATGTAAAATATTAGAATAAAAGACCATAAAGCAATCAATAGCCAATAGGTAAAGGGTGTTAGTAGTTTAAATAGATCTGACATATTCGATTTTCTCCTATAATCTATATATATAAATAGCAGGTATTAAATTTGTATCCTTCATTTGTTAAAATATATTATATATTATTCTATATTTTTATCCAAATTTCATGACAGAGCAATTAAATTTTCATGTTTTTTACTATGAATTTTATATTGTTTAATAAATCCTTCACTTTATCATCGGAATATTATCGTTGATTATAAAAGGGTCAGTAACTATATTTTAGCTTATTTTTTTAAAACTTATTTAGTACCCCCATATTTTAAATCTCTGTCTGATCTTGCATTAACATCGGCACCATATTTTAGTAATAATTCAATTGCTTTAAACCACTTCATTCCAACTGAAACGTCAACAAAGATTTCTGACAGGGATAGACATCATGACTAGCTGCCTCTAAAATCGATATTATTGCTTCTTACTTAGAGTATTGATAATATCTTTAATAAAACTTCCGGACTTTTTGTAGCTGTCTCTTACCAACAGGCTGTATTTTTTTTTTTCTATGTCCCATATAATTAACTTTGAGGTTTCACTGTTATCCTTATTCAAAAACTTATGA
Organism: uncultured bacterium; assembly: GCA_965371805.1. Taxonomy (GTDB): domain Bacteria; phylum Acidobacteriota; class Aminicenantia; order UBA2199; family UBA2199; genus JAOZTV01. Next base: position 62,754 of record CBDUZW010000020.1, on the reverse strand, counting down.
CTGATATCTCCTATTATATCCATGGATATATTAAATTTAGAGCGACTTAAACCTTTATCAGATGGAGTAAATTTTATGTCTTGACTACTTATACCTAGGATCCCATCGATAATAAGATCGTTTGTATATTGATATGCAACCTTGAATTTGAGAGAGTTACTATATTCCAATGCTTTCATATAATTGATACGGATTTGTTCTTTCTTACCATAACAATAATAAGACTGGGCTATTACCAAATAAATATCTCCACTGACAGTTCCGTTCCGGATGGTTTCCTTTCCCAAATTAATAGCTACCTGGTAATTTCCTCTTTTTATGTGCCAATTCATCTCTATTATGGTTTCAGAAAGGGATTCCATTTCGGTTGTTAAAGGTTTTTCAATGAGATTTTCCACTTTTGCTCCACTGGGTTGGACCTTTGAATGCTTCGCTGAATCAGTTTTCCTGATTGTGGAATTTATTTGCTTTGAAGTTCCTTTAACATGGCTGGTCTTAAATGATGGACTACTTCCTTCAGAAACTATTAAAATAATTAGAATAATAAATATAATGGGAATAACAACTGAACCAATCAATATTTGTGTTTTATTGAACATGATGGTCTTTGGAATACTTATCTCTATTGGAGATTCCACAGTTGGAAGCTCACCTGCTTGAATCTCAGGGATCTTTTCTAAGGAAGAGATGAGCTGTTTAACTTCCAGTCCAATCTTTTTAACATCCTTGAATCGAGAATCCGGTTTTTTTGCAATACATTTCATTATTATGTCATCTAATTTGGCAGGAATGTCCGGATTTTTTGTAGAAGGTTCCGGAGGATTGTATTCAAGGGCTTTTTTTATAGCAGAATAGTCGGTATCACCGGAAATCTTTAAATATGGTTCAAAAGTCAGCATCTCGTATAGAGTGATCCCCAGGGAGTAGATATCGGTCCGGTTATCAATAGTTTCACCCAGGAGTTGTTCAGGAGATGAATAGACCGGAGATCCTATAGCTGTACCCACTCTGGTTATTCCTTCAATACCCTCTATTTTTGCAATTCCGAAATCTCCAATTTTTGCTATTTGTTTGGAGGTTAAAAAAACATTAGCGGGTTTAATATCCCGATGGACAACACCCTGTGAATGAGCATAGGCAACACCATCCAGGATCTGGGAGAATATTTTCAAAGACTGTAATACCGGAAGTTTTTCTTTAAGTAGGACATTAAGGCTTTTTCCATCAACATATTCCATGACAATATAATAAATATTTTTTTCCTGACTGAATGAGTGTATAGTAACAATATTTGTGTGGTTTAGTTTTGCCTGGGCTATAGCTTCCACACGGAACCTGGAAACTAAACGGTCATGCCTGGATAATTCCGGGGCAATGATCTTAATGGCTACTTCCCGTTCGAGGTTCAGGTCGCGAGCAAGGTATACAGCTCCCATCCCCCCTTCACCAAGCTTTTTTAAAATTTCATAGTTACCAAATTTTTGTTTGCCCATTTTTAATATATATCATCTCATAAAAATAAAGTCAAAATAAAGCAATATTTTAATTTTACTCCTTAGAAGAGTAAAAATTGTTTTATAATGCGTCTAAATTTAAGTAGGACTTATTTCACTTTATTAAACCTAATGCTATTGCAACAAAGATAGGTCCGTTGAAAATACCATGAATAAATATCCCTACTAATGTATTTTTGGTCTTATCAAATAAATATGGAGCTATTAATATTATAGGGGTAACCATTATCACCATATCCATTCCAAATGGTATATGAAAAAGCAACCACAGAAAAGAACACAATAACCATGCATATTTCCCATTCAATCTGGATTGGATGTAACCGCGCCATAATATCTCTTCACCTACAATATTAAAAAAGAACATTGGTAGCCAGATAAGTAAATATAGTTTTTCAAGTCCATAAAACGGCTCCATCTTCATAAACCAGGGTGTTGTATCAAGCATTCTCACACCAAAATATTTGTTTAGTAATAATGATATTCCAAAAATGACACCTGTTAAAATAAAAGTTAAGAGAATGCCGCCAATAGAATAGAGCCAGTCTTTTTTAGTAAAGACTCTAATGTTCAGAGCTGAAAATATACTTTTTTTATCTTTATTTCCTTCAAATATCGTTGCTATTACTGCATATACAAATATGGGAATAAATAAAAAATAAGCAGTTATGAACCAATACAGTGCTGGATGTATAGAAAAATTTGATTTTAATAAAGGCAATAAAGTAAAAAGAAGAAAATAAAAATAAACAGTAAATATAACAAAAATTGATATTCCTTTTAAAAAAGTAATTTGTTTTTTCATCATTTTTTTATATTTAAGTTCTTATTCCTTAAAGTTAATATATATTTATTTATTTCCCCTTTTTTTATACCACTCTTGATCTCCATAAAGTTTTACTTCACACTCTTTACAAATACCATGGGAGAATTGTGCTTCAGAACGACTTTCTATATATGATTCAATATGATCCCAATGACCGTCAGAATCTCTTATTTTTTTACAGGAAGAACATATAGGAACAATTCCACGCAACACTTTTAACTCTGTAATATAATCAGAAAGTGTCTTGTTTTTTTCATTGATCTCTTTAACGGAGGCTTTCAGTTTCACCGCTTGAGTTTGAATTTCTTCTTTTTGCTTTACAACATCAGCAGTACGTTCTTTTACGATTTGTTCCAATTTTGTGCGACTTCTTTCCAGTTGTTTTACTCTTATTTTATAAAGAATAAATATAAAACCTAAAACTAGTAAGGTCACTAAAACTTTAAACAAAAAAGTTTCGTACCAAAAACGTTTTACAGTAAATGATAGTCTGGCTCCTTCTTTATTCCAGACACCATCATTATTACAAGCTATCACATTAAATGTATAATCCCCATAAGAAAGATTTGTATAAGAAACTGATCGTTTGTTTCCGGTTTCTATCCAGTTGTTTTCATATCCTTCAAGTTTGTATTTGAAATGAACTTTTGAAGGAGCAAAATAATGTAAGGCAGTGTAGTCTAATGTAATTCTATTTGTTTCCGGGGAGAGCATAATTTTGCGGTTAATATTTACTTTAATATTGTCAGCTCTCATACCCTCTATGAAAACAGGTGGTTCTATTTTGTTAAAAGGTAGTTTCTCAGTTTCTATACTTATTAGTATGGTGGTTGAGGCAAACCATAAGGAACCGTTTTTTGCTTTTAAAATATTTGAAACAGTTGTAAATTCAGCTTGTTTTATTCCACTAAGCTTGCCATATGTTTTGTATTCCAAATTTGTAATTTTGTTAGTGGCAAATTCATCAAGAGATCTCCTGGATACCCTGATAATCTCAGAATTAGATGTTATCCAGAAATCTTCATTATTATCTTCTAAAATTTTATAAACCGTATTTGCAGGAAAACCATTTTTCTTTGAAAAAGTAAAAAATGTATTATCCTTAAATCTGATTAATCCGGTATTAGAAGCAATCCATTTTGTCCCGGTTTTATCTATATATGTATAAAAAGTAGTATTGGTAGGGAAACCGCTTTTTTTAGTAAAGTTTTTTATTCTGTTCTCTTTTGTAATAAAACTTAATCCTCCTCCTGCTGTTCCAATAATAATACTTTTATTTTTATCTTCAGCAATCGACAATATCATATTTCCTTTTAGACCGTCTGATTTGTCATATATAACATGGCTGCCGTCAGTGAGTAATTTTATCAATCCTTTTCTATTAGTACCAATCCATAAGTTATGTTGGGAGTCTTCAAATACCAGCCTTACAAAAATCTTACCCAAACCTATTTTTTTTGTCAGCCAAATTTCAGTCCCGTCAGGCGTTATTTTTAATATTCCTTCAGTTGTGCTTATCAGAATATTATCTCTGCTGTCTTTAACTATATGTGTGAGATATCCATCTGATAAAGAATTCTTTATTTTAAAAGGTTTTACTCCGGTACTATCTGCAGTGTATAAGTTGCCGGATCGACTTCCAATCAAAAAACGATTGTCCTGCAGTTCAATAACTGCATTTATTCCTCCTTTAATTCCATCTGAAGCCGAATAACTTGTTATCTTACTGTCTTTCAAAGAAAACAATCCTTCACGGAAACTTGTTATCCACATATTTCCTTCATGATCAAAGACAAAATCATTCGAATTTGATATATTTAATTCAATTGTCAAATTTTGCCATTCTAAACGAGTTGTCTTCCGGTAAATACCTTTCCTTGAACTTATAAATAAATTATTAGAGGCATCATTATAAAGTTTGGTAATATATTGATTGCTTAATGCCTCTATAAATATTAATTGTTTACCATCGAACTTATACAAGCCCCGTATTGTACCGATCCACAAGATCCCGGAATCATTATAAGCAATAGAATGAATAGTTTTTTCCATAAGTTTATGATTTTCGGGAATTGCGTTTAGTATGCCATTTTTGTACGAAAAAACACCTTCTTTGCTTGTACCAAAATAAATCTCTCCATTCTCTTTTTGAAGCATCGTAATAACGCTGCTGTTTATTTTATCAGAATCCTCGAACATTTTTTTATACAATCCATCCTTGAATATATATAATCCGGAATTTCGAGTTCCGATCCAAATATTTTCATCTTTGTCAATAAGAATACTCTCAATAATTTCATCAAATTCTTTGCTTCCAAGCTTTTCGAAAATCCCATTTTTATATGTATATACACCGTTACCAAACGTACCAATTAAAAGTCTGTCATTTTGATCTTCTGCAAAAACCGAAAACCCATCAATTTTAAAAATTTCTGTATTCTGGCTGTTAAAGACCGTGAATTTTGTTCCATCGAAACGAACAAGCCCGTCATAGGATGATATCCATATATATCCGTTCTTTGCATGATGAATATTTCTTAGAATATTTGAAGGCAAACCACTATCGGTCCTATAATTCTCAAGAATATATTGAGAGAATTTTTTGTCAGGGTCAAGCTTATAAGGTAAATTTTGAGCAGCGTAATTAACAACTGATATTTGTAAAGTTATAAATACGAATATAATAATAAGGCATAATCTTTTCATATGTTGAGGATAAACACGAGAATGTATATCACACTTTCGTAAATATTCCACCTCCTGCTTAGACAAATTATTAGGATTGCATTGACCCTTCTTTTTTTCAGGCACCTTAATTCCCATTACCTTATGAAGATATCAATTTAGATTTCTTTTGTCAAGAAAATAGGTTGTTTTTTGTGAAAGAAAAATATAAAAAATAGTTTAAATTTTTATTGTCAATATTATTTGCTATTTTTAGTTCTTACGGAACCTCTGCAGGGACTTTAGCCATCTGACGTTCTCATTATGTATCATTTTATCCAGAATAGAATAAAACCCCTGTAATGTACCTGTTTTTTCAACTTCTATGAACATTGTTTCCTCCTTTATAGCATCTTTGATATAATTTTATTATCCCTTTAGTTTTTTTAACATCCAGGCCATATTCTGCCCGAGAACTTTCATAGTATGAATTCCTTCTTCATCTTTTTCGACGCTGCCCGGCTCAGAGCCGATGCCCAGATTCCAATAACTAGACCCAGGAACACACATCTGGTTGATTAAGAAGAAGTGATTTATAGAATTGAAAGCAGTGAGACTCCCGCCACGTCGGACTGCAATTATTGCGGCCCCTACTTTGCGTCTGAACATATCATCATTCTGCTTTGCCACCATCCCGGCACGATCGATCAAAGCTTTTATTTCGGCGGTAATGTTAGCAAAATAGACAGGTGATCCCATAATGATTGCGTCAGCTTCAAGCATTTTTTCGATGCAGTCATTGAGAATATCATTTTTCATTACGCAACGCCGGTCCTTATTCTCAGCACATTTATAACAGGCAATACACCCACTTATCTTCTTTCCAGCAAGGGAAAACTGTTGGGTTTCGATTCCTTCTTTTTCAAGTTCCTTTAGAACATAATTGATTAGTATGGCGGTATTTCCGTTTTTATCTTTCCTTCCACTTCCGTTAAATGCTATGACTCTCATATATTTTCCCTTCTTTGTTCTACCTTAAAATCAACAGTTTTAAGATATTTTTTTTTGATTGTATAAAAATAATAAATTTGCTAATCATTTTGAAACCCTATCACGATAAAATTAATATTTCAATAAAATTCTAAGAAACTAACAATAGAATCTTCTGGACAGACACTTGCACATAAAACAATCTTTTGGTACATTTGTACTATGAAACATAAATTTTTATTTATATTACCGGTGTTATCCTCCCTATTGTTGGCAGCTCATTTCTCCCGAGTGGGTAATGACTGGTTGCCCGTGGTTTGTCTATTATTACCTCTTGTTTTGTTAACCAGGAAGCGTTGGGTAATGCGGGGATTTCAGTTATTCTTATTGGCAGGTGGTTTCATCTGGCTGGAACGAGCAATTGTCCTGATCAAAGCGAGGCAGAATATTGATGCCGCCTGGATACGCCTCGGCATTATCCTGTTTGCTGTGGTCCTCTTCACGATACTCTCGGCATGGATATTCCAAAATAAAAAAATAAAAGCAATATTTAAGACAGATAAAACATAAAGATCAAACTATCATTATATCCACTCTTATTAATGTCGCTTTTAAAAACATTAAAGACTTCTTACAGATGTCCCTCTCCCTAAAGGGTAGTCGTGTTGCTCCTACCCCAATATGTCATCGATGCTGTTGAGTCCATACACAGTGGGAATGCCGGAGATAAATTCCGTAGTCAGGCTTTCGCTGCCCAATAACAATTTCTTTCCCTCGATGATTTTCTCATTGCGCAATTGCTGGGCCCAGTCGATGATACTGTCAATGGTGGGAACGTCCAGAGATAGTTGGTCAGCAATCCACTTTGCAATGCACAGGCCATAATGAATGTCGTCTGTGAAGAAGCGATGATCCTTGTCTATGATCCATTCGCCGCTTTCCAATTGAATGGTGGGTGGTTTGATGGCTCCCAACGTTAGTGATGTCGTGAATGATTCGCGAATGTCGGTGTTTTCCGATCGGTATGATAGTCGCTCAAGACCGAGGTAATCAAGCATGTATTGAAAATCCCGCTCAGGATATTTTATCTTGATGGCCTCTCGAATTTTAGAGTAGTCCGCGTCTAATTCCTGTAGAAGGTCGGCTGATTTTTGATCATAGTCGCGGTAAAAATAGGGAATATCTTCTTTGTTCGCCCATTTCCCGTCGTATTTGAGAAACAAACCGTAGCAACGCGATGGATGGATGATTTGGTTGTCGACAGACAGAGTTAATGACAAAAAATTGTCGGCCTGTCGGAAAGACCCTTTTTTAAACCATCGCTCGCAAATATTTTTCAACAAAAGATTATTGAGTTCAGAGAAACGATTCGGCGGTGACACCGCCACGATATTGATCTCGTGACAACCATAGGTCACTCCCACCTTACCATACTCAATGATCCGGCAAATCCACGGAATTAAGCCGATGGCAAAGGTAGTGATATTGCTCAAATCAAACTTTTTCTTGATCTCATCAACCATCCAGTTAAATCCTGCCTGACCATAAATGGTCCCAACAAACACCTCTTTGTCTTTCGCAAGATGTGGCGCTAGACCATGAAGAGCAATACGATATTTGCATACCGGCATGCATAAAATCACAAAACTTGCCTGTGGAATGACCTCAGCCGGATTGTCACTGATTTTCATCAGGGAACCACTAAACTCCTCCTGGGTTTCCCCGTGAATCGAGTGCAATTGAAGATCGATCTTAGGGGACCATTCCTTAGGTCTTCGCGTGAGAATGTTGACGGTAAAACCCGCTCCAGAAAGAAATGGAATCAAAATATGAGCACTGCTACCTCCACCTACAATCGTCACCTCTTTTTTTTCTTGTTTAGTCATGTTGCCTCCTTTTTGTTCGTAATTTTCAAATAACAGGAGTACTAATAGAAAAATTGCTTTTTGATAAAGCTCTTACTAAACCCATAATTTGTCGCATCTCCTAATTTTAGTGAAAAACGTGTAAAGATCGTATAATCGTGTTAAAAACATTTATAAATGTATAAAACTCAAATAAGTTATAATCATAGTAATATTGTCACATATTAAAAATAAATAATCTATGATATTATGAATTTTTTGTAAATTTATTGATAATTTATACACTTATCCTTTATTAATATAAGAAGAATTACAGATTTATATGCTTTAAATTTCCTACTTAGATAATAATTCCAAAAAGGCTCCCCTACTTTGTTTTTGTATTATATTGTTTTTTTTGCACGGGCAAAACACGGGAAGGGACAACGGTTAGGACTTTATGATATTTTTAAGAATGTTTGAAGAGAAAGGAATAAAACGGAGAGTCAGGGGTGTATGAGTATCTGCTGATACCCACCTTGCGGGTAGTCGCTTCGCTCCTATATAAAATTGGATATACCAATTTTTTCGAACCCTTTTCTACTGGGGTTCTAGCTGAGGTAAATATATCTATATTTATCGAAACCTACGTAGCAAAAATAAACACCCTCGTTATCCCTGATAGGTATAGTACACTAGATTTAGATAATTTTAGGATTAGGTGTGTAAATCGGAGAATCAGGGATTATGTCGCACTGCTGTGCACCACCCTTCGGGTAGTTCGCTTTGCTCCTATGTAAAATTGGGTGTTCCAATTTTTTCGAACCCGTTTCTACCGGGGTTCAAATCCACAGTTAGATTGGTCGTTTAAATAAAATTTGTGAATTAGAGAAAATGGGATTTGTGAAAATAACTCGGAGAGTCAGGGATTCGAACCCCGGGAACCCGTAAAGGCTCAACGGTTTTCAAGACCGCCGCATTCAACCACTCTGCCAACTCTCCAGAATGAATCTGAATTCTATCAAATTTAAGCAATGCTGTCAATTTATTCCTTTGCTTTTTTTTTATAAATGTGTATAATAGTCATTAAAAATATCTAACTGGAGATTTATTTATTGGAGAATTTACCTAAACTTGTTGTCAGTGATATCGGTGGTACCCTTGTTGATAGTGGCAGTAGAATTCCAGATTTTACCGGCAATGTCTTTGATAAAATAATAAAAAGAGATATTCCAGTGATATTAATTACCGGATTTAACTATCATACTACCCGATCTTATGCAAAAAATCTCAATGAGAATATCATTCAGATGCCTCAAAATGGAACTATATGTTTAAAGGATAATGAAGTTATTTGGGAATACCGTATTGATAAAGAACCTATAAAGACAATTTATGATTATCTAGATGGAGAGTTTTTACCAATTATTGTTTATAAAGGTATAGAAGAGGATTTTGCTGTTCTTTATAAAGGAAGAGGCGTAATTAAAAGAGATCATCCCTTTAAAGAAATTGATCATTTAGATGATCTTGAAAACATTACAGGAATATCTACAGTAATTGCTCATGAAAAAATTGAAATTGTCAGCCGGAAAATAAAAGACATAATTGGCGATAATTTCCAGATGATCCGGGTTAAAGAAAAAGATTATTATTGGCTTGAGGTAACTCCAAAAAATGTCCGTAAAGATCTGGCAATAGAAAGATATTGCAAAGAAAATAGTATTTCTCTGGATGATGTAATGTTTTTTGGTGACAATTATAATGATCTTGAACTATTACGGAAGGTTGGGAAGCCTGTCATTGTTGATAATGCTGTTTATGATTTGAAAAATGAATTTAAAACTGTATGCCCGCCTGTATATGAAGAAGGTGTAGGAAAATATTTAAGAAATATATTTGAATTAGATGGATATAAAAGATAAAAAAAAAAAGATTGTAACAAGGCCTGATTTTGATGGAGTTGTCTGCGCAGTTCTACTTATTGAAGCTGAGAATGGAGATGAAAACATAAAGTGGACAGAGCCAAATGAGATACAGAATAATGAAGTCGAAATAGAAAAAGGAGATATTATTGCAAATTTGCCTTTCCATGAAAATTGCCATCTATGGTTTGATCATCATCAATCAAATATAATAGAAGACAAATTTAATGGAAAATTTCAAATCGCTCCTTCTGCTGCAGGTGTTATATTTCAATATTATAAAGATAAAGGTTTTGAGTTTAAAAAAGACTATTTAAGGCTTATACAGGAAACTGATAGGATTGATTCTGCTCAACTTACTAAAGATGAAATATTAAATCCTGAGAAATATCCTTATATTGCCTTATCAATGTCCGTTTCAGCATTAGACGATGCTGATGAATATTGGAATAAGGTAGTAAGGCTCTTGAGTAAAATGGAGATAGAAGATATTGTAAAGGATATAGATATAAAAAATGAGATTAAAAAATTAGACAATAAAAACTCAGTATATAAAAAATTACTTTTAAAATATACAAGATTTGAAGGACAGGTCTCCATTACAGATCTCAGAAGTATTAAGAATCCACCAAATGGAAACAGATTTTTGGTTTTTTCTCTTTTTCCAGAAACTAATGTTAATGTAAAGATCAGATATACTAGTGATGGCAGCAAAGTTATAGTTAGTGTCGGCCATAGCATTTTTAATAGAACCTGTGAAGTAAATTCAGGATTTTTAGTTGCAAATCATGGTGGAGGCGGTCACTTTGGTGCGGGTTCCTGTAATTTCCCTACTGAAGAAATGGAAGAACATATTAGAGTAATAATAAATACATTAGTCTATAATAAAGAAATATCAAATGGTAATTAACAGAGCTAATTGCAAAAATAGATTTATAGCGAAGTTTAGCGAAATTTTTTATGGTGAGTATAATTTACAAAATTACCGGAAACATAGTCAGCACTATGTTGAGGATGCTTTTTTCAATTTTACGAAGCCAGGGAGAATTGCAGCAAACTGCAGTAGAATGTATTTTTGCAATTGGCTCAACATATAGTTAATAAAAACATCGAATAAAGAATAATATGATACAAATACAAAACTTAAATTGTTCATTAGGAATCAGAGAATTATTTTCAGATATTAACTGGACAATAAAAAATAAAAAAAGAACTGCACTTCTTGGACCTAATGGTGCCGGAAAAACCACTCTTCTCAGGATTCTTAATAAAGAATCTATTGATTATTCAGGAAATATAAAATACCCTAATAATTTCAAAATTGGTTATTTACCTCAGGAAGAAATTGATCTTGGAACAGGTACCATACTTGGCAAGGTACTGGACAGCTTTGAAGAATTAGTGAATGTTGAAAAAAAAATAATAATAATTCAAAAAAAACTTAATATTGAGGAATCATCTAAGGCTGAAGAGGTAAAATTATTAAAACAATTAGATGAAGAACAAAGAAGATTCGAATCATTAAATGGATATGAAATTGAATCTGAAGCAAAAAAAATTCTCTCTGGTCTTGGGTTTAAACAGGCTGATTTCGAGAGAAATATGTCTGAATTTAGTGGAGGATGGAGAATGAGAACATATCTGGCTTCTATCCTTTTAAAAAAACCAGATCTGCTATTACTGGATGAACCTACAAACCATCTTGACATTGAATCTATGGAATGGCTTGAAAAATACCTTATAAATTTCAAAGGAACTATTGTCTTTGTTTCTCATGATAGATTTTTTATAGATAGAATCTCTGAAGAAATTGTTGAGGTAGATCATGGAAGAATGGAGTTTTATTCAGGAAATTATACTTTTTATATTAATAAAAAAGAAGAAAAAGAAAATCAATTAGAAAAAAGATGGAAAGAGCAAAAAGAAGAACGTGATAGACTCGAAAGATTCATTAACAGATTCAGGTATCAGGCAACTAAGGCAAAACAGGTACAAAGCCGTGTAAAAGAGTTAGAAAAACTTGAAATATTACCAGTATTGCGAAAAAAGCAAACATTTAATTTCTCAATATCAGTAAGTGAAAAGAGCTATAATAATGTTCTATCAATAGAGGATGCTTCTTTTAGATATGATAAAGAATGGGTTCTAAAAGATATGAACTTTGATCTTTACCGTGAAGAAAAAATAGCACTTGTAGGGATTAATGGTGCTGGAAAAACAACGATGACGAAATTAATTGCAGAGCAGTTAACTGTAACAGCGGGAAACCTATCTCTTGGAGAAAAAGTAAAGATCGGTTATTATGCTCAGCATCAGGTTGACTCACTTGATTTAAATCAATCTGTATATGATGAAATACTTGCAACTACTGCAACCTCGATTGTACCCAAAATCAAAGATGTCCTTGGTTTATTTCAATTTAGAGGAGAAGATATTAATAAAAAAATAAGGGTATTATCAGGAGGGGAAAAAGCCAGGGTTTCTCTTGCGAAAATCCTGATATCACCTGTTAATTTTCTTATAATGGATGAACCTACAAACCATCTTGATAAAGAATCAAAAGCTGCCCTTGAAAAGGCTCTCATTGGATATAATGGCACCTTAATCCTCATCTCTCATGACAGATATTTCCTGGACAGAATTGTCTCAAAAGTAATTGAGATAAAAGATCACAAGCTCAATGAATTTTCCGGTAATTATTCTTACTATTTAAAGAAAAGAGATAATACTCAATTACCTGAAAGAGTATCAAATCTGAATAAAGAGGATTCAGCTGAAATAGATATCTCAATAGACAAAAAAGAAAAAAAAAGACTCGAAGCTCAAGCAAGACAAAAGATAAGCAAGGATAGAAATGTAATAAAAAAGAAAATCACTGAAATAGAAAAGAAAATTATTACATTCGAAACAAGAGAAGAAGAAATCAAAGAACTTATGCTGGATAATAAAACATATAATGATAAAGATCTCATAGTCTCACTTCAAAAAGAGCTTTCAGAAATACAAAAAAAATTAGAAGCAAATTATAATAACTGGGAAATCAATCAAACTGAATATGAGAAGTTGCTTGATTCGATATCTTAAATAAATGTATGCGCTTTAAGTCTTTAAAAGGTTTATTATTAACCTTTATCTCTTTCCAACGAAAACCTCCACGGAATAAACCGTCTTTAAACTCATATTGACTCTTTATTCCACCGGGAACTTTATCTGATTTACTAATAAAAGTCCCATGTTGTTTACCATGTTTCCAATTCTCGGTAGACGAAATTTCACAGCTAATACGACTTTGAATTCCATGAAGTTCACCGTCAAAGCGGTTCTCAGTTTTTATTACCTTATCATTTTTTTTCTTTCACAAGTGTGGCCGACCACTTGAATCCACGTTTTTTTCCGAAGAGCATATCACCAGAAAGAACTTTCTGATGCAGTTTCCCCACTAATTTTGCATCGGAAGGAAACGACTTCACCGAAAGAACCCTTGGATACCATTTCCCTTTAGTGATTTTCCATGGTGTCATCCCACCCGATAAAACCTTGGCTTCAAAATCTCCACTCGTTTTGAGAGATCCTGTGAATTTACCATCCATTGTCACTCTTGACTTTCCTTTTTTAATCACGGCCTTCCCTGCAAAGGTTCCCGATACTGACAAACCGTCTTTTCCGACATTGATTGTAATCTTTGCTTTAAACGGAGTATCCGTAGCAAAGGCACCTTGATACACATCTCCTCCCAGGCTGACCTCCAAGGCTTTCTTTTCTTCTTCTTTCTTTTTTTTTTGCGACTTCTTTTTCTCATCGATAAATTTTTTAACTTTCTTCAGACCGATTTTATGACTCATTTCAAAACTCACAAAGATGGGTGGTAAATGAGTTTTCATTTTACGATTGCTTCGAACATCTCCACAAGGTATAACTTTTCCCCAAGTTAATTGCCCATCTCGCACCCAAGCTTGTTGGAATGTGCCATACTCATTGCCATCGATCCTATACCTTGCTGAGGCTGCTTCTGTTGAGGTTTCTTCCTGCAGGTTGATGAGTTTGAAATTATGGAACACATATTTGCTTCCTCCAGACAATTTACCGTTAAATGTATCTACGGTATCAAGTCTTACCTCTTTGATTCGGCTACCATCGCTAGATATCTTGATGACGACGTCTGTAACATATTTGCGCCCCGGTTCATGACTTGGCGTAGATGTAGACTGATAAGTTACCAAGGAGGATGCACCAACACGGGCATGATGATTAAATGCGGCTGGATCAGTTGAAACGAATACTCTCGTCGTTTTCTTCAACACCGCCCATACATCCACAGGAGGCTTATCAGAATAATCTTCTTTATTCGTTTCGTCAGTATCTTCTTCATCGCCGATAACCATAATAGACACGGTATCAGACATTGTTTTACCCAGATCATCCTTAATTATAAAGGAAACTGTTTGTTTACCTGGTTCTTGTGGTGCTTCCCAATAAACTGTTACTGAGTCTCTTGTACCATATCCACCTATTCCTACTGGTTTATAATCCGGAATTCCACCATTAATTCTTAAGGTATAATGCTTAAGCTCTCCTGCCAAGACCCGTTTCGGTCCGGATATGCTTATGATTTTAATTTCTGTCGCATTGACAATTTTTGTATTGATGGCGGCAATTAGTTTTTTAATATTTGGCATTGCTTTTAATTTAAGCAATTCAGGATAGGAAAATGAATTACGTTTTAAAATTTCATAAGCCTCTCCGGCATATTGTTTTGCTAAGATTAAATTTCGCCCTTCCAAATAAAATTTCATTGCTTTTTTGTATGGGAACCGTGCTTGATTTAATATTTTATTAATTATCTCTGCCAGTTTGGCATTTTTTAGTTTTACATCTAGTATTGTATGTAGATTTAGAAGCATCGTTTTATTTTGAAATTTATGTTTATTGTTTTTTTTAATTAAAAACTTCAACACCTTACCAAGTAAAAAATTTGCTTCTTTCAGCTGACCAGATTTCATTTTCTGACTTATTTTAATAAATTGACGGCGTACAAGCATTTCATTGTTAATCTTTTCTTCCTGCTCATTATCTTTTGCCATTTGTTTTTCTTTTTGAAGCATCATTATTTCAGTGTACAAAGTTGCAACCCGATTGGCACTGAAGGCAATAATCAGACCTGGCCCCATTCCACCTCCTAAAGCTGCACTTGCAACACCTGCTCCTGTACTGGAACCGTACTCAATGATTTTACTTGTTGCCTTGATAGCTTTCTCTTCAGGGTCATCGTCACTATAATAAATATTAACTGCATCATTAAAAACAAATATTCCGTCAACTACAGTTCCTATTATACTTCCAACTCCCTTACCAGCTGCCTTACCAGTTGCCTTTCCAGCTGCTGAGGGTGAAGCACCTGCAATCCCCTTCCACTTACCTGCAAATTTTTTCTTTATCAGATCAAGATAAGCTTTTGCCCGCTTTGGATCTAATCCACTCGCTTCATCACGTATTTTCCTTAGTAAAGCCTTGGATACCTTTCCTGTATTAGTAAGTGCATTGTCTACGGCATTAATAGCCTTCATCGCTGCATTACCGGCTTTATCACCGGCACCTGCAATAATTTGTTTTAAACTACCTGCACTTAACCTTACCTTACCTGTAACACTTTTAATATAACCACCTAACTGTTTTGCAGACATATTTGCAAGTTTTTTGAGACTGGATTTTGACGCATTTGAAAAACGATTTAAAAAGGTTTTCAACTGATCCTTATTCAGGTTTTTTGCAGATTTCCATATTTTTTTCATAGCATTTGTTACAGCGGTACTCTTCCCTTCAGATTTTAAAGCTATAACCAACTTTTTCTCTACAGCTTTATAAGCCTCTGCTTCAAAAAAAGCTTTACCTGTTTTCTTTGCTTCCTGCAACTGTGTTTCAGGCTTTTCTGCATAAGAAAAAACACTGAACATTAGCGCAAACAGGATAAACAAACCTTTTATATAAGTCATTTTCATAGTTTACTCCTCTATCTCTAAAAATTCTAATTGCCATTTTGCCGAAAGTGAACCTGCAGCAGCAGCCTTTTTTAATAACTGTATAGATTTTTCATGATCCCGTTTTACCCATATACCCTGCTCATAATATTCAGACAGCTCGACCATGGCATTAACATCACCCTGATTTACCGCCTTTTTGTATAGCCCAAACGCTTTAAACTGATTTCCATCAACACCAACTCCATAGCGGTATTGATCTGCATTTACGTCCTCTAAAGCGACATCAGGTTTTATATCATCATCCTTCTTGTCAAATTTAATTTTATCATAATCAATTCTTGTTATTTCCATGATTATTTCACTAACACCCTCAAGTATCCCTTCAGAGTAGTTGTTTTTTACAAAATATGGAGTCATTTTATCGTCAATAATTTGTTCCATTAATGAGTTATAAGCCTCTTTATATTCAGTTCCAAGTATAATTCGACATTTTTGCTCTTTTAGTGAAAGTAATATTAAAACACCATTGTTTTTTTTACCCCCAATTTTCCATTGATTTAATAAACCGGTGGCAAACTCTTCTATCGTTTTATACCTGCTGTCATAGTCGTTAATAGAGTTGATTGTGACGAAAACAGTTTGAATTCCCATTTCCTTATCCAACTCACTTAACATCATCTGAATTCTTTCACTATCATCTGAACTAATGACATCTGCATAATCATTGATATAGGATTTTTGCTGTGGCAAAACATCATTTTTATTTGAGGTTTTCCACTGATTTTGCTCACTATCATTTGTAAAGCCTTTATGCTTAGGTAAGGCATCATTTTTACTTGAGGTTTCCCACTGATTTTGCCCACAATTAACTAAGCTTATAGTTATAATGAGAATCGCAATAAGAGTTTGTACTCTTCGATGTAGAATAAACATATTAAGTCCTCCTTAAAAAATCTGAAATTTATTTCTAACTTGCAGATATAATCTCTTATAATAAAGTTAAAAATGAACCAGAAATATATTTCCTTTGTAAGTGCCTGACTGTTTCAATCCTTAAAGATTATAGCTCTGTTTTTGTTTAGCAGATATTCTACGAAACAACATAAACCTTCTGAAAAGATTAATCATGATATAAAATCAAATTGCTGATAAGGTGTGTTAGTTTGACGTTTACAAATAAATTAAGCCTCTTTACTTAATATCTCTTTTATTAATTCAGTGGTTCCTCTAAAATCAACCTTTCCGCTCCCCATCTTAGGAAGCTCTTTTATAAAAATGAACCGTTTGGGAATTGCAATAGTAGGCAGTTTTGTATGAAGTTTTAAAAGCAAATCTTTTTCATCAACATCACCTGTTATTGCAACAATTATCTTTGCTCCCTTAATTGAATCAGGAACCTCTACAACACAACAGTCTATATTTTCCGGTAGGAGATCTACAAGTTCAGATTCAACTCGAACTAAAGAAACCATTTCTCCCGCAATTTTAACAAACCTTTTTAGTCGTCCTTTATGCCATACAAATCCATCCTCATCAATCATGCCCATATCCCCGGTATCATACCAGTCGTTTTGAATCCTACGGGTTGTCTCTTCAATATCATCAAAATATCCTTTCATAATACTGTCAGCTTTGACAACCAGCCTCCCATCCTCTCCTGCAGGAAGTTCAGCTCCGGTATTAATATTCAGGATCTTTACTAAAACATTATCCAAAGGTCTTCCAATACTTCCCGGTTTATTAAATCCAATACAGTTTAACGATACAACAGGACTGGTTTCAGTTGCTCCATAACCCTCCATAAGAGTAACATTATGCTTTTTCAAATATGCATCATATAATACTCTTGGCGTTTTATCAGCACCTGAAGCAGCTAATCTTACCGATGCAAAATCTCCCGGTTTAGACTGTCTTAAATAACCACTGAAGAAAACGGGTGTTGCAATCATAACAGTAACTTTTTCTTCCCTGATTACTGAACAAACCTTTTCATAATCCAATGGATTTGCATATGATACAATTGTCGCTCCGGTAGTCAATGATAACCATAAATTAGCCATCTGACCAAAAACATGAAAAAAAGGTAATATACCAAGAACAATATCATCAGCAGAGAATTCCATTCTTTTTAATGAACCTTCAATATTTGATAATAAATTTTTATGAGTAAGCTGAACACCTTTCGGATCCTTCTCACTACCGCTTGTAAATAAGATAACTGCATTATCACTCTCTTCTCCTGAATGAATTGTTTTCAATAACAATTTTTCTGGTAATTTTGATCTCAATGCTGCTTTAATTTTATCTCCTTTTGATATAGAGGTCATAATATCTTCAATAAAAACCATACCTTTTACTAATCTGCAGCCAATTTTTTCGAGCAGCGCCCGGGAGGTTATAATTGTTCTAAAACCACATTTTTTTTGGGCATATTCTGCATTTTCGGCAGCTCCTGTTGAATAGTTAATCATTACTGGAACCTTACCGGCAAAATGGGTCCCGAGAATTGAGAGTATTGAACCTGCAGAGTTCGGGATCATGATCCCTATAAAACCATCCCTATAATTTGCAATTTTTCTTTGTAGTAATAAGGATGCAATCAAAGATTTTGAATAATCTATCCTTTTTTCCGTAGTTCTATCGATTATTGCAAGTTTCTTTCCATATTTTTTTGCTTTTTTTACAAATTCACTGTGAAGCTGCATTTGAAAACCCCCTTTTTATGTTTTACTTAAATTAGACAATTTTCATGAGAAAAAGAGACAATTTAAGCTATTTTTAAATATAGCATAAATAAAAAAAATACTAAAATAAATTTATTTTTTAATTAATTGTTTTTTTTTTTTATTTATTTTAATATTATCTATAAAATAAATTAAGGAGAAAATAATGGGAGAAAAGCAAAAAATCAGAGTCGGTCATTTAAATATTACCGATCATTTAATTCTTGGAATGACTAAAGACAGATATGATAATAAAAAAGAGGATTTTAAATATCTGGAACTTGAAACAGTGCCGTTAATGGGATGGCCTCAGTTAATTGGCGAATTAGAAAGTGACAATCTTGATGGAGCTTTTATTCTTGCTCCAAGTGCAATGGATTTATACCGATCCGGGCTTCCAATAAAAATGGTTATGCTTGGTCATAAAACCGGGTCTATTTTTATTAAAAGAAATGGTGCCGGAATAGAAAAAATAGAAGATTTCAAAGGACAAACAATAGTTATTCCATATCAATTATCTGTTCATCATATGCTTGTTCATCAACTTCTTAGTGAAGCAGGTTTGACTCCAGGCAAAGATGTAATGTTTGAAACATTATCTCCAAGTGACATGCCTCTTGCCCTTGAATTTGGTGAAGAGGATAAATTAGGTGGTTTTATTGTCGCAGAGCCATTTGGTTCACTATCTATAAATGCAGGTCATGGAGAAATTTTTAGTTTGTCAAAAGATCTATGGCCAAAACATCCATGTTGTATTTTTGTGGCAAAAGAAAATGTTATAGAAACAAAAAAAGATGCTCTACATGAATTGATAGGAAGTCTTGTAAAATCGGGTAATATTGCTGAACAAAATATTGATGAAGCATCTATTGTAGGTGCATCATTCTTAAATCAGAATAAAGATATTATTAAAAAAATTCTTACAGACCCATCAGATAGAATAATTACTGATGATCTAATGCCTGTTACTAATGATTTTGATATAATGCAGAATTATATGTATGAGAAAATGGGAGTATTAAAAGGAAAAATTGATCTTGATAAATTTATTGACACTTCATTTATTAAGGATGTGATATAATACAGTCCGGTATTTACTTTTACCTAAATTGAGCGATTCTTTCGGCGAATAGATCAAAGCTTGTTGCACCATAAGGGTTTCCAAAAATCCTCAATGTACTCATTAGTACATTTTCGATTTTCGTAAACCTTCTGGCAACAACATTCTTAACCTCTTCATCCAAAACAATCGCACAACTTAGGTTTTAGTTGGTTCTTTTTTTAATTATTTGTATATAAGTACATTTAAAATATCTGTCAAAATTTTATAAAGGAGTAAATTATGTTTAAATTAACTAAATTTATGGTTTTAATTTTATTACTACAAGTATCTTTTGGTACAGGCTTTCAGCTTTATGGAAATTCACCTGAAATACTCTCTCCGGAAGTTCCTGGTTTTACATTAAAATCAAAACCGGCACATTATTCTGCTGACAATCTTTATGAATATATAAATGGTGCAGCTGACTTATATTTAAATTATTTTTTTAATAAACTTTCTGTTTTTGAATATAGAAATAAACAAAAAGGCTCCATCACTATTGATATATATGAACACAAAGATATCAATAATGGTTTTGGGATATATAGTAGTGAAAAACCTTCAGAAGGAGATTTTTTGAAAATTGGCACTGAAGGATACTATGAACAGGGAATTCTTAATTTCTTTAAAGGAAAATTTTATGTGAAAATAAGCAGTTTTGGAATTAAGGAAAATGAAAAAAACATTTTAACAAAAGTGGCAGAAAATTTCTCAAAACAGTTTGAAAAGTCTACAGGAAATCCTGAAATTTTATCTGCATTTCCTATAAAAAACAAAGTAAAAAACTCAGAAAGATATATTGCAAAAAATTTTTTAGGTCATTCTTTTTTACACTCAGCTTTTACTTCAGATTACTCTGAGAATAATACCGTTTATCAGGTATTTGTAATCGAAACAGATAGTGAAAAAGAGATAAAAAATATATTAGATAATTATAAATTGTTTTTAAAGAAAAAAAACATATTATTAAAAAATGAGAATGGAATATTACATTTTATTGATCCTTATTATAAAAATAAAGGTATAGTGTTTCTAAAATACAAAAACAATCATCTTTGGGGACTATTTTGCAAGGATAATAAAAAAGCAGCAGGTATTATAAATTTTATTGAAAATAAAATAAAATAGACTTTTTTACATAATATGAAAGGTTTTTTTAATAGACTGCTCTTTATTGATTTGAGTAATCGTTCTAGTGAAGTCATAGAGATACCTGATATAATATTAGAATCAACTTTGGGTGGAAAGGGCCTTGGGACCTACCTACTCCTAAAATATAATAGAAAAGATATAAAACCATTTGATGAAGGAAACCATTTGATTTTCACCACGGGTCCCCTATCCGATGGAAGAATATTTGGTTCGTCAAGATATGGCGTATTTACGAAATCTCCTTTAACCGGGCTTTATGGCGAGTCTTATAGTGGGGGCAGTGCTGTAATCGGTATGAGTAGAACTGGTTATGATGCAATAATATTTAAAGGAAAAAGTGAAAAACCGATTTGGATCAATATTACAGATAAGAGTATAGATTACTTAAATGCAAAAGATATCTGGGGTAAAAATACATTTGAAACTGAAAATATTATTAGTTCAAAATTAGAAAAAAAAGCCAATGTTCTTGTTATTGGACCTGCAGGAGAAAATCTCGTAAAATTTGCTGTTATTAAAAATGATAAGTGGAGAGTTGCAGGCAGAACTGGAATGGGAGCTGTTTTAGGTTCAAAAAATATTAAGGCAATATCCTTTAGTGGTTCTACAAAAAGAATTTTTTTTGATTCCCCTGGAATGATTACATATGCAAAAGAAACTTATCAAAAATTAAAGAATCATAATACATCAATTGCATATAAAAATTTAGGAACTCCTATGTCTGTTGAGATCATGAATAAAAATGGTGCATTCCCAACAAAATACTGGCAAAGTGGCATTTATAAAAACTGGCAAAATATCGATGCAATCAGTATGCAGGAAAAATGTGATGTAAAGCCTAATGCCTGCTCTACCTGCTTTCTAGCCTGTGGAAAAATATCAAAAGTAAAAAATGGAAGGCATAAGGGTTTAGAGATTGAAGGACCTGAATATGAGACAATTTACTCCTTTGGAGGACTTTGTGAAATTGACAGGATAGAAGAAATTGCCTATTTGAATAATATTTGTGACAGCCTGGGGATAGATACTATAACTGCTGGCAATCTTGCAGCCCTTGCTATTGAAGCGAAACAAAAAGGAAAAAATAATAGAGATATAGGATATGGTGAAGTTGATAAAATTGCCAATTTCTTACATGACATAACTTATAGAAAAAATGATGGAGATCTTTTTGCAGATGGGATAATAAGTGTTGGAAAAGCCCTGGGAATGGCGGATTACACAATCCATGTTAAAGGATTGGAGCCTGCCGGTTATGACCCGAGAGTACTAAAAGGAATGGGACTCGCATATGCAGTAAATGAACGTGGAGCATGTCATTTAAGAAGTACTTTTTATAAGGCCGAACTATCAGGAGTTATACCTCCAGAACAAACAATAGGAAAGGCAGAAATCTTTGTTGATTATGAAGATAGAGCTACTCTTTTTGATACTCTTATACTTTGCAGGTTTTACAGGGATTTTTATCTCTGGGATGAACTTTCTGAAATTATAGGATTAGCAACAGGTCTGACTTTAGACAAAAAAGATTTGAAAAAAATTGCTGCAAAAATAAAAGACAATACAAGGTTATTCAATTTGAGAGAAGGAATGGATTATACATCAGATACCCTGCCCAGAAGATTTTTTACCGAAAAAATTGAAAATGGAGCAGTCATAGAAGAATCTGAATTAAAACTTATGATCCAGGATTATTATAGATTAAGAGGCTGGGATCAAAAAGGAGTTCCTATAAAACTGGAACCATTCAGTTGAATTATTATGCATCAAATAGTATAATGTGTTATGAAACTAAACGGCTTATTTAAATCATCATTATCAAAAAAAATAAAATTAATATTCAACTCTAAAAAAAATAAAGAAGATTTTTTTGAAGAGCTTGAAGAGATTCTTATATTATCAGATATATCATCTGAAATTGTAGCAAGAATACTAAAAGGTGTTGAACTTAGATCTAAACTCTCACATGATAAAGAGGACTATCTTGCACTACTTAAGGAAGAACTGGAAGATATTTTCAGTGCTGCAGCCGAGATAAGCGGATACAATCTGAAAAAATCAGATAATTTAGATAAAGAAATTATACTGTTAATAGGCATAAATGGAAGTGGAAAAACGACAAGTGCCGCAAAACTTGCAGAGTATTATCGAAAAAAAGGTAAAAAAGTACTTCTTGGGGCTGCCGATACATTCAGGGCTGCTGGAAGTTCTCAGTTATCATTATGGGGAGAAAAATTAAATATTCCTGTTATTGGTGGAGACAAAGGGGCTGATCCCGGGTCTGTTGTTTATAATAGTCTTACTTCATTTCAAAACAAAGATTTTGATGTTTTAATAATTGATACTGCCGGTAGAGTTCAAACTAAAGAAAACCTGATGAGAGAACTTGAAAAATTAACAAAAATAATAAAAAATTTCTTTCCTGACCAACCTTCGCAAACCTTACTTGTAGTTGATGCAACAATGGGTCAAAACACATTGGATCAGGCCAGAAAGTTTAAAACTGTCTCTCAATTATCAGGAATATTACTCTCAAAAATAGATGGAACTGCAAAGGGTGGGTCAATACTTAATATTCTATCTGAAATGAGAATTCCGGTATGTTTTGCCGGTATTGGGGAAAAAGCGGATGACTTAGTTGAATTTTCACCCAGGGAATTTATTGATTCCCTTCTGGAGTAAATGTTTTTGGATGATCTAAAATATTTAAAAATTGCGATTAAACTCAGCAGAAAAGGATTAGGGTATACTGAACCAAATCCAATGGTTGGAGCTGTCGTCGTAAAAAATGGCAAAATATTATCAATGGGATATCATAAAAAATTCGGAGAAGTTCATGCAGAAAGAATGGCATTGGAAAAAATAAGTGAAACTGACACTACACTTTATGTCTCTCTGGAACCCTGTGGACATCATGGTAAGACTCCGCCTTGCACAGACATAATAATAAAAAAAAAAGTAAAAAGAGTTGTAATTGCTTCAAAAGACCCAAATTCACTTGTTGCAGGTAAAGGTATTAAGAAGCTTGAAGAAAATGGAATTGAGGTTGTTATCGGACAACTTGATAAAATGAATAGAAAATTTAGTGCTCACTATTTTACATACATCGAAAAGAAAAGACCCTACATATCTCTTCGTGCTGGTGTTTCATTAGACGGCAAACTGACTGATAATAAAAGAAACTCATGTTGGATGACAAGTAAAAAACTAAGAGATATCTCACATGAACTTAGAGGTGAATTCTCAGCTATTATGACCGGATCAAAGACAGTTTTAGATGACAATCCAAATTTAACCATAAGAACTGATCAGTGGAAAGACAAAAAATTAATAAGGATTATTCTGGATTCTAAAAATATATTGACTAAAGATCTGAATATTTTTAAAAATCTGGAACAATACCCTACTTTTATTTTCAGTTCGAGTTCAGCCGATAGAGTTAAGAGAACTAACAATCATTTCTTTGTAAACCAATCATCTTATGGACTGAATTTAGATGAAATACTCAAAATCCTATATAAGAGAGGAATATCATCAATTCTTATTGAGGGTGGCGGTAAATTAATAAACTCCTTTCTGGTTAAAAATTTATTTGATGAGATAGTACTTTTTACAGATAAAAAATTAATTGGTGGAAAAAATTCAGTAGAATTATTTGAAAGTGGGACTCTCCTCTCAGACCCCATTGACTTTTCTTCATCAAATATTACTGAGTTTGATTCAGGATTTATTCTCAGAGGTAAAAAATAGATGTTTACAGGGCTTGTATTAAAAACCGGAATCTTAATAGACCTCAATGACTCTTCGATTCCAATAATTACAATTAAGGTAAACCTACCTGATTGCATTAAATTAGGTGATTCTGTTGCAGTTAATGGTGCCTGTTTAACTGTTATTTCTATAGAGAAGGATATCTATAAATTTAATTTAAGTAGAGAGACATTAAAACTGGCAAATTATAAGGACTTAATTAAGAGAAGTCTTTTAAATATTGAATTACCTCTAACTTTAAATGATTTTCTTGGAGGCCATATGGTAAGCGGACATCTTGATGGTACAGTCCGGGTCAGGAATATCCAGAAAAACAAAGAAAGTACACGTATATCCTTTATTTTTCAGGATAAGTTATGGAAAAAATATATAATTAATAAAGGATCTGTAACTTTAAATGGAGTAAGCTTGACCATATCCGAAAAAGGAGAATCTTTCTTCTCAGTTGATATTATTCCACATACTTTAGATTCAACAAATTTAAAGATGTTAAAAAAAGGTGAAAGAGTAAATATTGAATTTGATATGATTGCAAAATATGTATATAATATAACAAAATACAAATAAATTATAATAAGGAAAGAAAATGGAAGAAAATAAATTAATTACAGTACCTGAAGCTGTTGAAGTTCTAAAAGCAGGAAGAATGATAATTATTGTGGATGATGAGAACAGAGAAAATGAGGGCGATTTGATGATTGCATCAGAAAAAATCACCCCTGAAGCAGTAAATTTTATGGCAACTCATGGAAAAGGGCTTATTTGCGTATCTTTAACTAAAGAGAGAAGTTCAGAATTAGATCTGCCTTTAATGGTAAGAGATAACACTTCAAATTATGAAACTCCATTTACCATTTCAGTAGATGTAATACAGAATACAACAACCGGCATCTCTGTATTTGATAGAGCAGAGACAATTAAAGCTCTTATTGATCCAGATAAAAAATCTTCTGACTTCGCCAAACCTGGACATATTTTCCCACTTGTAGCAAAAAAAGGTGGCGTACTTGCAAGAGCTGGACAGACTGAAGCATCGCTCGATATTTCCCGGATAGCTGGACTTTACCCTTCAGGTGTCATTTGTGAAATAATGAATAAAGATGGTTCAATGTCAAGAATGCCTGATCTGCAGAAGTTTTCAGAAAAATTTAATATACCTATTATTACAACCGAAGAAATTATAAAATATAAGGTTCAGAAAGATACCTTAGTTCAGAAAATATCTGAAGCAGTGTTACCAACTAAATATGGAGAATTTACAATAAAAACCTATGTTGATGATATTAATGGGGAAGCTCATATTGCACTAACAAGAGGTGATGTAAATACAGATGAGCCAACCCTGGTGCGAGTGCATTCCCAATGCCTTACAGGTGATACCTTTGGATCATTAAAATGTGATTGCGGCCAACAGCTGGAATATGCAATGAAAATGATAGATAATGAGAAAAGAGGAGTTATCCTATATTTAATAAATCAGGAAGGAAGAGGAATTGGAATTCTTGAAAAAGTCAAAGCATATAAATTGCAGGAGCAGGGAAGAGATACAGTTGAAGCTAATCTAGACTTAGGATTTGCAGAGGATCAAAGGGATTATGGTATTGGTGCCCAGATATTGAGATCACTTGGCTTAAAAAAATTAAGGCTTATTACAAATAATCCTTCAAAATACATTGCATTAAAAGGTTATGGACTGGAAATAACAGAAAGAGTACCTGTAGAAATTACGCCTGTTTCAGAAAATATTAAATATATGAAGACCAAAAAAGATAAAATGGGACATATTTTAAAAAATATATGATAATAATGAATTGTCATCTTTCTATAAAAGTTAAAGAAAAAATTGATCTATATAAATCTTTAATTTCAAATGGTATAAATGGTGTAGAAGGATTTTTATTTGGAGAATTTATTGGTAATATACCAGTCATTGATGATATTTTAATTATCCCCTTTAACAAAGATTCTATAGATTTAATATATCCGATTATATTAGAGGCAAATTGTACAAAGCTTATAGGTCCGGTTTTTATTGGGAAAAATAAATTTGAATCTGTGTGGTTTACAGAAGATACAGTTTTTGAATTTTAGAGTTTTATTTATTGTTTTTTGTTATTCTGATCATAGTGGCATTACTATAATGCCCTTTTAGATATATAAAAGATCTAAATATATAAGGAGGCAAAATGAACAATGAATATTCCAAGCAAGAGAAGGTTGAATTATTAAAACTTGCAAGAGACACAATTATTGCAAAAATTTCAGAAAAACCTATACCACAAAAAAAAACTGATAACGAAAAATTTCAAAAAGAAAGAGGTGTATTTGTTACTTTACATAAGGGAAAGGAACTTCGTGGATGCATTGGATATCCACTCCCAATGGCATCTCTCTATTCAGCTGTGATCGATAATGCAATTTCTGCATCAACTGAAGACCCAAGATTCACAGAAGTTAGCCTCGAAGAATTTAATCACTTAACTATTGAAATTTCTATTCTTACAGTTCCTGAAGAAATCACTGATATAAACTCAATTAATATCGGTAAAGACGGAATAATAATTTCAAAAGGGCATATAAAAGGATTATTCCTGCCTCAAGTCCCGGTTGAGCAGGGTTGGAACCTTGAGCAATATATCTCCTATGGCTGCTTAAAAGCGGGTCTACTTCACGATGAATGGAAAAGGGATGTAAAGATTGAAGTTTTTCAGGCGATAGTTTTCGGCGAGGGGAATTTATGAGTTTAATAAAAGAAATACATATAAAAACAGAGAAGTATATTTCTTTTTTAGATATTTCAAATCAGATAAAACAATTTGTTAAAGATTCAAATGTAAAAAATGGAATAATTCTGGTTTATACACCTCATACAACAGCAGGAATAACAGTAAATGAGAACGCAGATCCTTCAGTATTAACAGATATAACAGAATTTATATCAAAGAAATTTCCACACGAAAGCTATTTTAAACATTTTGAAGGAAATTCCCCTTCACATATAATGTCAAGTCTATTTTCTGCTTCAGAGACCTTTATAATTGAGGAAGGTAAGGTTTTTTTGGGACAATGGCAGGGGATTTATTTTTGTGAATTTGATGGCCCGAGAAACCGTAAGGTTATCTTAAAAATAATTAAAGATATTTGAAATATTAATAGAAAAGAAAGATTATATTTAACTTTGACAATAATTAAATTTATAAGTCATAAACAATGATTTATTTTTGACTTTTTATAACTTCCCAAATAAGTTTTTGAAACTCTTTTAATTCTATTGGTTTTCCCAGCACATAATCTACATTATGTAAATCTTTCTCTTCCTTACCAACTTGATCCCCCCAACCGGTAATAATAGCAACTTTAATTTTTCCAGAATACTTAATCTTGATCTGATCAGCAAGTTCCCATCCGCTCATCCCGGGCATACCAAGATCAGTTATTACTAAATCATAGGTTTTTTTTTCCAGCAATTCCAAAGCTTCATTTGCATTTGATGCAATATCTCCAGTATGCCCTAGAGATTCTATATATCCACTAGCTAAATTTCTTATCATATCTTCATCGTCCACCCAGAGTAATCTTAGAGAACCTTTATGAACAATATCATTATCATCATTTATAATTTCTTTTTCATCAGTATAAGGCAATATTATTTTAACTATAGTTCCTTTCCCCGGAGATGTCATCTCAATAAAGATATCCCCATCATGTTCTCTAATAATACTGTATGCGCCACTCATTCCTAAACCTTTTCCAAGTTCAAATCCTTTTGTGGAATAAAAAGGTTGAAATATTCTTGCCTTTGTTTCTTCATCCATTCCAATTCCGTTATCTGTTATTATTAGATGTACACCTTTTTCACTTTTACCGGAAGTCAGTGTTACTTTCCCGCCCTTTGGCATAGCTTCAATCGCATTTTTTATGATATTGTATATAACAGATCTTAATTCACCTTCATTTCCAAATATCTTGGGAATATCTGTTAGTTTATGTTTTACAGAGATAGATAATCCTTTTTTTTCTGCAGAATCTTTCCATAGAGGTCTTGATTGTATAATAACATCACCTATAAGGACATTTAGATCTATAGGCTCGTATTGACTTTTTGCCTGTCTCTTCCCTCCAAATCTTTGTAATAATTGTATCCTTGAAGCTGCATCCTTTGCTGCAATTTTTATTGTATTTAAATACTTAATGGATCCATTGGAAATATCTTTATTTAACATAACAAGTTCAAGATTACCAAGAATAGCCTGTAGAGAATTATTAAAATCATGAGCCACTGAAGATGCCATCTCCCCTATTGCTCCAAGCCTTTGACTTTCTATTATAGCTTTCTCAGCTTTTATTCTTTCTGAGATGTCTCTACCAACAGTTATAAAATATTGTGGTTCACCTTTATCATTTTTTATTATTGAAACAAAATATTCAGTTGGAATTCTTTCACCATTTTTACAGATTAGAGAGAGCTCTGTTCTTCCAATTCCATATTTCAATGTGTCTTCAATTGCAATTGAAGCTTTTTTTACATCCTCTTTCGAATAATATGCATCAGGAGCTTTTAATTTTCTGATCTCTTCATCACTATATCCAGACACATCCCTAAATCTTTTATTCCACCTGATAGCTTTACTGTCAGCTATATCAAAAACAAAAAAAGTATCTATCTGAGAATCCAGAGCCCTCTCTGTAAAGACCCGCTCTCTATCCAGTGTCTCCTCTGTGAGTCTTCTTTCTGTTTTATCAGATGATACAGTGACTACTCCAGAAATATCTCCATTTGCTTCTCTATATGGGGAACTTTTCACATTTACATATCTATTCCCAAGAACCGGAAATTCCAGCCAGCCGTTATAAGAAATTAATTCTCCAGAATTCAAACAACTATCAAGCCTTTTTTTACTTGCTTTTTCAAAAATATCTTTTCCAACTATTTTACGGACATGATACCCAATAACATCTTCTCTCTCTTTATTAAATAATTTAAGAAATGCATCATTTACTGCAAGGTATTTATAATTAACATCAATAAAGCTCATAGATTCATTCGTAGCAGAAACCATTTTTTTATATAAACGAAGTTCATTTTCAGCTTCATCCCTTTCTATAGATCTAGTTTCTATTTGAGAAAGCATATCGTTAAAACTATCGTATAATACTGCGATCTCATCTGAACCTTCATTTTTAACCCGAATTGAGAAATTTTGATTCACTGATACTTCATTTGTTACATTTGCAAGATCTAAAATTGGTTTAGAGATGATTTTCTGCAGTTTATCAGCTAATAAATAAGCTAAAAGCAACATACTAAAATAGACAAAGAACATTTTAATCAGGTAATTTTTAATCTGTAGATTATATTTCTGAGTAGAAGCCCTGACAAAGATCCAACCATAATGAAGGTTTTTATATTTTATCTGGTGAATAATATTTAAAACTCCATCTATATACTTTCCTGATAGTTCAATATCAGGGCGTTCTATATAATTTTCTGAACTCCCTGTTTTTGCAAATAATTTGCCTTTTTTGTCATAAATGTAACAATCTATTACCTCAGGTAAGGTTAGTAATTTTTTTAAAAGATCCTTTGCCCCAATAGCATCATTAAATGAGAGTGGGGAGACACAGATCTCTCCAATAATTTTCGTATTTGTGAGAATATCATTTGACAAATTATCTTTTCGGGTATCCATCTCATTTATAATAATAAAAATAAATCCGGTCGTCGTTACGAGAAAGGTAGCCACAAGAATTATTGCAATAAGTTTAAACCTTAAAGAGAGGTCTCTTTTATTAAACTTCATGTTTTTTTCCATTTATTTATAATTTTTGCAGCTCTTAATAGTAGATAACTCATTGATAATTTTGATTTATGAACAGCTGTTTCATTTATCTCAAATCGAATTCTACCCTTATCATAGTAAAAATTTATATGTACACCTATTTTTCCGAATCCTTTATTATCACTTATTATAAGGGTAGGATTATCAGCAGTAAACTTTAGAATTCCCTTTAGTTTTACTTTTGATTTTGATGAGATCAATAGAATATGAACAGGTTCAATATCTTTAACTTTTTTAAATTGTCTAAAAACAATAGTTTTATCTTTGATCTTTATGTTCAGCTTTTTAAATATCCCCTTTATATCGCCGCCTAATGGAGCTTTTCCAAAAAGTCCTATAATAAAATTTTCTGAACTGTCCTTTATATTTGAATTTGCAGGCCATTCGGTAAATCTGGCAAATTTTTCAACTAATGCAGTTTTTATAATAAATTCTTCTTTTTGACAAAATAAAGATATAGTATTAAGAAGAGTCAATAATAAAAATATGATTAGTATTTTAAATGTTTTCATTTAATCCTTAAAATTTCCAACCTACAGTTATTAAAAATCCTCTTTTATATCCTAAGGTACCTCTATCAGCCCATGCATTATTGATTGAAAAAGCAGGGTAATAAATATCCGTGTTTAATAAATTTGAACAATTTATATTAAGAAACACTCCTTTAAATAGAAATTCTTTTATCCTTATATTGGTTGATAATACAAAACATCCCGGAACAGCCTGTGAAGTCCATCCAACAACATCTCCAGATAGAGATCCATCCTGGTTTAGAATTGGATTACTACTATAAAAAGGTTTCATGCTGCCTCTATAATTTCCAGTTAAAGAAAAAATATATTTAGTGAGATATTTATATCCAATTTTAAAATATCCTGTAAAATCTGGTGAATAAGAGGCATCAACATTATTTGTTTTATCTTTAGTCTTCTGGTAACTCCCTCCTATTTCAATATTCAGATTTTTTTCAGGTTCTATTAGAACAGAAGCTTCAATCCCTTTAGTTTCAATAATACCAGAATTATCCAGCCAGGCACGCAGAATGTCGTCAACAATTTCATTTCTTTCAATTATCAAATTCTCTAATGTATTCCAGAAAAAGCTGATATTAATTGCAATTTTTTTTGAAACCGTTGAGAGAAAATTCAGTTCTCTTGTATAAATGAATTCAGGTTTGCTATATCCTCCAATCTTCTCTCCAAGAAATATATCCCATAGATCTTCACCTATGGTCACAAAACCAGGTCTTTTTATAGCTTTTCCATAAAGAAGTTTGAAAACATTATCTTCATCTATTTGAAATATTGCAGCCAGTCTTGGAATTATATATACTTCACCATTATCTTTAATATCACTTATCTCAGAGACAAACTCATTTGACGGCGGTAAATAGCCCTGGTTTCTCACCATCTTTAATCCATAGCCCATCATCTGCTCGATCCGGAAACCTGCCACTAATTTTAATCTGGAAAAAGGATTATAATCTACCTGAATAAAGCTGGAATAAGTAATGCCATCATCCCCAGTATCAATATAATAAAGTGTATCATTATTAATACCGGCAATTGGAACATTAGATTCATTTACAAATTCCGTCATATTTTCATATTGAAGACCAAGAGTTATATATAAATTTGGTTTGAGATGCCAAAATAGATTAATTTCTCCTTCTAATTCACTGTTAATAGTATTGTCCCTTCCATAGAAACCCTCAAATAGATGATTATAATTATTATCAGAAATAGTATTCGAGTATCTTAATTTTGCATCTATTTTCAAAGTCTCAGTAATATCATTAGTGTAACTGAGTGAAAAAGTGGTGTTTCTATTTTTAAAAGTACTCCCCTTATCCAACGAAGGGAAATAATAATACCATCCATTTTTAGCTTCAATATAAGATAGATTAAAACTGAATTTGTTAAATGAGGCAGACAAATTTATATATTTATGATCATTTAATAAAAAATTCTTAGTGTTTTTTGCATAATCCGGTAAACCCAGCCCCAGTCCCTCTTCTCCTCCAAATAAAGGTTCGTCCATACGCTCAGGTTTGGTGATCATCTTATTTAGTGGTAAATCAGCACCATCTGTTTTAAAGAGTGAGAGATTTAATACTATCTTCAAATTGTCTGATTGGGATGAAAGTCTGGCAAAAATTTTTGAAGTATTTAACGAACCATAAGAAACTGTAGTTAAATTTTTCGGTTCATCTTTTCCAATTTGATTGGTTATAATATTTATTGCTCCAAAGAAGGCATTATTACCATAAATAACAGACATTGGCCCACGGACAACTTCAATCCTGTCAATCATTTCAACAGGCAATTGATAGAAAGTAAGAATCTTCTCATCAGTAATTTTAATATTATTGACCATGATCACAAAATTATTTCTCTTCCCCTTAGTAAATCCCCTGACAGCATATATATCAATACCAAGATTTGATGAAACATACATTCCGTTTATCTGGTTTATAATTTCCCTTAGATCCTTATAACCATACATCTCAATGTCATTTCTAGTCACAATTACAACACTTGCAGGAATATCACGTATTTTTTCAAATTTTTTTCCTGCAGTAATAATTTCAATATTCATCAGTTCATCAATAGACATCGAATATAACTGCTTTATTCTTGAAGTTTCCGTTTTTTGAGCAATTACCTTTTTATTAAAAGACAAAGTAATTAAAATAAATGTAATCAAAACTAAATATCTTAATTTCATGATTATATACCTCCATAATAATTAAAAAGCAATTTGCCGTCTATCATAAATCTGTGTAATAAAAAATTGTATATTTAAAAAAAAATAATGTCAAACAATATATTGTATTATTCTCATTATTTATGTAGAATTGGGTATAAAGATTGATAAATATTAATTAAATTTTTAAATAAATAATTTTAATTTTGGAGCAAATATTGGATTGGACACAAATTTTATTTCAGTCAGTTGGTGGTCTCGGATTATTCCTTATGGGGATGAAAATAATGTCCGAAGGACTACAAAAAGCGGCGGGAAACGGCTTACGCAAGACACTTAATATTCTAACCAGCAATAGATTTATGGCTATTTTAGTCGGTTTTTTTGTAACTGCAATAATTCAATCAAGTAGTGCTACTTCAGTAATGGTTGTTGGATTTGTAAATGCTGCTCTTATGACTTTGAAACAGGCCATAGGTGTAATACTTGGCGCTAATATTGGCACAACTGTAACAGGCTGGATAGTTGCATTTAAGATAGTAAAATATGCAATGCCCATAATCGGTATTGGAGTTTTCATAAAGTTCTTTACTAAAAATGAAAAATGGAAATATATAGGAGATGTAATCTTTGGATTTGGAATACTCTTTTTAGGAATGCAGACAATGAAAATGGGATTTGCTCCTTTAAGAGATGCTCAGGGGTTTATTGATTTTTTTACTAAGGTTGATGGACTCAGTTTTTCATCAATAATTCTTGGTGTTATAATTGGTGCTTTCACAACCTTTATTGTTCAGTCAAGTTCTGCAACCCTTGGAATTACAATTGCTCTTGCTTCTCAAGGATTACTTAATTTCGAAGGTGCTATTTCTCTACTTTTAGGTCAGAATATTGGAACTACTATCACTGCAATTTTAGCCAGTCTTGGTGGTAATTTCCAGGCAAAAAGAGCTGCTTTAGCACATACTTTATTTAATACACTTGGAGTAATAATTGCATTAATTCTTTTTTATCCATTTATAGGCATTATTGAAAGCCTACTGCCTGGGAGTTCAAACCTTACTATAACAACTGGTGCCCAGGTAAAAGAATTTGGATTAGCTTTAGGTACAAAACCATATATAAGTTCTCATATTGCTTTAGCTCATACACTTTTCAATATAGTAAATGTGATTATCTTTATACCTCTGATATCTGTTCTTGCTTCTATATGTGTAAAACTTATTCCTACTCCAAAATTAAAAAATAATGCTAATGCAGTTAAATTTACATACATAGATTATGATCTTATAAAAACTCCTTCAATAAGCATTATTGAAACCGAAAAGGAATTAATGGTTATGGCAGAAAGAGTTGAACAAAGTTCATTAATAGTTCAAGATATAATAAATAATAACAAAGATAAAACAAAATTGTTTGATAAGGTGTTCAAAGGGGAAAAAATTATTGACGAATATCAAAGATCAATAGTTGAATTCCTTATATCACTCTCATCAAATTCATTATCAACTGATGATGCAACAAATATTGGAAATTATTTAACATTTTCTCATAACCTGGAAAAATTTGCGGATCATCTGGAACATATAACATTAATATTTGAAAAAATGGACAGAAATGTCCTCTCTTTATTTGAAGAGGAAAAAAATACTGTTTCAAATATCTTTAATGAAAACATTCTGTTTTTTAAAAATTCACTTTCAGCTTTTACAGAAGATGTTGATGCAACAACATTTATGAATCGTTCACAGGTAATAAATAGAAGAATAAAAAAACTCATCAAAGAAGCAAAATTATCTCATTTTGAAAGACTGAGCAAAAGAAATTACAAAAAAGATACTGCTATTTATTTTGTTGATATTCTTAATTATTTAGATGGAATGAGAGCTCAGGCATATAATATATCTGAGATAACATCAGGTACAAAATTTGGTCATTAAAATTTAACAAATTTTTCTTTCAAAAGCCTGAAATCCAGATTTGCAGTCAGGTTTAAGGTAAGAGGTGTTATTGTAATTTTAATTATAATAAATGTTTTTTCTTGCAAATTTATTTAATATTAAGTATTATTCTTAGAGTAAAATGTCAAAACAAAGCCAATATTCTGTCCCGCTGATATTTAAAAAAATAATGGATTCAGACTTCTCTGGTGAGCTCATACTAAATGAAGATAACTATACCAAAAACCTTTTTTTTAAATATGGAAATCTAATTTATGCAAAAAGTGATATATTTGATGAAAAACTTGGGGTTTTACTATTTCTCTTAGGAACAATCACAGAAGAACAATATGAATATATTGGAGGATTAGCACATAGTGTTGATCATAAGGTTGGTGACATATTGATACAAAATAATTTTATATCAGAAGAAGATTTAAAATATGCTAGAATTTACCAGATAAAAAAAATTGCTGTAAATTCATTTCTCCTGAAGAATTTTAATTATGAACTGAATGAAATGGACTCAGTAGACCAAAAAAATGAATTCAGCATTCCTTTACCATCTATTATTATAGAAGGTGTAAGAATAATGAAAGATCTATCATATTTTAAAGATAAGATTCAGTTTCATTCACCTTCAACATTATCAGTACCTAAATCTATAAAGCAGATATTAAGTGATGATGAGTTAGAACTTTATAATAATCTAAATAATTGTAAGAATATGTCCAACCTTGAGATCATCTCCTCATTCACACTTAATCCTGAGAA
The DNA here is from genome assembly GCA_965371805.1 of uncultured bacterium. GTDB lineage: Bacteria > Acidobacteriota > Aminicenantia > UBA2199 > UBA2199 > JAOZTV01. Next base: position 27,005 of record CBDUZW010000020.1, on the reverse strand, counting down.
TTATTGGAAAAAAATGCTTGTTTTTTTTCTTCTGGAAATAATTGATTTTCATGAGCATGAATATCATTCAGATATAAATGAGAACATACACGATCTAATAGAGCTAAACAGCAAACTCAGTGAGAAAAAACTTAGTTTTTACAACATTATGAGTGTAGATAGAAATTCTTCAGCAGAAACAATAACCAAGGCATATAAACAAATGTCTCAAAAATATAACCCTAAAAATTTCGGTTCTGCATTAACACCAGAGGTAAAGAAAATAGCAAAGTCTGTATCTTCTAAACTTGAGTTGATCCATCAAAATTTACTGATTTTAAATAAAAAAATATTAAGCAAAATAGATGAAAAAAATGAACTTATTCCACAACCTGCAATTCAATCTGAAATCTTAGAAGATATTGTCGAGGAAAAGAATGAAAATGTTCTCGAAAAAACAAATGATACTTATCAGATAGCAGAAGAGAATTATAAATTGGGTAATTATCAGAATGTGATAGACATACTAAAAAATCAATTAATTGGTGCTCCTTTAAACGGTGAACATTATTATCTTCTGGGATTATCTCAATATCAACAGGATTTTAAAAATATTGAAGCTGAAATTAATTTAAAAAAAGCTGTAAAGCTGAATCCATGGAGTTCTAATCCAATATATAGTTTAGGTATGTTATATAAAAAACAAGACAAACAAAAACTTGCCGAAAAATGTTTTGAAAGGGTTATGTCAATGACTGCTGATCACAAAGATGCAGTTCATGCTATTCAGGATCTTCATAAAAATAAAAAAAGAAAAAGCTCAATTTTTTCAGTACTAAAAAAAGACATTAAAATAGGTTCAAAATAATTGTATAATCCTCACCCATTAATGGATTATTAAAAAGGTTAAAACTTTATAGCAACAACTCTTAAAACTCTTTTATTATACTTATTATCTCTGATAGTTCCGGCCTATTTTTGTTCTCTTTATCAATCATTCTTATTATTAGATTATTAATTTTTACAGGAAGATTTCTTCTTAGTTTTATTGGCTTAATCGGATCAAAATCAATTATCTGTTTCATTAACGAGACTGCCGTTTCTCCAAAAAAAGGTTTTCTACCGGTTGTCATTTCGTAAAGAATAATTCCAAGAGAATAAATATCACTTGATTTAGTTGTAAAAGATTCAGTAATCTGCTCAGGTGCCATATAGTTAATTGTACCAACAACAACTCCAGTCTGAGTTAACCTCGTCTGATACTGCATTGTTGCTAAACCAAAATCCAGTAACTTAACGAAATTTTCTTCATCATTTTTCTTTATCAACATAACATTCTCAGGTTTTAGATCCCGGTGAATTATATTTCTACTATGAATTTTTTCAATTGCATCTAATATTTGTTTCATAATATGAATAGTGTCATTCAACTTTATATACTGATCAATTTTAATTTTATCTGCTAGAGATTCTCCATTCAATAATTCCATCACCATATAAAGATTTTCATTTGAAACACCTCTTTCAATAATCTTTATTATATTTGGGTGATCAAGCTGGTCAATTATGACTGCCTCCTGCTTAAAACGTTTTCTACTATTTTCATCATTAAATAACTCACTATTTAATACTTTAATTGCAACTGTTTCATTTTTTTTTAGCATATTAACTGCTTTATATACTGTCCCCATACCTCCTGAGCCTATCTTATCCAGTAATTTAAAGCTACTTATAATCTTTTTTCTTTTCCAAAAACTTACTAGAGTAATATATTTTCTTATAATATGTATTATTAAATATGACAGAATAATAAATAAGATTACCATTACTGTTTTAAAGTAAATAGTTTCCCAAAATGCAGCTTCCAGTATAAGTTTTACTGAATCTCCTGTTTTATTCCATACTCCATCACTATTTGCTGCAATAACAGAAAATTCATATTCACCAGGATCTAAATTTGTATAGAATGCAGATCTTTGTTCTTCTGCAGATATCCAATTATCATCATAACCTTGTAATTGATATTTGAATAATATTTTTTTTGTGTTGATAAAGCTTATAGCAGTAAATCTAAGTTCTAATCTTTTAACAGAATGGTGAACTCTAACTATATTTTCAAAACTAACAGGTTTCCCATCCAATAAAACTTTTTCAATGTAAATAGGAGGTTTCATTGAGTTTTTCTTTATATTATCAGGATCAATTATAACAACCCCTTTCATAGTAGAAAATAATAACTCTCCATTGTCAAGCTTACATCCGGCAAATTGAAATCCGCCATTACATTCACTACTTCTCATTCCTTCATCTTTCCCAAAAACTATTGAGTTGACTATTTTTATATTATTTTTAGGATCAGTTGACAATTCAGATCTATTTATTTTGAAAATACCTTTATTACAACTAAACCACAAATTGTTTTTATCGTCCTCAATTATTTTATAAATATTATCATTAAACAAACCGTTTTTTTTCCTAAAGGTTATAAAATTATTATTACTGAAACGGCTGAGACCATTTATAGTACCTATCCATATGATTCCCTTGCTATCCTCATATATACAGTTTACTGAATTATCAGCTAATCCATCTTTTTTTTTATAATATTTAAATTTTCCATTATTATACTTCATTAATCCATTTCTATAAGAACTTATCCATATACTATTTTCTTTATCTGATAATATGGCATTTGCTAATATTGCCTTTTTTTTACCATCATCATCTTTAATTACCTTTATTTCATTACCTTTTTTTATGAATAATCCGTTTAAGGTCCCAATCCATATTTGATGATTTAAGGTATCATTACATAACGCCAATATATAATAATTTTTTTGTGTATCTATGATTTTTATCTTCCTATCTGGATAGTCCTGGATATAATTCAACCCTTTGTCAGTACCAACCCACATATCCCCATTAATATCTTCTATAATTGAATTTATTACATTATTTGAAAGTCCATTCTTTGTGCTGATCTGAATATTTTTTTTATTCTTAAATCTGTTTAATCCATTATTTGTCCCTATCCAGATAAAACCTTTTCTATCTTGATTAATTACAAATACCACATCATCTGACAGTCCCTCTTTCATACCAATAACACGTACTTTCCCATCCTGAAGACAATTTAATCCTCCATACGCAGTGCCAACCCATAGACTGCCTTCTCTATCCGCGGAAATAGATAGGACAGTATTATTTGATAAGCCATTTTTTTCTGATAATTTCGATAATACTTCTCCATTTAACCTGAACAAACCATTTGTAGCACCAATCCATAAAATCTTATCCTTATCTAAATAAAGTGATTTAATCGCTTTTATTTGACCTTTTTGATGAATAGGAATAATAGATTTACCTTTTTTTTTAAACAAGCCGTCATTTGTGCCTAACAATAAGTCTCCCTCTGGAGATATTATTGTAGTGTTCACTCTTTTATCCTTCAATCCAGTATTTTTATTATAATGTGTGAATTTAATCCCATCATAAACCGAGACCCCTTTTTTTGAACTTATCCAAATAATATTTGCTTCTGTATTCAAGAGATGGTTAACTGTATTGTCTGATAGCCCATTTTTTTTTGTGAAATTAAAAAAATTATTATTGGAATATAAAAAAAGTCCATTATTTTCGGTTCCTATCCAAAGTTGCTTTTTCTTATCTTCAATAATACAGTTTACAATTTTATCTATAAAACCATTTTCAATTGAAAAATTACTAAAAACCCCGTTCCTGTAAGTTAATAATCCACCTCCCCTTGGAGCGATCCATAAAGTACCTTCACTATCTTCATATAATGCGAAGATATAATTATCCTTTAGCAATGGAGTATTATCTTTATTAAAGACAACAAATTTATTTCCATCAAATCTTATCAGTCCTTCTTCAGTTCCAAACCAAATATATCCATTTGCTGATTGAATGATTTCCATAACCATATTCTGCGGTAAACCATTAGTATCATTCCAGACAATAATTTTATATTGAGTAATCATCCTTCCAGGATCGAGAGCATATCCGAATGAAACTAAAATCAATAATAATACTGATAAAATTAATAAAAAATTATTTTTATGTTTCCTTTCACATCTATATTCCATAAAATTATTATATTTAATTATAGATTTATAGTCAATTAGTTATAATTATTAAATATTTATAGTTGAAAAAAATAAATAAACACCTATAATTGCAATAAGGATAATTAATGAAATATGACGTTTTGGTAATTGTACTTGCAGGTGGAGCAGGATCACGATTACATCCATTGACTGATTCAAGAACAAAACCAGCTGTCCCTATTGGGGGCAAATTCAGATTAATTGATATTCCCTTGAGTAATGCAGCAAATTGTGGTTTTAGAAAGTCAATCATACTCACCCAGGGCAAAGATGCATCGCTGATCAGGCATATAAAAGATGTATGGTATTCAGATTCTAGATTTGGCGTTTTTGTCGACATTATATCTCCTCAAATAGTAGGATCGACTTATAAAGGAGATGCTGATGCTGTCAGGCAAGTAACAGATATGATAACAATTATGAAACCGGATTATGTATTAATTGTTCCTGGAGATCATTTGCTAAAAATGGATTATTCAAGCTTTGTTGATTTTTTAGCATTTAGTAAAGCAGGTGCTGCAATTGCTATTAAACCGGAACCAATAAAACTATCAAAACACCTGGGATCACTTAAAATAAACAGCAGGAAGGAAATCATTGGCTTTAAAGAAAAAGATCCGGGTACACCTTACAAATTTCTAAATAAAGAAAATCAGGAAATGTTTTATGCCTCAATGGGAATTTATGCCTTTAGAAGATCTGTATTAATCAAAGCTTTAAAAAAAAAGGGTGATCTTTTTGGAAGCGACATAATTCCTCAAATGTTAGCAAATACTAATATTCTGGGTTATGATTATAATCTATATAATGTAATTATTGACAATATTAAGGTCAATGTTAATGGACATATTATAGAAAATAGCGAGAAAAGTTCTGATTCAAATTATTGGAAGGATGTTGGAACAATAAAAGAATACTTCAAGGCAAACATGGATCTAGTATCAGTTACACCTAAATTTAATCTATATGGTGATAAATGGCCATTTTACACACAGAATTTTAACCTTGGTCCGGGAAAAATAGTAAAACCGCATGATATTGGATATATTAAAAATGTGCTTCTAAGTGAAGGATCTTTTTTAAGTGATTCAGACGCATCATCTGTAGTCATCTCCCCTAAAGTAATTATTGACAAATCAAAACTTAATGAAGTAGTGATATTTAATAATAGTTATATTCATGAATGTGAAATATTGAGGACTATAATTGATAAAAACGTCGTATTAAAGAATATGCGAATTGGATATGATGAAGAAGAAGATAAAAATAATGGAATTTATATTGATGAAATGTCAAAAATACGGATAGTTCCAAAAAACTATGACCATACAGTCAGATTTTTTAATCTTATGGGTAATTAAAATACTTAATTACAAATCATGACGCCTTTTATAATCCTCTAATTCCTTTTTAATATTTTTTGATATAACCGTTTCTTGACTATCCCAGGAGACTGATTCTTCTGCATCTGTGATATTAAATATTCCTTCAACTTTAAATGGTAGATTATAATTTTTTTTTTTATATAATGCTATTCTGCCGGTGTTCATTGCCCCAATTATATTATTTAGACTTCTGACATTTTCAACAATAGGAATCCGGATATCTTCAAAAATAGTTCTAATATCCCCTGTATTTTCAATATACTTCTCAAGTAATCTTCCTTCCCGTAAAGTAAATTTTTCGTCAATATATTGAGTGATATTTGTTTTTTCTGTCCCTGACATTCTAGAAAAAAGCAGTATTACTTTCTCATAAGGTATACTAGGCTTTTCTCTATCAACAACAAACCAGCTTATTTTAACATTATCATATTCTTTATCTTTGAATTTGAAATTATTCACAATTGATACAATTTTAAATAACCTGATAACGAGTGTATCTCCATCACTACGCATATAATCAGTATCATATTCTACTCTATCATCAAAGTTAAAAATATCTTCACCGGTAAGTATCTCTGGATTGAATTCAGCAATTTTTTTTCCGCATTGATTGCAGTAAACTGAATTGATTGCATTTACTGCACCACACTTGAAACATTTTTCTTCTAAAACTTTTACCATCATAAATTATATATAATAATAAAAACAATGTCCAGTATTTTATTAAGTTGAATCATTATGATTAATAAATAACTTATAATTACTCAGTTCAGTTAGTCTATTTGTATTATTCCGGATTATATCCCGCTTCTTTTATTTTTTCTACTATTTTATTTTTTTCTACTGTATCAGTATCTACCAGAACTTCTTTATTCTTTAAATCAATACTGAATTTATTTATTCCTTCAATATTCTTAACAACACCTTCAATTTTCATTTTACAATGCTGACAAGTCATATCTGGAACTTTGATTGAGTACGTATCATTTTTCATTTTAAATCTCCAAATATCATATTTACTATTTATTAGAATTAAGAGTAAAAGAATTCCCGAGAAAATTTTTATAAAACCTAATCCATTATGATCATGATTAAATATTGCATTTATATTAATATTGTTAATGGAAATTAATAAATCAAATAATATCCCAAAAACAAATGAAATAATCATTATCGATATAATATATAAAAAAGCAATTTTCTTTCCCATTCTTTTTAGGACAAAGGATATTGTAACAGTATTTGTTGCAGGCCCTGCAATTAAAAAAGCTAATGCCACTCCCGGCAATACTCCTTTTGCCAGCAGTGAAACTGCTATTGGAATCGAACCGGTAGCACAGACATAAATAGGAATTGATACAAGCAATATTATTAAATAGCTTAAAATAGGACTTCCAAGATATCTTGTCCCAAAATCTTCGGGTACTAAGGCTGAAATCAAGCCGCCAATAATAACACCAATTATCAACCATTTCGCTATATCAGAGGGTATAACCTTAAATCCATATTTAATTCCGTCTTTTATCGTTCTTTTCCTTGGAATTATTTTTACATTTTTTTTTGCAATATGTTCATCTTTTTCATTATTACCATTTTCAGAAAAAAAAGTGACAATTCCGATAACAATTCCGGAAATTAAAGATGCTATAGGTCTTATTACTGCATAAAAAGGTCCTAGAAGCGCATATGTAGCAAATATTGAATCTACTCCACTTGAAGGTGTTGATACCAGAAATGCCATTGTAGAACTTTTTGAAGCACCATCCTTTCTAATTGACTCTGCAATAGGAATAACACCACATGAACAAACAGGTAAGGGCACACCAAAAATTGCCGCTTTAAATATTGAACTAAAACCATCATTTGCAAAATGTTTTTTTATATACGTTTCACTTATAAATATATGGAGTAAACCTGTAAAGAAAAACCCTAAAATTAAATAGGGACTCATCTCTACAAAGAGATTAATAGTTTCCTTAAAAAAATTTAATAATAAATCCTGCACTATTTATTTTTTTCCTTATAATCATTTATTGCTGCCTGTATTCCTTCTTCAGCAAGAACTGAACAATGATGTTTCTCTTTTGGAAGACCATCAAGTGCTTCCGTAACAGCTTTGTTGGATATATCGAGAGCGTCATTAATCTTTATCCCTTTTATCATATCAACAGCCATTGAACTTGTTGCAATTGCAGCAACACAGCCAAATGTTTCAAATTTTGCATCTATTATCGTATCCTTCTCAATTTTCAAATATATCCACATGACATCGCCGCATTTCGTGTTCCCAACTTTTCCGATTCCATCAGGGTTTTCTATTTTTCCATAATTCTTTGTGTTCTGAAAATGTTCCATTACTTTTGCACTATATCTCATATTTTAACTCCTAATAATTTTAATTATTTTTTATTCCAAAATGGAGACATGCTCCTGAGTCTCTCTACAACAGGAGGTAATACGCTTATAAGTTTATCAACCCCCTCTTCAGTAGTGTATTTTCCAAGGCTTATTCTTAAACTGCCATGCGCCTCAGCATGTTCTAAACCAATAGCAAGAAGAACATGAGATGGATCTAAAGATTTAGATGAACAAGCAGAACCTGATGAAAAAGCAAGCCCATGCCCATCAAGAAGTGCCAGAACTGCTTCTCCTTCAATATGTTTTATTGATATATTAACAGTATTATAAAGACACTCTTTTGCACTGCTATTTAATATCAAGTCAGGTATATTTTTAAATAATTCATCTATTATTTTTTCTCTTAATGGACTCAATCTTTTTTTTTCTTCTTCCATTTCATTCATTGCAATTTCAGCGGCTAATCCTGTTGCAACTATACCGGCAACATTCTCTGTTCCGCCTCGAAGGCCCTTTTCCTGACCTCCACCAAATGAAATTGGATCAATTTTTACACCCTTTCTCTTATAAAGAACACCAATTCCTTTCACTCCATAAATCTTATGAGATGAAAGACTAAGCATATCAATCCCTAAATCTCTAACATCGACTTTTAGTTTTCCTATTGCCTGAACAGCATCTGTATGAAAGAGAATATTCAGTTCTCTAGCGATAGAAGCAATCTCTTTAATAGGCTGAATAGAGCCAATTTCATTATTTGCAAACATAATTGTTACAAGAATCGTGGTTTTTCTTATCTCATTTTTCAATTCTTCTATATTAATTACACCATCTTTATCTACAGAAAGATAAGTAATCTCAAAGCCATTCTTTTCTAAATATTTACAGGATTCAAGAACAGCAGGATGTTCAATATTTGAGGTAATTATATGATTACCTTTTTTTACTAATTTTCTTGCTGCACCAATTATTGCAAGATTATCAGACTCAGTACCACTTCCTGTAAAAAAAATCTCATCATTACTGCAATTAAGAAGCTTTGCAACCCTCTCTCTTGCAATATCAATTTCATTAGCAACTATCCCTGCACCTCTATAAAAAGATGATGGGTTATGAAAATTGTCATTATAAAAAGGTTTCATCACTTCAAAAACCCTCTTATCAGTAGGCGTTGTTGCATTATAATCAAAATAGTTGCTTAATTCCATTTTTCCTCCAGAACAATATCAATTCAGCATAGGTAACCTTATGAATTACCTATTCCCATTATAACATTTTTTTTTGAATTTAGTCAATACAAATTCTTAACTATTTACTATCTTTAAAGTCTGAAAGATAGGTTTCTTTATAAAATTTTATAATTAGGTTTTGCAATTCGCCCCATTTATCCTGAGAACCACAAATATTCATTCTTGCAAAGTCACAAGAACTGTCAGTATTACAGGGTGCAATATTTATATTTATATTCAGGGCTATGACAATATCGTATAATTTTATTTTGTCTAATTTTTTCTTTAAATAGTATCCACCATTTTTACCTCTTATACTTCCAATAATTGAAAGTTTTTCTAATGGCTGCAATAGTTGCTTTAAATATTTTTTAGAAATTTTTTGTTTCTCTTCTATTTTTGACAAAGAAGTAGGAGTAAGTTCTGTTTCCCCTATTTCACAAAGAGTCCTTACAATATATCTTAATTTTGCTGATATTTTCAAATTATATGTAACCTCACAGGTTACCTTTATAAACTATTTTTAATCTTCTGTCAATAAATAGATCTAATTAAATATACAGATTCACATTTTTGTTGAAAAAACCATGAACATATACTATAGTATAAAAGGAGGTAATACATGGCGGGACAAGCTTTTTCAATTTTGAACAATTTTAGTTCTGCAAATGCACAAAGAAATTCCGTATTTGCAAGAAATAAATTAAGTAGTAATTTAGGACACCTCTCCTCCGGCACACGCATAACTAATGCAGGTGATGATGCTGCCGGATTAATGATAGCAAATGGGCTTAGAGCAGACTATAGCGCTTTATCCCAGGCAACAAGGAATGCAAATGATGGATTAGGCATTGCCCAAATCGCAGACGGCGCATTTTCCAGAATGGGAGACATGTTAAACCGGGCAACTACCCTTGCAACCCAAGCGGCTTCAGAAACTATTGGAGATACAGAAAGAGATATAGTCAACATGGAATATCAGGAGATTATGAAAGAAATTGACAGAGTAGTTGATACTACACATTTCAAAGGAGAGTTATTATTCTCCCCTGATGCCCCTGTAAAGAAAGAACTTTTTGTCGGCGACACACACATTGAATCATCGATAAACCTCTCTATTGGTGGAGCTGAAGGTGCAGGAACTGAAGCAATGGGGCTTTCAAATACAAGCCTCAGTACAGTTGCAGATGCAAAACAATCACTATCACAATTGCAGAATGCCATAAAAAAGGTATCAGAATGGCGGGGTACAATTGGAGCTCAAAGCAATAGGCTGGAAAATTCTATTGGTATTATACAGGTTCAAAGCCAAAATTTATTAGCTGCTGAATCTGCAATTAGAGATACAAATATGGCTGAAGAATTTGGAAAGTTCACCAGTAATAAAATACTTCTTGAATCCAGCATGGCTACAATTGCTCAGGCTAACGTCTCATCTGCAATGATTTTATCACTTTTTAAGTAAGGGGTTTTATTTCTTATATTTTGTAACTATATTTACTAATTGAATTCTGCTTTTAACAGAAGCTTTTTTATAGATATTGTATATATGATTCTTAACAGTTTTTAGTGAGATAAACAATATATCTTCAATATCTTTATTGGATTTCCCTTGAACTAATAATTTTAGAATCTCTTTTTCTCTATCTGATATTTTATATTTTTCAAAAAAACTCTCAAAATCTATGCTTTTTTCATTTATTAAAAGATGATCAATATAATTCATATTTAGAAAGTTTTTTAAATACAGAATTGGATAAACATTTATTAAGAAGAACAAAACTATAATTATAGTGGACATCTGAGGATCTAATTCGAAGAGAAATGATATGAATAAAACTAACAGTAGAATACAGTATGTTAATGTTATATTTTTTGCAGCCTTTATACGTTTTTTATCCAGTTCTTTTATTCCACGTGTAAAAACATAAATAAGTAGAAATAGTATAATTATTATTATAAGTAGAATTAAAAAATTCAAATATAAATTCATTAGTTTTTTTTCTGCTATATTTTTTAAAGTATTATTATAAAGTAATGCAAAACCTATAAACAATATGGCTGATATGGAGAAGAATGATACCTTTATTGATGATGAATACTTCTTTTTAACAAAAGAGAGGATAAAAGAAATAAAAAAATAAAGGGTAATAATGAACAGCGGAAACATAATGAGGATACTTTTACATAAGTCCCCCCCAAAAAATCTATTTAGAATAAAAAATATCAATCCAACAATATTGAAGGAGATTATAAAATGAAAATAATTAGATAAGGAAGGAAATTTATAACTTTTTATAAATCCAGAGGAACTTATAACTGCAAAACTTCCAATCAAAAGAATCATAATATATAAAAGAATGTTTATTAAGTCCATTATTATATTTTATATCAAATATAGAATGTTTTGTAAAGTAGAAATCTATACATCTTAAAATCTAACACCTAATCCTAGTCCTACCTTCAGTCCACCATAACTTAGTTTTCTATAATAATCCTCTGTGTTCTGGGCATGAAAATAGCCAGTAATAATACTGACAGTAAAGTATTTTGGAAAATTATAAAATATCCCAATATCAAATTTATACCCTGTTTTATTACCACTATCATTATCTATCAGTGTATCTGAAAGGTACGTTTCCCCCTCATAATTAACAAACATAATTCCACCTGATAGTTTAAGGCTTATTTTTTTTTGTGACATAAATTCATATCCTAGACCCAATGAAATAAAACTTTGCTTTGAAGTTGCATTTTCACTATTACCTGACTCAATAATATCTCCCTGTGATTTTATGAATCCATAACCTCCATAGATAAAGAGATCATTAAAAACTTTGATACCTGTCATAAGTTCCGGATAAAAAATTGCTGTACCATATATATCTGCATACTTTGTATCTGCAGGTTTTAACTGACTGGCAGCCAGATCAATAAAAAAATTAACCTTCGAATATCCCGTTATTGAAATAATAACAATTAACATAACCATAATAATAATTCTTTTCATATTTAAATCCCCTTACATAGATTTCTTAAAGGCCTATTTCTTCATCAATGGTACACATAGCTTCAAGGCTGAGTTTTGCAAATTCACTTAATGGAATGTCTATATTTTCACATTCCCTTATGATATCCCTGTTAACACTGGCTGCAAATGCCTTTTCTTTCATCCGCTTTACAATGGATTTAGACTTAACACTTTTAATTTTTTTATCAGGATAAACTAGTGAAGTTGCAACTATAAGTCCTGTTATTGTCTCACCTGCAGCAAGTGCAATATGGAATTTTTCAGTTCTTTTTTCTTTTGATGCCTCTTCATTATGCATCCTTATTGCTCTTGTAATAATTGGATTTAATCCTACTTCATTGAGCATCTCTTCTGTTTTTAAACCATGAATTTTCAGGTTATCACCAATAAGTTCTAGATCAAGGTCATGTAATAATCCTGTGATTCCCCACATTTCTTCATCTTCACCAAAATGATTTGCAAGGCTTCTCATGACTACTTCAGTTGCCAGACAATGCCTGATAGTATTCTCATTCTTAATGTGATCTTTCAGTAATTCAAATGCCTTTTCTCTGCTAATCCCAATATCATTATTTTCCATCTGTAAAAACTCCTATAATTTATTTTACCATATCAAAAGTAAAAGAAAAGATATATTCTATTTTTTTAGTAATATCAGTTATTTAATTTAAATATTGGAAGATCATCGAATATGTATTCTTTTTCTTTCTCGGAATTCTTATCTGAATCTGCTCTGACTCTTATACTTAAGGTCCATTTAATATTTGCCATATTTCTACCGATAATCATAGGCGGAAGATTGTCAGGCAGCCAGAACTCAACCGGAATCTTTAAAGTACCTGAATGTTCCAGCAATCCATCAGGTATCTGTTTTAACTTTTCCCAAACCGTTTTCTGTTTACTCCCAACACTTTTTTCATCTCCATAGTCTCTATATTCAACTTCAGAGCCAATACATTCAAGCTTTAACCTTACCCACTCTAAATTGTTTTTTTGACGTTTTAAGCTTATACTACCTGAAAACCAGCTATTTATAAACCCGCAGCCGGATGTGAGTTCAAAACGGACATTTTTCTGGTCTTCTTTATGGCTTAAAAATTTTTTTAAAATAAAAACAAAACCTATCAATAAAATTATAGTAACAACTATCATTAATGCAAATGAGACATATCTGGATATAAGAAGCACTGATGTTGAACCTGTAAGTAAAATTGAAAAAATAATTAGGGGTATTTTAAAAATATTTTTGGGAGAAAAACTGACTGCCTTATTCTCTAATTTTATACCTCTAGGGTAAAACTTCAAATGGGAGGTTACATGTTTCCAGACATCAATTATTGTTTTTAAAATTACCATAAATATAACAGGGATTATTGATTTTGACTGGTAATTCATCAGTAAAAATCCATAAAAAATAACCACAAGGTGAAGTATCACCATCCTCTGAACAGGTGCCATCAGGCATTCCTGATAACTAATAATTTTATATTCCTTATGATATATAAAATGATAAAAAAGGGAAAACAGATGGGGAGAGATCAATAGACTTACAGCTATTATAACTTCTCCAAGTGATTTATAGGGAAAACCAAAAAAAACAAGAACAAATATACCATGAACAAAGGTGAAACCAAAATATATAGTACTCATAAGGTTTGAAGCCTTTTTTTTCAATACTGGAGGCTTTAATTTATCCCATCTGACTGTACTCTTTATATCTGAAGGAAATGAGCCCTCAGCCTTTTTAACTTTATATATATTAAGAAGACCTACAAATACATTTTCCACCCAGTATAAAAAGACTAATATTTCAACACGCCAGTCAAAAAATAAAATCCCCAATATCGGAATTAAATTCATTCCAATTAAAAATGCTGTAGATGGTATCAGTTTTGAATATCTATTTTTTAAAGATAAATTCTTAAATAGTTTTTCTTTAAGATTTTTTATTTCAGATTGACTGGATGTAAATATTGTATATGGATCTTTTTTTATCCATTTCTTTTTTTCATATAGATACCATTTACTGCTGTGTCCACCCATACTCCACAGCCTTCCAAGATGATCCTTAAATTGAAGATTTTTTATTTTAGTTTTAAATTGATCTGCACTGATCAATTTCTCTCTATACTGTTTCTGAATTTCTTCAAATTTAGTTTCCGCAGCTCTGAATTCTCCAAGCATATTTCTGTAATTACCTCCAGATTATATTATAAAATTGAAAAAAGTCTGTATTAAATTAATGATATATTTTACAATCATATCATACTGATAAAGTATGAATATGTCAATTCTTCCAGCAATTGAAGGTTCTCTGCAAAAAACTATGGACAATTTACATTGTGGCTACCACATAAACCTCATTGCCTTTACCAAAAGAAATGAGATTTTTTGCAAATTATTTTTAATTTAGTTATAATAATTTATTATTGTGGAGGGTTTTTAATGGGTATAAGATTACATTCAATATCATTATATAAAGTGCAGGAAATAAAATGCTGAATATCGCCTTATTTGGACCTCCAGGAGCAGGAAAGGGTACACAATCAGATCTATTGATCGAAAAATATAATCTGTTGCATATCTCTACCGGAGATATTTTGAGACAGGCAATAAGAGAAAAAACTGAGCTTGGTCTCAAGGCAAAGGAAGTCATAGAAAAGGGAGAACTTGTATCAGATGAATTAATTGTGCAGATTCTTGAAAAAAAGATGAGAGATAATCCTGATTGTAATGGCTTTCTATTTGATGGTTTCCCAAGAACATTCGTTCAGGCATATATTCTTGAGGGTCTTCTTTTAAAGATGCATACTTCCCTATTATCCCTGATCAGCATAGAAGTGACGAATGAAGAGTGTAAAAAAAGACTACTAAAAAGAGGCAAAACATCTGGTAGAAGCGACGATACAAAAGAAGTTATTAATTTCAGATTAATTGAGTATAAAAATAAAACCTTCCCTGTTCTTAAGTTTTATGAAGAGAGAGGAATTCTTGATCCTATTGACGGCATGGGCTCAATAAAGGAGATCTTTACCAGAGTTTCAAATACCGTAGAAAAGAATCTGCGAAAAGTTCTTTTTAATGTTGTTATCTTAGGTTATCCCGGTTCAGGAAGAGGTACGCAGGCAAAAAAACTAGCCAAAAAATTTAATCTTGTTTATATCTCAACCGGTGATATTCTACAGGAAGAGTTGAATGCAGGATCAGAAATAGGTATTAAGATCAGAGAGCTAATGGAAAATGGAAAATTAGTACCGGATGACATTGTTATCAGACTGATTGAAAAAAAAATAAAACTCAGTAGAGATGTAAATGGATTCGTGTTTAAAGGATTTCCCAGAACGATTATTCAAGCATATATTCTTGATGGTCTTCTCCGGAAACAAAACACATCTCTTTCATGTATCATCGACCTGTCGGTACCGGTTTTGCAATTGGTAAAAAGACTTGCCGAGCGTGGAAAAACAGATCAGAAAAGACGCTACGACATTAAAACAGAATCAATTGTAAAAAGGTTAGAGGAGCATGAAAAAAATTCCATTTCTGTCATGCAATACTATAAAAAAGAGAAGGAAGTATTTCCAGTGAATGGATTAGGAACAAAGGATGCAATTTTTCAGGAGTTATTAAAACACATTGAATTTGCAATAAAAAACGCCCGATGATCTTTATCTTTCTCGATGGTACAGGTATTGGTGAACCTTCTACATCCAATCCCTTTTATAACTCCAACTGTGATTATCTCCCTTTTTTTGGCAAAGAGATATCATTACCTGACGGCACACCTGTAAAACCGATTGATCCCCTAATGGGAGTCGAGGGAATTCCGCAAAGCGCCACGGGTCAGACAACAATATATACAGGGAATAACATTCCAAAAATAATTGGTTCCCATATGGGCAGCTTTCCAAATAAAGCGATGCGGAAAATCATTAAAGAGACAAATATATTTAAAGGTCTGAAAAACCGGGGTTTAAATCCAATGTTTTTGAACTCCTATCCCAATCACTCAGATCTTTTCTATAAAACAAATGTAAATATTAAAGATAACGGTGAATTTATATTTTCTGAAAATTTTCCCCGCAGTTTCAAAAGAAGGATCTCTGCAACTTCCTGTTTATTAATAACAAATGAGATGAAACCATTTGATCTTGATGACATTAGTAATAAAAAATCTATTTATCAGGAATATTCAAATAAAACACTAAATCAATTCGGTGCAAATCTTCCTGAGTACTCTCCTGAAACCGCTGCGGAAATCATCTTCAGCAGTTCGAAGAATTATGATTTTCTTTTATATGAATATTTTCAGACCGATCTCTATGGTCATCGAAAATCCATTGATGATTGCAATAAACTGGTTTTCGATCTCAACAGACTGGTAAAAAAACTAATATCCTTATTAGATAATAAACAAGACACACTAATAATTACAAGCGATCATGGAAATATTGAGAATCCAGCAAGTAAAACTCACACTTTGAATCCTGTCCCTTTAATAACCTGGGGACATAAAAGTGAGTTGTTGAGAAATAAGATCAATAATCTGGCAGACATTACACCGGCAATTTATGATTATTTTATCTCAGATATCCAAAAGATCAAAAAAAGTATGCAAAATTAATTGAGGATACATGCCTGGGCTGTGCTGTCTGCATAAAAAACTGTACAAACGGTAGTCTAAGTCTCAAGGAGAGAGATAAAAGGATCATCCCTCCTTATAATTCAACCCATAAGGTTGTCAAAATGGCTATAGAGAGAGGAAAACTTCAGAACCTGATATTTGACAACCACGCACTTCTAAGTCACCGTTTAATGGCTTCTATTTTAGGGGCTCTATTAAAAATGCTCCCTGTAAAACAGATTATGGCAAGTGAACAGATAAAATCCAGATATTTTGAGTATCTTATCAAAAAAAAACAATATTAACCAGTCTTCATTCTTTTTTGAACTTATCAGTAATATCATTATCTATTACATATATTAATATTTCTTTTGATCCCTGTTTTGTATATCCAAATTTTTCAACCATATTTTTAATTAAAAAACTAACATCCTCTCTAATCTTAGAGTCATAGGTTTTAAACATTTCATTATCGAAATCCTTTATTGCTCTTCTGAAATTTTTATTTTTTAAAAATGGTTCCAGAACAGTGTCCTTTAAATGAAATTGATATTTTTCAAGTAAGAATTGGAATAATTCTGTTTCAGTAATTTCAATATTCTCAATAAAAATTTCCTGTGATAATGTCTGAGAAGTATATTGGTTTTGAATCTGTTTTCTAAATTTCTCTCTTTCATCTCTACTGATAGATTCTCCAAGCAGTTTTTTTTCGATCTTTTCAAAATATTCATCTGAAATACTAACTCTATTACCCGTATAATTTGATACAGCATCAATTCCCGGCTCAAAATTTATAAAACACATATAATCAGAAATATTATCATATATTTTTTCCTTATTATAGTTAAAAAGAGACTCTTTTATTTCCTGCAGGATATTATAATTGTATAATTTTGTTAAGGATGCAAGAAAATTTTTCGGTATAATATCCGGTTTCTCCTTACAGATTTTTCTAAAAAATGTATCTAACATCGACATATCTATCAAATGTTCTTCCTTTGCATAAGTTGAAAAAAAACTGTCAAATATTTTTATAGAGTCTCTGCCTGAGAAGCCTTTATCACCTTCTCTTTCAGATTCTGATATTATTTTTTTTCTTCTTTTGGCTGTAAACCGACTTAAGTCCTCTTCGGTGAGCCATGATGGAATATGTCCGGTATAAATCTCCATTTTTAGAAGAAGCAGGTCTTTATCACAGTATAGTTCATATTTTTCAGAGTCTTCGATCCAATCTGCTAAAGCTTCTGATTCTAGATTCAATCTTGATGAAATTATGATACGTGCAAAATTATGCAATACCTTTGGCAGGAAATTATTAAGAATATGTTTACCAAAAACATTCTTATAAATTTCAACTTCTGTTTTTAAATCCATAATATAGGGAATACTTATATATTCAATACGGTCAGTAAACGACTGAAGTCCTTCAATATTTTTTTTATCTTCAGGATTCATTAATGCAAAGAAGAGTGAATCCACATTTTCTTCCAGATATTCTACCTTATGAATACCTTCACTTATAATATTGTGTAATTCTATTAATCTTTCTGTATTATGTCCTTTTATATCCATGAGAGAATAAATTCCATTATTAGTCTGAGCAAAATGAGAATACATATATTTAACTCTATTGCTATCCATTAATAGACTATCCAGTCTTTGTTGTAACATTGGGTTTGTGATTATATTCTGTTTAGTTGGCTTGTCACCTGGATTATATACACTTATCCCCTGCCCCAATCTTCGGTTAACGTTATATTTTCTTGCAAATACCATACTCAATATTTTTTCAGGATCATTAAATTTTTCATTTAATGCTCTGTACAGAGAATTGCATATAGTACAGGAATTATCTCTAAATACCCACTCATACTCCTTTTCTGTAAATAATTCCCATTTAAATTTATTATTACTAAAAAGGTTATCCAAAAACTCTCTTCTGAATTCCTTTTGTATCATGAGGATCGGATGATCATGGCTTGGACAGGGAATCTCAATAAAACCTTCAGTTTCATAGATCATGGAATGTTTATGTAAATTGTTTTTTGTACCTGCATTATTTCCAATAGTTTCTTTTAATTCTGAATCACTGAGAACATTAATTAGGTCATTATCTATGAAACCTCCTAACTCTTTTCTGTCTAACCTCCAAACTGTTTCATACCTGCTTCCTTCCTCAGTATTGCAATAAATTTCAAATTTTGATAATAAATTATTTAGAAAAGTACTTTTTCCGCATCCCGGGGGTCCTTCAAATATATAAATTTTGTTTTGTTGAGCACCACTCCGTAAGGAATTAGTTAAACTCATAAATCTATTTGAAAATATTCTATCAGCAAAAAAAGGATTATCAGTATCTTCAACAAAGAGTTTACTGCAATCATAATAGAAAAAATTAATTGATTCAGGGTCATCTGTATATTCATCATATCCTTCTCCAATATAATTTTCAATCATATCTGAGAAAACTAGAAAAACATTTCTGATCTCTTTATATGGGTTTTTAAGCATCTTTGATAAAAATTCTTTAAAGGGTATCGAAGAGTGGATCTTTTCCTTTCCCATATTCTTCTTGAGATTTTTAAAGGCTCTATTAAGTTTTGTACTTGAGTTTCTCATACATTTCCCCTATATTTCTTCCCTACTCAATAATTTGTTTTCCATTCTATAGAGAACCATTATAAATTCTGACTTTTCTTCTTTCTGCTCTTTTTGTACTCCTGAAAGAGTAGGAAGGAGATTTTGTGATTTAGCCGCAAGTTCATGTGTTTGAAGTGAAACAGGTCCGCCCCAGAGGAATTCAATCCCCATCATTGTATTTTTTATAAAATCTTTTACTAATTGCTTCCCCTCAAATTTATGGATCAGACAGAGTTCATTATTTTCTTCATTTACTTCTTTAATACTAATTACAGGAGGATGATACAGAGTATCATTAAGCATCTTTTTATAGTCCTCTACATTTCTGCTTTTTATATAATATTCCCAGACCATTTCATTCTTGTTTAATCTCTTTCCAGATTCAAAAAGATCATTATCATCAATAAAGTCCTGATCTATAAATCTATTTAAGAATAAAGAATCACTAAACTCTCTTCTAATCTTAAAAATTGTTGATAAGCCGTTTACAGTTGTTTTATCATATAATTTTCTTTTTTTTATATCTTTTATACTTTCAAATTCAAATGAGAGTTTCCCTCTGTCACCCTTTTCTTTAATACTTTGAAAGAGTTTCAAACCTAATGCATAAGGATTAAGTCCAATCTTTGGCATCGAAGTAACTCCTGCATTGACCCTGGCAAAAGAGACTTCATGTCCCTTAATTCTTTTATCCTTCATATATAATTCTTCATGCCAGTAACTCGCCCAACCTTCATTCATAATCTTTGTCCGTATTTGAGGTTGAAAGATTAATGATGTATCTCTTACGATCTGAATAATAGATTTCATCCAAATATTCTTGTCTTTGTTTAAGAATTCAGATCTTTCCAGAATAAATTGAATAAGGTCTTTTTTGATGCCACTATCAGATTCTTTGTTCTTCAAACTATATTTTAAATAAAGAGATTCAAACTCAGGATATTTTTTTATTATATCTGTAAAAAAAAAGTCGTTATTTGAATCCACTTTATTTTCTTTTAACAGATCATTATATCTATTGATCTCTTTTATATATTCATAATTAGAAACATTAATAATAGATTGTAAAAAAATGTCAAAATAATAATCAATTTTCTTATCTATTTTTGTCTTATCTATTTTATCCAGCTTTTGAAGTTCTGTAAAATATCCAACTGTATTATCTATACTTCGTGTAAACTCTATTACATAATCTACCCATCTACCATTCTTTTTTCTCTGCTCTGATATAAGTCTCTTATCTGAAAGTGCACGACCGGTAAAATCTATATCCCATGTATGAGAGAAAAAAACATTATTTTGAAAAAAATCTATATGTGCAAGAACATGATAAAAAATCATAACATTAAGCCAGTCTGGATTATTATCATTATAAAATGAGATTGCCGGTCTTGTATTTATAACTGTTTCATATGGGTTTGACGGGTATAAATCATATTTCCCCTTCTCTTTCAGCACATCAACATCAAATACCCAATAATCATATAATGTCGGAATCATAACCTTAGGTGATAATTCAAGAAGATTTCTGTTTGTAACTATATATTCAAGAGTCTCGTCCTCAAAAGTAAGTCCTGCATCCCTTGCGTGAACCTTGCATAACTCCATGATCTTCTTTGTTTTTTGATCAATTAGTTCCATCCATATCCCCTATTCAGATATCAGGGTTTTAATACCCTCAATTAATCTTTTTTCGTCTGCATCACCTGGAATCGAATCAAGCCTGATAAGATCTGAGTTAGTATCAAGTAGACTTGAACTCTTCAAATATTTTTCCATATCAGAATTGTTTGGCGTTCCATATCCATTATTAGCAATGGTTATCCCTATTCTATTTGCAAAATAAAGAGACTTCTTAATTTGCGGTAGTGTCTCCTTTCCATCTGTATCCCAGTCATCTCCATCAGTTCCATGAAAAATATAGATATTATAATCTTTGGCAAGAGACTCTTTCTCAATAATTTCGTTAACAAGTTTAAATGCAGATGCGACCTGTGTACCTCCTGCTACTCTGGAATTATAATATGTATGAAAATCTTTTACCTCTTTTGCTTCAGTATCATGCAATATAAATCTTGATTCCACCTGTTTATCAAACTGGTATAATAGCCAGCTATATATCAATACATGTTGTCCAACCACAGTCTCAGTTGGTTTTCCTGACATTGAACCCGAATAATCTCTCATAAAGAAAACAATGGCCTGAGATTCATAATCCTTCTCTTTAGACAGTATTCTGTATATTTTATCCCTTGGAGCAATAAGAAACTCTGAAGGATCGATATTATATATATCAGGGATTTTTTCTAGACCTATATTTGTTTCAACAATTTTTTTTAATGTTGCTTTCTTATCAAGTACCTGTCCAAAGCCTCTATTTCTGTCAGTCAGGTCATAAGTATATTTTGAAAGTGATTTTTTCTTACCCTTATCTTTTAAATTTGGAAGTTCAAATTTTTCAGTAAGTATTTTCCCAAGATCATAAGCATTAGATTCAATTTCATGCTCTCCTCCCTGACCTTTTCCTGCACCACCTTCTCCTTCACCTCCGGGTTGGTGAACAGGTTCTTTACCAATAACTTCTCCTTCTTTACCTTTTCCACTCCCTCCGGATGAAGACTCTCCTTCCTCTTCATTTTTTGGAGATGGATCATGATAGAATTTTTCTTCTGTAGTGGTTGGAACAACAACAACTTTATTTTTTCCACTTTTTCCAGGTTTTATGAATTTTCCTATCTTTATTTTTCTCGGGAAACCATCTGCTTCCCTTTGCTTGTCTCTTTCAAGAAGTTTATCTAAAGAATTCAAAGAGAGCAGAGGACTTGGTATCTTTTTCATTATCATTCCCTGTTTTTGTTCACCATTTAATTCTCATCCGAGTGAGTACAAAAATATTCAATTGTTTTCTGAGCACAGGTCTTGCAATAATTGAGTTTATTTAACATTGTATCTATTATCCTGTCATAAAGTTTCTGGTTTTCCTCATTTGTCCTATTTGCAAGGGCTCCGATTAAACTACCTGAGCCTGCTATATCAGATTTCAAACGGACATCTGTAACTGCCTTTACCAGTTCAATATTGTCCATAAAATCATAATTAGGTTCTATAGCAATCTTCTGTCCATAGATCTTCCTGATAGTGGTACGGAATGTCTCACTCTGTTCACTCGTTTTTAATCCTAATCTCTGTTCAACTCCATTTATAAAACTTTCATCAATCTTTACTGCTTTTAATTCTTCTGTCTGAGGATCTCTGTATTTCCACATCTTATCAGGTCCAAGATTTTCAGCATCGATTCCGATGATCATATTTACATAGTTCATTACATCATTTTTGATTGCAAAAGGTTCATCCATATAAGCATTGAACATTTCAGTCATTATTCTCTCTCTGTAAAGCCCCTTTGCACTTTTTAGATCTTCAAGGTATTTTTCTCTATCAAGTGCCTCGTTTGTATAATCAAGTATCACCCTTTCAATAGATTTAAATATATCCAGTGCAAACATACATTGGCCTTCATTTGTCTCAGAACTCTCTAAAAGCAGTTGAATTGCCCTGCCTAAATTCCTCTGTCCTAAACCTTTCTGTCCAAAACGTTTTGTAATATCAGGATCCTGGTTCAATATATCTATTACTTCTGATAATGTTTTCAGACTCTTTTCTCCAGCGATTTCACCGGCAGCCAGTTTCATCATTTCAATAGATGTAAGTTTCTCGGCCCTTGGAAGTCTGGAAAGAACAACAGCAATTGATGCTGCATAGTTTAAATTAGGATCAATATGCAATTCCTCTCTTGTAAATGTAAATTTCTTTCCACTTCCAATTGCATAATTTGTAAGATCTTTCTGTAACAGATAATTCGTATTATGTGAAACATATGCAATCCTGCACCTGTCAACAATTGGTGCCTCCTCTTTTTCCTCTAAAAATCTATTAAATTCAGAATTATTGCTTGTTGCAATAATTAAAGTATCTATGGGCCACTTAAATCCATCAATCTCAATTGTTCTATTTTGAATAACTCCCAGATAAACTTGAACCAGATCCTTTTTGTTTTTAAATAACTCATCGGAAAAATGAATGCCTCCACCTGCAACCCTTGCAAGTGCTCCCCTTCTTAAATCAAATCTATAGGGATTGCTTGTATCAGAGATATGCAATAATCGTTGAATAGACTCCTCTCCAAGCAGGTCAACTGCTGATGAGGTTATCTTATCTTTTGCAGGATACTTTCCTGTGATTGTCCCTAGACTTTCTGTTAAGGGTACAGGTCTTATGTCTATAAAGTTCAAAGCCTCCTCCACAGAGCCATCTGTACTTTCAAGCAAGTCCCTCCATATATAATCACTGCAGGCACCAAGAGGTCTATAGTTTTTATAAATTTGATCAATAAGGGCATCTGAGAATCCCATATTTGAAACAAGAAATTCTTTGGACTTGTCAATTGTATCGAAGAGATTCATCGCCAATACTACAGGATCCTCATAAGTCTGAGACTCAACCTGATCAATTTTTCCATATTTACCCAATCTATTTAACTGATTAAATCTGAATGTAAATTTTCGGTTCTTTTCAATTGATAAAAAATCTCTATATTTCTTACAAAGTAAATCAACAAAAAAAGTTTTCCCATTTCCAGGTTCACCGACAAGGACATATGCCATCTCTTGTGATGATCCCCCTTCAGCTGCATCTTTTACATATGAAACAAAACTATTGATCTCTTCATACAAACCGATCATATGTTTATTTCCTCTCCGGAATATTTTAAAATCATAAGTTGTTTTCCCATTTACAACAACCTTGCTTATCTCATCATTTAATACCATCCTTGATATACTTTGAAAAGCATTCTCAAAAACCTTCTCCCCGTTTTTAACCTGCTCCAGATATTGCTGTAACAGAATCACATTTCTATTGTTTCCCATAGTACCTCCAATAAAACTTCCTTATAATTAAATATTAATATATAAAAAATAAAATTTCAACAAAAAAAAAGATACATCAGGATGCCAAAGAGTTAATATAATAATAATTTATTCTAAAAACAAGATAATAATCTGCGACATTTCCATTGAAAAGAAAACATCTTTTGAGGTCATTTATTATTTCTATTGGAAAAGGGCTTTTTTATGATCAAAAAAACAGCACGAATGATTAGAAACAGACCATAAAGAGCTAATGAAACCGGTGCTCCTATTGTAATGCGGCCTAAACCCATTTCAACGGCAGCGGAAATTAGTCCAACTGTAAGCCCTACTCCTATAGCCAAGATTAATGAACCCCTTATTATTTCCCGGATAGGTGATCCATAGAAAATCGAGTAGACAAATTTTACTGCCCGGGGAGAATCGAAAAATAATTTGGTAAGTTGAGGTAGAAACATTATAAGTCCAAGAACAAGAGAAGGAATTGTCCAATAAAAAAGGAATTCCTCCTGGAAACCGATCAGGAAGGTTGAAAACAAGGGTAAAAGTGAAAATGCTACTATGGTACAAGATGAGAGAAAAACAAGCTTATTATTAAGAATTGAAAATGATGCAATGGTGCAAATCAGAAAAATACCAAGCAGCATAAAAAAAACACGGGAAAATTCTTTCTTTAATGTTTTAACACCATCATTATATGCTTCAAGTTTATTTATTGCTGAATAACTTTTTTTGTAAATAGACTTGCAGTGGAGTTTTACAAAAAAGAACTTATAATGAAAATTTGTTGAGTAATGGGGTGGATAAGGAAAATAGTCCTTATAAATATCTCCTGCCTGTTCTGCCAGCTCATCTTCATCATAATCATAAGGGGATATTTCCGGAGGAAGAGGTGGAGCGGTGATATATATAGAACCGATAAAAATAATTTCTAATATACTGACAAGGATAATAAGGCTTGATAAATTTTTAAATAGTTTATTCTTTTGTTTCATAATAAACACCTCTGAAAACATGATAATTATTAAAATATTTATTAAACAAAGTTTGAAGTTAGCATAAAAAAAAATATTAGTAAAGAATACTCAGTTTTAATTTAATAAAAAATATGGTATAAATATTTTGAGAGGTAAATTATGGTTGATGACAGAATTAAAAGAATTTATACTTTGAAAAACATTATCCTTAAAGATGAAGATAAAGAGTACCCTGCTACTGTAACTGATTTTTCCTTTAAAGGCATCTCAGTAAAAACCGAACATAATTTATCTACATATAAGTTGATCGAACTCATCCTGACAATTGATGAAAAACCGGTTTCGATCAAAGGTAGTGTGCGCTGGATCAATGAACATAAAAAAGAGAACAAACCACGATTTAATGAAATAGGAATTTCCCTGTTAAATCCACCTAAAGTATATCTTGAATATATAAAAAAGATAGATAAGTAACAATCTTAGTACTCTCTATTTTATCCTTTCACAAATTTAATTATTAGTGTAAATTCTTGCCTGACACCAAAAACAAAAATGAGTATATATTTCCCTCCTTTAGGCCCACAGGCCCTTTAAGCTTCGAGAAGGGAGGAATAAAGGGCTAACGGAGACATCTGTATACACTTAATTATGTGCTTACGAAACATCCCCGCGCCCAGAAATGACAATATAGTTACTCTTTTATTTTAAATATATAAAAGATATATCCGTAATATTCGGAATATTTCCGAAACATTTCTATTTCCTCATGGAAAGAATCAATGAAAGAAAGCGCATCAAGGCTACCTTTGTATTTTTTCCTTATAATCTCTAATTGTTTTTCCAAAGGATTGTAAAAAACATCCCACCACGCATTTACAGGCAAATGAAAATGATGGATAAGATCATAACCGGTTTGCTGGATAATTTTGATGGCTTGCTCACCATTTAGGACCCCTGGCAATGCTTTATCCAAATATAATTTCTCAAAATATGATTTTATTTCTATCGGGGGATCGGGTTTCAACCAAAAAAGATCGGTTAAAGCTATATAACCACCCGGTTTCAGGAATTTTCTCCACTCTTTTAAACCATTTTCAAATCCCATTATGAATATAGAACCTTCGGACCAAATGATATCGAAGTATTGAGTTTCAAACTGCATGGCTTTCATATCGCCTTTGACACAGTGGACTTTATTTGACAATCGGTTAGCAATCAAGTGTTTTTGAAATGTATCCAAAAACGCTTGATGATTATCCAAAGCGGTTATTTTGCCATCAATTAATTTTGCCAATTGAAGGGTATGAATGCCTGTACCACATCCGATGTCAAGTATATTCAGTGGTTTGGATAATGTTGAATCAGCATTAATTGCATTAAATGCATTTCGGGTAGATTCGTTGTTTCCTGGACCTACGCGATGTAATTGTTCGAAGATCTCATAAAATATATGTTCCATTGTTTTTTTTCTCCATTTTTTTTTGTTTTTAATTAATCAGGGTTTGGAAACATATCACCTTTCTTGAGGATCAACTAGAATAGAGGTATTTTCCCTTTATTTAAAAGAAGGTAATATGACTTCTTATCAATTTAGACAAGACATATAAAGATTAAATTACAATGGCCATTTTCATACAAATATATATTATCATAAATGACAAAATAAAACAATTATATGTACGAGTCCATAACATATTAGATTTAAAAGAATTTTTAATCACCATATT
>CBDUZW010000019.1:0-70582 GCA_965371805.1 uncultured bacterium | reverse complement strand
TACACATCCAATTCTGTTTACCGTTATACATCCGTTTCTATTTACCATTTCCAATAACCCAGTCAGACCAGATTAAAGTTCGTTTCTGACTGCAGGATGGACAGAAAAAACGTGTCTTGCAGGAAAAAGCTACAAAATAATCTTTGCCGCATTTTTTACAGTAAATCCTTGCCATTCCATGTTCCATTATTCCGCAATCTAAATATTTTTGAACACTTTCCTTTATTTCAGTTCTTAAATAACCATATTCAGGCTCATATTTTTCTTCGTAGAGAGATTCATAAGTTTCATAATTATTAAATACAATTTTGTATAAGGTTGAATGTTCCGGTTTTCTTCTTTTATAGACTCCTGCTATCATACAGGAGTACTGCAAATCTTATGCCAAATTAATTAATAAATATTTGCCAAAAACTATTCAAACTAAAAAGCATTGAATTATTGGGCTTATTAAAAAAATGTTTTACTGATTGAACTAGATATATTGCATATATTGTTTTTTATAATGAAAACGATTGTTTACTTGTTTAAATCTTTAATTTGAATTGAACAGGCAATTTCCAAATATTTGAAAATTGCCTGCTGCTCTTTTTTTACTTTAAGAGTCCACCCTTTTTGTAAATATCCATTTGTACCTTTGAAAATTTTTCAATTTGGATAGTCTCATTATTATTTAAATTTGTGATCGTTCCGTTTTTTATATCTACCTTAACGGTATCTCTATCTTTTAGTTCCAAATCACCAAGATCTTTATATTTTAATACAGGAAAGGCCGCATTAATTGCATTTCTTTCATATATTGCGCCAAAGGATTCTGCGATAATTATCTGATTCTCCAGTGATTTAAAACAATCAACAGCCTGTTGTCTTGAACTGCCTGCACCGAAATTTTTGCCGGTAATAATTATATCTCCCGGTTCTGATTTTTTTGCATAATCTTTCCATCCTTCAAGATTATCAAATGTATATTGTCCCATTTCATTGATATCTGTTATAGCTAAATACTTATTATGAAAGATCATATCTGTATCAATATCATCCTTGGCAATAATCCAGACCTTTCCTTCAAAGACAGTTTTTTTATCTTTGACATCTATTACTCTGGATGCAGAACTTTTTTTATCTTCTGATCCTTTACCTGCAGTCTTTTCAAAAAGAGCCGGTTGTTCAGGAATATTATCTGCCGTTGTTATAAATCCTGCAATAGCAGACGCGGCAGCATCTGCAGGTGAAGCAAGATAAACAAATCCCCTTCCCTGTTTACCTGTAAAATTCCTGTTTCCAGTACTAATTGTAACCTCACCTGTTCCATTTTGTCCTATTTGTCCCGCTGCACAACCCGCACATCCTGCATTTCCAACAAGTGCTCCAGCCTCTTTAAATATTTTGATTAATCCTTCATCTAAGCACTTGTTCCATACTGCATCAGTAGTAGGTACTATTTTCAAGACAACACCCGGTGCGACTTTTCTACCTTTTAATATCTCAGCGGTAACTTTCAAATCACTGTATCTGCCGTTTGTACAGCTCCCGATAAAAGCTGAATCTATTTTTTTTCCATAAAACTCTTTTATATCAACAGTGTCTTCAGGATGCCCAGGTCTTGATATCATCTGTTTGAATTCTGCAAAATCAAGTGTGAGCTCTTTTTCATAAACAGCATCTTTATCAGCTTTAACCAATTCAAGTTTTCTTCCTGCCCGTTCTTCACAATATTTCATTATTTCGTCAGAAGGTGTAAAAAGAACTGCAATTGCACCCATTTCAGTTGCCATTGATGAGATAGTGATCCTTTCATCCAGTGTCATTTTCTCTATCTCTTCACCATAAAGTTCAATTGCATATCCAAGCAATTTATTTGCCCCAAACCTGTTTAATAGATTTAAGACAACATCTTTTGCTGAAATATTCTCCGGTCTTTTTCCATTTATAGTCAGTTTTACAGATTCAGGAACCTTAAACCAAACTGAACCGTTTGCAAATGTAGCTGCGATATCTCTATCACCCATTCCCTGACCAAAAGCACCGATTGCGCCAAGAATATTGGCATGTGAATCGGTTGAAACAACTGTTGAACCAGGAACAGCAATCCCCTTTTCAAAAACCAGATGAGTACCGATCCCTGCATTGATATCAAAGATTTTTATACCTTTTTCTCTTGCAAAATTCCGGCAGACCTGCTGATTTTCAGCATATTTTTGATCAGATCCGGTAGGGTTTGTATCAAAGGTAAAAAATGTCTTTGAAGGATCATCAATTTCCAGATCATTCTCAATTAGATTCTTCACAACATTTGGTCCACCAAAATCCCTTGCTGCTCTTACATCGATCTCTACATCAACAATTTCACCAGGTTTTACAATACCATTACCAGAATGTTTACTTAAAATGTTTTCAATAAAAGTCATCGGACTCATTCTATTCTCCTATTCGATCAATAAACCCTTGGTTTTCATAACCATTGGGTTAAATGTTGCAAAATCAGCCTGATGTATTAAAACAGTTTCAACTCTTTGAGGTCTACCATCACCCTCTTTTGCATGATTTGCAATAATATTGATTATCTCATTACACATTCCAATCTTAGCAGCGATAATTGCTCCTGAGATTGGATGCCTTGCACATTTGCCTGCAAAGCTCTTTCTATATTTCCCATCAACCAGTTCGATCTCTGATAATTTCCCTACATCATGCAATAATCCGCCTGCATAGATAAGATCAAGATCAATTTCAAAAGGCATTTTTTTGTAGTTATCTTTAAGGGCATTTGCAAGTCCCTCTGCTCCAAAGGTAACAGCAATAGTATGTTCTATTATTGAGATACCTTCTGTTTCAGTTAGCAGCGTAAATGGGATTTTATCAATTTCTGAGCTTTTCCATCCCCCTTCCTCTGCAGCCATCACCCATGCTTTTACAGTCTGATCTCTCAGGGTTTCATCTTTTATTTTTATTAAAAGATCTTTAAAACATTCTTTAAAATAATTTTCCATAGTTTTTCTTCTTAAAGATTTTTAATAATCTCGTCTGTTAATTCTATTGTTGATGCCGCACCCTGGTCCAGTACTTCCTGACAACCTCTTAATTTCAGCATATCATAAGCCATAACCTTTCCTTCTTCAATTACCTTTGCAATAGCATTTCTGATCTTTGTTGCTGTTGCCTTTTCATTGATATGGTCCAGCATCATACAAGCTGAAAGTATCATTGCAATCGGGTTGACAATCGATCTTTCAAATTTTTCATATTTGGGAGCAGAACCATGAGTAGGCTCAAAAATGGCTACCTCTTCTCCAACATTTGCAGAGCAGGCAAAACCAAGTCCACCAACTAATCCGGCAAATCCATCAGATACGATATCTCCGAACATATTGCCACTAACCATTACTCCGTAAGTTTCAGGATTTTTAGTCATCCACATCATCTGGGCATCAATATTTGTATTCCATAATTCAATATCGGGATAATTTTTCTGCATCTCGATTGCTGCTGTTAACATCATGCCTGATGTCTCTCTAATAACATTTGGTTTTTCACAAAGTGTTACAGATTTATATCCGAATTTTTTAGCGTGTTCAAAAGCAGCTCTTAATATTCTCTCTGTTGCTTTTTTTGTAAAAATTCTAGTTGAAATTGATAATTCTTCCTTAGGAGTATCTTTAAAATTCTTCATTTTTGGATGAGTGTTTAAGGCATCATAAACGTTCTGTGGAGGATTTGTCCATTCAACCCCACCATAGAGCCCTTCGGTATTTTGTCTGTAAACAGCGACATCAACACTTGGCTCTTCAATTGTATCTCCTTTACCCTTTCTGATAAAGTTTAAGGGATTTCCCTTAAAAGCCTTACATGGTCTAAGACAAATATCAAGATTAAAATGCTGTCGTAATCCAACAATTGGACTGAAATAGACAAATCCTTTATCTCTTAATTTCGGGTCTAACTCTACTGCTGCTTCAGCTTTTGGTTTTGAAGTGATCGCTCCAAACAGTGAAATTTTATGCTTCTCCAATAATTCCAATGTTCTTTCAGGAAGAGGGTTTCCCTCTTTACACCAAAAATCCCAGCCAATATCTGCATGGACATAATCTGCCTCAAATCCGGCAGCTTCTAATACTCTTATTGCCTCTGGTAAAACAGTTTTTCCAATACCATCACCCGGCATTGTTACGATAGTTCTTTTAGACATGTTTCCTCCCTTTATATAATTACTTTTTTTTATTTATTACAAAATCCATTACTGTATTCAGTCTAATCTGCATCATTTTATTTTCAATTTCCATTTGAATATCTGTGAAAAGGCTTTCAAAAAAAGAACTGAATCTCAATTCATCCTGATTTTTATCACCAATTGTTTTAACAACATCAAGATGGAACGCCTGTCTGTCTTCAATCGAACAGTATATCTCCTGAAGGTTTATCTCTTCCACTTTTTTTTTTAAAATAAATCCACCTTTATTTCCCATAGAGCTAATAACTATATTATTGTGGGAGAGCATTGATAAAATTTTTCGGATTTTTGAAGCATTGATTCCTGTTTCCTTTGATATTTCCAGACTACTTGTAGATTCAGGAAAAATACGGGCGAGTACACTGAGAATTTTAACAGCAGCAGAAAATTTTGTTGAAGCAGACAATCTTCCTCCATATGTATCGGTCAATGTAACATATAGTGTTCCTGCTGTCAATTGATTTCTTATCAGTTTTTCTATAAAATAGACCTTGGAACAAAAAAAAAATACTATATTGATTGATTCCCGTCATCAAACACGTTTTTCAATGGATTCTGCTGATAAAAAAGAGTTTACAATTACGAATAGAACTGGACTTCTCGAAAATTCTCATGCCAGCGGAAAAATTCAGGCAGATTCAAAAGAGTTCGGAAGCCTTAAGCAGATCAGTGAATATTTGTCTTTAAACAAAACCGCGCTGGCCGGAAAATTTGATCATCAGCTAAAGCCACAATTCACAGCAAGCAGAATAATCCGGGAAAACCAGGGAATCCTGGAAACTTTAAAAGAACTGAATTTATATAAATATGATCTGATTACAAAGAATACTTCTACAAAAAGATATATTCTTAATAGTAAAAATAGATTTATTGAAAATGAACTAAACCACATGAGTATATCAGCTATTTTTAAACTGGGAAAAGATTTACCGAACATTGAAATAGGCACCGGAGCTACAAATAACATCAACATAAACAGAGATGGCTTGAGACTTAGAATAAAAGATGTCGTAAAAAATAACAGTGAATTCAAACCAATTGAATTTAAAGAAAGGATCCCCGTAGTACTTGATTCCGGAGATGGAGGCATACTGTTTCATGAAATCATTGGTCATTCGCTGGAAGCAGATTATATTGCTCAGAAAGTTTCCCCCTTTTCGTCAAACGATATTGGAAAACAGATCTTCCCTGAGCAATTGACAGTAAAGACATTTGACAGGAACGATGTTTTTTTTACCGGTATTCGGACAGATGATGAAGGTGAAGCTCCAGCAGAGGACAATTTAATTAAAAATGGTGTCTTGAATAGGATTCTGACGGATAAGTTTCACAATCATATCCTGGGTCTGGAGAACGCAAATTCAGCCCGAACAGAAGATTTTTCCAAATTACCACAGCCGAGAATGTACTCAATATATATCAAACCCGGCGTATTCAGTCCTGAAGATATCATTGGATCTGTAAAATATGGCATCTTTGCAAAGGAATTCGGTGAGGGCAAAGTCTTTTTTTCAGAAAAAAGCTTTTCCATTCGCATTCAGGAATCTTATCTGATTGAGAACGGAAAAATCACCTGCCCGCTAGGATCCATAATTCTTAAAGGAAACATTGATGAAGTATTAAGCTCAATTAGAATGATTGGAAATGATTTCAGATATGACAGAGGTGTTTCATACTGTTATAAAAATGGACAGACCCTTAATGTAAGGGTTGGACAACCCTCCATTAAGATTGAAAACATAACAGTTTCAAGGATTTAATATGGTCAAAAAAATACTTTTAGAGGGTAAAAAAATTGGTTTTTCCGCAACAGAAGTCTTCAGAAAAAAAATAGAGAAAACTGAATTCAAAAACAGTAAAGACCAGAATTCCATACAGACAATTAAAACCGACCGACTCATTGTCAGAGCCTTTAGAGAATTGGGCGACCCTGTCGGCTTTACAATATCAACACCAGACATCAAACAGGTCAGGGCGGCTTTCCACACATTATATTCCGCTTTTATTCCAGACAGCAAAATCAGCTTTGCCGAACATCTTCCCAGGGAAATTAAAAAAGTAGATATGAACATCTGGGATGATAAAAGTTTTGAATATATAAACGAGGCTTCATTTAGAGATTTGAGAGAAAAAATATTTGAGACTCAGACTGCATCATTCCCCGGACTAAAGATCGAAAGTATAAATTTTTCAAAAATGTTGAAGAAAGTATATCTGACCAATACGAAAATGTTTGAGACAGAAAATCCCAAGGCAAAGTATCGAAAAACCTCCTTCAATCTGGAAATCCAGTTCTCATACAATAACAGCCTGATTGAAATTATAGAAAACAAACCATCCTTTCTGCAGATCAATCCGGAAAGGATTGTATCCAGAGCATACAACCTTCTGAACTCATTAACCGAGAATAAGAGAATTTCAACAAATATACGACATTTTATTCTGTCACCTGAGGCATCCTCCTCAATACTCAGGGAGTTTTCTGAATATTTTAAACTGACATCCGAAAAAAAAATGAAAAACCTCAGTTTTCCCCAGGCCCTGTCAATTGTTGACAACCCCTTATTAGATGAAGAGAGCAACTCAGTTCCCTTCGATGATGAAGGTGTTCAATCTTCAGAAAACTTTATCATTCAAAAGGGATTTATAAAAGACACAATCTCAGACATCCGGAGCGGTTTTGAAAACAATAAGGATTCTACAGGCAATGGGTTCAGAACGCAAAGATCCATATTTCCTGCAATAAAATTTACAAATCTATTTATTAAACCCTCCACATTTCCTTTCTCAAAACTCCACTCAGATGCAGGAAGCGGCATCCTGATCTCCCTAATAAAATTAAGAAGGGTACAAAATGGAATTTACACTTTCTCTGCCTATGGCTATGAGTTCAATAATGAAGATATTGATAATCAGAAGCCCATTCATATTTATATAAAGACCACTATAGAATCCTTTTTTCTCAATATTCTCAAAGTATCAAAGGAGATTAGATTTTTCTATAACAGGATAAATGTTGGTTCTCCATATGTCCTTTTGGAGCCAGGCAAAAAGTCCGGCAATATGTTTGAATTCTGAATTCTGATCAGATCAATTTGTTTTTTCTTGAAAGAAGAGTTGTTTTAATATAGAATTAATCTTAATTATTAAAAAAAGGAATAAAATGAAAAAAGAAGTTAAGAAAAAACTAATAACCTCAGCATTGCCATATGTTAATAATGTTCCTCATCTTGGAAATATTATTGGATGTGTTCTTTCCGCTGATGTTTATGCACGATTTTGCAGAGCCAGAGGTTATGAGACATTATATGTATGCGGAACCGATGAGTATGGAACCGCGACTGAAAATAAAGCAAGAGAAGAAGGATTATCTCCTCAGGAGATCTGCGATAAGTATCATAAGATACATTCAGAAATATATGAATACTTTAACATCAAATTTGATATCTTTGGCAGAACTTCTACTGAAAAGCAAAAAGAAGTTTCACATATGATATTTAAAGATCTTGATAAAAACGGATATATATCCGAGCATAGTTCTAAAAGAACCTATTGTGACTTTGATAAGATGTTTCTTGCAGATCGATATGTTGAGGGAACCTGTCCCAAATGCGGATATGAAGAGGCAAGAGGAGATCAATGCGATAAATGTGGAAGTTTATTAGAACCTGAAAACTTAATAGACCCGAAGTGTAAAGTTTGTGCGAAAACGCCAACTTTGAAAGAGACAAAACATCTTCACCTCGACCTTGATAAAATAGCACCTCAATTAGAAAAATGGTTTAAAAAACAATCAAAGGATGGTACATGGACAAATAATGCATTAACAACCACAGATGGATGGTTTAAAAGAGGTCTTGCTTCCCGGCCTATTACCAGAGATTTAAAATGGGGCATTCCTGTTCCAAAACCTGGATTTGAAAATAAGGTTTTTTATGTCTGGTTTGATGCTCCTATTGGATATATTTCAATTACTGCAAATAGTAAAGAGGACTGGAAACACTGGTGGCAGAATCCCGATGAAATATCATTATATCAATTTATGGCAAAGGATAATATCCCCTTTCACACTGTTTTATTTCCTGCTTCCTTAATTGGAACAAAAAAAAACTGGACCCTCCTTCACCATATAAATAGTACTGAATATCTGAATTATGAAGACACAAAATTTTCCAAATCACGAAATATAGGCGTTTTTGGTACTGATGTAAAAGAGACAGGCATTCCAATTGATCTCTGGCGATTCTATCTACTTTCCATCAGACCTGAAAAAAATGATTCTATCTTCTCCTGGACAGACTTTTTCGGAAAAATCAACTTTGAATTCCTGGACAATATTGGAAATCTAGTAAATAGAGTTTTAGTCTATCTTGAAAAAAACTTTGACGGGAAAATCGTAGACCTGGAATTAAAAGATTATCAACAGACTTTTGTAACAGAGAGCATCGAAAAGATCAATGAGATCACCCAGAACCTTGAAGCAATAAAATTAAGAGATGCTCTTAGACTTACCCTATTATTGAGTAAGGCAGGAAATAAATTTTTTCAGGATGCAGAGCCATGGGCAAAAATTAAAACAGATAAAGAAGAGGTTCATGCAACACTGACAGTTCTAACCTATTTAATAAAAAATCTGGCCATTTTACTAAACCCTTACATTCCCGAAACTTCAGAAAGACTTTTTAAGATGCTGAATTTATCCGAAAAACTAAATTCACCAGATATCTGGAAATCTGTGACCGAATTCAGTGGATTAAAAGCTCATTCAATCGGGACACCTGAAATCCTATACAAAAAACTGGATATGAAAGACGCTGAAAAATGGAAAAAGAAATTCAGCGGAGATTTTTTGGATTTTTCATGTCTAAATATTAAAACAGGACAAATCGTTAATGTTGAGAAACATCCGAATGCAGGGCACTTATATGTATTAAAAGTAGATATTGGCGAAGAGAAGCCAAAAACGGTTTGTGCCAGATTGACGAAATTCTTTCAACCTGAGGATCTCTTAAACCGAAAGGTCCTGGTTTTGGTAAATTTAAAAAAGGCAACTCTGAACGGAATTGATTCAGAAGGAATGATATTGACTGCTGAAAAAAGAAAAAAACTGGAACTTTTTGAACTGGAAGACAGTCATATCGGTTGTAATCTTCTTGTAGAAGACATGTCACCAAATATAAAAGAGATCGCGATTGATGACTTTAAAAAGGTTGAACTTTCTGTTAAAGAAAACATTTTATTATGGGAGAACCAACCCCTTAGTCTAGAAAACAAACAAGTAAATACCATTAATATAGGAAATGGGAAAGTCCGTTAAAATCATTGGTAAAAACAAGTGGTTCTCATTAAGTGCCAGGCAAAAACATACCGCCCTCTCTCATTTTGCCGTTGACTGCATTAATTCACAGGATCTTAATGACTTCACCGGCACTTATACGAAGCTGATCTCATGGGCTCCATTAGACCGGTACTTTCCACCAGAATGGATCAGCAAAGTTGAAGCGCTTGAATTATATTTTTCCTTTCATCAGAAATTGAGTGGGAAACCGGTTCATTATTTTAAAAGTCAGGAACATACTTTAAAAAATATAATCTGGAACCCTCAAAAAAATATTTCCGTCATTCTCGACCAGGTATTAACACCATATAATGTGGGCTCTATACTCCGTATTATTGATAATTTTGGTTATTCTGAACTCATACACAGCACAAAAGGGTTGGCCCTCGACAATGCCAACCTGAAAAAATCCGCAATGGGGACAGAACAGTGGATACCGGTCAAATATGAGTCAAATCTGCAAAATTTCATAAAAAGCAGTGACATGCCTTCAATCGCACTTGAAAAGACAGAGAGTTCACTCCCCATAACACAGTGGACGCCGCCGGAAACTTCATTTAATATCATTATCGGAAATGAAGCCTATGGTGTTTCAAAAAGTATACTTAGCTGCTGTACAGAATCTGTGCATATTCCAATGAATGGATTTAAAAACTCCATGAATTTAAGCCATGCATTTGCAATTATATCATTTTATATTTCCAGTTTTTCCCAAAAAAAATGAATTATATATGAAATACTGTTGACTTATACTGTAAATTTAATACAATATACACTTATGGACGGACTTGGTGAATTCTTAAAAAGTGAGAGACTTAATGCAAAAGCTAGCATAATTGAGATCTCCAAAAAAACGAATATTCCAGAAAAAATAATTATCGCACTTGAGGAAAATGATTATTCAAAAATTCCAGGTAAATTCTATCTTAAAAATTTTGTAAAAAACTATCTTTTAGCAATGGAAATAGAATATAATGATTTTTTATTAAAACATAATGACCTTATTGAAAACATACCATTTATTATTGATAAAAAAGCTGATTATTTAAATAAAATGAGATACAGTAAATTTGAAAACAAAGGTTTCTTTTTCAAATCATTGATAGTAATTGCTCTGTTTTTTGCTGCTTTTTTTCTAATATATAAAAATTTAGACCAAATCAAAACATTTTTAACTCCTGAGAAAATCATAACATTAAAAGAACTGCCTCAAACAAAATTACACATGGAAAGTAAAATAAATTTAATTGGCTATGGTTTTAATAATATCAACGGTAATGATCCTGAATTATTAGAAACACAATTCAATTATTCAAAAGATAAATGGGCTGTCGATCTTGTAATTATTGTTAATAAAAAAAACTGGATCACAATGTTTCAAAATGGAAAAAAAATCATAGGTAGAGACTATACTCAGGGTGATGTCTTAAAATTGAAAGGATATAATTTTTTTTTCCATACACAATTTGCATCTGCAATAGATATCATTGTAAATGGAAAAGGGTTGACCTATTTTAAAGATAAAATTGGATATCAAAAATTATTAATATCTCCTGAAAATCCGGATTTAAAATAAATGGCAACACTTCTATCAAAAAACCCGCTAGTAAAAAAAATAGTTGAAGGGGAACCAGATGCTGACATGATTAATATGTTATTGGAAAAACACCTCCCATTTACAGAAACTGAATACCTTGAAACATTTGTTTTTAACTTAAAGAGAAAAGAATACAAGCAAATAACAATAGATCAAATTAAAAATATTTCAGAAAGTACAAAGAAAGATTATGTAGAGAATCAGTTTGCAAATATAAATGTGGCCTACTATATTTTATTAGAGTCCCTATCGTTGTCGAATAATGCAATTCTTATCAAAATTATTCATAACAATCATTTATCCGAAGAATTTTTAAAAAAAATTGCTGAGAAAGGCAATACTGAAATTTTAGAGACTCTATCAGAAAACCAGATCAAATTAATTGCATTTCCAGAAATTATTGAAATAATGGAAAACAACAAAAATATCAGTAATTTCACAAGAGGAAAACTTGATGAGATCAAACGTTTTTACCTAACTGAGGAGAAGGGTGAAGAAATAAAAGCAGACTGCCTTACAGATGAGATATTTAGTATTGCTGCAATGGAAATGAAAGACGTTGAAGATATTGATGAAAAGTCTGAAGAAAAAAAAGAAGAGGTCAAAGAAGAAATAGAGGATGAAATCTTACTTATAGAAGATGTGGAACAGAAGGTAATGGCAAGGTTTCAGGAAATCAATAATATGACTGTAGCAGAAAGAGTTAAGACTGCATTATTAGGCACTCAGGCAGACAGAGCAATGCTAATAAGAGACTCGAACAAAATGGTAAGTATGTCAGTCATTCAAAGCCCAAAACTATCTCTTGAAGAGATCTGCACAATAGTTAAAAACAAAAGTATAGCAGGTGATATAATTACAAAAATTGCAAAAAAGAGGTCGTGGACAAAGAGCTATCAAGTGATTTTAGCACTTGTTGTAAATCCCAAAACCCCAATTTCAGATGCACTGGGATTTCTAAAAAAATTACACATAAATGATCTTAAACTTATCAAAAAAGATAAAAATGTGAATCCGGTAGTCAGAAAATTAGCAAATCAAATTCAAGAACAAAAAGGATAATTAAATGAAGTTTTCACATCTTAATTCAAAAGGTGAAGCAAATATGGTTGACATAAGTAAAAAAACCATAGTTCATAGAGAAGCAATTGCTTCAGGAAAAATATTATTAAGTAAAGAGACAATAGAATTAATTAGATCAGATATGGTAAAAAAAGGAGATGTCCTTTCTACTGCAAGAATTGCAGGAATCAATGCAGCAAAAAAAACATCTGAATTAATCCCCCTTTGTCATAATATACTTATTAATAAAATAGACATATCATTTGAGATCAGTGAGAATTATATTGCAATTATTTCAAAAGCAATTTGTGATGGAAAAACCGGCATTGAGATGGAAGCTATTACTGCTGTCAGTATTGCTGCTATTACAATATATGATATGTGTAAAGCTGTTGATAAAAACATGGAAATAACAGAAGTAAAACTTTTAAAAAAAACTAAATCTTAAAATAATAAAAGAATTTTGGAAGTAAAAAAAAACAGGACAGAATTATTAAACTGCCCTATCTTTTTTAATTTGTCAACTAAGATCTGTTTCTCCCCATACCAGCCTGACAGGATCTTTTCGCCCTTTTTCCTTTTTTCATCATCTTTGCTCTTCTCGCTTTTCTTAAAGTTTTGATCTTGTCAATTTGCTCTTTTTTTAATACTGATTTCACATCAAGAAGATAGTTAACCTTCCCTACCTGGATCTCGGTTTTTACAGCAGCAACCTTTTTTATCAGGCTTATTACCTTGTTTCTGTTCACCTTATCAGATTTGAATTCAGTTTTAATTTTCAGGCCGATTAATTTTGCATCTGCAGAATTTTTAATTAAAAATTCCTGAAAGTTTACCTGCATCTTTTCAATTTTTTTAACCTGGGATTCAGATAATCCGATCTCTGCTTTGAATCTTAAAAGTTTTTCTGCAGGATAAAGATTTTTTTCTGCCATTTTCATTCCAAAGCCTGAATGTCTCATCATCTTCGATCTTTGTCCTCTTGGTTTTGCATTTAATATATTACCAAAAAGAAAAGCCAATGCAATTGCCATAATTAATAATTTTTTTTTGTTCATTTTATTCTCCTTTGTTATTAATTTAATACTCTAAAACAATCTAAAAGAACAATTCTTGCAAAATTATTAAATATTTAGGCGAACAGTTACATTGCTCTCTAAAAACGCAGGTATGTGAAGGGTGTAGAGTCTTAATTTGATGTATATAAAAAGCTTCCGTTTGAATAGATAACATCCATATTATAATGATTTAATTCAGTAATATTATATCGTCCTTTTTGTTCCCACCCTTCAAATTTTCCATCTTTCCCGGAAGAGGCGATATAAAAGGATGAATCATCATCACTATCTCTATAATATAAAAAATCATTACCCCAGCCATCTGTTAAAGTTTTTAGTTTTTTAAAATGTGAAAACTCACCACTTTTCAATTCAGAAATATCTGAAATATCAGGAGCTTTGCCAGTTAATATAACATATTGCATTATTGAATCCCCGACTGCTTTGATGTCTCCTTTTGTTTTTAACAACTTTCTTCTCTCAATCTGGAGATAATCCTTTTCATCTTTTGCCGCTTTTTTTTCCTCTGTACATGTATTAAAAGTTACAATCAAAAAAGAAAAAAGAAAAAAATAGACGAAGAAAATAAATTTATTTTTTACTTTATTACTTTTCACTATTATCCTCCTTTTCATCATGTTGAAAATGTCTGAAAAAATCAAGAGATTTTTGACCTAATCTATTTGTTTTATAATTTTCAAAAAATTTTCCATCAAAATCCTGTCGGGACGGTCTCTCGAGTACAATCAATCCATCTTCAGCAAGAATATCTCTTTTATATATAACCTTTAGAGGATTTGCATACCCTAACATCTTATAGGGTGGATCAAGAAAAATAATATCAAATTTAA
Organism: uncultured bacterium; assembly: GCA_965371805.1. GTDB lineage: Bacteria > Acidobacteriota > Aminicenantia > UBA2199 > UBA2199 > JAOZTV01. The sequence goes on along the minus strand of CBDUZW010000019.1, from coordinate 56,448 downwards.
ATCCATCCTTTCCAAGAGCTATAACGCTCCTGTTATAATCACCAGTTATTATCCTATAATGATCAGATGGAATACCAATTTTTTCTATGTTTTTTTTTAAATATTTTATTGATTCTGGAAAGACATCAATAAACACAACATATTCTGCTCCCCTTGAAAGTGCCTCAATACCAATATTTCCACTTCCTCCAAATCCATCCAAAAAAATAGCTTCACGGATTTCTTTTTGAATAGTATCAAAAAAAGAAAGCTTAATCTTTGCCGTTGTAGGACGAACATTTACAGAATTTGCAGTTAGCAACCTTCGTCCTTTATAAATCCCAGAGAATATCCTAAGCATCTTCTTTCTCCCTATTCCGCACTTATCATATCTGCAATTGGTTTTAGTTGTGGAATATGACTAAAAAATATTTTTAAAGCAGATGTAATTGGAACTGCAAGAACCATTCCGACAATACCCCACATCCAACCCCATAGGATTAAGGAAATCAATATAACAAGGGGTGAAATATTCAGACTTTTTCCAGTAATTTTTGGTTCTATTACATTTCCGATCACCATTTGAGTTAAGACAAGACAACTTGCAATAATAAACACCTCAAGTGTAAAACCTTTTTGGGCAATAGATATTAATACAGGAAACATAGTCGCAGCGATCGATCCAAAATTTGGAATAAAATTTAGTATAAATATCAGCAACGCTGAAAAAACTGCAAAATCGACCCTTCCTATAGATAAAATTATTAAACTTATTGTTGCGGTTATAAAGCTTACTGTTGTTTTTATTAATATGTAATGTTGAACTTCATTTTCAATTTTATTAAGTAATTCTAAAACCTCATTTTTTCTATTTGCGGAAAAAGCAGTTTCTAACCTCTTCTCAAGAGCTTCTCTTCCGGCAAGCATAAACATAAGAAAAACTATTATTAAAATTATATTTCCAATAAAAGTCGCGAATGTTCCAAATGTTCCTGTCAGAACAGGTGCAAATTCGCTCCATTTAATACTCTTAAAAAGGCTATCAAGATTTGGAATATCTATGTTTTTTGTTAAGCCCTGTAACATTGTAGAAATGTTTCCGCTATATTTTGGAAAGTTCTCTGATACAGAAGCAACACTTGAAAATATCAAAATTCCCAGCAGATAAAAGATCACAAATAGGAAAAATAGTAAAAATAGTAAAGCGATCATTTTTGGAATCTTCATAACAAGGAGTTGTTTTACAACATTATTAAAAAGAAAATATAACATAACTGCCAAAAAGAGAGGTACAAATATTGACCGTAATTCTTTTAAAATTATAACAAAAATAACAGCTACAATAATACCAAGATATGTCTTTATATAAGAGAGATCACTATTTTTTTCAGTCATTTAAAAGATCACATTCTTTTATTAACATCAGATTTTGCAATAATTTTAATTGTTTCCCACTTTGTTTTAAATAGTACATAATCTGTTCTAATCCTATAGGTAAATTCATAATTAACCCATCTGCCATCCTCTGTTTTTTCAGCATAAACAGGATTGATCTTATCACTTTCATAAACACCGTTTTCCCTCAACACTTTAATCAATAAATCTTCTGCTTTCTCATCATTGTAAAGAATTGGTCCTTTTATTTTTGTTATCATATCTTCAGCTTTTTGAACTATTGCGCTTTTTGTAAACACTGTCATTGCATATTTATACCCTGCAAATGTACCATAACCTAATAATAATAATATAACTATTGTCTTTAATGCTATAGCACCTCTATTATTCCTAATTAATTCCATTTTTACTCCTCCTCCTTAATATATTTTTTGCCTTAGATCTAATTTCTGAATTCTGGTCTCTATTTGCACAATTTTCCAAGTAGCTTAACACTGAATCATCATTTATTAAACCAAGTGAATCAACAGCGATCTCTCTGATCCAGTCGATATCACTTTTAATGTATTTTTGAATTGGTTTGATTGCCTTACGTGAACCTAGGACCCCCAATGGTCTTATAGCTATATATGAGTCCTCTTGATTCGATAATAACAAGTTTAACAAACTATCCTCTGCTCCTTTGCAACCAATCTCTCCTAAAGCTTTGGCTGCAAATTTATTATAATACGAATCTCTTAATAATTCAATTAGGTAATCACAACTATCATCTATTTTTAATATTCCAATTCCTTCGATTACCATCTCTTTTAATATTCCTACTGAATCTTCTAATAAGCCTAATAATTGATCTTTATGGCCTTCATTTAATTTTTGTAGAAACAGAGATTTTGAATTTAATTTTTCAGAGAGTGTTCCATTTCTCAATTTTTCTATTATTTCATCAAATTCATCTATATCATTAAGTTGCACATTTTCTTTCTTTGCTACAACACCATCCATGATATTGAGAACTTCTTTAAGTTCTAAATATAGATTACTTGTATTTTTAAATCTATCAGATGGAAGAGGTTCTAAACATTTCATTACAATTGAATCCAGATCTTCTGAAATCAGCCTGTTTATTTCCTTTGGTCTTTTAAAGGCACCAACAGGTTTTCTTCCTGTTACCAGTCTATATAAAACTACTCCAATTGAATAGATATCAGCTCTAAAGTCTACATTTTTAGAGTTTTCCTTTTGTTCAGGCGCTATATAATCCATTGTACCCATTAATTGATTTGTTTGTGTAAATCGAGACTCCTGTCCCCATAGTACTGTTGCAATTCCAAAATCACATAACTTCGGGACAAAATCTTTCGTCAACAATATATTAGATGGCTTTATATCTCGATGAACAATTCCTTTTTCATGTGCATAATCGAGCGCAGAGACGACCTTTATCAGAATGGACAATTTTTTATTTAAACTTAACGGGCTTGAATTTATTATTGAACTCAAATCACCACCAGCAATATATTCTGTAACAATATAGAATTCGCCATTTGAAAAATCACTTTCAAGTATTTTAACAATATTAGGATGATCAAGACTTGCAGTTATCCTTGCCTCTCTAAAGAATCTTTTAATATACTCTTCATCAGATATAGTATCCTTATTTAAAACTTTGACTGCAACCAATTTGTTTAATTCTAGATGCTTTACAAGAAAAACAGTAGCCATACCGCCTCTTCCCAATTCACGTATCTTTTGAAATTTTGTATTATGAAAATTCATTTTTTATGGAAGGATATTCTATTCTTTCCACTGGCTTTTGCTTTGTATAGTTCCTTATCTGCATTATGTATTAATTCATCAGGCAGCTCTCCATTATATTCTGAAACTCCGATGCTGATTGTTGTCTTTATCTTCTTTTTTTTAAAAATTAATTCTGTATTGAATATTTCCTCACGTATCCTTTCAGCAAGGATAACCGCCCCATCAATATCGGTCTCAGGCACAAGAATCAGGAACTCTTCACCGCCAAACCTTCCAGCTGAGTCCTGTTCTCTTAGAGATCTATTCAAATGAAAGGCCGTTTTTTTCAAAAATTCATCACCTGCAATATGCCCATAGGTATCGTTAAGCTTCTTAAAATCGTCAATATCAATTATCATCAAGCTCAATTGTCTTTTATTTCTCTTTGCAATTTTTATCTGATTTTCCAGTTCACTCTTAATAAATCGCTTATTATATAATCCTGTCAATGCATCAATAGTTGCAAAACTAAAAAGTTTAGAATGATATTTGTCTTCAACGTCATCATTAACTGTAAACCGAAAAGTGATATCTCCAATTTCGATTTTATCTCCTGAAGTAAGAAAAGTTTTACCTATTAGTTTTCCGTTTAGATATGTCCCATTCGTTGAATTTAAATCTTCTATTTCAATATACAGGTTATTTTTTTCCGGCTTTATATTAATCTCACAATGAAATTTACTGATTTTAATATCGTTTAAAGCAAGATCATTGCTCTCTTCCCTACCAAGTTTTATTTTATTTTTAAAAAAACTGTAAATTTTACCAAAACTTGATTCAAGTCCATCAATTATTGTTAAATTTACTTTTACTTCCGTATCAATGTAATCCGACTGTTTTTCTTTTACCATTTTTTTTGTATCAACGACTGTTTTTTCCATTTTTTAGTCCTAATTCTCAATAATGATACCTTTTTTTTTTTCAATATCACGAAAAATTATTATATCACATACCTTTATTTTTTTTGCAACAGAATTCTCTTTTAATTTGTATTTTAATTCTCTTTGGCTAAAATCTATTTTAAAATTTTGGAGATTATAATAAGGGACATTATAATAAACTCCAATAAGCTCTAACTCTTTGGGATCCAGTTTAGTTTGCATAACTGCTTTACGCCAATATGTTAACTGTTCCTTTTGAGAGAGAAAAAATAACTGAGCTGTTTTTTTTGAAATAATAGAATTTTTAACCAAATAATAATTATTAATAACTCTTGGATAGTTCAACCTGCCTATATTTAAAATCTTTGGTTTAATATTATTAAAATCAAACTCACTAATTCTTGTTTTATAATTCAACTTTGATGAAATATTGAATTTTCTAAAAACATCTTCTACCTTAACATCTACAACTGTAGAGATATTGGCAATATTCCCTGAATGAATAAGATATAAATTCTCAGTTTTTACTTCAGTTTTTATCTCTGAAAGAGATATTTTTTCAACCTTCGGTTTACTAAAAGATCCAATTATCTCGGTCAACTGAGGAGTGAAGATACAATTTATTACTTTGGTATCTGTTGAAATATGCGGAACAACTCTTTTTGTTTTTATCTCAATATTGAAATTGGCTGAATAAGCGCCTTTAAAAACATTCAAATCAATGCTTTTTACTGAAGTAGTTTTTATTAGTCGGTCAATAACACCGGCAAGTTTATGAGAGATGTTTAATTTTTGATCTGACATAAGCTTTTAAGGGCAGTTTCTACTCTAAAAAAAGGTTCAAATATATCAACCTTTTTAATCAACTCCTTAATTATTATCATTGTTTTATCCTGAACATCTGTTTCAGGGGAAGCAAAAAGTAATTTTAAAGGAGTTTTACTGGTGACTGGCTGAACAAGGAATTCCTTCTCTTTTATCCTCTGGATCTCACCTGCACTTTCCAGAGCCGGTAAAGAAGTATTTTGAAGCAGGATCAATGGTACATTTTCCATATTTTCAGTATTTAAAAGGTTTGGATCAGAAATAAAAAAAATTGAAACAAGACTTTTAATGTCCTTTAACAGATTTTTTCGAATAACTTCTTCGTTTATATATTTTTCCAGAACTTTACCAAAAATTATTTTATGAATTTTCGTTGGTTTAATCGGTTCAGTATACTTAAATTCAAGAGGGATGGACCTCTTATCTGTAATCATTATCCCACCAATGAATTGCTCTCCAATCTGCATACTTGAAAAATATCCAATTTTGAGATTTTCCATTTTTATTACCTTATAAGATCATATACAGTTTGTCCGATTTCTGAAGGATTTTCTACAACTGTGATCCCATTTTCTTTGAGAACTTTCATTTTCTCTGCAGCGGTACCTTTTCCACCAGAGATAATTGCACCGGCATGTCCCATTCTTCTTCCTGGAGGAGCTGTTTGACCCGAGATAAATGAGACAACTGGTTTTGTTACATGTGCTTTAATGAATTTAGCAGCATCTTCTTCCATGGAACCCCCAATCTCGCCGATCATAATGATTGCCTCTGTCTCCTTGTCTTCTTCAAATAGTCCTAATATGTCAGTATATACGGAACCGATGATAGGATCTCCCCCAATACCCACTGCTGTCGATTGACCAAGACCAAGATTTGTAATTTGATTAACTGCTTCATAAGTCAAGGTACCTGACCTTGAAATAACTCCTATTGAACCTTTTTTATGAATTCTTGCAGGCATAATACCAACTTTTGCCTCCCCTGGAGATATAATTCCAGGACAATTTGGACCAATCAGTTTAGATTTTGTAGTTCTTATATAGTTTTTGACTCTTACCATATCCAAAGTTGGGATTCCTTCAGTTATACAAATTATTAATTCAATTCCAGAATAAGCTGCTTCAAGTATTGCATCCGCCCCAAAGAGAGGTGGTACAAAAATAACAGATACATTTGGTTGCCGGGCTTTAACAGCTTCTGTCATTGTATTAAAAACAGGCTTATCCAAGTGAATCATCCCACCTTTTCCAGGAGTGATTCCACCTACTATATTTGTGCCATATTCAATCATCTGCTCTGAATGAAATGTTCCTTCTTTTCCTGTAAAACCCTGAACTACAACCCTGGAATTTTTATTTAACAGTATAGACATATTTATTCCCCTTTAACCAACGAAACTACTTTCTTTGCAGCTTTTGGAAGATCTGTTTCGGCAATAAAATTTAATCCCGATTCTTCAATAATTTTTCTTCCCTCTTCTTCGTTTGTTCCAACAAGTCTAATCACTATGGGGACTTTTACTTCAACATCTTTTATCGCATTGACAATACCTGTAGCAACAAGATCGGTTCTTACTATTCCACCAAAAATATTTACAAAAACAGCCTTCACATTTTTATCTGACAAAAGTATATTAAATGCTTCTTTAACTCTTTCTTCTGATGTACCGCCACCAACATCCAGAAAGTTTGCAGGTTCTCCGCCATAGAATTTAATAATATCCATAGTTGCCATAGCAAGTCCTGCACCATTTACCATACATCCTATTGAACCATCTAATTTAATATAATTTAAATCAAATTTTGATGCCTCCACTTCAAGAGGTTCTTCTTCAAATATATCTCTTAATTCAAGAATATCCTGATGTTTTTCAATAGCATTATCATCAAAATCAACTTTCGCATCCAGAGCAATTATCTCATCAGATTCAGTAATAATTAATGGGTTTATTTCTACCATAGAAGCATCTTTCAATTGATATAATTTGAACAAATTAACAATAAATTTTGAGAAATTTTTCTGCTGTACTTTTGTAAGATTTAACTTATTTGCCACTTCCCTTATATGAAAACCACTAAGACCTGTAACAGGATGAATAAAAACTTTACTTATTAAACCAGGGTCTTTTTCAGCAACTTCCTCAATCTCCATTCCGCCCTCTGTTGAAGCAATAATAACCGGGCACTCCCGTTCTCTATCTGTAATTATTGCAAGATATAATTCGTTAGCAATTTTTAATCCCTCTTCAATAAGCAGTTTTCTTACTATTTTTCCTTCGGGACCTGTCTGTTTACTTACAAGATTCATTCTCAGTATTGAGTCAATGGCTTCAATTGCTTCATCTTTGTTTCTAGCTAGTTTAACACCGCCAGCCTTACCTCTCCCACCGGCATGAACTTGAGCTTTTATAACACATGGATAACCAAGCTGTTCTGCATATTTTAATGCATCATCGCTTGTTTCAGCCATGTATCCTTTTGGAACTGGAATATTATTCACTCTAAAAAGTTGTTTTGCCTGATACTCATGAATTTTCATTTTAACCCCTTAATTCTAGTATTCTTTTTGATAAACTTTATAGTTTTTGAACTCATCTACTACTTTAAGAAAAACAATCCTGTCTTTTGTGTTTTTTAATTTAAACACATATCTTTCACTATTTGAATCACTAACCATATCTTCAGGAAAGATAGGGTTCCAATCTTTAAGTCCGTCATAGGAGTATAAGACATTGGATATAATTGAAACATTATCCTTGATTTCGAAAGTAATATTATTATTTTTACTAATAAAATTTAATAGTTTTGGAGCAGTAGTATCTAATATAAAAAACTCAGAAATTTTCACAGTTGATTTTGCAAGGAAAACTGGATTTTGAAGAGCATCATTTGCAACCACCTTCAACCGATATTCACCATCTTCAAACAATTCATTTTTTAAAGAGATTATATTTTTAATTACATTTTTTTTAAACAATATCCATTTTTTTTTATCTGTTTTTTTCAAATATAGATTAAACTGAATTTTATCTTTATTTGGATCGTTTGTTTTTAATTTAATAATCGTATTTCTACCCTTAGGGCTTATTTTTATTTCCTCAATTTTGGGTTCTATATTTGCAGGCAGAGAATACAGTGAAAAAGAGTTAAAAACCGGAGAATAATTAGGGTTTGATGTGTTTAGAACGATTTTTATCTGAACGTATCTATATCCAGATATGTCTATATTAGTCCCTTTATTATCTGAATATGGAGCAGTCCATTTAAGCCAGGTTTTATCTGGAGATAAAGAGTTTCCGGCTCTTAAATATACTAAAACCCGAGAATCATTTGAGGTTTTTAACTTCCAATATGCTCTTCCAAGTTTTGAGGGATACTTAAGGTCAATGACCTTTGAAAAATAGCTGCCAATATTATTTAATTTATCTTCGATTTTTATAAGTGATGCAGTATTATTTGATAATAAAAAGAAACCATTATTTCCTTTAACTATTTTGAATGCCTGAGAAGATTCACTCTCATATAGAAGTGAGAAACTCTTATCCTCTTTTACACTATATACTCTACCAGAATTCCCTGTTCCAATAATTACACTTTTTCTCTTCTTATCATAATAAATTGAATATATATTTTCGTCAATTGAAGACCAGACCTGACTTACAATTCCGCTAGTATCCAATTTATATAATATACTCTTCTTCTTTACCGGAATTTTATTGAGAACAATACTTTTCATTATAATAATATTCTTGTTTTTTTTTATGCTTATATTTTCATTGACATCTCTATTAGCTGAAAAATAAATATTTCCAAAAGGATCTTCGCAAATTCCTCTGATCTCCTGTAAGCGAGAATCAAACATAACCTTGGTTTTTCTATTAGTAATTTTATAAAGTATCCCTTTATTTCCAGAACCTGCATATATAGATCCATTTTTTGAAATAAAAAGTTTCATTATATGTGGATCTTCTGAAGAGAACATTTTTTTTCCGTTTCCTAATTTATCAATCCTGTAAACACCGCCACTATTACCAACAGCACAATAGATATTTCCATCATGATGTTCTTTAATATCCCATATAAATTTTTCTCCCGGATTAAAAAACAATTTACTCTTACCTTTCTTATCAATTGTATATATCTTGCCACCTGGCGAAGTGCCTACAAGTATATTTCCATTCTTTCTTGCAAGGGTTGCATATATATCTAATTCTTTTGCAGAAAATAGTTTTGTGATTTTGTTACTTTGATCAATTTTATAAAGAGTCCCTTTATGTCCTGTTCCAATAAACTTATTATTATTTTTATCAATTGCAAGTGACAGAAAAAATTCACTTTCAGGACCTGGAATTTTTTTGATGGTTGGTCCTAGGATAAGTTCCCCTCTACTACTGATCAGAGTGCCGTCAAGTCTTCCTTTCTGCATTTCCTTATAGTTTGATAAAGAAATTTTTCTGACTTTTACTGCATGAAGTGATTGTGATAATAATAGTACCAAAAACAATATAATTATATTTTTACTGGCTCTCATTTTTTATTTCTCCCTGATTTTCAACTTAAATATTTTCTTTCCTGATATAACCGCTTCTGTCTCCATTTGATATTCTCTAATAGTGGAATATCTTGTAGATGAGCTCTCCTTTGTTAATGAATTTGATTTATATAGAACGCTCAAACTTCCAGGTAGATTTGAATATTCTCTTCCTTTTAGATACAAACCTTTTTGACTTGTAAACATTTTAACATAAATTCTGTTACCCTTTCTTAAATTATTTATAACTCTGATAAGAGCATCTATTGTCGAAGGGAAATATGAAGATTTAATGTTTTGTGCATCAAATCTACTAATAGCATTTCTGTCACCTACTAGAATATAAAAATCTGTACCTGATGAAAGCAAAGGGGCTTTGATTTGTATTTCTTTCACATAAGAATCACCAAGATCATTTTTTAATTGGATATTCAATTTTACCAGTTCGCCTGATTTAAACTTATTCTTATTTACCAGTACATTCTCTATAGTAGCTTTTTTTATTCTCTCTGATGCCTGAATTTCAAAATTCATTTTTTGTATCTTTATTTCCCGTTCTTTATTATTCATAAGGAAAAAATTTATTGCCATTATCAAATTTGAAAAATTGTCATATGAAGCCGAACCGCTATATAACTCATTAATTATTATATTCTTTTCATCCTCTACAAATATTTTTCCCGTTACTTTGAAAGATTGAAATCCAACTTCCTGAAGTTCCGTAGAAAAAACATTATTAAGTGATATTGCTGTTAAGGCCGGAGTTAATAAGGGATGATTAACTATCTCTACTGAAAAACTCTTATCTCTATCTTTTAAGAAAATTTTTAAAGGGATCATATAAGGTTTTGTGCCTAATTCACCCATAACTGCTGAAAACCTATCCTGAGTTACTGTTCCTATCATATGTTTTGAAGCAGATAATTTAAAAGGACTTTGATAAGATGGTACTATAGTAATAACCTCAGCCTTATGAAGTGGAAACGATACTTTCCCAAGATTAAAAAATGGGTGCCCGAACAGATAAACTTTGTTTCCGTCAACATAACTTACAGTGCCTGAGGAGGAATATTCAAAATCACCTCTAACCAGTGGAATAGCTGCTGCATCTGCCTCTCTAATCTTAAAAAAATCTTCATCTTTCACTTTTATTAGATTTGATCTAACCTTCAGGTTACTTAAACTACTAAGTGGAGTGAAAATAGAATTCAAACGGTTTGTCACAGTCGGGACCATACCTCTGCTATATGAAATAAGCTTAATTGGGACTAAATTACTATTAGGTGAATAGTTGACTCTTTCAACTAATTTTTTCTCTATTAAATCCCAGATTTTGCTTATATTTTTCTTCCCAAAATCAACTTTAATATCAGATATATTAATTTTGAAACTTTTTTTATTATATGTATCAGTTTTTAAAATATCCTCAATAGGAGTTATTCCACCAATGGGTTTTTTTGAAAAACCAAAACCATAAGACACAGCGCCAATTATTTTCCCATTTATATAAACAGGACTTCCACTCATCCCGGAAACAATCCCCATATTCTCCAATTCCGGAGAGAAAAGTTCTGCTATTATTAAAGTCTTTCCGGCTGAAAAATTCTCTATAAAACCAAGAATTTTAAATTTAAACGATTCAATATTGGTGCCTTTATAGATTGTTTTTCCAATTCCCTCCATTCCTACCTTTAGTTCATTTAGTTTCATTATCTCGGGAAAAGATAATGTTGCAAATAATCCAATTATTATTAATATTATTATAAATTTTTTTAACATTCTAACTCCATATAAAATAGGTTATAGGTTTTTATTGATAATATCGATAAACTCATCATATTGAAAAGGTTTATTTATAACATTTGAAATATTAAAATCAGCAATAAGTTTTTCAGGAATATCAAGATCTCCAGTCATCATAATAATCGGGATCTTCTTTTGGACAGCTCTCAATTCACCTAGAACCTCCTCAGCCTGCATATCACCAAGGTTTCTATCTAATAATACCAAATCAAAACATTCTTCCTTAAACAAAGCCAATGCTTCGGCTAAATTAGCAGCTATCCTACAGAATAAACCTTCTATTTCTAAAAAATCTTGTACTAGTTCCCTGATAAAAAGTTCATCATCAATTACTAAAATTTTCTTTCCCATTAAAATCCTATAATATATATTAAGTTATATTAATAATAAAATCAAGTATACAATAATTAAAAAAATCACTCCTAGTTGAAATATGGGTTATTTTAAAGTAAAATTTCATTTAATGAAAAGAATTTATATTATTATTTACATTTGTCTTATTTTGCCACTTTCTGTTATAGAAGCAGGAAATGTGAAACTTAACAACCTGAGATATTTTACTTATGACAATTATACCAGGTTTGTCTTAGACCTTTCCGCGCCAATCAAGATAATTGCAAAAAGTCTACCTGGTAAAAAGAACTTTCGATTATATTTTGATCTAAAGAACTGTTCTTTTGGAAAAAATTATCCTGAGGCAAAATCAAAAGAGATCAATTTTAATATGGGGCATCTAAAAAAAATACGAATCGGGAAAAGAGGAAGTAATACGTTGAGAGTTGTTTTCAATTTCACAGCAGTAGAAAAGTATAATCTTTTCTATTTAAAGGCCCCATACCGAATAGTACTTGATTTTTTTGAAAATTCAAAAGAATTTGCAAACAAACAAACTGCCGAAAAAGGTCTCACTATAACCAGAGTACCAGAACAAATTAATGGCAGATATTCAATCTCAAGACAACTGGGACTTGGGGTGAAAACAATAATCATTGATCCTGGGCATGGTGGAAAAGATCCCGGCACTATGAATTTAAAATATCATTTATATGAAAAACACATCGTCCTTGATATTTCAAAAAGATTAAAGAACTTATTTAAAAAGAATGACGGGATAAATGTAATATTAACAAGAGATTCAGATAAATATATATCACTGGAAGAAAGAACAGCGATATCCAATTCAAAAAGAGGAGATATTTTTATATCTATCCATGTTAACTCAGCTCCAAGAAAAAAAGTAAATGGAATTGAAACTTACTATTTAAGTATGACAACTGATCCACATGCAATAAGAGTGGCAGCTCAGGAAAATGCGGTATCAAAAACTTCTCTTACTAAATTAAATTCCATTGTTGATAAAATAATAAAAAATGCGAAAATTGAAGAATCAATCGTCCTGGCCCGGACAGTTCAAAAAGGAATTTTAAAAAAAGTTAGATCAAATTATAAACAAGTTACTGATCTTGGAGTAAAGAAAGCCCCTTTTTATGTACTTGTAGGAGCAGAGATGCCTTCAATTCTGATAGAAACCTCCTTTCTCAGTAATAGAGTTGAAGCGGAACGATTAAAAAGAGGTCCATACAGGCAGACTCTTGCAGAGGGAATATACCTGGGAATTATTAAATATATAAAAACTTTAGGTAAAATATGAAACAATGAAACTTTCTATGAAAATTTACCGTCTTAATACGGATAGAACAATAAAAAAAATGAAGGAGATTCAAAGATGAAGAAATTTAGTTTAATAGCAGGAGCAAGCTTTTTTCTAGGTGCTTTATTTTTTGCTTTAGTATTTGGAACTGGTCAAGGATTAAATACAGTAAGTGCGGAGCAGATAGACAAAAAACCAGCTCCTATAAAAATGGTGAATTTTAGTTTTGCACCACTCGTAAAGAGAGTCCGGCCTGCCGTTGTAAAAGTTATGTCAAAGACCATTTCAAAATTGAACTCTTCATTTAATGACAGCCTTTTAAACCGTTTTTTCCGTCAACGTCCACGAAACAGAGAAGTAACAGGTGTTGGTTCAGGATTTCTAATCTCATCAGACGGATATATAATAACAAATAACCATGTAGTAGAAAATGCTATGAAAGTTATAATAAAAACAATTGATGACAAAGAGTATTCAGCAGAGATAATTGGGAAAGACCCAAAAACTGATCTTGCTCTATTAAAAATTAACGGAAAAAATCTTCCATATATTGAATTGGGAGATTCAAATAAGGTTGAAATAGGCGAATGGGTTCTAGCAATAGGAAATCCTTTAAATCAAGACCTTACAGTAACCTCAGGTATAATTTCAGCAAAAGGTAGACAACTGGATGTTGCTGATTATGTTGACTTCCTGCAAACTGATGCCTCCATTAACAGAGGAAATTCAGGTGGTCCATTGATAAATATGAAGGGAAAAGTCATTGGAATCAATTCTGTTATTTTATCTCAATCCGGAGGAAGTATTGGAATAGGTTTTGCAATCCCCTCAGACATGGCAAAAAAAGTAATTGGAGAATTAAAAAATAAAGGTAGTGTTTCCAGAGGTTGGTTAGGTGTTGAAATAAGAGTACTTTCAAAAAAGGAAGCAAAAGAGTTTGACCTTCCTTCTGCTGGAATTTTAATAAAAAGTGTTGAAACCAATTCTCCTGCAAAAAAAGCGGGATTAAAAGATTTTGATTTTATTGTAAAAATTGATGGAAAAAAAGTAAAAACCGGTAATGAATTAAAAAGAATTATTGGAAACTCAAGTCCGGGATCAATTATAACACTTTCTATAATAAGACTCAGTGGTAAAAAAAACACAGAAATAACAAAAAAAATAAAAATCGGAAAGGCTCCTGATACAATAAAATATAAACCACTTGGAAAAAGTGGGAAAATCACTGATCTTGGAATGGTACTCATTGACAATTCAATCGAATTAAAAAAAGAATATGAGCTGTCAACATCAAAGGGAATTCTTGTCAAAACTGTTGAAAAAAAAGGCTTTGCTGCCGAATATGGAATTAAAGCAGGAGATATTATATTCGGAATAAATAGAACTGAATTGGAGTCAATCAAACAATTTAAAGAGATCCTTGATGAAACAGAACCAGGAAAAGTGATTCGTTTATGGATTAATAGAAATGGGTACGAATCATCAATAAGAATGCAATTACCCAACTAAATTTATTTTAAATGTTATTGATTTTAGTTGAATTTTAATTAAAAGTATTATATATTTTAACTTAATTTTTAGGCAATTTAAAAATTGTCTAAAAATAGTGATAATTTTACGATAATTTTACATTGAGGAAGTTAAGTATGAAAAAAAGTTTTTTTATAATTTTATTTGTTATTATTTCCGTTGCGGCTGTATTTCCTAATACACATGTATTATATACAGTTGATGGAACTAAATATGAAGGAAAGTTAGTAAATTTTAAATATGGTTTGATGCATTTTAATATATATAAATTTAATAAATATAAATCTTTAAGAAAATTTCCTTTAGCTCAAATATGGAAAATCGAATTCAATTCCCCTAAAGAAATTGGCATCACATCTTCTTTTGAAACTGAATCACTCTATGCTAAATTACGGAGAGGGAAAAAATTCAGAAGGTTTATTCTAAAAGGCAATACCAATTGGTTAAATACAGGAATCAATATAAAATCCGGACAGAACATTTTATTCTCAATATCAGGTGCTATTTTTATAACAAAAAAAAAACAGGTGTTTCAAAATGGGGAATTAAATGTAAAATGGAATAAGAACAAACAACTTCCAGTACAACCAACAGGTGCAGTTATAGCAAAAATTGGTGAAAAGAATAATCCATTCTATATTGGCAATAATAAAGCACCAATCAAGAGTATAAGTGATGGAAAACTGTTTATAGGTATCAATGATTTTAATTTCAACAATAATTCAGGAAGCTTTGTTATTAAGATTTATTATTAATTACTCAATTAGAAATTACCAGAAATAGGAGATATATGATTATGGAAGAGTACGCATTAAGTCTGGAAAACCTTGTCAAGGAATTTGACAAAAAAAAAGCAGTAAACAAGGTTTCCTTAAGATTAGAGAAGGGGAAGATCCTTGGATTGCTGGGACCTAATGGAGCAGGGAAAACAACAATTATCCGAATGATAATGAATATTATGGTTCCCGATTCAGGAAAAATAAAGATTTTTGGAAAACCGTTTTCAGAAAAAACCAAAGATATTGTGGGTTATTTACCTGAAGAAAGAGGTCTCTACAGAAAACTGACTATCATAGAAACTCTTGAATTTTTTGGAAAATTGAAGGGAATGAAAAAAGATCTTATTAAAACCCGTGGCATGGAATTATTAACGAAATTTGATCTTGCAGAACATAAAGAAAAAAAAATAGAGGAACTGTCAAAAGGGATGGCTCAAAAACTTCAATTCATTACAACAATAATACATGAACCAGACCTTTTAATTCTTGACGAGCCTTTTTCCGGCCTTGACCCCATAAATATTGAGCTTGTAAAAGATATAATTCTTGAAAAAAAAAAAGAGGGAGTAACGATCATTTTTTCTACTCATTTAATGGATTATGCTGAAAAAATTGTAGATTCAGTCGTAATGATAAATCAGGGTAAAAAAGTCCTCGAAGGAGAATTAGATGAAGTAAGAGCTAAATTTGGAAATAAAGTTTTACATTTGAATTATTCAGGTAATTCTGGTTTTGTCGAAAAGCTAGAGTATGTAAATGCAGTAAGAGATTATGGAAATGAAATGGAAATAGATTTAATTGACATGAAATATAAAGATCTGGTATTAAAACAATTGATAGAAAAACTATCTATAAATAGTCTATCTATAACTGAACCTTCATTAAACAGTATTTTTATAGGAAAAGTTAAAGAGCAGAAGACTCAAAAACCGTTATAAAGGGATTAATTATGAAAATTTGGGTAATTATTAAAAAAGAATATATGCAGATAGTAAAAAAAAAATCTTTTGTTATTGCAACAATTTTAACTCCTGTATTAATGGGTGGTTTTTTTTTCCTCCCGACACTATTGACAAAAGTAGGAAGAGAGACAAAAAATATTGCCGTTGTTGATTACTCTGGTTTAATATCTGACCAACTTATCAACAATAGTAATAAAAAAGTAAATGAAGAGGAAGAAAAACTCAAAATAAAATTTAGTAAAATTTCTAATTTAAATAATAAACAAAATGATATTATTAATAATTTTAATGACCTTGAACTTAAGATCAAAAATCTTAAGACTGAAATAGGAGAAATATCTGCAATATATAAAAACACAAAAGATAAAAACGAAAAAAAACTTTTTTTAGATAGAATAAGAAAAGAACAAGACAGGCTTATGGAAATGAATCTTCAGCTTGACAAAATTGATTCTTTATTGATTCAGGAATATAGAGAGAAAGTAATAAATAAGGAAATCAGCGGTTTTTTGATCATTCCGGAAAAAATTAAAAAAACAAGAAAAGTATATTATTTTTCCTTAAACATTTCTGATTTTACAACAAATAAATATATGAATTCAAGAATTGCAAAAATCCTGTCATCAACTATTTTAATTGAAAAGATCAAGGATCCTGAAATAGTAAAAATTGTTGATGACGCTACTAGAAATGTAATATTTTCTACTTTTGCAGTAAAAGAGGGCAAAGATTCTGAGTCAAATTCAGGATCTGCATATATGATGTCAGTATTCATGCTGACAATTCTCTTTTCTGTAATAATGGCATATGGTCAGCTAATAATGAGAGGAGTAATAGAAGAAAAAAACAATAGAATTGTGGAAGTTCTTATCTCTTCAACAAATACCCAGACTCTCTTCTATGGTAAGATCATTGGTATAGGACTTGCAGGATTAACACAAGTCTTACTATGGATAGGAATAGGAGCTGTATTTCTTGGAAAAGCTTCCCTTGGAATAGACAAGAGCATAACAGGTTTCTTTACTCCACTTATTGTTTTTTATTTTTTGATATTCTTTATTATTGGATATTTTATGTATTCAGTGCTTTTTTCAATAGTTGGTGCTTCGGTTAATACAGATCAGGAAGCTCAGCAATTTGCAGCACCTCTGACATATCTGATGTTTATTCCACTTATCATTGGATTTATGGTTACTCAGAACCCTAATACTCCAATTGTCGTCTATGCTTCTCTCTTTCCACTGTTTACACCAACCCTGATGTTTATGAGAATTAGTGTCACCATGCCCTCACTTTTCCAAATTATTTTATCAATAGTTATTAGTATTTTTACAACTGTGTGCCTGGCATGGCTTGGAGCTAAAATATTTAGAACAGGGATTTTAATGTATGGAAAAAAACCTTCTATAAAGGAAATAATAAAATGGTTGAAGTATAAGTAAAAAAGAAGCAGGCGAAATTAAATGGATTTTTTTAATAGACAGCAAAAAATCATTAGTAAAGATAATCAAAATCAATTAAAAGAGACATCAATATTAGTTGCAGGCGTTGGGGGACTTGGTTCACCCTTATGCCAGCAACTTGTCAGATTAGGTGTAGGAACGCTACATTTAATTGATCCAGGAATTTTGGACCCTCCTGATTTAAACAGACAAATTCTTTATACAAGAAATGATATTGGACAAGCCAAGGTTGATATAGCTACAAAAAACCTGTTAGACATAGGATTAGGAACAGAAATATATCCACATAAGATAAAAATCATAAAAGATTTTAACCTGCCTGACAAAATAGATTTTGTTATTGACTGCCTTGATAATTTTGAAGCAAGATATTTTCTTGATGATTTTATACAGAAAAGGAAAATACCAATGATACATGGTGGTATACATGGAATGTATGGACAGATTACGACAATTATTCCTGATGAGACAATGTCATTGAGAGAAATATTTGGCAACACAATCCCTGTTTTAGAGGAAAAGATACCGGTAATAGCTCCGGTACCTTCTCTTATCTCCTCAATTCAAGTAACTGAATTTGTAAAAAACATTTGTGGTTTTCCAAATACATTAAAAAACAAATTACTCAAAATTGATCTGAATGATTATTCAATTGAAATATTTGACTTAAACTAAAAAAATGAACAGTAATAAAAAAAAGAACAAGAAACCCGATTGGGTTGATGAAAAAAGACCGGACATTTTTGCAACAAATATTATGAGTGGTGTTTCTGATCAGTCATCTGTGAATAATGAGCTTAAAAATAGGAGAACAAAAAAACCGGAATTAAGTGTAAACGAACTTGTGGATGGGATTCTGGAGAAAAATAAAATGATCCTGGGAAGAGCTATCACTCTTATAGAAAGTAATGCAGAAAAAGACCAGAAAAAATCAAAATCTGTTTTAAAGAAAATCCTCCCTCACACAGGTAATGCAATTCGAATTGGAATTTCAGGCGTTCCCGGAGCAGGAAAAAGTACTTTAATCGAAACCTTTGGTTTATACTTGATTAACAAAGGACTGAAAGTAGCTGTGCTTGCTGTTGATCCAAGCAGCTCCCGTTTTGGGGGAAGTATTCTTGCTGATAAAACAAGGATGGAACATCTTACCAAAGAAGAAAACAGTTTCATCCGTCCTTCTCCCTCGGGCGGTTCTCTAGGAGGAGTTACAAGAAAAAGCAGAGAATCAATTCTTATTTGTGAAGCTGCAGGATTTGACGTAATCCTTGTAGAAACAGTAGGAGTTGGTCAAAACGAGATAGCTGTCAGGTCCATGGTTGATTTTTTTCTCCTTGTAATGATATCCGGAGCTGGTGATGAATTACAGGGAATAAAAAAAGGCGTTATTGAAATTGCGGATTCGCTTATTATAAATAAAGCGGATGGAGATAATATTGAAAAAGCAAATATTGCTGCAAATGAATATAGACAGGCATTTAAATACCTGGAAAATGCCACTGAGGGATGGAAAACACAAGTAAGAACCTGTTCTGCTATAAAAAATGTTGGAATTGATAAGCTTTGGGATATGATTTGCAATTTTGAAAAGATAACCAAAGAGTCCGGCATCTTCAAGGAGAGAAGAAAGGCACAACAATTATCATGGGTAAAGTCAATGACAGAAAATCATTTACTTGATAGTTTTTATAAAAGTCCGGAGATCACTGAATTATTGTCAATTATTGAAAAAAAAATTAATTCCGGTGATCTACTTCCAACAGAGGCCAGTGATTTACTTCTCAATACATACTTTAAATAAATCATATAATTGATTTTCATCAGAATTATTTTTCTTTTTAATTTTCTGTATAGTCAACAATAAAATCCTATTATCTTATTTCCTCGTCATGGAATCCACTAAACAAAGTGTAAAATTTTCTCTTTTTTTTTTGACTTTAAATTTTTAATAAAATATAATGTTTTTTAGACAATATGATAGTATAATTATGAACAGAGGATATAGATAGTTGTGCGTATCCCTGGTTGAGTAAATGGAGAAGATTAATGTCTGGTCGAGTAGAAAATATAAATTTAAATATTTTAGCGCAGTGTCGCGAACAGATTGGACTTGATTTTTTTGAAGTAGAAAAAAAAGTAAAAAGTATTGTTAAAATAGAACTAGGGCAACTACAACCTACATTTAGACAATTAGAAACTCTGGCTGAATTATATAAAGTACCTCGTTGGGTTTTTGTATCTGAACATTTACCGGAAAGATACCAATTTAAAAAATCAGTCCCTGCTTTTCGCCAATTTATAGATAGCAAAACAGAAATATTTAACAATCATAAAGTACGCAGTATAATAACAAAAATCGAGCGATTTCGAGAATTTATTATTGAGTTAAGGGACGACATGAGAGAACCAATTGAATCTTTTAATGCACCCAATTTAATAAACAATCCTACTCCAAGCAGAGCTGCAGCAATAGTAAGAGAATGGTTAGGAGTGGATGGTAGCCTTAATTTTAAACAATGGAAGATAGTACTTGAGAATAAAGGTGTCTTTGTTTTTTTGACATCAAAATACAAAGGGTGGTCACATATAGACAAATCTTTACTACGTGGGCTAACAATATATCACTCAAAATTGCCCATTATTATTATAAATGATTCAGATGCTAAAAAGGCACAGTCCTTTACACTCTTTCATGAATTGGCTCATTTATTTAAAAAAGAGAATGCACTTGATAATTGGAATCATCAAAATGATAATATTGAAAAATGGTGTGATAAATTTGCAGGCAATATTTTAATGCCAAAAGCCCAGAAACTTCTTGCCTCGTATAAACTTTTAACATTAAAAATGTCATAATTTATGACTTTCTCTTTAACAAAAATGTTAAGCTGGAAAACATTAATAATAAATGGTTTACGTTGGGTTTTTATAGAATTATATTTAAAACGTTATTTTTAACAGTTTTGATATCGGAACCCCTAAGTGCCTATATGCTTCAAACCAAAGATTATCAAAATTGATTTTTTTTTCAACTGATCATCCTCAATATTGATATGAAGAATATTCTGTCTATTTATATATTTTACCACCCCCTTGCTATTTTCCTGTTTAATTGATTTATAAATCTAATCCAATATTAAAAAACGATTATCGTAGGTTCTACATCTTTATTCTGGGTCTGGTTGATTTTGATTCTGGTCCGCTACACCTAATAGTAATAATTTCTTACTTCAATAAAATTTTCGATTAAATAAATCATTAATTTATTAAGTATTGCTCACTTCTTTTACTTCTATGAGTTCTTCAGTTGTAAATATTTTTTCAATATCCAGAACTATTACAAAATCTTCATCATGTTTACCCATACCTCTTATAAAGTCTGTATCAAGTTTTGTGCCTATCTTTGGGGCAGGTTCTATATCCTCAGGATCAATGGTTATAACCTCTTTTACTGAGTCCGCCAAAGCTCCAATAAAGGTTTTTTCACCATCAACTGTTATGTCAACAATAATTATACAGGTATCGACAGTTTTTTCTGTCTCTTCCATACCAAACTTTAATCTCAAGTCAATTACAGGTACAACACCTCCTCTGAGATTTATCACTCCCTTCATAAATTTAGGGGTTTTTGGAACAGTCGTTACTTTTTTAAAATCCATAACTTCACGTACTTTCGAGATCTCTATCCCATATATTTCATTGCTTAAAACAAATGTAAATAATTGCCCATCATCAATTAATTCATCTCTTTCCATCATTTCCTCCTTCCTTAAAAAGGGCAGGCACAAGACCTGCTCCTACATTTTTCATCAATATTTATTAAATTGCTTCACAATCCATGATTTATGCATCACGAAAAACGAAACACGATAAACGACAAACTAATTAAAATCTCTCAAAATCTCCATCTTCACTATCAGCACCTGATCCCATATCAAGTTTCATACCGCCTTTTTTTGGGGTCAGCTGTTTTTGTTTTTTGTAATTAGTTGCTGGTTTTTTGTTGGTTACTGGTTGATAATGCGTAACTGGCTGATGACGTGTAGTTACAGAGGTATGGGATTTTTCATTTCCTATTTTAAAGAATGATATCGTTGTTTGTAACAGCTGCGCCTGAGATGATAACTCCTCGGCTGTTGATGCCATTTCCTCCGATGAACCTGCGTTCTGCTGGACAACCTTATCAAGCTCATTTATTGCCTTCACGATCTGCTCTACCCCCTGATTCTGTTCAGTACTGGATGCGGTTATTTCTGCAACCAGGTCAGCTGTTTTACCAATGTCGGGCACAAGAGCATTTAACATCTCTAGCGCTTTCTCTGCCACTCCATGGGTTTTTTTTGCGATTTCGGTGATCTCCTCTGCTGCATTCTGGCTCCTTTCTGCAAGTTTTCTTACTTCAGAAGCCACAACAGCAAAACCCTTGCCATGCTCCCCTGCCCTCGCTGCTTCTATTGCTGCGTTCAGAGCGAGCAAATTGGTCTGTCTTGCTATTTCCTGTATTATATTTATCTTCTCTGCTATCTCTTTCATAGCTGTAGTTGCTTCATTTACAGCTTCCCCACTCTCTTTTGCATTTGTAGAGGCTTTTGTCGATATTTTTTCGGTTTCCTGTGCATTATTAGTATTCTGTTGAATATTTGCTCCCATCTCTTCCATTGTAGAGGAAATTTCTTCTGCAGCTGAAGCCTGTTCTGTTGAACCCTGTGCTAATACCATAGAGGATGAACTTAACTCCTTACTACCAGATGCAACATTGTCAGATGCCAACTGAATTTTATAAACTAATTTTTTTAAATTTATAGTCATATCTCTTAATGAATCAGATAATGTCCCAATTTCATCATTCTGATATATTTCTATTGTATTTGTAAGATCACCGACAGCTAAACTTTTAATTATTTCCATGATATTCTTTACAGGTTTAATTACTATTTTTTCCATAGCAAAAGTAATAATAGCTATGAAAATAAAAAATAGAACAATAAATGCAATAAAAATATTTATAACAAGCTGTTTATTTTTCTCAAGGGCTTCTGTTACTATCCCCTTTTTTTGTCCTAATAAATATATACCTATCACTTTTCCATTAAAACTTTTAATTGGCACCATACAAGTAAGATATTTTTCATCAAATAAATAATTTGCCCTTAAATCACCAATTTTTATATTTTTTGATAAATGTCCAAAAAAATCTTGATCTGCATCTTTTTGACTTAAAGTATAATTATCAAATTTTTTATTATCCTTTATGGACTTCCCAATATGTAAGAAATCATTTTTTAAAAAATATAAAAACTCTATATCATTTTTTTTTAATGTTCTTTTTATTGAGTTTAGACCTCCCTCAAAATTTACAATACCTATAAATTTGGAATTGTATGTAACTGGAAACAAACCTTTTAGTCTAAGACCTTTTTCAGAAACTTCAGCTGTTACGAGAGGTTTTTGTGAATTTTTTACCTCTTTATATGCTTCAGAATAATTTAATTCTTCACCGAAACTTTTAGGTTTCCAGGATTTAACAAAAGATTTCAACTCCTTATCTATTAGATGAAACTTTACATTTTTAAAACCTGTATTCTTTTTGTATATTCCATCATATTTTTGAAGAATTTTTATGCATTTATCTCTATCCACATTAAACATACCTTCCTCAATAACAGGGTTTTTTGCAATTTGAAGTGCATTTGTTAACCACACCTTATTTTTTGCAATCAAACTATTCTGTAATTCAGTTTTAAAAGCAGTTGCTTTTTTTAACAAAGTATCACTCTCAATCAAAGATAACTTTTTTAAAACATAAGGAATAAGAATAAGATTTGATACAATTAAAACTATAACTAAAACAAAAACAATTTTTTTCCTAATACTTAATTTTTTTTTCATAATTCCTCCTTTTAATTTTTCTAGTAAATGTATAATAAAAATCAGAAAATAAAATAATAGATAATAATAAAAAATAAAGCAATGTTTTGCTTTATTTTTTTATATATGATATATACTAAAATAGGATAATTTAAGCAGCAAAATGATTTTAGTAAATTTTTCAGGAGGAGACAATGAAAAGATTTTTATTTAATTTGTAAGCGTTTAATTAAACTTTCAATTACCCACATTATTTGATTCTCTCATATTAAGTCCGATCATAATATCATATAATCGTGAAATACCTCTCTAAATGATAATATTACCAGGTGGATAGTCTTGTGCTCTTTCCATATATCCACCCAACTCAGCAATGACCAAAATGAATTCTGATATTGTTTTCCCTTTCCATTCAGGATTTTTTGTATCTTGTAAGCTTTCAATGCCTGATATTCTTCTTTGTTAAAAACTTTTTTTGCATACTTCCCGGGTTTGTTCTATTTATCAGATTCAGGTAAAAAACCTTCCAGGCAATTACTGCACAAATGGATATAAATTTGGAGAGAACATCTGCATACCGCAATTTTGAACATTCAGTACCACATCCTGATTTCAATATTTTAAAATAAGTCTCTATATTCCATTGCATTCCATACCATTTAATCATTTTATTCTCATCATCAAAATTAGTGACTTCCATATTCATTAATAACTTCCGGTCAACTCTTGGTTTTTGGTTTAAGCCTTTTTTTATCTTTTCTTTTGCTTCTATATAATATACTGTAATGGATGGATATTTTTTTTCTTTGCCAATAGGTGTACAGACTTCTACTTTAATGAAAAGAACATTCATCTTTATTTTTTCAAAACTATCATCTGGATTGCCTAATTCAATAGAATATTGATCTTCTACCGGTTTATTATTTACAGATTCAAATAGTAATTTACTTTGTGTGTTTGAGCATAACAGAAATACTATACAAATATCGAAAGAATAAAAAATACTGTAATATCAAGGCTCTTAGATATGGCATTATAGCTAAACATATAATTCTGTGCGAATGTTCGTGGTGCCCAAAGCTGGAGCATTTACTATAGCACAGGATGAAGAGACTTGTGTTGTTTTCGGGATGCCTCATGAAGCAATAAAACTGGGTGGTGTAAAAAAAATCATGCCACTTCATAACATCGCTCATGTAGCATTAAGGGAGTGTTATTAATGCTATTTCTTATCCAGCATTTCCCGGATCTTTTGTGCAAGAGTATGTACGGAGTAAGGTTTCTGAATAAAATTAATACCTTCGTCTAATACTCCGCTGTGCAATATATGATTATCCGTATAGCCGGAAGTATAGATAATCGAAATTTCAGGATCCAGTTTTTTTATGGAAGTGGCCAACTCTTTGCCATTCATTTCGGGCATTATTAAATCTGTGAAGAGCAAATCAAACCGGATATTTTTTTCCTTTGCTAATTCCAAAGCTTTTTTACCGTTTGAAGCCCGGTAAACACTATACCCCAATTCTTCCAAAACCGAAAAGGCAAAATCCAGGACTCCTTTATCATCTTCAACAAGTAAAATAGTCTCATTTCCTGTCAAATTATCTTTACTTGTTTTTTTCGCAAGATCAGGAACTTTCCTCTCTTCAGTGGAAGGCCAGTATATTTTTATAGTTGTGCCCTGTCCCTGTTCACTGTAAACATAAATACTTCCCCTGTTTTGTTTTACTATCCCATAAACAGTTGCCAGTCCAAGACCTGTGCCCTGACCTATCTCTTTTGTAGTGAAAAAAGGTTCAAATATTTTGTTCTTTATTTCTTTATCCATACCAATACCATTATCACTTACAGATATTATTATATGTAAGCCAATTTGGCTTCCAACATGCTTTGAGACATATAATTCATCAAGATAGGCATGGTTGGTTTCAATTGTGATTTTCTTCTCAGAAGCGAGTTCAGTCAGTTGATTGATTGCATCCCTGGCATTTACGATTAAATTTATTAAAATTTGCTCGAGTTGTGATGGGTCAGCTTTAATAAGAGAAATATCATGAAAAAGGTTAAGTTCCATACTGATATCTTCTCCAATGAGACGGCGTATCATTTTATCAAAATCAGAGATCAATATATTAATATCAACGGTTTGTGGTTTGATTATCTGTTTCCGGCTGAAGGCTAATAATTGTTTAGTTAAATTTGCTGCTTTTTTACCTGCTTGGTGAATTGAAGCAATATTTTTATGCAGCGGATGGTCTTTTTCACATTTCATCAAAGTCATTTCAGCATGCCCATTAATCACGGTAAGGAGATTATTAAAATCATGTGCTATACCGCCTGTCAGAGTGCCAATTGATTCCATTTTCAGCATTTGTCGGAGCTGCTGTTCTAAATTTTTTCGTTCTGTAATGTTATGTAAAATACCCTGTGTGGCAATACCATCTTTATATTTAATATGTGAAGTTGATACCTCCACCTCTATCTCTTTGCCGTCTTTTGAAAGGGCTGTAAATTCGTATGTATGTTCAAGCTCTTGCCCCTTTGCAAATTGTTTTTCCCGCTCTTCAATGAATTCCCTACTTTTAGGCGCCACCAGATTCATAATGTTAAAATCAGGTTTATTAACATCCTCTAAACTCAATCCGAATATCTCCTGGAATTTTTCATTAATAATCTCAAAATTTTTATTATAAAGAAGGTATATGGCGTCATTGGATTGCTGAATTAAATTCCGGTATTTCTCTTCACTTTTATGTAATGCCTCCTCAGTCCGTTTGCGCTCGGTTATATCACGGGCAATGCTATTAATTGTAATTACATTTCCGTCTTTGTCAAAGTGGGGATTAATCGTCCAAAGCATTTCATGCACTTCACCGTTGCGGCTAACCTGACGGTTCTCCAAGGTAATACCTGAAAGACGCTTACTTACCCATTCCTGAAAATTACGCTGGGTTTCAAACCTATCATCAGGATGAATAAATGAAAAACCGGATAAACCGATGCAGTCATCCGGCTTAAGACCAAGTATTTTTTCCGCTACATCATTTAAATAAGTAAAGTTACCTTCCCCGTCTACCTGCGTAACCAGATCATCCGTACCTTCCACGAACTCGCGAAATTTTATCTCACTTGCTCTTAAAGCTTCCTCGGCCTGCTTTCGCTGGGTGATTTCCCGCCGGAGCTGTTTATTGGCTGTCGTCAGTTCTGCGGTGCGCAGGCTGACTTTTTGTTCCAACCGCTCGGTCAGCTCCCATAAACGCAGGTGGGTTCCAACCCGCGCCAGCACCTCTTCGGGCTCAAACGGTTTGGTAATATAATCTACGCCTCCGGCTTTGAAACCTTCAATCTTTTCGGCGGTATCGCCAAGGGCGCTGATGAAGATCACCGGAATCTTGCGGCTCTGTTCGTTAGCCTTTATGTGGCGGCAGACCTCATAACCGTCTATGTCCGGCATTTTTACATCCAGCAGGATCAGGTCCGGCAGCCTGGCCGCCACGGATTGCATGGCCAGACGGCCGTCGGCGGCGGGACGCACGCGATATCCATGCCCCGTAAGAATACCTGTCAAAAGCTGCAGATTGGCCGGGGTATCGTCAACTACAAGAATTTCTTGTTGATCTGTTTTTTGTCTCTTATTTGCAATCATAATATTCTCCTTTCGTATTGCACAATTACAAAGATTTTCTATCTTTGTTTTCAAGCAATCTCAGCAAGCGGCGGTAATCAAGCTTCTTCGCCAGCGCATTCAATACACTGGCAATGGAAGCATCCTGCTGTTTGACCTGCTCGATCAGTTCCAGAGTTCGGGCTGTGTCCAATTCGACCACTGCTTGATGCAATTCACTACGCAAATCCGCCGGCAGAGCCGCCAACTGTACCTTGTGTAATTCAACATCCGTTTCCACAGGTAGCTCTTCATCCGGTTCCTCTTCATACTGGTATTTAATCCCGAGATGCTCTGCCATAACATCAAATATTTCCTGTTCACGGAAAGGTTTGCGCACAAAAGCATCGCATCCCGCCGCCAGAATTTGTTCCTTCTCCTCAGTCAGGGCGTGGGCTGTGAGCGCCGCAATGACAGTCGATTTTCCGGCTCCGTCTGCTTTGATACGCCGGGTTGCTTCCATACCGTCCATCACCGGCATGCGGACGTCCATCCAGATAAAGTGCGGGCGCCACTCTTTAAAAACCGCTACAGCCTCTTTGCCGTTTACCGCTTCTTTTACCTGAAAGCCAACTGTCTTAAGAATCTTTACTAACAGAATACGGCTGTCTTCCATATCTTCAACTACAAGGATACGGAAAACTTCCTGTCCGGGTTCAAGCACAATCACTTGCCGCTCCCGCGTCTTTTCTTTGATGTCCGACTCGCTGCCCTCTTTGATATTAATCTCAAGACAAAAGATGCTTCCTTTTCCGACTTCGCTGGTTACAGTTATATCTCCCCCTATCTTACGCGCGAAATCGCGGCTGATGGCAAGCCCAAGCCCTGTACCTTTTTTACTTTTTCTGCCCGATTCTGTTTGCTCAAAATACTCAAACACTTTGTCTAATTCATTCTCAGTAATGCCAACTCCGGTATCTTTCACCTCAACCACCAGGCTCTGATTATCCGGTTTTTCACCTTTTATAGTTACCCGCATTATTATGCCGCCTTTTTCAGTGAATTTAACGGCATTGCTTAATAGATTTAATAGTATTTGCCGAAATTTATCTTTATCTGTTACAACATAACGGGGGACTTCATTGGTCCCGACTATCTTAAACTGCAAATCTTTAGTTTCTATACTGCTTTCAAACATAGCTTCCAAATCATGAAGCAACGCATAAAAATCAAAGGTAACAATATTTAGAGTAATCTGTTTTGCCTCAATCTTGGATATTTCCAGGATGTCATTTATTAAAGCCAAAAGATGTTCGCCGCTGCTGGTAATTGTATTCAGGGATTCTCGCTGCTCCGGCAGCAGTGAGTTCTCCTTCTGCATCAGTTTGGAGTAGCCCAAAATCGCGTTCATCGGGGTGCGTATCTCATGGGACATATTAGCGAGAAACGAACTTTTAGCCTGGTTAGCCCGATCGGCTTCAAGCTTTGCTTTGGCCAGTTTTTTGCTGGCGGCGCGCTGCCGCCGGTTGCTCCGGATTACAATAAAAAACAGGGTGACAACCAGGAAGGTGATAAGTCCCAGTAATATCATCACCCGCTGCTGGAGAGTGATGGTTTCTTCCCGCTTCGTCAGAGCCGCTTGCTGCAGCTTAGTCTGCATTTGACGTTTTTCCAGTTCGACTCTACTCTCCGCAATTTTCCCGGTTAGTGAATCCAGCTCTTTTGTTTTGCCTGCAAGAAGGTTTTTCTGACTTCTCAACTCCGATTTAAGCTGTGCGGCCTCTTCCCGCAGCGGCCGGTATTCTTCCTTCAGGGAGGTCAATTCATTGGTTCGGAGCTTAACTTCTTCCATCTGCCGGCCGATCTTTTTCTGTAAGCTATCTTTTTCTCCCTCTTTTGCTTCAATCTCATTTCTCAGTGTTTCGGTCTGCTGTCGGATTTGCTCTCCGGCGGCTTTTAGTTCATCCTGTTCCTGATGAAGTTTCTTCATGGCTTTTTCCATCTCCAAAAGACTCTTCTGGCCTTCCTTGTAGAGTTGGGCCACATCAATCTCTGTACCGCCAAGAAGAATGATATCCGGATTGATACCCAGGTTCTGGTTTATAATATTGGCCTTGTTGATCTCAAACTGAATCTCCCTTTTCTCCGTTTCGTAGAGGTTGATCATAAAAAGACGCTTATTGTCGCAACCTTCACTAATGATTAGAATATTTTGCCCTTCCACTATTTTAAAAAGCTCACTGTAAGAATCCACCTTGTCTTTGGCCAGATAAACTATATGTGCGCCTTTAGGGACGTCCACTTTTCCAGAACGGGTCACTTTTACTGTTTTGCCATGAAGTTTCCGGTTCCTGGAAAAATTCTTCAATGATTCCTCCACCTTGCGGTTGTTATCAATCAGGTGGATATGATACTGATCGATCTCCTCCTGATTGGCCCACTGAATATTCTCCACCAGACCCAATAAATACACCGCTACCAGATCTGAACGGGGAATATCCTGAGCAGCCCCTACCGGCTGAAAAAACACAGCCGCCGCTATTAAGAATAATATCTTTTTTTTCACTATTAATCTCATCATATAATCCAAATCGCTATTTACCTCAATTTACTATTTTTATAATTCATGGACAATTGTAATATCCCTTTTAACTACTCTCTGGCGAAATTCACCACATAACCGAAGTGACTTAAATCGGAAAGAAGTTTTCTGACAAAGCCTAAAACTCTATCCTCCCGCGAATCGCAACTACTGTCGGCTCCTCCAGCCATGTTCCCCGGTCTGGATAGAGCTTCTTATAACCGGTACTGTAATGATACCGTTTGTTGTTTCCGAGGATAGATACATTCTGTACAAGCAGGCTGATGTTGGTGTTGTCGTTAACGCGCCAGGTGATTTGGGCGTTGGCGGTAATCAGGGTTTTATAAATATCATGATCGTCCACAGCTTCGAAAAGAGCCCCACCACCACTGGCTTCTTCGATCATGTCCAGGCCGTCCCGATATCCTTCGAATCCCCAGAGTATACGCGCGTCACCATGCAGGATTACCTTGTTGTTAAAGAACTTGATGTTGGCAAAAAACTTGGTTATGTGATTGGACCAGTTATTCAAATCATTTCCCCTTCCGGTTAGCATCACACCACCGCCGGCGTCCAGGTTATAATCGGAATAGCTGATGCCGGTCCTGCTAAGCCCTGATCGCATATCCCAATCCAGTTGCTTGGTAAAACCATGGTTGAATCCGAAGCGCAGCGTCTCTATTCTATAGTCCGCTTCGAATTCCAATCCGCAGGTTTGTAATGTTCCCATTGGCACGGTGCCATCGGGCCCCCAGCCGATAGGCTTCAACTCTGCGCTCCAGCCGATAGCTTTCAATCTGTTGTAGAACGTCACGGCGCGGTAACTTATTTTATCTCCATGTGTCCCTTCGTACATCAGCTCTAATGCATCAATTGTCTCCGGCTCGGACTTGGTGCCGGCCACGTGTGCGCGATACAATCTATTCGCTGTCGTCATACGAACGGAGCGTTGCGCAACCATTTTCAGATAGTGGCCGTTCTTCAATTTACTGATCAAGGCGGCTCGCGGAGAAAATATGGTTTTCATATAGCTATTCTTGTCCAGCCGCGCTGATATAAGCGCAGACAAGTTCGGAGTAAAACTGTAATTGCCTTCACCAAACAAGGCAAAATGATGCGTTCCCCAGCCACTCCCGGCACTGAGAGTTTTACCCTCCTCATAGTGATCCGAGGAGGGCCCGCTGACGATATTGTCGACATAGAAGGTTTTGTCTTTATCCTCGTTCCAGCCGGGTCCGAAAAGTTCATAGCTATACTCAAACCCGGTCACGGTTTTCAGCTTATTTTGGGAATCATAGTGTAATTGTGTCTGAATATAGTATTCCGTGTCGCTATATGCTTTATCGGGTTTGTTCACCTGGTTTTGTTGGTAGTCCTCGAACGTATCAAATCCTAATTTGCCGGAGAGCATCCATCGTTCGGAAAGCGTTCTGCGGTGTTCCAGCATCGTCGTAAACTGTCTTTGGCGCATTCCGATGTGATCTACCCAGGGACCGCCGCTAACGAGTTGCGATTTAAAGCGGTTGAAACGATAGAAGCCCGAACCGGAGGTATAACGAGACCACAATTTCCAGTGATTGTGAAAATCCAGCGAGATATGGGCTTTGATCTGAGGTTCGTCAAAGAGATCGCGGTGAATTGAAAGTGCCGGTTTGCCGTTAAAAAGCTGGGGGTCGCCAACATATCCGTAGTTATCGGCACTCTGTGCCCTCCATAGATCCGGTGTTTCGCCGATTGTCCTTGCAATACTGAGGTAGCCGTAGAAGTCGACATTTTTGCCTTGTCTTCCATAGCTGAGCCAGCCGCTTTTGCTGTCATATCGGTCCCAGTAGTGTGCGCCCATTTGCAGACCGGGGGCGGTTTGGGCGTCTTTGGTGGTAATGTTAATGACAGCGCCGATAGCTCCGGGACCAAACATCACAGAACCGGGACCGCGGATAATCTCGATTTTATCGATATCGTTCAATTCCCAGAGGCTGATTTCCGTACGCACCCCATGCATCGGCTTGATATTCATGTTTTTACCGTTAACCAACAGAAGGAATTTGTACGAACGATCTGCGATAATTCCTCGAACGCCCAGTTCTTCGCCCTCGGAATGATGTAGATAAAGAGCGGACGGTACATAGATTTCAAGTAAATCAAGAATGTTGCGCGCGGGAGTCAGGGCGATGTCTTCGGCGGTGATCGTGGTGACACTCAATGGGCGTTTGTTGTCGTCGACTTCTGTAAGCGTACCGAACTGTACATTCGCGAGTTCCGCTAAAGATAGTTCGGACAACTGTGCTATCGACATTTCCTGTGCCCGTGTTGAATTATTTTGGGCATATAGCTTACCGTCTAAAACAGCTATTATTATGACTATAAAAAACGTGAAAAAAGTTATTCTTTTCATTCTGTCCTCCAAAATATTAAATAACCTTACTTCTTCAATCTACGATTTTCCTTTTACATTCTCTCATTAGATAGTTGACAATAGCTTCGTCATCATAAGTTTTGGCAAATTCCCGAATCCTGCCGCAAAAAACAGTATATGTCTCATCCTCCGCCAGGCTGTCCAGAATTCTTTCCAGCCTGCTAAAATCTCCCATCTCAACCTTTTTAATAATCTTATCTAAAACATCTTTTGGCGGCATTCTGACCGCTTTGTCTTCCGCAACCGCTGCCGGCTCTTTCTTTACCCCTTCTTTATCTTCCTCTTCTATCCATTCTATCCGCAGATGTTCTTCGAGCTTCTGCAGCAGTATTTCAATATTTACGGGTTTGGAAATGCAGTCGTCACAGTCCGCGGCGAACTTCTCCATCTGTTCTTTGTCTGCCACCGCCGCGCTAACCCCGATAACCTTGATCTTTTTCAGTCTATCATCAGTTTTTATACGGCGCAATGCCTCATGTCCGTCCATAACCGGCATTAAAAGGTCCATCAATATAAGATCGGGATTTGTTTCCGCCGCTTTCTCAACTGCTTCCTTACCGTTTTCGGCAGACTCTAATTCAAATCCCAGCGGTTCCAGGGCGGACACCAGCAAAGAGAGGTTAGTAACGTTGTCATCCACAATCAGAATGCTTTTGCGTTCGCCTTTGTAGCCTGTGATGGTTTTTTCCGGCGCCGCGGTTTCAGCTTCTTTCTCTGCCGCTGTCTCCATTTCAAGTTCAATCGTAAAAACGCTGCCCTTGCCAACCTCGCTTTTAACGAAAAGCTTTCCACCCATAAGCTCAATCAGCCGCCGGCTGATGGAAAGCCCCAGGCCGACTCCTTCAGTGCTGCGGCCTTCACGCTTCCTTTGTGTAAAGGGGTCGAATATCTGTTCTATCTTTTCCCCGGGAATCCCAACACCCGTATCTTCAACCTCAAACCGGATACAGGATACTGGATGCTTGATGCTTGATGCCGGATGCTCCTTACTACTTACTCGTAAGGTGATTCTGCCTTTTTCGGTAAATTTAATGGCATTGCCTAATAAGTTAATCAGCGCCTGCCGCAGTTTTCTGGCGTCGCTTCTAACTATTGCGGGAATCGCTGAACGTTCTTCATAATGGAGAGAGAGTCCCTTTTCTACAGCCTTGACCCTGATCCCGCTTAAAACCTCCTGGATTAAAGTCTGCAAGTTGAATTCTATTGATTCCACTTCTATCTTTTCCGCCTCAATGCGGGCCAGGTCCAGAATGTCGCTGATTAGCGCTAACAGATGCTCGCCGCTGCTGTGAATGGTGGCAATTTGTTCCGTTTGACTGGCGGTCAGACCTTTCTGCCTTTTAAGGAGTTGGGCATAGCCCAGGATGGCATTTAGCGGGGTGCGCAGCTCGTGGCTCATGTTAGCCAGAAATTCGCTTTTGGCCCGGTTGGCTGCCTCCGCCGCTTCTTTGGCTTCCTGAAACGCGTTTTCTATCTGCTTGCGTTCGGTAATATCCACAAAGCTTTCAAGTAAATGTTTTTTTCCGGCCAGTATAACAGGAGCCACGGTTTTAAGTATCGCTATCCGGCTGCCGTCGGCTGTCAGTAAAATACGTTCCGAATTGTCAATCTTCTGCCCCAGGTCCAGGATCGGACATTGACCCTTTTCCGAAATACAAATGTGTTTATGACATACGCTTCCCACAATTTTCTGCCGGGAAGAACCGATCATTTCCACCGCGGTAGGATTGGCCTCAACGATCATACGGTTTTCAGGATCAATAACTAAAATACCGGCATTTACGGTGTCCAGCATGGTTTTTATACGCCTTTCGTTTACCCTTTTTGTAGCTATGAATCCTGCCATGACGAAAAACAGGGATATGAGAATCAGTATCCAATGCCAGTAATTACGAAAAACATCCAGGAAGGTTATCTTTCCCAGGTCCTTATAAGGACCGACTTTCAGCTCTTTTAAACAATCATGCACCGACTGGTAATTCAAAGGGATTGTCCATCCGGCACATGTCTGACTTTTGCCATTGGCCATTCCGGGTACGCGCGGGTTGAATGAAGAAAAGGAAATTTCACGGCTTTCCCGCCTTTGTATGGAACCACATAAAAGTCTTTAATCTTGATTTTCCCCTCGGCTTGCATCCGTTCAAATGTATCGGTTCTGATCGTCCCGGCGTCAACTTTTCCATCTCTTACCGCATATACGACGGCGTCGTGTGTTCCGCCAAATCTCATCGCTTTAAAGTCATTATACGGATCAATCCCAACTTTTTTAAACTCGCGCCAGGCCATTCTCCACCCTCCAAATGAGGTCTCCTTGACGGCCATAAATGTTTTACCTTTAATATCCGCCAATTCCCGAAGATCGCCACGGTTCGCTTTCCAGAAAATTACTCCTGCAAATTCGGTATAAGCGCCTTCCAGACGCAGGTTTTTCAATGTGGCGAGCCGGTTTGCCCCATACCATTGTTCCAATTCCACATAGAAGGAAGAATTGGCAAGAATAAAATCTACTTTTCCATTTTCAACAAATGAGTAAATTTTTTCAAAGTCGATCGGCACAATAGCAAATGTCTTACCCGGTACTTTGGCAGACAAATACCTCGCTGTAGGCCCCCATCGTTTTAAAGTAATCTCGTGACCCCTTTTTGCCAGAACCCCGATTTTAACTTGATTATTATTTGCCCATGAGATTCCAGGGATATTCACATTAAGCAATAGAGCCAAAAAAAAAAATGTAAGTATTTTGGAATCATCTCAACTCCTCTTTTATAATATACTATATCTAAAAAATATTTTCAACAAAATAAAATTTAAATATTCAAAAGACTGCTTTAGCGTTTTTATCAGTCATTTGTAAGCGTTTATTTTGATCAATGCATATAATATGGGTATTTTTTGGACTTTTTTATGTTGACTTTCAACGTAATAACTGGCACTAAAACTTTCTTTTTAAACACATACATTATTCCTTTTATGTTTTTTGGGACTCTTTTAATTGTTTTGCATCTAATTATAATCCTGCCGACGGTAAAAGGCACCTCTTCTCTAACCTGGGTATTTATGTCCCAACCTGCCTGTTCAATAGCCGGAGTGATAAACTTTGTACAGATATCTCTTTCAGATAGATCTTTTTTATTCATTAAAACTCCTAAACATAAGGAATTTAAATCGTTTTAAATCCGATATAAAGCAATAATAAGAAAAAACAAATTATTTGTCAAATAAAATCCCTTTACATAAATAGAATTCCATATTAAAATTATGGTTTTTGGAGGTATTAAAATATGGGAAAAACATTTGCTGAAAAGCTTTTTAGTCTTAAATCAGGAAGAGATGTCTCTGCCGGTGCAATTGTCTCAGTAGAGCCTGATTATGTTATGAGTCATGATAATGCAGCTGCAATTTCGGGGACTTTTAAAAAAATTGGTGTAAAGAAAATTAAGTATCCTGAAAGAGTCGTTATTATTCTAGATCATGAAATTCCTGCTCCAAAGGAATCTTCCGCATCGAATCATAAAGAGATCAGGACTTTTGTAGGTGAACAGGGAATAAAGAACTTTTATGATATAAATAATGGGATCTGTCACCAGATCTTTACTGAACAGGGATTTGCTCTTCCAGGCAAACTTATTGTTGGTTCTGATTCTCATACCACCACATACGGTGCTATGGGTGCTTTTTCAGCAGGTATCGGACGATCTGAAGTAGCAGCAATATGGGCAACAGGAGAATTATGGTTCAGTGTTCCTGAAACTATGAAAATCATTATTAAGGGAAAAATGCCGGAATATATCTCAGCAAAAGATATTGCACTTTACATAATCGGAAAAATTGGCGCCGATGGTGGAGATTATAAGGCAGTTGAGTTTACTGGTGAAGTTATTGATAACATGAGTATTTCAGACAGAATGGTTCTGACAAATATGGCAGCAGAGATGGGTGCAAAAAATGGTTATGTGCTTCCTGATGAAAAAACGCTGAATTTCTTGAAAGATAAAGCAAAATCTGAATTCACATCCCTTTTTTCAGATGAAGATGCAAATTATATTGAAACTCTAACATTTGATATTTCAAATATATCACCTTCAGTTGCAAAGCCTCATACAGTTGACAATTATGTTGCAATTCAGGATGTAGAGGGTTTAGAGATAGATCAGGCACTGATAGGTACCTGTACAAACGGAAGATTAGAAGATTTAAGAGAAGCTGCAAAGATACTGGATGGAAACAAGGTTAAAATAAGGACTTTAATTATCCCTGCATCATGGAATGTTTATAAAGAAGCAATGTCAGAAGGCCTGCTTTCAATATTTATTGATTCAGGTGCAATCATTCTTAATCCGGGATGCGGTCCATGCCTTGGCGCTCATCAGGGAGTTATGGCTCCTGGTGAAAGAACTTTTTCAACTGCTAATAGAAATTTTAAAGGAAGAATGGGCTGCAGAGATGCAGAAATATATTTAGGTTCACCAGCTTCAGTAGCAGCTTCAGCAATTACTGGAAAAATAACAAATCCTCAAGGGAGATAAAGATGATAAATGAATTTAAAGGAAAAGTTTGGAAGTATGGAGATGATATAAATACAGATGTAATCTTTCCAGGTAAATACACTTATCAGAAAATGGAACCGGAAGAGATGGCAAAGCATGCACTCGAGGATCTGGACCCTGATTTTATTACAAAAGTTTCAGATGGAGATATTCTGGTAGCAGGCAAAAACTTTGGAATGGGCTCTTCAAGAGAACAAGCTGCAGTCGCTATAAAATATGCAGGGATAAGAGTAATCATTGCAAAATCTTTTTCAAGAATATATTTTAGAAATGCAATAAATGCAGGTATGCCGGCTATAAAATCACCTGAGGCAGTAGCAGCTATTGAAAATGGAGAAAATATCGTTGTTGATATGAAAAACGGAAAAATCATTACAGAAAAAGGTGAATTTGCATTCCCTCCATACCCGGAAACAGTAATGGAGATCCTTGAAAATAATGGTTTGATAAATTTCATTAAGAATAAAATAAAAAACACTTAAAGTTTTGTGATCGAAATAAAGGAAGCTATTGAAACTTTAAAACAAACTAATACTGAATTTATAAAGGGATGCAGGATAATTAACTATCAGGCATCCGGTCCAGGCGGGCAAAAAAGGAACAGGAAACTAAGTGCAGTCAGGCTTATTCATACACAAAGTGAGATTACTGTTACAGCGTCTGAATTTCGTGAAACCCACCGTAATCTTTCTATAGCAGCTTCAAAACTAAGGTTGGAAATTGCATTAATGGCAGAACCAGCAAACCCGGACAAAGCCATTAAATTATTAGATTCAATACTTTTTAACTGTGATATAAATGAAAAAAAAATTGATTTTCCATTTTCTGTTCTAAAAGTTTTCTATATTTTCAAACAACATTCAGCCAGTGTAAGAGAAACCGCTGAAAAACTCTTGATAAGCAGTCCAAAACTGATTAAATTTTTAAAAAAAAACAAGCAGGTCTGGCAGAAAACCCAGGAAATCCGAAAAGAATTCGGACATACCCCATTAAAATAGCGAAAATCAATCTTATTCTATAGCAGTGATATGAAGCCCCCACCCCTCATCATCTATATTTTCAACCAGCTGAAATAATCTGTTTTGATATGTTGTATAAGGATAAATATGGATCGGGTCCTTTTCTTTTAATTTAAGCAATACCTTTCTATTAAACTTCCCATCCAAGTCAAAAACATATGCATCATATGATTCATCTCTCATTCCATATGTAACCACATAAAGCTTATTATCAGAGATATGAAAATTTCTTATCACCGGAAAATATTCAGGAAATTTAATGATGTGTTTATACTCTTCAAAAAACCCTTTATAACCCGAAATGGAACTATTAAAGAATTTTTTATATTTAGTAATGTGTGCTCTCTCAACTTTTATCTTTTTATATTTGTGTACTATGGAATCAATTGCTTTCCCCTTACTGTTAAACACATGTATGTCTCCTGTACGATTTCGTCCATCAATATATATTTTATTTTTAAATGAGTAAAATATGGGCCATTTGGTAAATGATATGGGGTCCAGTTTTTTACTTTCATCCCAGCTGATTGTTCTATATATTTCATTTATTTTCTTTAATTTTAGGTCATATAAATTATAGGTATAATATTCCACACCTTTTTTGTCCTGCACAGCCTTAGTCCCAATATAATTATTTCCTACTTTAAAATATTTCCCAGATGATTTTTGTGTCGGGATCTCTTTTAAATACTCTCCACTTAAAGTATAAAAAGAAATTTTACCGATGCTGTTAATAATTAAAAACTTCGAATTAATAGATAGATTCACTCCTCCATTATGAACACGTTTTAGCAATCTGAACTCTTTCGGACCAGACCCTTCAGTTCCAAATTTCTTTATAAGTTTAAAATCCTTTAGGGTATATATATAAATAGATGATCTATCAGTTATATAAACCCTCTCATTCTTTATCTGAATAGAATTTGGGTTTACTAAATGATTAAAATCGATTACTTCTGTTTTTAAAGGGAACACGTGCATTGTTAACATTATAAATAGAATAAAAAAATATATTTTTTTCATATTATCTCCTTGTATCATATATAAACTTAATTAACTAAGTTTTCAACTGGCCAAAAGTATAGTTTTACATACTAAATGATTTTTATACTTTGGTTTAGTTCTTGCATTTTATTAATAAATCTGACAAAATCATCAATGCTATTACATTTCCCTATAATGATTTTGAGTATTTCATTAATTATCGGAATTTTTGCTATTTCAAATGTTTTTCAAAAGACAAAAGTATATTCCTACAAATTCTTGAAATCATATTTACTATTTTTAGTTTTTTTAAATATTTCAGCAATTACAAGATTAATCCAGTACTACTTTGGTGAAAATGTTTTAATACCAATCGAGAACTATGACTCATATCTGATTTTTATTAGCATTCTTATTCCAGCCATGATAATTTTTTTTTCATTTTTTTTACAACTGTTTTTTGTTTTTTCTATAATAAAGAATCTGCTGGTAAAAAACTTTATCTTTAAACGATATTTTTATATTAATGTTTTTTTTATATTAGTTTGTTTAATCACAATAATTATATTAAAGGATTTTTTTATTAAAAACATACGCTTTATTTTAAATCTCTTAATCCCATTTGGATTTTTAATTGGATTTATATATTTAATAATTAAAATAATTGGTTTAAATAAAAAATATTCCCAAAAAGCTATGGGAATTGAAAAAAGAAAAATTTTAAAAATGTTTTTATATCCAGTTTTAATTCAATATTGCTTTCTTATAATCATCAGGATTTTACTCACATTTGATTTCATTCACGGAAACCAGATATTTTATCTTCTTCTACCATTATACTATCTCTTGTCTAATTTTTATGCTTTATCTTTTTTAAATATCATTCTAAAAAGATCACTAAAAACGATTGGTATTTTAGGAGTAAAAGATAAAAGTTTAGTGTTTTTCTTTCAAAAACACTCCTTTTCGAAACGGGAACAGGAGGTCGTCGGATTACTCTATTCAGGGAAAAATAATAAGGAAATATCAGACATATTGTATGTGTCACTCCAGACAATTAAATTTCATATCTCAAATGTTTATAAAAAAGCTGGTATTAAAAATAGAGGACAGTTATTTAATTCAATTTTAAGTAGTGAACAATAAATATCCTTAATATTAATATCGAATAAAAAAAATACCAAGAATTATTTTTTCGTAGTATACATAATTTGATTATTCTACGATTACTAATATTAAATATAAGAAACTTTAGAATTGTTAAATAATATAAAAGGAGACAAAATGAGAAAAGAAATAACTTTATATTTACTATTGTTATTAATAATAAATGGGCTTTATGCAGACAAAATAGGCGTCATTAAAGACGTATTGCAACCTGAAATGATTCAGGTTGATGGCAATGAATTATATATTTTGGAAGGCGGAACTATTTTTAAGTATTCCTTAAAAAATTTGAAGCTAATCAATAAATTTGGAAAAAAAGGCGAGGGCCCTGGTGAATTACAGATAACTCCGTTTTTTCCGAACATGATAACAGTTTTTCCAGATTATATATTTGCTGAAAGTTTAAGTAAAGTCATGTTTTTTACTAAAAAGGGATTACTTATAAAGGAATATAAAACACCATTCCGGAAAATAAAAATTCTGCCTGTAAAAGACAAATTTGTAGTAAAGGCATTCTCTTTTTCTACTAAAGATAAAATGATGAATATTTCAATTAAGCTATTCGATAAAAACTTTAAAGAGCTAATTGAGCTTTATAAGCAAAAATTTCCACTTCAACCTGACAAAGCCCCGAATGTTATTCCCCTTATTCCAGATTCAGTTAATTTTTGTATTTATAATAATAAAATATTCATTGAAGACAGTATCTCTGATTTTAGAATCCATGTATTTAATAGTAATGGGAAGAAATTATATACTATAAATAAAGATTTTAATAAAATTAAAACAACAAAACAACATAAAGAAATAGCTATCAAGAGTCTAAAAAAAAGTTTCCTGCAAAAGGAAGTAAATTTTTTTGTCCCTTCAACAATTACAGAAAGTGGATGGGGAAATTTTAAAAAATGGGCAAAATTTATTTTCCCCGAATACATTCCCTCAATACAGAATCTTATTATAAATGATGAGAAAATTTATATAAATACGTTTAGTAATAAAGAAGAGAGGACAGAATATCTGATTATGGATTTAAAAGGAAGAATTATTGATAAAAAATATTTTTTTAATATAAAAAAACCTACTTTTGTTGCAAAACTACTTGGCCAGGGGATTAATTTTTTTGCAATTGATAATGGACAGTTAATATATTTAAAAGAAAATGAGGATGATGAAACCTGGGAACTTCATATTGAAAAAATAAATTGAACAAATAATCTCATGTGACTTCTATCTAAACAGGAAAAAAATACCTATACTATGACAAATTTTCCTCATTATATTCTCAATCATCAGTAAATATAGCAATAATAACTTGGCATCCTTATTGCTTGCTATTTTCGGAGGAACATGGAAGTAGGAAAAACGAAACAAATTTCTGATATGTTTTTAATGCCGCATGTAAGTAGTGTCCAAAACACTGCAAATGAACAACTCCCTATAAAATCAACCAAACAAAATAGTTTTCAGGATGAATTGGATCTGAAAACTGATATGAACAAAACAAGCGAAAAGGAAACATATAGAAATGAATCAGATGATGGCAGAAAAATTAAGGAATATGATAAAAAACTTAATGAACAACCAAATGATGAAAACAATCGATTAAATGACAAAAATGAGAAAAATGATAAGAAAGATAAGACAAATCATGAAGAAGGACAAAAAAATACTTTAAATAAAGACAAAGAACATTCCGACAATAAGTTGAAAAACAAAAATGCAGGCGATAAAGAAGGCCGGAATAGTTCTACAGACCAAAAAATTCCTATAAGAAATAAAATTGAAGAGATCAAAGAGGGTATCAGAAAAAATGAAATTATAACAAAGCAAATAAAAGAGAAAGTTAATACTAAATTCACTGAACAAAAAACAGGTACAGAAAAAAGTGCAGAAAAATTGTTATTTCAACAGAATGATGAGAAAAAAGATATATTGAAAAAACCTGTTATTAACAAAACAGAAGAATTTGACAAGGTTATAGAAAACAGATTTAAAAATATCAAAAATGCAGAAAATGATATTAAAAAAGAACCAGATCAAATAAGTAAGACCGAAAAGGATGTTTCCGCTAAAGAAAATCCCGCTATTTTAAAAAATGAATCAATTAAAGAAAATCCTATTACATCAAATTTTAATCTTAATCTTGAAAAAGAGATAGCCTCATCCGAGGTAAAACTAGATAAAGCCGCAAATATCAGACAACTTTATGATCAATATCAGGAGATCTCAGATAAAATTCTAAATAAAGTCAGTAATGTTATAAACCATCTTGCAACAAAGGGTGGGGAAACAATAACAATAAGACTGCAGCCACCGGAACTTGGGAAGATCCAGATCGAACTGGTCATGAAAGATAATACAATAAACGCCAAGATAAATACTGAAAACATTGCTGTAAAAGAAGTAATAATGACGAATCTCGACCAGATAAAAGCCAGTATTGAAAATAGCGGGTTTAATATAAATAAACTCGATGTAGAAATTGGCGGATTTAAAAATTTTTTATCAAATGAGTCTCAAAATTTCACTAATGATAAAAATGGAAAAAAAGGTAGTAAGAGCGGCGGTTCAGGTTTTAATAATAGCGCCGACGTAATAAACAAGCCCCTCAATCCATACACATTCTTTGTTGGAAGAAGCATAAATATGCTTGTTTAAAAATTTCTTATTGTAAAAAGATCATTATTCTATTAAAATATTACTTAAATACACTTAAGGATGTGGAAAATGATCAAAAAAACAGCAATTTTCTTTCAAATAATTTTATTATTATTAAGTTTAAGCTTAATCGCGGATGATTCACCTTTTGTCAGGTATCCAGCTCCCAGTCCGGATGGTTCTAAGATAGCTTTCAGTTTTCAAGGAGATATCTGGACAATTCCAATCGACGGAGGAGAAGCAAGGCGATTAACTATCCATCAAGCTTATGAATCCTTTCCTAAGTGGAGTGTAGACGGGAAAAAAATCGCATTCTCAAGTAATAGATTCGGAAATAATGATATTTTTATTATCCCGTCAACTGGAGGCTATCCAAAGCGTCTTACTTACCATTCTGCAAACGATACATTGAGCCAATGGACAAAAGACAATAGACTGCTCTTCTCGACAGCAAGATTATTCAGGCAGGTTGAGAGAATAAATGAGACATATTCCATTAATGAATCCGGGGGAACTCCTGAGCGGATCTTAAACTCGCTTGGAGATATGGCGGTATTATCTCCTGATGGAAAGAAAATTGCTTTTACCAGAGGATCATGCAGGATTGCAAGAGAGGATTATAAGGGACCTGCTAATAGAGATATCTGGTTATACGATATTGAAAAAAAAACTTATACAAAACTTACGCTTTATGATGGAAATGATTTTTATCCAAGATGGAAGGATAATAAGACCATTCTCTTCATTAGCTCAAGCTCAGGTAAATACAATCTACACTCTCTGCAAATTACAGATACTCCGGGAACTGCTGTAAATCAAAAAACCTATTTCAAGGATTTCGGAGTAAGATATTTTGATATAAGTTTAGATAAAAAAACTGTTGCAATGGAAGTGAAAACCTCAATATACACAATGGATTTTGAAACCAATAAGCCTGAATTATTAAATATTCAGATTGGAACAGATTATAGATTTGATCCTATTGAAAGGAAAACTAATACTAAAAATGCAATAGAATACTCAATCTCTCCTGATGGAAAATTAACTGCATTTGTTGTAAGAGGTGAAATATTCGTTAAAGAGAATGATAAGAAGAAGAGCAGATCTGTTAATTTATCCAACCATCCATTCAAAGATGAAAATATCACATGGTTGACAAAGAATAAGCTGCTTTTTACAAGTGACAGAAATGGGACACAAAATATATTCATGGTAATGTCAGATGAAAAAAATGAGAAAAACCTGTTCAAGTCTCTAAAACGTAAGATAGTACAAATAACAAATACGGAATCAAATGAGAGCAATTTAATAATATCTCCGGATAAAAAAAAAATATCTTTTTTAAGGGGAAGTGGTCAACTAATTATTGCAGACATCTCAAAAAATGGAGAAATGACAAATGAAACAACCCTTTTAGATGGTTGGGCAAGTCCAGAAGGAATAAATTGGAGTCCTGATAGTAAATGGGTTGCATATTCAAAAACTGATTTGAATTTTAATAATGAAATTTTTATTCACAAAGCAGACAATAGCAAAAAACCTGTCAATATAAGCATGCATCCAAGGGTAGATGCGAGTCCAATATGGAGTAAGGATGGTTCAAAACTTGGTTTTATTTCTCAGAGAAATAATCAGAATTATGATATATGGTTTGTATGGTTAAAAAAAAGTGATTGGGAAAAAACTAAGCTGGATTGGGACAATGAAGAAAATATAAAAAAGCCAAAAGTAAAACCCAAAAAGTTAGATAAAGACTCAAAAGAAAAAATCATTAAAAAAGACCTTTTAAAACCGATTCAAATAGATTTTAACAATATATATGAAAGACTTACTCAGGTTACATCACTCCCGGGAGATGAGGCAGCCTTCACATTTTCAAAAGATGGAAAAACAATATATTTTACTGCATCTTCTCCAGGAACTAAGGGAAGAGACCTTTTTAGCGTAAAGTGGGATGGCACAAAACTAAAAGCCGTTACAAAGGGTGGCAAAAAACCCGAAGGATTAGAATTAGACCATAAAGGTTCATTCCTATATATGATTAAATCAGGTGGTACGCTTGCAAGGGTCTCCTTAAAGAGCAGCAAAATGGAATCACTACCATTTCAGTGCAAAATGACCATAAATCATCCTCAGGAGAATATTCAGGTTTTTAATGAGGCCTCTGACACAATAAGTAAACGGTTTTATGATCCGAATTTCCATGGGAAAAACTGGAATCAGCTTATAAAAAAATATAAAAAGTCAATATTGAAAGCGTCTACTTCCAGAGATTTCAGAGATATGTATAATAATATGCTGGGACAATTAAATGCCAGTCATATGGGTTTATATAATAGAGAAAGGGCCAAAGTACAAAAAGAGATAACCGGACTTTTAGGTGTGCAGGTATCCAT
Source organism: uncultured bacterium (assembly GCA_965371805.1). Classification (GTDB taxonomy): domain Bacteria; phylum Acidobacteriota; class Aminicenantia; order UBA2199; family UBA2199; genus JAOZTV01. The sequence continues at coordinate 11,613 of CBDUZW010000019.1, read as the reverse complement.
TAATAACGAGGGAGCATTAATAAAAAGAGTCATCCCCAATTCTCCTGCTGATAGAGAAAAGAGTAAGCTGACAAAAGAAGATACTATTATCTCAATTGATGGCATAATTATTGATCATAAAACAAATTTTTTTTCATTATTAAATAATAAAGCAAATGATCAGGTATTGTTAGAAGTTAAAGACAAGGAAGGCAAGCTGAGATCAGTAATCATTAGACCAAAAACCTCACTAAGAACTGAGCTTTATGAACAGTGGGTAAAGGATAGAAAAAAACTGACAGAACAATATTCAAAAGGGAAGCTTGGATATCTTCACATAAGAGGGATGAATATGCAGAGTTTTGAAAGATTTGAACGAGAGATCACTGCCAGTGGGTATGGCAAGGAAGGGATTATAGTAGATGTGAGATTTAATGGTGGAGGATGGACAACAGATTATTTAATGGCAACATTAAATGTAAAGCAGCATTCATATACTGTACCAAGAGGAGCAGCTAAAAATCTTAAAAATGAGCATAAGAAATTTAGAGAGTACTATGCATTTGGAGAAAGACTTCCCTTTGGTGTCTGGACAAAACCATCAATTGCCATCTGTAATGAAAACTCTTATTCAAATGCAGAGATATTTTCCCATGCTTATAAAACCCTCGGGATAGGAAAACTAGTTGGTATGCCTACATTTGGAGCCGTAATATCTACCGGTGGTCAAAGATTGCTGGGCGGTTCTTTTATAAGGGTTCCTTTTAGAGGATGGTATGTAAAAGCAACTGACAAGAATATGGAACATGGACCGGCAGTACCTGATATTTTGATTAATAATACACCCGATAGTAAAGCATATGGTAGGGACGAACAACTAAAAAAATCTGTAGAAATATTATTAAAACAAATAGAAAAGAGTAAATAAAAAAAAGGGTAGTAAAACTGCCCTTTAATTCTTTTTAATTTAATCTATTAGTCTGCCTTAATTAACTCAAGCAAACATCACAAACTTGAATCTTATATCCCAGTTAAATTAAATTTCAAAATAAATAAGAATTTTTATAAGGAATATGATAATATTACAACTGATGTTTTATGAAAAACTTTCTACATACTATGATCAGCTTTTCCCTCTAAGGGAAATGCGGTTATCTTTTATTTTATCAAACCTAGCTGAACACAATAATAACATCCTTGATATCGGATGTGCAACCGGACATTTAGCAATTGCTTTATCAAAAAAAGGTCATTCTCTGACAGCGATTGATCTTGACGGGGATATGATACGACAAGCAGAACAACATGCAAAAGATACAAATCAAAAGATTCTATTTAAAGCAGAAAACATGCTAAACATCGAACAAAATTTCAAACCTGAAAGATTTGATACTGTCTTATGTTTTGGAAATACCCTGGTTCATTTAAATAATCCTGAAGAAATCACAGATTTCTTCAAATCAGTAAATAACATTTTAAAAAAGAATGGAACCTTTATTCTTCAAATAGTTAACTATGACAGAATTTTGAATAATAATATCACAGAATTACCTGATCTCAAAAAAAAAGGTTTATACTTTGAGAGAAAATATAAAAAAATAGTTGGATCAAAAAACCTTGAATTTATTGGAACTCTAACTATTGAAAAAAATAATGTTATATCAAATACAGAGATTTTATATCCATTAAACTCTAATGAATTAAAAAGGTCATTAATAGAAGCTGGCTTTGACAGATTCCAACTTTATGGAGATGAAAAACATTCAAAATTTACTAAGGAAAGTCCAGCACTTATTGCCATTATAAAAAAATAGTTTTTTTTTGACATTAATTTTTTGTTCTGTTATATTTATTTTTCAGTAATAAAACCCACTGTAGTGTGGAATAAAGTTTATTAAATAAAGGAGGAAAACATGGATTTTAATTTTATTATTCAAAGGGTGATAGGCATTTTAACAAAACCAAATACGGAATGGGCAAAGATAAAAGGTGAGAAGACCAATATAATGGATCTGTTTATAAAGTATGCCATTATAATGGCTGCAATCCCAGCTATAGCCGGTTTTCTGGGATGGATTATTATTGGAAAGTCATTTGGATTTGGTGTAACAATCAGAATGCCTTTTGGCAGAGCCATTCTATATTTAGTTTTCACATACATTTTTGCATTGATCGGTGTTTTTCTACTGGGCTTTATAATTGATGCACTTGCGAAAAATTTTGGATCAACAACAGATCTGGATGAGGGAGTTAAAATTGCCGTATATGCTTCTACCGCATCCTGGATTGCTGGAATCTTCAGTTTAATCCCTGCTTTAGCTCCTCTGGGGATGTTAGCAGGCTTATATTCTCTTTATCTCTTATATCTCGGAATAAAGATCGTCAAATCCCCTTCGAAAGACAAGGAAGTCCCATACTTTATCGTTACAATTATTTCCTATATCGTAATAGCTGTTATTATTGGAATGATGGTATCCGTAATTGTCTTCGGCAGTACCAGATATTTTATATAAACAAAATAATTAAATAGGTTTTTTATTCTACCCAGCTTTATGATAAAATAGTACCTGGGTGAAAATATGGATAAAAAAAAGATAGTAGTAGGAATGAGCGGTGGTGTAGATTCTTCAACAGCAGCTGCAATAATGGTCGATCAGGGACATGATGTTACCGGAATAACCATGAAGATCTGGGATGGAAGTATTAAGGTAAAAGATAATGGGAAACACGCCTGTTATGGACCAGATGAAGCTGAAGATATTGAAGATGCACAAAAAGTATGTGATAAACTGGGGATAGAACTAAAAATAATAGATCTATCAAAAGAGTATAAAACAGAAGTTTTAGATTATTTTACAAAGGAATATTTGAATGGAAAAACACCGAATCCATGTGTTAAGTGCAATCTTAAGATGAAATTCGGACTATTACTGGAAAAAACAATAGAGAGCGGTTTAAATTTCGATTATTTTGTTACAGGGCATTATGCCATGATAAATAAAACGGAAAAAGATAGATTTCAATTAAAAAAAGCACTGGATCAAAAAAAAGATCAAACTTACTTTCTCCATCAATTAACATCTGCTCAGCTTTCAAAAGTTATTTTCCCGCTTGGTAATTATGAAAAACATGAGGTAAAAGAAATATCTAAAAAATATGGGCTGGGAGTTGCCGACCGACAGGAAAGCCAGAATTTTATTGCCGGTGGGCATTCCTGTCTTTTTGACGGAAAATCTGATCCAGGTGACATTCTTGATGCAGAAGGCAACAAACTTGGCAGACATGATGGGATATTTAACTATACAATAGGTCAAAGAAGAGGAATGGGAATTGCATCTGAGGAACCCTATTATGTAATTAAAATTGACTCCACTAAAAACCAGATTATCGTTGGACGTCAGGGAGATCTTTATAGCGATCGAATGTATATAAAGAATCCTGTCTGGAATACTGATTTTGATATCTCAAAACCGTTTAAGGCCTTAGTAAAAATAAGATATGCACATATGGGGGGAGAAGCAACCATAAGTCTGAAAGATGATGAATATTTTATTCTTTTTGATAAACCGCAAATGTCAATAACACCAGGACAATCTGCAGTATTCTATATAGACGACTGTGTAATAGGCGGCGGAATAATTAAGTAATTGCCATTCACCTTTATCTGAATAAAAAAACTATAGAGAAAGAAGAAAAATATCAGAAGCAACTATCTTTCTATAAAAAGGTTCTAGAGGAAGAGAATGTTCATATTATTGGTGCAGAATTATTATGGCTGGAAGGGTGATTATAATAAAACATTTTAGGTTCTCCACCAGAAATTATTAGTGATTTATATAGAAACTAACGCATAAACTTCAATGCTTGAATAGTCAATAAATGATATACTTTTTTGATGATTATTTTTTTAAAAAATAGTATAATATAACTTAAAAACATATACTATTTTTTTGTCCATTTTGTTTGGAGATATAAAAACTGTATAGCCGGAGTTTAATATGAGTAAAGAGGAATATGGAAAATAAGTTAACTATAAAAGATGAATTAACCGAGTTTCTACTTTATACTACTCCAAATGGAGATGTAAAGGTTGAAATATTTTTTCACAATGAAAATATATGGCTGACTCAAAAGCGAATGGCAAAGCTTTTTGGTGTAAATGTACCTGCAATTTCCAAACATCTTAAAAATATTTTTGAAAGTAATGAATTGGAAGAAAAATCAGTTATTTCCATTTTGGAAACAACTGCCGAAGATGGCAAAAAATATCAAATAAAATATTATAATCTTGATGCCATAATATCTGTTGGTTATAGAGTAAATTCCTCTCAGGCAACACGATTTAGAATATGGGCAACCGAACGTCTGAAAGAGTATATGATTAAAGGATTTATACTTGATGATGATAGATTAAAAAATGGTAAGTTTTTCGGGAAAGATTATTTTCACGAATTACTTGACAGGGTTCGCTCTATTCGTGCAAGCGAGCGTAGAATTTATCAGCAAATCACTGATATTTTCGCTGAATGCAGCATTGACTATGACCCTAATTCAGAAATAACCAAAGATTTTTATGCATCTATTCAAAATAAATTTCATTTTGCAATCAGCGGACAAACAGCTGCAGAAATAATTCACAAAAATGCCAATGGTAATAAAAATTATATGGGGTTGAAAACCTGGAAAAATGCCCCTGACGGTAGGATTTTAAAATTAGACGCAAAAATTGCAAAGAATTATCTAAACGAAAAAAGTGTAAAAAAACTGGAGCGTACAATTTCAGGTTTTTTTGATTATATAGAAAATATTGTTGAAAATCGTATTACCTTTAAGATGAACGAATTTGCAGAAAGTGTAAATAAATTTTTATTATTTAATGAATATAAAGTCCTGGAAGGAAAAGGAAAAATTTCATCAAGACAAGCAGAAGAGAAAGCCATTACAGAATATGGTACGTTTAATAAAACTCAAAAAATAGAATCAGATTTCGATAAAGTAATTAAAGCATTAAAAAGGTCTATAAAAAAAGAGAAATAAAAATACTCCTATCCCCTGTTTCTATTTGAAAATTAATCACTCTTCACCAGGATAGTATAGTAGATATACTATAGTTAAATAAAGGAGATGAAAAATGCCTCAAATTTTAGAACATATTGACAAGATTGCTCGTGAAAAAGGAAGAGATGTACTATATATAGCATTTGATAAAGAAGTATTTCCTGATGATGACTATGAAAACTGGTCAGTTAGAAATGATTTATTAGAGTGGTTTGAAGAAAATGATATCAATGCTATTCCATGTGGATTACTGGCAGAACGAAATGGCTTTCTTATACTAGATGAGCAATATAGAGGATGGTTATATTTAGATGTACCATTTGACGAAAATGTCCCGAAATATATAAAATTAAGGGATCATCTGGAAAACCCTGATGGTAGTCTATGTATCCCAGGTGTTAAATTTTATTATTTGCCATTAGAAATAGCTATGAAATACAAACACCATGATGAACCTGGGTATTGGGATAATATTTGATCTTATTGAAAATTCTTCAAAGAAGACAATCATAAAAATTTATATTAAAACTAATAAAAGTTCAAAAGATCTTATGCTACCTACGACTCATCTCCCACATCTCTTTTTCCATTTTTAATTTTTCTGCATATTCAAGAGAAAGAGAAAAAAGAATTGCTTTTTCAGGATCTTTAGGAGTTCCTTTTTCCTCCTCTAAATTTTTTATTTTTTTATCCAAATTGTTCTCCTTTATTTAGCTTCATTGATTTAAGCTTTAAAATTAGGAAATTTCCTAAAACAATTTGATAATATATATAAATTTATTCCCATTACTGTACTCTTCAATTGTTCCTTTGATTTTTGTAATTTTCTGAGATGCCGCTTTTTTATATATCTTTTCCCAAATGCTTTTTTTATCTACATGATCAATTATATCTACATAAAAAGTACCATCTTTTGTAACCAGATAAATACTGTCTTCCTGTTCTATTTTCCCTTCTAATATCCCCTCCCAGGATTTAATGGGTTTCTCCACTTTTATTTCTACTGTTGACGATGAAACATCACAATATATACTCCCCTGCTCATTCTTATAATTCTGGATTCCACTAATGAGAACTGGCTTAGCAATCATATTCTTGTTTTTTATTTCATTCATGATTTTATCAAGATTCCGTAAATAATATGATTCTCCTTTCGCATTACTGAGAAAGCAGGTTTCCCCTGCAAAATATAATGTACCTTTAATCATGTATAAATCATTACTAATTATCTTTTTTTTAAAAAGATGGTTACTGATATTCTTTTTTGGATCTGTGACATAGGTTCCGTCTGAATATATTATATCCTGATCAAAGTCAGATTCAGAAAGGAGTAGACCATCCTGAGCCCATCCTTTAAAAACGCCATCTCTTCCGGCACTACCAATTGCATAGGAATCTCCATATCGATTTGATTTTATTATAAAATCATTTCCCCAATTGTCCCTTGTTATTCTCTGGTTACCTGCGATCTGTGCCAGTGCAGGAACTTTAGCAAATGCCTCTCCTAAAGTTCCGGTAAATTCCGGTAATGTTTGAACCTGAATCCTATACATCTCTATTGCAGTTGCAATGGTTTTCATTTCTCTTAATGTTCCGGTTAGTTTATCATTATCTGATACATCGTTTTCAGATTTATTATCTGTTTTCAGAGAGATATTTTTAGAAAATGTATTACTCAGCTCCGAGATTCTTTCATCTATAATATTGTTTATATAAATATATGAAGCAAGAAATATCAAAGCAATAAGAATTCCTCCAAAGACCAGGTTCTTTCTGTTTTTTTTACTTCTTTGATAAAGATATAAAGGATAGACAACAATCCAAAGTAAGACAAATCCAAAGAAGTATCCGGCAGGACCTGTCTCTGACATTTTTCCGGACTTATTGGTGTTTTTTCCGAACCCAAGTTGATTGGCTTCAATAGCGGCTATTATCCCAGTTAATATTATTGTACCGATTGCAATAAAATTTAATTTTGATCCCGGGGATTGTAATAGATTCATTTCCCCTGCCCAGAACCACATTAACAGCACTGAAATAAAGGGGACTATAAGAAGAAATATCCCCAGCATCTCTCCATTCTCCTGTTTAATACTAGGACTTCTTGTCTCATTCAAATCACTTCCACAATGTCTACATTTTACAGCTATCTGTAAAATTTCCTCGCCACAAAACATGCATTTTTTTGTTTCTTCAGTCATATGTACCTCCATTAGTTTTTTTTCATATCTATTGTATTCTACTCAGTCTGCTACCCTGGAGTAGAGTGAAATTTTTTTTACAATATTCATTATTTTTTATAATACTTGAACCATCTTTTCGTTTATTCATCCAATGAAATCGTTATATATGGCTCAGGTTTACTGGTTATGAAGATTTCCCAAAACTCTTTTTTACTTAAGTAATATTTCGCCGCATCCTGATTTAGATTAACAATCAGAGCTTCCTCTTTTTCCTTAGCTTCGCAGTCTGTAAAGATCTCAGCATCCAGCTTATTGGTCAGTACAACAATTACATTTATCAATCCTTCTATATCAAAACTATAAACACTATTTTTCATTAATAGTTCAAGCTCTTCTTTGCTGAATACTCTTAATATTTTATGGTGATATTCAAAATCCATTTTTACCTCCAGAATAATATTATAAAGAAAACAATATCCAATTATCTTTATATTTCATTCTTTGATTATCAAACTTTAGATAATAATCTATTGACTATACTATCCTGGGATATAGTAGGTTTATTTTAAATTAATTTTATTATCTGGAAGGAATTTTGTTTACTCCTGCCTCAGGGATTGCTTTCTATATTTTATCGTTGGCAGTCATAATCAAAATTTTATCAAGCTGTCTATTGGTTAATTTAAGATTGTATTCATTATTAATCTTTTTTTTTAGGTCTAAACATTTAATAACAAATTTAGCATATTCAACATCCACATTTATAATCTTTGTTAGATTAGCTTGCTCTCTAGATACTTTATGCGAATATTTTCTTAATGCATTTACTGCTCGACTATCATAAATAAAAAAAAGATTTATCGAGATCTAGCTTTGAAGGCAACATTACATACTCCTTTTATTTTCATTTTAATTTATACAATTATTTACGATTATATCTCATTTCTTCCAGTTCTTCCAGTAAGCCGGTATCCATGAAAAACCATGGCTTTTTAATGAATTTCCTTGTTCTTCCTTCTCTTAACATCTCTTCAAATTTTATGTTAAACCTATGATCATCATCATAAAATTTCACATTATGTTCATCATGAAAATATTCTGCTACCTTCTCTACATCGACAAGATCATCATTCTTCCCTAATGCAATTTGCAGAGGTGTTAAAAATGCATCTTCATCATCCATCTCTTTTTTCATATATTCGAGTTCTCTAAGATCATTTTCCGTAAATTCAAATTCTTCGCCTGTTTTAAAATTCTTATGTTTTCCAAGATACTTTCTCAGATGCACTTCAGGATTTAAGACTGGATTAATAAGAATTGCCCCTGATCTAAATAGAGCCCCGGCAAAATACCAGGCATAGAAACCTCCTAGAGATGTCCCTATTACAGTAATGTGGTCTCCTTCTTTTAATCTCTTTGCTATCAATCTTAACTCTGATCTTGCTTCATATATGTTATTAGGTAAGGTTGGCGAGAGGATCTCATATTCTTTACCAAACACTTTTTTTAAGGTCTCAAACTTACTTCCCCCACCCCGCTTTTAAATCCATGAAAATAGTATATTCTTTTTCTCATAATCCAATAATCAACTCATTTTAGGTTTTATAAAACCCTTTTGCCAATAATACATATCGATAATCTTCATTTCTGGATATCTAAAATTTAGTTCAGATTCTATGTATTTTTGACACTCTTTTATCATTTCTGAATTTTCTTCATAAAAAACAATTATTTTTTCAATTACTTCTTTTTGTATTTTTAATGTATTCTTTTCTCTAAATCCTTGGTTAAAATATCTATCAAAAGCCGGGAGACACCCAATGGTACCCATTATAATCTTGGATAAAAGTGTATCAGTTGGAGAAAAATTCTTTAATTCTTTTCCATTGTTGAATTCTACTTTTTTATAATATTCAGATAGCTCATTTTTAAGACAAATAATCCTTTCTATTTTTTTTTTATCCATATTAAACTCCCTTAAATCTAAATACTTCTTAATAATTTCTATAGCCGGGCCATGTACTTGATAGTCTTTCCATAGTAATCCGCTTGAGCCTCTGTACATACCCCAACTAGCTAAATAAAAAGAAAGATTTAAGCTTAATAAATCAATGTCAGCATCTGGGTCTTCGAAAATTTTATAGCAATGTTCCCAGGATTTAAACCTATGATTATTGTCATTAGTGGCTGGAAATATATAGTCCTTGATAGTTTTTAATAAATCATCTTTCATATTTTCACTCCTAATATTTAAAAAGAAATACACATGGTATTCAATATACCATATTTTTAAATTCTTTTATTCATCCACTATTATTGTTTTATAAGATTCAGGTTTACTCGTTATGAATAACTCCCAAAATATTTTTTTTGGAATATAATAATTTGGATCATCTCTATTTAAATTAACTATAAGTGCATTTTTTTCCTTTCCAGCATCACAGTCTGTAAATATTTCAGCATCTATTATATCTGTCATTGAAAATGAATTTAAAATACAATTACAAATCCAAGGAAATACTTGTAATATTTTATTAGGTGTTTTAAGTGAAAATTTAATAAATAAAAAAGATGGTATTGGAAATAAAATTGCAGACTCAGCTTCAAATGGTTTTTGGAAGGATATTTTAGAAAAAGTTTTTTGCAAAAAAAAATTTGATGTCCCAAAACGAAAAGAATATGGGAACTATTTTGTAAAGAATAAATATCATTGTGTTTATAAAGGGATAGAATTACCCAAGGATATAAAAACAAAAGAAGTAATTGACTTATTTAGAAAAGGTTTAGAATATTTTGAGAATAAAGATAAGATTAATAAAATCAAAAGTATATATAACAGAGAAAAATTAAATATTGGAAAATAAGTGTTTTTATTTTATTATATTTATTATTGAGGAGAATTATGAGAACCAAAGATCAGCTGCGTAGATATGTTTGGCTTATTGACCAGGCTAAAAAAAACAGATTTCCTAATGCAAAAAAACTTGCCGAAAAATTTGAGATCCATCCATCTCAGGCCCAGAGAGAGATAACAGAGATGAGAAACCCTTGTTCATTTGATGCACCCCTGGAATTTGACTATTCAGAAAAAGGTTATTTCCTTGAAAATCATAATTTTCAAATTCCCGGAGTATGGATAAAAGACGAAGAGCTTCTACTATTTGCAATGGCAAAAGAGATCTTGAAAGACAAAGATTCAAAAAAAATCCTGGACCACTTTATGGAGAAAATTGGTTCCGGTCATTCATCTATGGATATAAAAAAAATTAAAAATCATATCTATTTCAAGGGAACCGGCGAATATTTTTTAAAAGAGGGTATATTAAGAAAAATTATAAATGAAATACTTCAGAGCAGAGAGATAGAAATAACTTATGCGCCTGTATACAGTGAGACACAACCATTTTCCATTAATGTTACTCCCATTTATCTAATATTTTATAAAAGCAACTGGTATCTTCTTGGAAAATATCATGAGAAGTTTAGGACTTACTCTTTATCCAGAATAACTGAAGTAAAATCAACCGGTAAAAAAGTAAATATAGTAAAACATTCAGAAGAGATAAGAGAGTCTTTTAATGAATCTTTTGGTATTTTTCTAAATTATGAAGAGAATACTGATGAGATCATATTGAAATTCTCAAAGCATATGTCCCTTTATGTACAGAATTACTTTTTTCATCCTGAACAGGAGTTCATTGAAAACGAAGATGGAACATGTACAATAACCTTTACATCTTTTCTTTCCCCGGAATTAACATCAGAAATCTTAAAATACGGAGACGATGTTAAAGTTATTGGACCTGAAAAATTAAAGTCTAATGTTATTGAAAAAATCAAAAAAACACTGGAACAATATTAAATTGAAATATTAAAAAACCCCTTTTTCATTTAGGAATACTGTATATTGTTTGTCTGTACCATTTATATGGGTTTTTAACCAGTCTTTTAAGAAATTCATAACTTCCATGTTCAACATTAATTTCCCATCATTAAATCCCTTGTAGAAATCATTAACTTTATTAATAAAATCTATATGTTTTTCCTTATGAACTTCTTTCTCGGGAAAATTATATTTATCAAACTGGCTCTCCTCATTTTCAAAGTGAGTAACAGTATAAAATTTCAATCCCTCTAAAACTGGTTTAATATCCTCTCTTGGTCTATTCTGTGACAGAAGATCAAACATCTTATTTAAAAATTCAATTAATTTTTTATGATCATCATCGAATACTTTTATGCCAACACTGTAATTATCATTCCATTTAAACAAAGCCATTTCCACTCCAATAAAAAAGTATAAACGATTGTATGATAAAATTACAATAGAATCAAGAATACGAATTGAATCATAAAAAAACACTTTAAACTACTACTGGTTGCGTCATAAAAA
>CBDUZW010000018.1:0-71396 GCA_965371805.1 uncultured bacterium | reverse complement strand
TTCCACCATCAGCTATACAGCTTGCACAGCACACGATAGTATAACCGTTTTTCGAAAAAGCTCTTAGTAAACCCATAATTTGTCAAACCTCCTATTATAATGTGGATTGCTCCGGTTTTCTTCTTTTATATACTCCTACCGCCATACACAAGTACAGCAAATTTATTGCCAAATTGATTGAAGAATATTGTTTTATAGAGTTTATGTAAAAGATATAGAGATTTATTGGTATTATTGGTATTATTTTTAATGTTTATTTCAAATATTAAAAATGAATCTCTTTAATAACGTAAACGATTGTTTGCTTTTTTTTTATTAATTAATATATCTTATAAAAAAGTTTGACAATATCCCGGGACATCGGTAATATTTACTCTAAAAAAGTATATAAGGGATAAATATGAAAATAAAACCAAACTCAGTCTTGTTTATAATTCTTATTTTTCTTTCCATCTCCTGTTCAACAAAGTATATGAGTCCACGACTGGAAGATTTTTCAGATGCAACAGATTTGATCGGGAAAAACATCATTTATGCTTTAGAGCAGTTACAGACAGAAGAGATAAATGTTTTAATTGAAGATCTTACAAAACTTGAATCAATAAAACCGGATGACTTTAAGACTAAGGTTTTGACAAATGAAAAACTTCAAGTAAGAAAGGAACTGGTCAACTATATTGTTAATTATTGATCCAGAAGCAGCCGCAGGAAAGCCTGTTAAGGAAATTGCCCGCTCTCATATGATCATTTCAGTAAACGATCTGGGCAGCAATACTTTAAAATATTACGGTAGAGAAACAACAGAATATAAAGTTAATATAAGTATAAAGCTCATATCTCCACAGACTGGAAGAATTGTAAAAGGACCTGTTAACAGGACCGTAAGTTATACAAATCTGAATATCGATGAAAATTTCAAGGAAGCAGTGGATAAGCTGATATTATCGTTAAAATTATAATAGATTTTCCTTAAGCAATTAATAATCTAATAATCTTTGTTTTTTTATTGAAAATGTTTTTTATTATTTATATAATCAATCTGAATGAGTTATGGATAATAAATAACAGGAGGAAATTTTATGAAGAAAATCATCAATCGCCGGGGGTTCTTAAAAACATCTGCTGCAGGAATGCTTGGAGCAGGAGTTATTGGTCTGAATAACAGTTTACTTAATGCAAAGCAGACGAAAAAAAACAGCGAACAAAAGGCTTTAAAAATTAATGGCTACCGCATTTTAGGTAGAACTGGATTTAAAGCATCGGATATCGGAATTGGTGCATCCAGACAATTCCCTGTAGAAGTAATAAAAATGCTATTAGATGCAGGAGTTAATTATATAGATACAGCAGAAGGATATGGTAGAGGGCAATCTGAGATCAATATTGGGAAAGCTATTAAAGGCAGAGATCGGAAATCACTGTTTATTACAACCAAAGCCCACTTAAAGGGAAATGAAACAAAAGATGAGATAATCGCCAGAATCAATAAAAGCCTTGGACGTCTAAAAACTGAATATATTGACTGTATGATGATCCATGGTGTTTCCATGAAAACCATGAAAATGGAAAGTTTTTTTTTAGCAACTGATCAATTGAAAAAAGAAGGAAAACTAAGATTTATAGGTGTTTCTAATCATGGTCCCCGTTTTGGACGCGAAGGTGATTCGATGGAAAAAGTCCTGGTTGCAGCTGTAGCAGATGGAAGATTCGACCTAATGCTGATCGTCTATAATTTCTTAAAGAAAGCTGAAGGTGAAGCAGTTATAAATGCCTGTAAAAAAAAAAATATCGGAGTAACTATCATGAAGGCCAATCCGGTTGGCCGTTACTACAGTATGCTGGAAAGAGTTGAACAAATGAAAAAAGATGGCAAAGAGGTAGAGAAGCGTACCATAAAATATATAGAGAGATTAAAGAAAACAGCTATTCAGGCAGAGACATTTACTAAAAAAAACGGCTTGAAAAATCCCTCTGAAATCACTGAAGCAGCACTCCGATTCGTCTTAAATAATCCCAAGGTAGATGTTTTAAATCTGGCCTTCGGCAGTTTTGAAGATATTGAGAAATTCCTCCCTATTTCCGGGTCCAGACTGGACGGAAAAGACAAGAAGAAACTGGCTGCATATGAGAAGGGCCTTGGTAACTATTACTGCCGTCATGCATGTGGTATCTGTGAGACGAATTGTCCACACGATATTCCCGTAAACACCATTATGCGCTATAACCACTATTTCGATGGACATGGGAGTGAAAAGTATGCAATAGAGAAGTATTTTAAGCTTGACACAAAAAAAGCAGACCTATGTAAATCCTGCTCTGGCCACTGTGAAGCGGCCTGTCCTTTTAATGTACCTGTAAAAGGTCTGCTGACAATGGCGCATCAGCAATTGAGTCTGGCATGATTAAAACCTGAACAAATATTTTAAAATTAAATTATCAGCTTTAAGAAAAAATATGTCAGATGATTCTAAAATTATAAAAGTTGCTGTTGTACAGGCAGCATCTGTTCTCTTTAATAAAACGTCAACAATTGAAAAAGCTTGCCGCCTTATTAAAGAGAGTGCTGCCAAAGGAAGTCAATTGGTCCTTTTTCCCGAGGCATTTATACCTGCATATCCAAGAGGCTTATCATTTGGTATGGTAGTCGGAAGTAGAAGCGAAAAGGGACGATCTTTATGGGAAAAATACTGGAAAAATTCTATAGACATTTTGGGCCCTGAAATAGAAACTCTGGGAAAGGCTGTTAAAGAAGCGGGAATATATTTAGCAATTGGTGTAATAGAACGGGATGGGGATTATAGCGGAGGAACTTTATACTGCACTCTTCTCTATTTTTCACCTGATGGCAACTTAATTGGCAAACATAGAAAGTTAAAACCAACTGGTTCTGAGCGTTTGATATGGGGTGAGGGTGATGGAAGTACAATGCCGGTTTTTTCAACTGATCTTGGAAAAATCGGGGGACTTATCTGCTGGGAAAATTATATGCCGCTTGCCCGGATGGCAATGTATGGAAAAGGTGTTGAGATCTATCTAGCACCTACTGCTGATTCTCGTGACACATGGCAATCAACAATCATGCATATCGCCTGTGAAGGTCGTTGTTTCGTTTTAAGTTGCAATCAATTTATAACCAAAGATATGTACCCAACTGATTTAGAGATGTCTGAAGAGTTGTCTGATAAACCTGATATTTTATGTAGAGGAGGAAGTGTGATCATTTCACCTTTTGGTGAAATTATTGCAGGTCCCCTTTATGGTCAGGAGGGCATTTTATATGCAGATTTAGACCTGTCTGAAGTAAGAAAAAGTAAAATTGACTTTGATGTAGTTGGACACTATGCAAGACCGGATATTTTTCAACTTCAAATAAATAGTAAACCTCAATTGCCTGTAACTTATGGGTTTAAGAAAAACAAAAAAGAGTAAACCCATTTCAACAAAATAATTCCTTCAGGTTCATACCGGACATAGAATATGAATTTTGTTTTATGGTTTTTCAACAACGTTTAATTATGATAGAATATAGTATTGCGAGGTAATTATGTTAGACAATTTAAACACTAAATTTAATAAAGTCTTTAAATATTTGAAAGGCGAAACAAAAATAACAGACGAAAATATGAAGCAGGCTCTAAGAGAGATAAAACTATCATTATTAGAGGCAGACGTTAACTTCAAGGTTGTAAAAGAATTTATAGCCAATATTAAGGAAAAATCTCTTGGCAGTGAGGTTACAGAAAGCTTAAACCCATATCAGCAGATAATAAAAATAGTAAAAGAAGAACTTGAAAAAATCCTGGGTTCTGAGTCAAAGGATCTTAACCCATCTAAAAAACCTGGTATTATAATGTTAGTTGGACTTCAGGGAACAGGAAAGACAACTACAGCCGGAAAATTAGCCCATTTTTTAAAAGAACAGGGAAAGACCTCTCTACTTTGCTCACTTGACCTTAAGAGACTTGCTGCTGTAGAACAATTGGAGACAATTGCAAAAGAAGCTGAGGTAAACTTTTTTAAGTATGATTCAAATAGTTTAAAGAAAATATCAAAAGAACTTTTAAAAGAAGCAAAAGAATATGGATATGATTATATCATTGCAGATACTGCCGGACGTCTTCATATTGACGACAACCTAATGGATGAGCTCAATCATATAAAAACATATCTATCACCTTCCGAAGTCATGTTTGTTGCTGATTCATTAACTGGTCAGGATGCAGTAAATTCTGCTTTACAATTTTCTGAATCAATCGGGATAGATTCAATTATTCTTACAAAACTTGATGCAGATTCAAGAGGTGGAGCAGCTCTTTCAATTGTCAGTGTGACTAAGAAGCCAATAAAGTTTGTAGGTATTGGAGAAAAGTTCACCGATTTTCAAAAATTTCATCCGGAAAGATTAGCTTCACAGATCCTGGGCATGGGAGATATGCTGACGCTTATCGAAAAAGCTGAAAAAGAATTTGATGAAAAAGAATCTGAAGCGATGGCAAAAAAACTCCTTAGCAATGAATTTGATCTTGAGGATTTTAAAAGCCAGATGCAACAGGTCGAAAAGCTGGGTTCAATGAGCGATATAATGGGAATGATGCCCAATATGCCTGGAATGCCCGGAATGGGTCAAATCAATCCCAATGCACTTGATGACAATAAAGTTAAGCATATGGTTGCAATAATAAATTCTATGACCAAAAAGGAACGTAAAAAGCCAAAAACCATCAATGGAAAAAGAAGATTGAGGGTATCGAAGGGCTGCGGAAGACCGGTTCAGGAGATAAACCAATTATTAAAAAGTTTTTTTGAAATGCAGAAACAAATGAAGAAACCCTTTTTTAAAAAGATGCTTAAAAAATTTGACTTTATGTCAAAAATGGGGTAAGTTTACTTTTTCGTTTATAATAAAATATTTGCTGCTAAAAAAGATGGCATTTATTTTAGTTATATATAGTAAACAGAAAACAGGAGATATAAAGGCATGTTAGCAATTAGATTAGCAAGAAAAGGAAGTAAACACAATCCATTTTACAGAATTGTCGCAATAGACAAAGCAAAGCCAACAACATCTAGATATGTTGAATTATTAGGCATTTACAACCCAATGAAAGAAACTCCAGAAATAAGAATTGATCTTGAAAAATATAACAAATGGATCGAAAAAGGCGCACAGCCATCTCAAACAGTTAAATCACTAGTAAAAAAAGTTAAAACTGAAAATTAAGGAGATCTAAATGAAGAATTTAGTTATTTCAATTTGCAAAGCTTTAGTTGACAACCCTGATGAAGTTCAGGTTACCCAAATTGATGGAGAACAAACAACAATTCTTGAATTAAGAGTTGCCCCATCAGACTTGGGAAAAGTTATTGGAAAACAGGGAAGAACCGCAAGAGCTGTTAGAACTATCCTCGCAGCTTCAGGAATGAAACAAAAAAGACGGTACAACCTTGAAATAATTGAAAGATACGAACAGTAGATTTTTTGTTTTACATTGGAGAAATCCTAAAAACAAAGGGTAACAACGGAGATGTCGTTTTAAAAACTTCTCCAAATTTTTTTTATAGTAAAAACATTGACTCTCTTTATCTAAAATCCAAAAAGCATCAAAAAACTTTAATTGTTGAAAAAGCTAATGAATCTGGTAATGATCTCATTATAAAATTCAATGATATCAATACAATTACAGAAGCATATAAATTAATTGGATATGCAGCTTATATAGAAGATCAGCAGGAGATTGAAAAATTTAAGAAAGATAATCTGGTTGATTATACTGTAATAGATATAGATGAAAATCACTGGGGAACGGTGGTGAGTGATATAGAAGAGGGTTTAATACATATCCTCGAAATTAATGACAATGGTGACATTGTATTTATCCCATATTCTAATGATACAATTATAGAAGTAAACAGCGAAAAGAAGACAATTATTATTGATCCACCAGATGGATTACGAAACTTAAATAAATGAGATTTTCAATAGTATCAATATTTCCCGAAATATTTACAGAATACATTAAACATGGATTAGTATCAAAAGCTATTGAGAAAAAACTAATTACAACTGACATTTATAACCTGAGAGATTTTGCGGACAATAAACATAATAAAGTTGACGACAGACCATTTGGTGGTGGCGCCGGAATGGTTATGAAGCCGGCCCCGATTTTCAATGCCGTAGAAAAAATAAAGAGTGAAAATAATGGGAAAGTTATTTTATTCTCTGCATATGCACCGGTTTTAACCCAGGAAAAAGCTAAGGAATTGGCAAACCATTCACATTTAATACTTATTTGCGGAAGATATGAAGGTATTGATCAGAGGGTTATCGATAATCTAGTGGATGAAGAGATATCAATAGGAAATTTTGTTCTTATGGGCGGAGAGGTTGCCGCTGAAGTCCTTCTTGAATCAGTGATCAGAATGAAAGACGGGGTTATTGGAAATAAGGAATCTGTGGAAACAGACTCCTTCTATTATGAGGGCCAATACGGATTCCCTCAATATACACAACCAAGAGAATATAGAGGTATGGAAGTTCCTGAAGTTTTATTGTCTGGACACCATAAAGATATTCTGGATTGGAGAAAAAAAAATCAAAAAAAGAGAGGTAATTAAATGAAACAAATAGTCGAATGTGTTCCAAATTTTTCAGAAGGTAGAGATATGGCTGTTA
The DNA here is from genome assembly GCA_965371805.1 of uncultured bacterium. Taxonomy (GTDB): domain Bacteria; phylum Acidobacteriota; class Aminicenantia; order UBA2199; family UBA2199; genus JAOZTV01. The sequence continues at coordinate 64,720 of CBDUZW010000018.1, read as the reverse complement.
TTGAAAAAATAATAGATGAGATTAAGAAAATAGAAGGAGTAGAACTTCTTGATGTAGACCCCGGGAAGGATACAAATAGAACTGTAGTAACAATGGCAGGATCACCGGAAGTTGTTGTTGAGGCCGCATTTCAAGCTATAAAAAAAGCCGGGGAAATCATAGACATGTCAAAGCATTCAGGTGCTCATGCCAGAATGGGAGCGACAGATGTTTGTCCATTTGTTCCTGTATCTGGAATTACAATGGAAGAGTGTGTAGAATTAGCTAAAAAACTGGGTAAAAGAGTTGGGGAAGAATTAAATATACCGGTTTATCTTTATGCTAAAGCCGCTCAACAGAATAGCAGGACAAGACTTCCAGATATCAGAGAGGGTGAATATGAAGCACTTTCTGAAAAGCTAAAAACAGATAGTTTTAAACCTGATTTCGGAGAAGCTGTTTTTAATAGCAGATCAGGTGTTACAGCTATTGGAGCAAGAGGATTTTTAATTGCATATAATATAAATCTTAATACGAAGGATACAAAAATTGCTAATAAAATTGCAAAAAGAGTTCGTGAAAAAGGGAGAACTGTAAAAAACAAAAAAACAGGAATCCGTGAAACTATTCCAGGAAGTTTAAAAGGAGTTCAGGGAATGGGATGGTATATTGACGAGTATAATATGGCACAGATAACAGTAAATATACTCGATTTTAAAACTACTCCAGTTTACAGAGTTTTTGAAGAATGTGAAAAATATGCAAATGAATTTGGAGTAAGGGTAACCGGCAGTGAACTGGTTGGACTTGTTCCATTAGAAGCTATGCTCGATACAGGTCTTCATGTTATTGAAAAACAGGGTGGAAGTACCGGTGTTTCTGAAGAGGAAATAGTCAGAATTGCAGTTCAGACATTGGGATTAAATGAAGTTTCTGAATTTAATATAGCTGAGAGGATAATCGAATATAGATTCAGAAAAAAAGGCGCTCTGGTTTCAATGAAACTTGATGAGTTTTCAAATGAATTAGCTTCGGACTCTCCTGCACCTGGTGGTGGAAGTGTCGCAGCTTTGAATGGTTCTTTATCAGCCTCATTATCAGCAATGGTTGGAAACTTAACCTATGGCAAACTTAAATACAAAGAGGTAAAGCAGGATATGATCGAAGCATCAGTAAAGGGACAAAAATTGAAAATGTTTTTCCTTGATGCAATCGACAAAGATACAGATGCTTTTAATAAAATAATGGACGGATTCTCGCTTCCTAAAAAAACAGATGAAGAAAAAAAAATAAGGGATCTGGCAATTCAAGATGCTACTAAAGAGGCAACTCTTATCCCCTTTTCTGTTTTAGAAAAAACAAAAGAAGCTGTAGAAATCGCACTTATTACAACAGAAAAAGGCAATCAGAATTCTCTTTCAGATGCTGGAGTTGCAGGTCTGACAGCAGAGAGTGCTGCTGAAGGTGCCTTCTATAATGTTATGATAAATCTTGAAGATATTACAGATGAAGAATTTAAAAATAAAATAAAAACTGAAGCAATAAAGATCAATAAAGAGGTAAAAGAGATATCAGAGAAAATAAGACAAATTCTTTATAAAAGATTTGGATTATAATTTCATAGTTAATTAATATAGAGGCTTTCCCAAGCCTCACTGCCTTTACAAAAAAAAAGCGGGTAAAAACCCGCCTCTTTATCTATAAACTGATTAAACATTTAACTATCATAAAATTTTTATTTATTCTCTACCATGGTTGATCATATTGTTTGCTCGAACATATACTGTAAGGTGGATGGGTTGTTTTTTTGTGATGAGGAAGTCTGACAAAGTATGAACTGACCACCCTGTTATTATCTTTCCGGTACTCTTTAATTCTTCTGTCATAATCTATGATGGCACTGATAGTTTTAGTACCTTTAAGGCCCCATTTTACTTCCCTGGTTATTGTGAAACTCTTTCCAGGGGCCAAAGCAGGGATCTCATACTCATTTGCACCTTTTTTTTCAATGTAGAATCTTAATTTACATGGAGCTGATTGTTTGTATCCAACATTTTTTACAATTGCATGGACCTGAGTTTTGTAACCCACACGAGGCCTCTTATTGTTGCTGGTACATACTACAAGGTCAGATTTCGGGTAAAACTCAAAAGAAAATTCGATTCTGTTATTACCCTCATTTGATTCTTTGATTACATTATGGGGGTCTACAGTAATTATAAAATTATATGAGCCTCTCTCTTTAAGGTTCGGGACAATGTATTGTGACCTGAAAAACAATCTTTTATTAGGCTTTATTACTCCCTGGATCGTAGTATAAAATACCGGAGCTTTAAATCCATCTGGCCCGTGAACCTGCAGCTTTACTCTGGGATTTATTACCTCCACCTGGCCATGGTTCCATATAGTTCCTTCAAAATCGTGTTTGTTCTTTATATAAGTCAGAGCAGAAAAAGTCGGTGCCAGGTCGGGTTTAAATCGCTGTATTATTCCCACTTTTAGTTCCGGATTTATCATGGTAGTATAGGCTATTTTTATAATAAAAACACTACTATCGTCAGAAACTAAATTATCAATTGTTTTTGCCCTCACCTTATAATTGCCGACAGGGACATCATTTAGAAAGTTTGATGGAATTGAATAGTTACCATCATTATTCGTTTCATTTACAATGTCTTTAATCTTTGTAGTTCCTGCAGAATTATACAATCGAATCTTTACTTTAGAATGCATTGCCCCTTGTTTTGTCCATATAATTGGATACCCTATACCCTTATTCCACTTAGTGGTCGAATTTGGATTAGTTACAATAATTATTCCACCAGATGGAGCAACTGCAATTGTAAAAACTCCTCCATCATCAAATACAGCATTATCAAGAGTTCTTACTCTAATAAGATAATTTCCAACTGGAACATCATTCAGCATATTTGCAGGCATAGTATAGCTTCCATTATTAGGTATGCTATTTACAATATTCTTGATCTTTGTAGTTCCAGCTGAATTATACAACCGGATTTTTACATTGGCATCCATTGACCCGGATTTAGCCCACATTATTGTATATTGACTCCCTTTTGCAACAGTTTCTCCTGCTGCAGGTTTGGTAACCGTAATATTCTGTGAAAAAGCCATCCCATAAGAGATAACCATTACTAACAATAATAAAAATAATTTTTTCATTTCTTTCTCCTTTTTATTTAATAATTATTTCAATAACTATATAAAAAACAAACAAATATATCTCAAAATTATTTCATTTACTTCAGTCAACTTTTATAAAAAAAGTATTTCAAAAAATTTATGTAAAAAAAGATTGAATTATTAGAAATATTTTAAAATTATAATTTAAATTACTGCATTATTGTATTTAAAAATACAAGCGAGTATTTACATATATATTTATTACACCAAAAAAATACAGATATTAACTCAATTTTCTTTAATATAGATTTCTATAAAGTATTTAAAAAAAGACGGGCAAATAGCCCGCCTTTAAATTCATCAAATCATTGATTTATTCTTAGTTATCCTTCTATAAGTTGCTCAGGTGTAACGACTGCTCCATACTTCGCTTTTAACGTTTCCAGACCACTTTTTTGAGCATCATAGATTTTAAAAAGTTGTGGCGGAAGATTTTCCTCTTTGCCATACGCTTCTTTTTGAAGATCGATCCGTTGTAATATATTGTCAATGTATAAAGAAAACTGCTTATTATAAAGTTCTTTTGAATACTCCTTATCAATATCTTCTTTAAACATCCTTTTAAGATCCTCATACTTCGGCAGCATACCAATAGGTGTGTCAATAGCATCAATTTCACCATTTGCGTAAAGCTCCAGCCAGCCTAACCAGATTTTTACATCTCTCTTTTCTCCAAGGAGTGCGCTTCCCTTTCCGCCTCTGTTTTCATGAGTTAAGAAATAGTTAAGACCGGATATAACAGGACGGTTTCCCTCACTGTATTTTGAAGAGTTAAAAAATTTAAATTGGGCATCCATATAGTCTGCTAATGCACCGGGAATAAAGGGAGCGTTTGCCCAGGGCTGTCTTTTAACACCGGTAGATCCAATCTCTGTAGCAGTAGCCTTTGAAACAATTGAAGCACCGATAACAACACCATCATCTGCATTCTTTGCAACCCAGACCGGAGGCATAGTATCAGCATCACGGCCGGAATATGTTATAACTTTTATAGGAACACCGTCTGGACTTTCAGCAGCTTCTGAATTGTGATTTGCAATTGCCGTACAAACCAGGGTACAACGGGAATTTTTATGTGACATATCAATATCTACCATATCAGAGTTCCATTCTCCCTGATAATTAATTCCTTTTTCAGGTGTTTTTTCGCCATTGCCAACCCAATGAGGGACATCATTTTCATCAACTAAAACATTTGAAAATATAACTTCTGTTCCCTCTTCCCGTAAGCATTTCATCAGATATGGATCTCCCTCTTTATTGACATCCCTAACAATACCGAAGATGCCCTTTTCAGGAGTAACCCCTCTAAGTGTTCCATCATCTGCAATCCATAATTGTGCCAGATCATCACCGATAAAATCGGTACCGACCATAGCAGTTGTCGTTTTCCCGCAACCGGAAGGAGCAGCACCGGCAAAGTATGTTTTACGGCCACCGGGACCTGTCATACCTGTAATAAACATATGTTCGGAAATTTCCTCTTCAACCTTATAATAAGTCGAGTAATCAACCGTAAAACGGTGATTTCCTTTTTTAAGAAGCAATGTATTACCTGCATAAGTACAGAAGGTAGAAAATGTAGTAAACCAGCTTCTGTCCATGAAAATTCTTGCATTCGGCACATCTTCAGGACGGTTAGGACCTTCAGCATGAACATTTGTATAAAAAATCCCTTTTCTTTCAACTTCTTTATCAAAACTTTCAAAACAATTTCTGTAAAGTATATCAGCAGAATGCATTACATAAGTAGAGCTTGACATCTCTATCGCAGGTACAGCACCCTGAGCTCCTATTGGGCCACGGGAAAAGAATCCAATCATTAAAACTTTGCCTTTCATAATTCCTTTCATATATTCTTTTACATAAGAGAGACCTTCATCACGTTTTACAAATTTCTGGAGACTAGAGATTTTCTCGTCTTCATTTACAATATAAAAAGTCTGTTTAACAAGACGTGCCTGATCCTGAGGAAGATCATAGTGGATAGTATGATCTTTCATAGCCAACTTTCTCTCTTCACCTTTTTCCAGACTCATCTCACGGATTTTTTGTACATCTTCAGCAGAACCGGTATCTATAAAAACACTTTTTGGTTCACACATAGAAATTGCATTTGCTATTTTAATACGTGCCTCTTCATTTTTAATTTTAGAAAGTTTTTCCAATGTTTCGCTATCCATGATTTTTTCAAAAACTGCATTAGCTTCATCTGAAGTTTTGACACCTCCAACCTCAGCTAAAATATCTACACCTTTTTTCAATTCTAACATTTTAAATACCTCCTTTTAATCTATTAATGTTACATACTAAATCTAATAATAAATTTAATCAAGAGATTATCATATTCAAATTATTTTTTCAATTAAATTTGATGACTATTTACACTTATAGATTAATTGTTAAAACTTGACAAAATTAACTCGTTTCTCTAATATATATCATAATACTTAAATATTTATTTGTAATTAAGGAGAAAATAATGGGAAAAACTTTAGATACAGTATTACTACTGGCATTACCAGCTTCAGGAAAATCTGAAGTAAGGAAATATATGGCAAGTTTGACGCCTCAACAATGTGTAGAAGATATGCATATGGGTCCGACACTTCAATTAGATGATTACCCATATGTTCATTTTATGCATAGGATAGATGATGAGCTATATAAGAGAGGGTTTGAATATGTATTCTATAAAGGAGCAACAAGACCTTTCAATGATAATTTTGAATGGGGAACTCTTGTCCACCTGTTAAATGAGGATTATGAAGATCTTTTAATAAACAATGTCATAAAAACGGATTCTGCCGCAAACTACCTTTTCGACAGACTGGATAGAGCGAGAGAGAAGGTGGGACTGGAAAGAGCTTTAGCTGAAATTCCATACGGAGTAAGAATGGAGATTGCAAAAGTTATGGAAGAAGAGACCAGGGAACATCTTAATGAAAAAAATGAAGTTTCAGCTCAAAACAAAGAGGGCAAAACGGTTGTAATTGAAATGGCAAGAGGCGGAGCTAACGGATCTGCATTCCCATTAACACCACCTCAGGGGTATCAATATACTCTATCAGAACTGTCATCAGAAATACTGGCCAATGCTTCTATACTCTACGTATGGGTTACTCCGGAAGAGTCAAGGAAAAAGAATTACGAAAGGGCAAAACCGGATGGACAGAGTTCAATTCTGCACCATGGTGTCCCGCTTGAAGTAATGTTAGGCGAATACGGATGTGATGATATGAATTATTTGATAGACTTATCAAAAAAACCGGATACCGTTAGCGTTGAAAGATATGTTGAAGTTGATGATGGAAATGGAAAAATGGTTTATGATACAAAGATCTGGAATATTCCAATCGCAAAATTTGATAATAGAAATGATCTAACTACATTTGTCAGAGAAGATAGTTCAAGCTGGAAAGAAGAGGATGTTGATAAGATACACGACGGCTTGTCAGATGCACTAAAAACACTCTCCGAACTTTCTAAAAATTAACTTGTTTTCTTTATCCACCATAATGTATCGGTGGATAAGACGCAGCGCAAACCTCACAACCGCTTGTGAAATCAATTTCCCTTTATCTGTCTTAATTTGCATAAATATATGATCTTATAATATAATTTATAATAATAGTTAATCAAAAGGAAAAATAATAATGAAAAATAATCTGGATAATTTATACGTTATAATGGTTGAACCTAAAAATGCCGGCAATATTGGCTCTGCAGTCCGGGCAATGAAAAATATGGGGGTTTCTCATTTAAGACTGGTAAACCCGGTTGATTATAGACAAGATGACCAGCAGAGAAAACTGGGTTATAGATCCCAGGAAATAATTGAAAATAGTGAAGAATACCCCACCCTGAAAGAGGCCATAAAAGATATATCCCTTGTTTTTATTGCCACTTCAAAAAAAGGAAAATGGAAAAAGGACTTTTTAATCCCTCCGGATGCAGCTAAAATAGTCGTTGAAAGACTTAATATAGAGAAAGTTGCAATTGTTTTCGGAAGAGAAGAATCAGGAGTAACCATAGAGGAAGCACTGCTTGCTAATTACTACATTAATATTCCTTCTGCAGTTTCATATCCATCCCTTAATTTATCTCAGGCTGTAATGGTAACTGTTTATGACATTTATAAGGAATTTATTGGGAACTCAAAAACACCTAAACTCCCCCCTATGGCAGAAAAAGATAATTTCGAACGCTTAAATGATAATATCTGGAACTTGATGAAATCAATGGATTTTGTTGAAGAGGAAAAAGGATTATTTTTTCAATCAATAAAGAGAACACTTAACCGTACGCATTGGACAAATGCTGATATTGCTGTATTTGACAGGATCTGCAAGCAGGTAAGATGGTTCGCCAATGATAAATGCAATATAAAAATGGAGAAATGACCATGGGATTAAAACTATATAATACCTTAACAAATACGATTGAACCGTTTAAAGAGATCAATGAAGGAAAGGTGGGTTTATATATGTGCGGTCCAACAGTATATGACAGTGCACATATCGGAAATTTCCGTTCTAATACCTTTCAGGATATCGTAAAGCGGTATCTTATATATTCAGGATATAATGTAAAACATGTAATGAATATTACCGACATTGATGATAAAATAATCAAAAAAGCATTAGATCAGAATGTCTCCATTCAGGAGATCACAAAGGAACATACCGAATCCTTTTTCAATGATCTGGACAACCTGAATATTATGAAAGCAGACGTCTATCCAAAGGCAACCGAACATATTGAAGAGATGAAAGACATGGTCTCGACATTACTTAAAAAAGAGTTTGCATATAAGAAAGGTGACTCCGTTTATTTTAATATTGAAAAGTTTGACACATATGGAAAACTGGCAAATATAACAAAGGAAAACCTGAGAGTCGGCGTAAGTGTGGACAAGGATGAGTATGACAAAAACAATGTTCAGGATTTTGTTTTATGGAAGGAAAGAAAGGGAAAAGAGCATTATTGGGAAACTGAATTCGGAGATGGAAGACCCGGATGGCATTTAGAATGTTCAGCCATGAGCACCAAATATCTTGGCAATCATTTTGACATCCATATCGGTGGTGTGGACCTGATATTCCCCCATCATGAAAACGAGATTGCCCAGGCAGAATGTACCACAAATGAAAAATTTGTAAATTATTGGCTCCATTGCCAGCATCTTGTTGTAGATAATAAAAAAATGTCTAAATCATTAAAGAACTTTTTCACACTGAAAGATCTAACAGATAAAGGGTATGACCCAATGGAGATTAGATATTTACTGATGTCTTCCCATTATAGAAAATTATTGAATTTCACATTTGAAGGTTTATCAAATGCCAGAAAATCATTGAGGAGAATTAATGAATTTCTCTTCATCTTAAAAGGCTTAAAACCGAAAGCAGGAAAATCAGAAGAGATAATGTCGGTTATTACCGACAAGGAAAAATCCTTTAAAGAAAACATGGATGATGATCTGAATATCGCCGGAGCTCTTGGCTCTTTCTTCGAATTTATCCATGAAATAAACCGGAAAATCAATGATCTTAAACAGGATGATGTTAAGGAAATTTTAAACTTTGTTGATAGAATAAATTCAGTTCTGGGTGTTATTAAATCTGAGGAACCGGAAACAGATAATCTGGATGAACGGATTGAAAAACTCATAAATGAGCGAAACGAGGCCCGTAAGAACAAGGACTTTGCCAGAGCGGATCAGATAAGAGATGACTTAAAAAAAGAGAAGATTATTCTGATCGATACTGTAGACGGAGTGCGCTGGAAAATTGAGAAGTAAAATAATTACGGGGCACGCTCCACAAATATCTTCCTCATGCTTAATGGATCAATTATAATTTAATGAAAACTTCAGGATTATATATTCATTTTCCCTTTTGCAAAAGGGTCTGTTTTTATTGCCATTTTACAAAGCAAAAATTTGACCGGGATTTATCAGAGAGATACATCTCATCCCTGTTAATGGAACTGAGTTTAAAAAGTGATAAAAGCACAACCATTGATACAATCTATTTTGGAGGTGGATCTCCCGGATTGATTGACTCTGAAGGGATTCGCAGAATCTTTAAATCAATTTCAGAAAATTTCACAATCAATGATTCCTGTGAAACGACTATTGAAATAAATCCCGAAGATGCAGATTTGAAAAAATTAAAGTTTTTTAAGGATGCCGGCTTTAACAGGATCAGTATCGGGACCCAGTCTTTTGAACCGGGGGACCTGAAATTTTTAAAAAGAAATCATAGTGCAGAATTATCGGTTTCAGTCATAGAGGATGCAAAAAAAGCCGGATTTGGAAACGTCAATGCAGACTTTATTATTGGTTTGCCGGATCAGACAAAAGAATCTTTAACAAGAGGATTTAATTTAGTAAAAGATTTTGGAATCCCTCATCTCTCTGTCTATGTGCTTGAGGGCGTTAAGGAAGAAACAGAAGCAGAAAACATATATGATGAGTCTCTATATTTTCAATCAGAAGCTATCCTGAACAAACTTGGATACTTTCGATATGAAATATCCAATTACGCCCGCCAGGGCTTTGAATCTATTCATAATAATAAGTATTGGAAGGGTGGAGATTATATTGGGATTGGGGTTTCTGCATCGGGATTTGAGAGTGGTATCGACTATAAAAATACAGAGAGTTTGAATGAGTATTGTAAATTAATAGAAGAGGGAAAACTACCAATAAAGGAAAAACGGGAGAATGATACGGTTGAAAGGATGATCATTACGGGACTCAGAAGAACAGAAGGAATTGAAAAAAAATATTTTACAAAACACAAAGATAAACTGGAGCTACTGCTGAAAGAAAAAATCTTGAAACAAACAAGAGACTTCGTCTCAGTTTCTCCGGATAAGATTTTATTACTTAATGAAATTTTAACTTATTTCAGGTAATTCAATATAGAGACTCCCGCAGAAACCTCCCTGCTTTTTCCACTGTGCTTCAGTAGGAGATAATATAGTAACTTATGACCCGGGAATGTCTTGAGATTAATCTAAAAAAATGGTAAAAAACTAAAGAGGAGTTTACCGATGGATAGAAGATTAAAATATAGACTCATTACCGGACCGGATGATTCCAGTTTCTGTGAAAGAATTTCAAATTTAATAGAGGATGGTTATATACTCTATGGATCACCATCCTGCACCTATACTGGAAAAGAGGTAATTGTCGCCCAGGCAGTCACCCTGCCGGAAGTTAAAACATTAAAAAAAGATTAACTTACTTCAGGTGAGTTTTTTATTGTCAAGTTTTTTTTTATAAATACCTTCAGCTTCTTCGGACAACCATCTCAATTTCTCTTCAAAGCACAGAGAAATATCTATATCCATTGTCATATGTTCAACACCGTGATAGCCAGAAGCCAATCCACCGCAAATAACAAATTCTATAGTTATACAGCTTGTATCTGGCACCAAAAATACCAAAAATATACTTGAGAACACATTTTGGTAAGGGCAGGGAGGTTTTTGTGGATTTTTTACACACATTCTGTTATAATTTAAATATGTTAATTTTTTAATTAAAACAATTTTATATTTAGCTCAGGAGGCTGTAAGAATGAATAAAAAAATAATTTCGCTTGTCCTTATACTAATAGTTGCAATGATGGTTGGATGTAATAATAAACCGAAAATAATTGTAAATAGCAAAAAGATTTCCAGACAGATGCTGAAAGCAATCGGTAAACAAATAGATAAAGTTGGTCCTTTTACATATGTAAAAAAGGAAGAATTTGAGGGGCCATTAACGAAGAAAGAGATAGATATAATCGAAGATTATATTGGTGAATCAGACAAAGATGTTGACAATAAAATCAGATCTATTATTGAAGCAAAATCCAGTTATGACGCCTATAAAAAATCTGTTGATTTACTTGGCAAAAGCCATTTAGTACTAAAGAAAATTACAAGCCAACTAACATTCCTTGATACGAATTATAATGATTACATGAAAGCATGTGATATAGCAGCAAATATAATCGACATGATTGCCAAAAATCACCTGAGTAATTATAAACAAATAGTTAAAGGTTTTAAAATAATGAAAATTGCCAAAAAAACTCATGACAGGTTAAAAAAAAGAGGACTATCATCATCGTTTCTTGATACAGCTATCTACCTGGAGAATGATATAAACGATCCTCAAGCTCACAAAAAAGCAGAAAAAATGTATCAGCTGGCCCGAACAGAATATAAATATACAAAGAGAAAATCAATAGATAATTTGATTATGTACGGGTCTCTTATTGAAACTGGAAAGGGTGGCCCCGCAGATCTAATAGAAGCAGACAAAATATACAAAGAAGCTCTCAAACTATATGAAAAAGCAGGTCCTTACGATAGTTTTGCTGCTGACACATATCTAATACTTGGTGATCTTTATGCTGCTGGAAAATGCGTTGAAAAAAACCTTGATAAGGCAACTGAGTCTTGGAAGAAAGCAAGAAAAGGATACGAATATTATCCACATAAAAATCCACAAAATTATAGAAAATTAGCAGAAATGCATATTGCAGGCAAGGCATTAAACAAATATGGTATCTATGATGAGAAATACTACTATAATCGTGCCGCTGATTTTGGTGACAAAAAATCAATAGCACTCTTATTGTCAAAGGGGGCTGGAGTTTTTAAATATGCAATCCCTCCCGGGTTCGATAAGTGTGGTTCCTTTTATAACGGACTGGCTAGAATTATGCAGAATGGAAAATACGGTTATATTGATAAGAAAGGTGAAATTGCCATTTCAACTCAATATAAATCTGCACAGGATTTTCATGAGAATGCTGCCATTGTTGATTTCAATAATAAAGAGAAGGGCTTGATAGATCAAAAAGGTAATATTCTTTTTAAATGTACTTATTTTGAATTAGCTCCCTCTATTTCTGAAAATTTATTATTTTTTAGAGAAACTGAATCTTCAAAATATGGTTATATTAACTCAAAGGGTAAAACTGTAATTGAGCCACAGTTTAATAAAGTAAACGTATTTGAAGAGGGTGTTGCCGCAGTTATGAAAGATGGACAATACGGATATATTGATAAGTCAGGTAAATTTACTATTGAACCGCAATTTGAAATGGCGGATAGTTTCAGTGAAGGTCTCGCTATTGTAAAGCAGGGTGGGCTACGAGGAATTATTGACAAAAAAGGACAATTTATTCTTAAGCCTTCTTATGAGACTATAACTAGTTTTCACGATGGACATGCTATATTTTTGAAAAAAAGAAAGAAACCGAGGAATTTTAATATTCATCAGTTTGATAAAATTACATCGCCAAAAGAAAAGGAATTAGCCATTTCAAAAGTAGCAAAAAAACTTAATAAAGTAGGTGCTTTTGGAAATGTTGGTTTTCTAAATAGAAAAGGTTTCGAAGTGAAAAGAGCTGAATATGCCTATGCTTTAGATTTTTCAGAAGGCCTGGCATGGTATCGAAAAAAATCAAATATTGGAAGAAATAATTTTAATTATGGATGTCTGGATAAAGACAATAGGGACATGTTTACGATCCGCAATTATGCTGAAGTTAAACCATTTTCAGAAGGATTGGCTGCGGTTAAAATGGATAGCAAATGGGGTTACGTCAACTCCTATGGTCAATGGCAGATATTTCCTCAATTTGATTTTGCCGGCTATTTTCATGAAGGACTTGCTGTGGTAATAATTGACAAAAAAGCTGGTTATATTTTTCATCCCAAACATAAAGAAAAGTAAGAATCCATATTATCTGGTGTCAGACAAATGTCTAAATAGTAAAAATCGGACTGGCACCAAAAGTAAAATGATGAATACTGAATGATGAATGATGAATGATGAATTATGAGCCGGAACAAAGTGGAGACCTACGAAGTTAATTATGAAAGCTTACTTGACTGGCACCAAAAATACTCTGAGTTTTATCTGATTTAAACTTCTCCAGACGTATCGTGTCCTTTTTTTAGGACAAAACAGCCTTAAATATTTGGTATCAAACATGCAGTATAAGAATAGGAGGTTAAAATGAAAAGAATTTTAAGTTTAATTTTTATCGGCAGTATGTTTTTTATGTTTTCAGCAAAAATGGATGCTTCACAATTCAATACCGGCTTTCGTTTTTCCAATTCCAGTCATCGTTATCATTCCCGGTCTTATAAAAAATACATAAGAAAATCAGAAAGAATGATCGCAGGATATATAAACTGCGAGGTAAAATTGATAAATATAAAAGGAAACTATACTACAAGAGAATGAGCCGGCGCAAATCTATAAAATACCAGAGAAAAATTTATAAAATGAAAGGTGAGATCCACTTCCTGATTAAAAGAAACAGAAGACTAAAGAGAATTATTTATTAAATTTTATCCGATGCAAATATAGCTGTTCCACTTTATCTCTTGCCCATGGTGTTTTTCTTAAAAACTTAAGACTTGATTTAATAGAAGGGTCGTTATTGAAACATTTGATATTGATCTTCATTCCAAGTTTTTCCCATCCATATTCTGCAACTAATTTCTCTAGTATATCTATCAACTTCACACCATGCAATAGGTCCTTTGCTTGTTCATTGCCCGATTTATCCGTATCTGTCATTGTTAATTTACTTTTCAAAGTGATTATATGTAGCAGCCGTTCTGTTTTAATTGGCTACAACCTGTATATAAACACAATTGTGTTTATATTCTCCTTTGCCAAGCATCCCCCCCTATTTTTATAATATAATTATACATTATTCTTATTATTTAATATATCATCAAGATGATTTTAAAACCATTAAAATTATTTCCTAATATATGTATATAAATCATTGTCTTATTTAAATATATGGTGATTTTATGTTAAATTTTATCAGCTTTACCTCTCCCTCTTCATCTTCTGCCGAGCAAAAAACACTCTCCTTATGGAAAGTCAGATTGCGAACATTACTGTATTCAGACGGGATCGATATCATAGCATGATATAAGTATTTCCCGGTAGGAGAAAAAATATCAAGCTCATATGAACCCTTATCACCTAATTGAGGTAAAAAGATATAGATCAAGCCATTGTTTCCGATTTCTATCTTATTAAATAGAGTCGATCTATCGGGACATTTTTCAATTAAGAGCCTTTTCATTCTTTTTTGCTTGTCAAAACTACTAAACATTTTCTCTTTTGCCTTCAAACTGAGAACCTTTCCCTCTCTTCCTGAAATAGAGAAAAAGTTAATTTTATTTGTTTTCAGATCCAATATGCTGATTTTATAAATATTATTTCTACCATAAACAACCTTATCACCTTCAATTTGAGAAGAGATCATAAAAACAGAAATAATAGGGTTGTATAAGGTCATATTACCGACCGCTTTATCATTTATAACCAGGGGTTTATCTTCAATATAATCAGTGATTTTTTTTGATTTTCTCTCTTTTAGATTAAAAACACCTACAAAATTCTCCTTCCTATTTGAAATTGTATCCGAAAGAAAAAACAACAAATTGTCAGAGTCAATGTATCCCCTCATCGCATGACTATATTTTAGTTTAAGTAATTTTATGGTCTTATAAAAAGTCCCATTATACTGAAAATAATTAATACGGCCAGTGTTCCGCTCATGGAGGATAATATGATCTTTACTCAGAAATAAACTGCTTCCCCATTGATCCATAATCTCTCCTGGACCTTCACCCTTCTTACCAAAACTATAAAGAAATTTCCCTTCACTATTATAGACAAATATCTTCAACTGTTTACTCTCCCAGATAAAGACATTCCCTTTATTATCTATTTCTATTCCTCTTATCCGGGCCAGAATATCTTTGCCTGCCTCACTTGTTTCCCAGGCCTTAGACAGCTTAAAATCCCACTCTCCTTTATCAGGCTTATCAATGTTTTTAAACTCAGTTCCAAATAAGAAACCAGTCAATAAAATAAGAAATATTAAATGTAGTTTTTTCATATGAGAACTAGTCCCTTGTTATGTTTTTTTTCAAAATTCATCATTCAGCATTCCACATTTATAATTCATCCTTCATCTTTCAGCATTTAGTGCCATTGTTTAAATTTAATTAAATCATATTTTAAAAAAAAAAGATAGGACAAATTATTAGTTATGAATTATGAATTATGAATGATGAATTTAGAACAAAATATAAATTAATTATGAATGATGAGCCGGAACAAAGTGGAGACCTACGAAGTTAATTAAAAATTTAGAATTAAGAATTAAGAACAAAATAGAAAATATTAAAAATTAAAAATTATAAATAATTTTTTAGGAATGAATGTAAAACGTCACTATTATTGATTAAGTTGATATAGTGATAATCTTTATATTTTAGTTTTTTATCAATATTACAAATAATTAAACCTTGGTCTATTATATATTTTCCAGTATTTTTCCTAAATTTTATTATAGAATTTGTGAGTTTTTCAGAAAATGTAGCCGAAGATTTTATTTCAATTGGAAGTATTGAATTCCCATTTCTAATTAATAAATCTACTTCCACATTATTAGAATCTCTATAAAAATATAACTCTGGCCGAATTCCTGAATTAAAAAAGAATTTTAAAACTTCTAGAATAATAAAATTTTCAAAAAGACCACCTCTTAATGGATCTCTAAATGCCTGATCTTTGTTCTTTATTCCAAGTAAATACGAAACTATTCCAGTATCATAAAAATATATTTTTGATGATTTCTTTACTCTCTTCTTTATATTTTCATGAAATGGCGGAAGTTCAAAAACTATGTAGGAAGCCTGCAGTATGGATATCCAGTTTTTAATAGTGGTGGATGATACCCCAATATCGTTACTTAATGAATTATAATTAATTAATTGTCCTATTCGTCCTGCTAGAAGTCTTAAAAATGTTTGGAACTGTGTCAGGTTTTTTAAGTTTATTAGTTTTCTTATATCTCTCTCTACATAGGTTTGAATATAATTACTATAATATTTGCTTATATTTAAATTTCTATCATATACTCCAGGAAAACTTCCATTAAAAATATATTCATATGCATCATTAGTTTTTTTATAAGATTTAATCTCTTCTATTGTAAAAGGTAATAAAGTTAATAATGAAGTCCTACCTGCAAGGCTTTGAGTAATTGCCTGTAAAAGGTCTAATTGGTGACTACCGGTTAATATAAATTGTCCAGCTATATTTTTTTTATCTACAATACCTTGTATATATGATAATAATTCAGGGAAATTTTGTATTTCGTCTAATATAGTTTGTTTTTTCAGGTTGTTAAAAAATCCTCTTGGATCACTTTTGATTAATTTTAATACATCAGGATCTTCAAGAGAATAGTAATCATGTTTGGGAAATGTCATTTTAGTAAGAGTTGTTTTCCCGGATTGTCTTGGCCCCAGTATTGTAACTACCGGGTATTGTTTAGATACATCAAGAAGTTCAGTAGTTATTATTCTCGTAACCATAATATTATTATATGTAAAATTATGCAAATGTCAACTAGAACTTGAGTAATGCATAAATGAATTGTGAAGGATGAAGGATGAATTAAGAGCCGGAACAAAGTGGAGACCTACGAAGTTAATTATGAATTATGAAGGCTTATTTTGCTTCCGCATTGATGGCAAAAGTTTACAGTATTTGAAATTTCAGTTCCACATTGATCACAATGCAATATACTATTATCTACACTTTTATCAGAGTTCTCACTTAACATCTTAGCATTCTTTATAACAGGAGAATTCATATGCTTCATCTTTTTTCTAAGTTTTGCTAATATCGTTGATAGTTTTGGTAAAATTTTTAAAAAATAATTTATAAACAGATGAACAAGAATGATGAATATAAAAAATACAATAAAAGATAATAATAATAAAAAAAAACCACCCAGACTTCCATTTTTTGGTGAGACTAAATTATAAAAAATTTTTGTAAGTATTCCGGAAACTAATATAATACTCAAACCCAATGCATTATTAAATAATTTACCTATTTTTATCTTAATACTCATTTCTTTCTTCTTTCATCTTTTAGCATTTAATGCCATCCCTAATAAATATTATTAGAGCATATCAAGAGAAAAAAGTAAAGAAAAGTTTTTTAAACTGACCCCTAAATTCTTATTTACGCCTATTTTTCTGTTTATTCTGCATTCTATTTTTAGGTCTAATCTCATCTCGAGTTAGTTGACCATCTCCATTAGTATCCAGTTGTCTTAATGCATTTTGAGCATTATCTATTTCTGTTTCTGAAATCTTATTATCTCCATCAGAGTCCAGTGCAAGAAATAATGGCGGTTTGTTTCTGCTCCTGTTGTTTCTTTTCGTTTGAGTATTCTGATTATTATTCCGCGTTGACCTACTTCTATTTGAGCGATCCGTTCTCTGTATATTTTTCCCCTCCATCGACTCTCTATTATTCGCTCCACTATTTTGTTTACCTCTTTTAGGCCTAAGTTCATCACGGGTTAAAACTCCATCATTATTCTTATCCAGGGTTTTTAATGATTGAGTTGAATCACTCAATTCTGAAGCAGAAATTGTTCTATCTCCGTCAGTGTCAAGAGCTGTAAGTAATGGAGGTTTTGGCTGTTGCCTATTTCTCTGACCCTGTTGAGCAATTAAAGTACCTGTTAAAAACATACAAACAATCCAAATGCCAAAAACCATTTTAATTTCTTTTTTCATTTCATCTCCTTATTGTATTCGGGAACTCTTGTAAACTATCGGATACAATTTTTTATTCCCTTAAATTCATTAGACGTCTTTTTTGATTTTTACTTGTGATTTACTTAAACAATCTTCATACAAGTTTTTGGACTAACACTTTATTTATTAAATCATTTTTGGTGTCAGTCAAGATTTTCTAAATAGTTCCTACATATTAGTATTGTTTTATTTAAAGAAGAATTGTACCGGTTTTTAAAAAAATATTGACACTTTTTTGTAGCTAATGTGTTATAACATTATGACTTTATGACTTACAAAGGGAAATAAATAATGAGAAATAATGATATAAATATTCAGGTATATTATAAAAAATATGGACCAATGATCTTAAGAAGGTGCAGGTTTTTATTAAAAGAAGAAGATTTAGCATTAGATGCGATGCATGATGTATTTGTAAATCTATTAATAAACAAAAAAACTATTAAGGATAATTATCCATCAAGTTTATTATTTACAATGGCAACTAATATATGTCTGAATATAATTAGAAAAAATACAAACAGTGGTTTAGTATCAGATAATTCCATATTGGAAAAAATTGTTGTTTATGAAGAAAATGAAAAAGAATTCTTATTAAGAAAAATGATTGAATTGATTTTTTTTAGAGACAGAAAATCTACCAGAGAGCTTGCAGTTATGTCTTATGTGGATGGAATGACTCTAAAAGAGATTAGTAAGGAAACAGGTCTCTCCGAATCCGGAATAAGGTTGAGACTAAAAAATTTAAAGCAAAAAATTAAAGAAGGAGGCGATCTGTGGGTAAAGAAAATATAAGAACGGAACTTTTGGAAAAATATTTATTAAACGAACTTCCCGCTGAAAAATAAAGTGAAATCGAAAAAATAATTAGCAAAGATCAGCATTTACAAAAAAGGCTAAATAACTTGGAAGAGTCTAACAAATTGATTTTAAAGCAATATAGTTCTGAACTTGTTGAACAAAAGGTATTTAGAAAATTAGATAATAAATCTAAAATAATAAAAAGAAAGAAAGCAATTCTCTTTTCTCTAAATGCACGAATTGCTTATGCTTTTTCTTTTTTACTAATATTTCTTATTGGGTTTTTCTGGTTTGGAGAAGACAATTCTGATTTAAAAAACGAAAAAAACACTTTTGTTGATAGAGTAAAAGGAGTAGTAAATGAAAATAACCACAATTCGAGATTGATGATTTACCGGAAAAATAATGATGATGTTGATCTATTAACAAAAGGTTCACTTTTGAAGGCATCTGATCTAATACAGCTTGCATATTTTTCCAGAAAAGATAGTTATGGAGTGATTTTTTCTGTCGACAGTAAAGGACTTATTAGTTTACATTATCCTATAAGTGAAAAAAACAGTTCAAAACTTATTATTAGAAAAAAGACTTTTCTAAGCAGAGCTTTTGAACTGGATGATACTCCCGGGTTTGAAAAATTTTATTTTATAAGTTCAAATCGAGAAATAAATGTGTCAATACTTATAAAAAATGTAAAAAACATTCTCAAGATTAAAAATTTATCAGATGAAAGCAAACTAAAATTAGAAGAAGATTTAAATCAATATTCAATGATTTTCAATAAAGGAGTTAAAAAATGACGAAAAAAACTTGTATAATAATATTAGTTTTACTAAGTTTTATTCTAAATGCAGATATAAAAAAGGAAAAATCTATTAAAAGATTTGTTTTTGCAATTGGAGCCAATAATGGAGGGTCTGATAGAATTAAACTGCAGTACGCAATAAGTGATGCAGCATCTTTTTTGAAGGTTCTAAAAGAGATTGGTGGTGTCTTTGATGATGACACTTTTTTTTTAAAGAATCCAACAAAAAAAGTATTTTTAAGTAGTTTAAAGGAACTTTCAAAAAAAATTAAGCATGCAAAATTAAAATTTCAGAGGGTTGAAACAATTTTTTATTATTCGGGACATTCAGATGATCAAAGTATTCTTCTAGGAGAAGAAAAAATATCCTATGCAGTTTTGAACAAGAAAATTAATAAAACACCTGTTGATGTAAGAATAGCTATTCTGGATTCATGTGCTTCAGGTTCGTTTATAAGACAAAAAGGTGGAAAATATAAGAGCCCTTTTATGATCGATACAGCCAATAATATGAAGGGATATGCTATAATGACTTCAAGCTCTTCTGACGAAGCATCACAGGAATCCGACAAAATAAAAGGCTCATATTTTACTCATAATTTGATCTCCGGTCTCAGGGGAGCAGCAGATATGAGTAAAGATGGAAAGGTTACCCTAAATGAGGTTTATCAATATGCTTTTAATGAAACTCTTTCTCAAACTGAGAGCTCTTTGAGTGGGCCACAGCATCCAAACTATAATATTCAAATGTCTGGAACAGGAGATGTTATCATGACAGATGTTAAGAAGAGTTCCGCCTTACTTTTATTAGGTAAGGAACTTCATGGGAAGGTTTTTGTCTGGGATAAAAATAAAAAACTTGTTTTGGAGTTATCAAAAATTACCGGGACAAAAATATTTATTGGTCTTAATAAAGGCTTATATAAATTTATTAATATTAGAAATGATAAGGTCTATATGTTGGAAGCCAATTTAGAAATAGGTAAAACCTTTAATTTAACTACGAACTTATTTCGAAAAGTAAAGAAATCTTTTACTAGAAGCAGGGGTGGTATTCCAATTGTGACGGTAAATGATTTTAAGAAAATTTCATTTTTTGCTGGAATAGAATCAAGAACCTTATATATCCTTGGCTCTAATAATGTAGGGGGGATGGGATATCTCGGGATAAAATTAAAAAACGGTATATATATTAGCCTTTTTTCTCTAATTCCAGAAAAAGATCGGAATTTTTATGGTCTTTCATTTAATTATGGTTTTAATATTATAAAAAAAATGGGACTTGATTTAGGATTAAAAATTGGAGAGCTTTCAGGTTTTAATGAATACAATTTATTTAATAGCGGAAATGTAACATATGGATTTAATGAGAAAAAATATATTGCCCTTGAAATAGACCTTAAGATTAGATATAAATTATCAAAAAATACTTTTTTACTTGGTGGAGTAAGTCTTCCAATGTCTGATATTCCACATATTTCATATGGTATGCCTTCTATAAGTTTTGGTTTGCGCTGGATAAAATAGTTCTTTATATAAAAAATAATTAATAATTAGGAGAAAAAATGAAAAAAATAATAATATCTTTACTTATAGTTTTTATGATTACAGGATTTCTAGTGGGGAAAAATTCAAAAATCGGTGTGTTTTTTACAAACAGTTTAGGTATAAGTGATTTACCGGATACTGCAGATAAGGAACAGGGATTTGGAATTGAATTTTCTTTGACAAATAAAATTGTATTTCAACTATATTATTTATATGCAAATGGATTTACCTATGATTTAGACAGGCATCATAGTCACAATATCTGTTTTTTAACAGGATATAAGTTTCGTTTGTCAAATAGAATTAATTTCTTACCAAAGATAGGATTAAACTGGCAGGAATTATCACGAACAGGGTTTTCAATTATGAAAACTGAATTTTTAAATAATGATATTGATAATTGGGAAAAGAAAAGTAGTGGAAAAAAAATAATTATGGGATTTGATCTTGAATTTAAAGTAACAGATAATGTTTATTTTTTAACTGGTTGGGATTTTTATCAACAAACATCTGCAAGTGGTCCATTTGTTGGATTAAAGTTACATTTTTAAAAGTCTAAATTGCTACTACGAAAATAGATTAAAAGAATTCGTCTGATATAGTATAGATTATATGTATAATAACACTTCCATACATATCTCCGCACTAACACTCGAGATTGTACTCACACCAGAGTGTATATATTTTCATAGTCTCGGAGTGAGGATGCATCATCATGATTGGCTTGTATAATGTTTTTTAAGTATTTAATAGGTTAATATTAAATATGTAAGACGAATATTTTGTTTAAACAAATTAAAACAAAATATATAAAATTGTATTCATGTGACTGTCTTATATCCTGGAATCTGGACAGTAATTTGGATAAAGATAGAATAAATAAAATATTTGTATATTTTGAAACTATTTTGAAGAATTTATCATCTAAAGAATATAATCAAATAAAAAATTTAAATTCAATTGTAACGGAGAGTGTATAGTGAAAAAGATTGTATTATCAATGTTGATCATTTCATTATTAAGTAAATTAGGACTGGCAAGTAAAATTGATAGTCTTTATATTAAAAAAGGAGAAATATTATGAATTGTAATAATAACCAAGTAAAAGGTAGATTATGTTGTTGTAAGGATAGAGCTATAAATAATACGGTTTTATGGAGTAGAAAAAAATATTTGAAATTTTTTATAATATTATTATTTTGTTTTGCGTATTTTTCTGCTGCAGTAGAATCTCCTATTTCTGATAAGAAAGAAAGAAAAGGAATTATTGAAGGTAAAGTGATTGGGAAGATGGATTTAAAACCACTTTATGGAATTATAGTAGAATTATTGGATACTGAATATGTTACAACAACCAATTCTAAGGGGTTTTATTATATCAGGAATATAACTCCTGGAGTTTATCGTGTACGTTTCAAAGTAAATGAAATAATCAATGTAGTCAGAGCTGATATAGTAATTAAATCCAAGCGAATTACTTTTTTAAATACAAAAATTGATACTACTCCACGAATAAAAGAAAAAATAGATGTTGTTGCTAAAAGTTATTTTTATGAATCAAAAGATATTTCTCCCAGTACTGTAAAATTTTCGGCTGAGGAGATTAGAAGATCCCCAGGTTCAGCAGGGGATATTAGTAGAATAGTTTCCAATCTGCCTTCAGTTGCTCAAATATCAGATGGAAGTAATGGCCTTGCTGTCAGAGGTGGCAGTCCGATAGAGAATGCATTTTATATTGATAATATTCCAATACCAAATATTAATCATTTTCCTGACTGGGGATCAACCGGAGGACCAATAAGTTTAATAAACTCCGATTTTATTTCTGAGGTTAATTTTATGCCAGGCGGATTTAAAGCAATGTATGGAGATAGGTCCTCTTCGGTTATGGATATTGTTTTCAGGGAGGGAAATAGAAAGGAATTTGATGGTCAGATAAGACTGAGTATGGTAGATGTGAACCTTATATTGGAAGCTCCTCTTTTTAATGGGAAAGGATCTTTTTTACTCTCGGGTAGTAAGAGTTATCTTGACCTTGTTTTAAAAGAAAACGATGCTGTACCGCAATATAGTGATTTACAGGGAAAATTTGTTCTTGACATAAATGAACGAAATAAAATAATTGTATTAGGAATTGGTGGTTTTGACAAGATTGAAACAGACAAAGAAAAAGCCATAAATAGCAATGCAAAGATGTTTGGAGGATTCAAATCTAATGAGAATACTGTCGGGATTAACTGGTTTTCAATTTGGGGAAATGGGTTTTATTCAAATACATCATTTTCAAAATCCTATGTTTTATATGATTCAAAATGGAATGAAGTATTTGACGATTCTTTAAATCATAATGTCAAATCGACAATGGAATCTTATGTATTAAGAAATGTAAATCACTTTAATATTAATAGAGACAATCAATTTGAATTTGGTTTTGAAATTAAAAAATTGAGGAATAATTATAATAATCTTATTGGTGATTATACTGATATTACAGGTAAATATGTTCCTGAGTATTATAATAATGAAACCTATAAGAGTAATAAGGCAGCATTATTTATTAATTATATCTTTAAACCCTTAAATAAACTTACTTTAAACCTGGGAGTAAGAGGTGATTATTTTGCATTGAATAAAAAGTACACTGTTTCACCCCGGTTCAGTTTTAATTATGATTTGACTTCAACATTTGCATTGCATGGTGCATGGGGGTTTTTCTATCAAAGCCTTCCTCTTGATTTTGTTTCCCTGAGAGATGAAATTAAAAAATTCAGGACTCCAAGATCAGACCATTATGTCTTCGGATTTGATTATTTCCCGGGAAGTGCGGTTAAGATTACCATTGATGCATATTTAAAAAACTATAAATTCATGCCAATGTCACCTCAACAGCCGCAGTTATTTCTAATTGATTCCGGATCTTCATCTGCAGAAGATGATTTTGTTGATACTGGAATAGCAAGATCTTATGGTTTTGAGTTTACCATACAGAAAAAATTAAAAAAGAACTTTTATGGACTTATTGCTCTAAGTATCTTTAAATCTGAGTATAAGGATTATAATGGAAAATGGAGAAATAGAAAATATGATAATCGATATGTGTTGTCATTAGTTGGCGGATATAAACCGAATAATAAATGGGAATTTAGTTCAAAATGGATAATTGCTGGCGGAATCCCTATATCGCCTTTTGATCTTGATGCCTGTAGATTATTTAATACTACAATATTTAATATGAGTATGGTAAATGAAGATAGGCGCCCGGCTTATCATAGTTTAAACTTAAGGATTGACAGGAAATATAATTTTAAGTCAACTAATTTATCTGTATTTTTAAGTGTCTGGAATGTTTATAACAGGAAAAATCTGTCAAATTATTATTGGAATACAATGAAAAAGGAAGTGGATAGAAATGACCAGCTTCCTTTTATCCCTGTTTTAGGTATTGAATTTGAGTTCTAAATTTTTATATTATGGATTTGAGGGTGGGGATTATCTGTGCATTTTTTCCTTCATTGGTTTGATATAACTACTTGATATTCCATACTTAGTTCTCATAGTATTTACAATATTAGTATACAGATTATCTTTATATGTTTTATCTGCTCCACCTGTTTTATAAAGCCTTTTCAGTTTTTCATATTTGTCCGGGTAAGTGCGGGTGATAAAATCAAAAAAGACATTTCTCGTTAAACCTCTCAAGTACAAAACACCAGGCAGCATATAATGAACCCGTGCTTTGTCAGCCTCCAGACACAAGGACTCAATATTCGACAGGCTATCTGTTAGATACGGAATTATAGGCATTGTATGTAAACCAATAGAAGCATTCGTTTTTCTGAATTCCTTTAACATATTAAAACGCGATTGGCTATCACTACAACCAGGCTCGATCTGCTTTCGAACATCTTCATCCATTATTGTAATGGTTGATGCAATATTGACATATGTAATCTCTGATAATTCAGCAATTAAATCATAATCCCTCAAAATCAGATCAGATTTTGTTGAAATAATTGCAGGTGTTTTATGTTTTATCAAAACACTCAAAACATCCGGCATTATCTTTATATCCTTCTCAACCGGTTGATAACTATCCGTTAGTCCACCAATATTTACAACCTCTCTGTTCCAGGTCGACTCACTTAATTCCCGGTCCAGCTGTTCAGCAATATTTGTTTTTGCAATAATTTTGATACAATCATCTTCACCTGAATCATTATGCGTATCTCTTGCATAACAATATTTACATCCATGTCCACAACATTGATAGATGTTTAAATCCCATCCATAAGGGGTTTTACGCTTTAATTTATTTAAGGCAGACACACAGGTTGTTTCTATAATCATTATTCCTCAAATACTTCTGTTCTCGCTCTTCCATTTTTTTTCGCCTTATAGAGGGCTAAATCAGCTCTATGGACAAAATGTTCAGGGTCAATCTCTTTGGGTATTTCACTGCATATACCAATACTTAATGATAATCTCAATTCTTTTTTGTCGAGTAATATTTCAGATTTTTTCATCATTTTATGGATACTGTCTGCCACATTTCTAGCACCGGAGAGTTCTGTATTAAAAAGAACAATCGCAAATTCTTCACCACCATATCTTGTAATAAAATCAGTATTCCGGGGAGTGGCAGATATCAGAGCTCCAGAAACTACTTTTAAAGCTTTATCTCCAGCTACATGTCCGTATGTATCATTAAACTGTTTAAAGTTATCAACATCTATCATTAATATACTAAGGGGATAGAGAGCTCTCTTTGCACGCATCAATTCTTTCCTAAGTTGCGAATCAAAATATCTTCTATTATAAAGTCCTGTTAAGTTATCGTTTAGCGACAATAATTCTAATTCAAGATTTGCTAATCCAAGTAGATTATTGGTATATTCCAATTCTTTATTTTTATGTTCCAGAAGCCGGGATTCCCTGAATTTCCAGATCATAATAATAAGCCCTGAGAAAAGAATTATATATATTATATAAACCCACCAACGCTGATATAATGGAGATAAAACTTGAATATGAACAGAGGCACCTTTATTATTCCAAAGGAGATCATTATTTGATGCTTTAACTATAAATCTATACTTCCCTGGAGGCAGGTTGGTATATGTCGCAAAGGATCTTGAGCCATTATTGATCCAATCCTTATCAAATCCCTCCATCTTGTAAAGATATTGATTATGACTTGGAGATTCATAATCAAGGGCAATAAATTCAAAGGAGAGAAAGTTTTTATTATGTGGAAATGTATATTCATTTCCATCAAAGACCAAAGTCTTATTTTTAAGGGGTTTGCCCATAACAGATATTTTTGTAATATGAACATCCGGTTTATGCAGGTTGGAATATTTTTTTATAGTCTTAATTTTTGTTATACCATGACTTCCGCCAAAATAAAGTGCCCCCTTCTCATCCTTATAACTTCCTGAATTAAAAAATACACCGAATAAACCATCCCTCTCATCAATACGCTCTATCTGATTTGTTCTGGGATCAATAATATTGATTCCGCCCCGGGTGCTGATCCAGATATGGTTATCATTTCCTTCCAGAATTGCCAGAACATTATTGCTGCTTAATCCATCTCTTTTTGTAAAATGAAAGAAGCGGTCCTGATGCTGATTAAAATAATTTAAACCTGCACTATAAGTCCCTACCCATAATCTGCCTTGAGAATCTTCATAAAGGCACCTTGTATTATTGCCACTAATTGAATTTCTGTCATTTTCCAAATGAAGATAATGTTTGAATGTATCATCTTCAGGCTTATATCTATTTAAACCATCATTGGTCGCAATCCAGACCGAGCCATCACTTTTCTCTAAAATATAATAAATACTACCATCACTTAGACTCCCGGGATCCGTAGAGTCAGACTTGAAATTAACCAGTTTATTCACTTTAGGATCATATCTATCAACACCATTTCCATAAGTACCTATCCATAACCTGCCCGATTTGTCTTCCATAAGGTGTGAAATAATAGTATGTGACAGGGGTAAATCCGGTTTTATGTCCCTGGACCAGGTTTTAAATATCTGAGATCTGCGGTTAAAAAGGTTGAGCCCATTACTGGTTGCAATCCATAGATTTTCTTTTTTATCCTCAAAAATAAAATTAATATTATCATTGCTAATACTCCCTGAACGATCAGGTGAATGCTTAAGGGTTGTAACCTTGCCGGTACTCTGATTGATTATATTCAGACCGCCACCGTCTACACCAACATAAAAACCCCCATCAGATCCTTTAAGTATAGCGGATATTTTACCTTCAGAAATACTATTGGGATTATTTGGATTATGTGCCGCAATTCTGTAATTATTTCTTCTTGGAGACAAATAATGAACCCCGCCCCCATTTGTGCCTACCCAGAGTAATCCCCCTTTGTCTTCAAAAAGATCATATATGATTGTATTGGCAAGTTCGCTGTTTATTGTACTTTCGAACCAGACAGACTTACCCTTTTTCGGTTGTGCCCATAAACCGCCTCCCCATGATCCAGCCCATATTGTTCCATCCTTAGTTTCCAATGCAGTATAAATCCGATTATCCGGAAGAGAGTAAGGTTTTATTTTATTTGTATCCGGCCAATATTCAGCAATACCTCCACCCCACATACCAATCAGCATGCGGCCTGGTTCCGATTCCTTTATTGACATCACATTTGAGGAAGGTAGTTGCACTTTTGGTATTATCGTTCTTTGAGACCGATCGTCCCAGTATTGAATACCTCCATAAGAACCGATCCACAACCTATTTGAAGAATCAAGATATAAGCTTCGAATTGTCGGGTGTAACGTTTTGATATAGGTTATTTTATTATCCTTATTAGAAATCCGGTTCAAACCTTCAATTGTTCCAACCCAGAGATCTCCTCTACTATCTCTGGAAATGGTAATCACAATATTATTACTTAAGCCTTCTCCATCTAAATTTCCCTTTTTATAATGAAGGAATTGACCTGTATCAATATTTAAACGGGATAAGCCTCCATATGTCCCTATCCATAAATAATTCTTAGACTTTTCATAATATAAGGTTTGAATAAGATCATTTGGAATAGAGTTTGAATCAAAAGGATCATGAGTATAAGTAATGAGATTTTTTCCATCAAAACGGTTTAATCCCCCCTGAGAGCCAAACCAGAGAAAGCCATATTTGTCCTGTTGAATAGAGGAGATTGACAGACTGCCTAGTCCATCGGCTCTACCGATAAGTCCAAACCGGGGAGGTTGATTATTCTCAAAAAAAGACTGCCCTTGAAGAAATACGGATATACAGAGAAAAAAAATTGCCAGTCTTAAATTGTTAAATAACATTTCGAAATAATATCATAGTATGGGGAAGAATTATATAAAATAACAGTTTATGCAGTAGGCTCTATGAATTTCTTTTTAAAAAGCTAATTATTTCAGATGCACCTAAAAATCTGTGTCTTTTATCTTTTGCCATACATTTTGTAATTGTATCCTTAATAAAATTTGGAATATCAGGCCTGTCTTTTTGGATATCAGGAATTTCCTCATAAAGGTGCTGATAGTAAATATTCTCACCTTCAAAAGGAGGTTTTTGTGTGGCAATATGAAAAATAGTTGCGCCAAATGAGTAAATATCTGTGGAAAAATCTAACTCAAAACCATTAATCTGTTCAGGTGACATATACAGCGAAGTGCCGCAAATCATACTTTCATCCTCATTATTGCCTAAGCCTTTTAAAATTGACAAACCAAAATCAATGATTTTTATCTCTTTTTCTGCAGTAATTATAATATGATGAGGCTTAATGTCTCTATGAATAACCCCTTTTTTATGGAAATACTCCATTGCTTTTAGCATTTTGGACATAACAAATAATATCTGTTCAAATGAGAATTTTGTTTTCTTTTTTATAAGGTCCATAAAATTATATCCGCTTAAAAACTCCATAGCAATAAATTGATGATCATCAATTTTCCCGGCATCTATGACGTCTACAATATTTGGATGATCTAAACTGGCAGTATTTAATGACTCTGAAAACAAACTTTGGATTAATTGTGAATCATTAACTGCTTCAAGAGATAAAACTTTAAGAGCTACTACTTTATTGCTGGCATTATCAACTGCTTTATAAACAATATGTCTGTCATTTTTATTAAGTACTTTGATAATCTTATACCTTTGTTCAGAACTAATTTTTTTTTCAATCACTTTCTCCACCTGTAATTCTTTCATTATATTTTCTTAAACTATTCTTTGCAAAGAGTCATTTTCTATCTCTTTATTTTTAATGACTCTTTAATGAAGGGAAAGATATCTCCATCTAAAACTTTCTGGCTATTTCCTATTTCTACACCCGTACGATGGTCTTTTATACTCTGATAAGGTTGCAATACATAAGATCTGATTTGATTTCCCCATGAAATTTCACCTTTTTCGTTTTCCAGTTTATTTTTCTCTTTTTGTTGTATCTTGAGTTCCCTGTCATATAGTTTAGCTTTGAGAAATTTCATCGCCCTGTCTTTATTCTGATGTTGAGACCTTTCACTTTGGCATTGGGCTACTGTATTTGTGGGAATATGAGTAATCCTTATTGCGGAGTCGGTTTTATTAACATGCTGTCCTCCAGCA
Organism: uncultured bacterium; assembly: GCA_965371805.1. GTDB lineage: Bacteria > Acidobacteriota > Aminicenantia > UBA2199 > UBA2199 > JAOZTV01. The sequence continues at coordinate 35,085 of CBDUZW010000018.1, read as the reverse complement.
CCTGAAGCCCTGTAGGTATCAATACGGAGATCTTTTTGTTCTACTTCTATTTCAATTGAATCATCTACTTCAGGATACACAAAAACAGCAGCAAATGAAGTATGTCTACGTTTATTTGCATCAAATGGAGAAATCCTCACAAGCCTGTGCACACCAATTTCCTGTTTATAATAACCATATGCAAATTCACCATTAAATTTCACAGTAACACTTTTTATTCCTGCTTCCTCTCCGGATTGTATTTCAACAATTTCATTTGAAAATCCCATTCTTTCTCCGAATCTTAAAAACATCCTTAATAACATTTCAGCCCAATCCTGACTCTCTGTGCCACCTGCTCCCGGGTGAATACTTAAAAAAGCGTTATTAGAATCATTTCTTCCACTAAGATAATTTAAGGTTTCAGTCTTATCAATAAATTTTGAGAACTTTAATATTTCTGCTTCCAGGTCAGGTTTAATATCAGGATCTTCTTCAAGCAGCAAAAAATATGTTTCAAGCTCCTCAAGTCCACTTAATATCTGTTCTTTTATATGTAATGAAGATTCAAGTTTTTTTTTCTCTTTAAGAACAGATGTAGATTTTTTAGGATTATTCCAAATTTCAGGGTCAGCAATATCTAGTTCCAGCTCTTTTAATCGAGCCTCTTTTTTTGAAAAGTCAAAGATACCCCCTGAGATCAGCTGATTTTTTTTTCAAATCATCAAACATATTAATTAATTCAATTTTTTCCATTATACATTGTATATAAAATAGAAATTTTCGTCAAGAAAAGTATATCCAGAAAACCACATTTCTTATAATTGGTCCAAAGAAGGTTTAAATTTAAAAAAAAATAATATATAATGAATAATTATGACTAAAGAGAGAGATTGTAGTAAAAATCCATATAATAGAACACGCCATGATTCAAAAGAATTGGTTTATATGTATGCAAAAATTTGCAATATGGAAAAAAACACAATTATTGGAAGATATAAAGTATTAGAATATCTTGGGAGTGGCGGATTCGGTATCGTGTATAAATGTTTTGATAGCGTTTTAATGTCGAATGTAGCTATAAAATTTCTTGACCCAATAATTACAAGAGAACCTAAGAAATTTCACCGGATCAAAAGAGAAATAAACATTTCAAGAAAAATTACTGATGACAAAATAGTAAAAATCTACTCAATGGAGAAATATTATGATGTCATTTATCTGGTTATGGAGTTTATCGAAGGAATTCCATTATCAGATATTATAAAAGATAAAAAATATGAATGGAAAGAGTTCAAACCTATTCTAATTGAAATATTACATGGACTGAAGCTACTTCATAAAAATGGAATCATCCACAGAGATCTAAAACCTGGAAATATTATGGTATTAAAAAACGGTGATATTAAAATCGTCGATTTTGGTTTAGCTAAAGAGATCCTGGATGCAGAAAAAACTTCTACTACAGAAGAGTTTTCCGGCACAGCAGAATTTGTCTCTCCAGAACAGGTAGAAGGTCTGCAACTTGACACAAGATCAGACATATATCAAGTCGGTTTGCTTATCTTTAAGGTTTTATCAAATCAGCACCCACTCCACTCATCATCTACAATGGAACTGCTTGTAAAGTATATAACAGCTAAACCCAGAAAAATTTCAAGTGTTACAAAAAACCTCCCCAAGTATGCCTGGTTTGTAACTGACAAGATGCTTGAAAGGGACAAATCTAATAGATTTAATAATGTTGACGAAATAATTGAAATATTAGAGAAAGAACATATAAGCTTTACTACTCAAATAGCTTCAGTTACAAATAAGAATAAAACTAAGTTGATATTCGGCAGCATAATACTAATAATTGCCGCATTTATACTCTTTTTTAATTCATATTACTCAGGGAACATTGATAAAATATCAATCAATGGCGGCCAAATTAATGCACAAAACAAATTTAATAGAATCTTATGGGAGAAGGATTTTGCTCCTGCTAAGATTTTAACTGCATTTATTATGCCTGTTATTCCAGATCAGGGAGAAAAAACCAGAGAGATTAAGAAAGAGATGATATTTTGTTTGTTAAAAAACAATACAGAAAAAACTTTACCAGCTAATGTGTCAATAAATTCTACAATTGCCGACAATAGCATTGTGTCCTTAAATACAGATGGATCAATAATTTCAAAAAATTCTTTCTTTGATTTTTTTCATCTTCAGCACTACGATCATGAAAGAATGTTCGAAATATCAGGCAAAATAATTAAGAAAGATCTAAATAAAGATAAAAAAAAAGATGTTCTTTTTTTAGTCAAAAATGGACTTAGCACAAATCCCTTTGGATTGATATATTTTAAAGATAGTAAACCTTTGGTTTATACAAGTCCTGGCTCTTTCAGCTATAATATAATAAATTCAGATGAAAACAGTCTTTCTTTTACAGTTTTTGGAACAAGAAACCTTTTGTCCGGTTTAAACTCCTTTTCAGAAATAGAACTAAAAAAAGCTTGCGTAATGGGTGTTCCAAATCTTAGTACTGCAAATAACCAGAATTTTAGCGGCTATACATTCTTTCTCCCTTCAAGTTTAAAAATAGAAAATGACAGATGGAAAGAAAGTGGAATTGTAGATTTCATTAATACCAATTCAGGTGAAAAAGTCTCTATTAGCAAAGAACATAAAATATCGGTTATAAAAGAGGGTAAAGAAGATGTCTATTCAGACCCATTTTCAAAAATACAGAAATTCAACATTTTATTTAACACATATTATAAGGAAAAAACACTTTACAGAAATTATTCTAATGCAGAAAAAATTATTAATAGAATTATCAATTTAAAATTCGAGAATCCATATTTAAACTCAGCTCTTTATTATCTTAAGGGAGAGATTCAAATAAAACAGGGCAACTATCAAAAAAGTGAACTTTCATTAAAAAAAAGTCTCCTTTATTATCCGGAAAACCCTAGGATAGCTGGGCTTTATTGCTATATTCCTTTTTTTAAGGGAAAACCTCTAGAATCGATTGAAATGCAGGAAAAACTTTTTTCAACTAATGAAATTTTAGATGGACTTGCTAATGGAACAAAAGTATTTAAAGTACTCATGTATCTCGCATCAGGACTTCATACAAAGGCAGAGGAGTTTACAGCAAAAGTTATCCTGAATTCACCAAAGATGAGATACACATTAATACCAATCATGGCGTTTTATAATGGTAAATTAGAGATGGCAGAAAAAATGATAGAAATTGGGTTGAAAAATCCGAGTTATGAGATTGGTAATGCAGCTTATAGACTACTTTGTGCGAATATATACATATTAAATGATTCAAACTTAGATAGAGCAAGGTTTTTTCTTGAGGATATCTTAAAGTATTCGGAAAGATACGGACATCTAAGTGAATTATCATTAGCCTATCTTCTTGCCAAAGATGAGAGAATTAGTGAAGCAGAGAAAATGGCAGATCTCAGTTTAGAAACAGTCCTAAAATATTCAAAAGGTTATTTTTCAACAAAAGCATTATTATTCTTTGAGTACTATATCTATGGAAAGACTATGGAAATAGTTGGAAATACAAAAAAAGCTATTAATGGCTACAAGAAATGCATTAGTGAGGTTCCCACATCCTATCTGGCAATATTATCCAAAGAAAGAGTAACTGTTTTAGAATCTAGATAAGAAAATCCACTTAAGACCTTTTCAGGAACAAATATAACCTATCCTATGAAATTGATATTAGTAATCTATCCCGGCAGCCATTATATTTGATGCATCAAAAGCATGGCAGGGAGTAACCCCATATACCATATTACATTTTGGACACTTATCCTCAAAAGATTCCATTGTAAACATTTCTTCACAATTTTCACATTTTAACTCTAAAGGAACGGGCATATATTGTTCATTAAATCCCATAGCCCTTACCTTATCAACTGTTTGTTTCCCATTTTCAAATGATCCTGAACAACCATCATGCATTGTATTTCTCCTTTAAACCTGATTTAAATAATTATTTTAACAAATAGCCCAAATCAGGTTTTATCATATTTTTATTTAGAATGTCACCACTTCTCAGCTTAGATCTTAAATTTTGTATAACACTATCCAACTCTTCGAGTTTTATCAACATATCTTTTTCCTCTTTAGTCGTATTAATTACCTTGTGAATACCACCGTTTTTTATAACGATCCTCCTGTCACCCATTAAAGCAAGTATTGGATCATGTGTTGCCATTAAGACAATTTTTTCTTCTCCTACAAGAAGTTGCAGGGCCTTCTTTCTGTCTATCCCGGCATTTTCAATCTCATCAATTAAAATGATAGGAGAACTACTTAAAATTGCAGTATCAGCTATCATCAAGGCCCTTGATTGTCCTCCGCTTAAACTTGTAATAGGCGTATCTAAATTAAATTTTTCTCCTGCAAGTTTATTGGCAGATTCAATAATTTTTAATACTAATTCTTCTTCGTTCTCAATCAACCTGCTTTTGGCATGTAATGTTAGAAATTCAAAAACTGTCAAATCCATCACAAAATTCATATTCTGAGATAATTGAGCAACCAGTTTATTGCTTGAAGAAAACCGCCATTTCATATCAGGTTTTTCTCCATTTATTTTTATACTCCTTTTTGTGGGAGTATCTTTTTGCGCAGTCCATTCGATATCAGCAAGTAGTCTACTTTTACCAGACCCGGTAGGACCAACGATACATACAATTTCACTTTTATTAATAATTAATTCATCAAATTTTTCAGCTTCTCCAACCTTATTGGTCCCGGCTAGTATGGATATGGAATTAACAATATCTCCATCTTCTTCAATGCCAAGAAATTCAATCATCTGATTTGTATAATCTACAAGGTTTTTTAATGTTTTTTCCTCATCAAATGCCTTATCTTCTTTCTCATCTTCATCAAAACTATCAAAATATTCGGTTAAGGTCTTCTTCAGACTATCTGAAATATCAAGGTCATTATCCTTAAAATAAGAATCTAAAAAAGGATACTTCTCTATTAAAACAGATAACTTTATATTTAAAATATCATTTTCAGCAATCATCTACTTTTTCTCCATATCTATTTTCCGTACATTACCCATCTGATAGGATTCACCTATCCTTGTTTCTCCAAGACAATATGAACATAGAGCCGCAGGCATTGAAAAACGCAATTGCCTCCCCTTTAAATCTGTAATATGTTCTTTTTCATCATAAAGCAATGTACTTAACTCATATGCACCCTGCCCTGTAAGACCATTTATATTCATTATTATAGCGCCCGGGTTAACAGAGTTTACTTTTGATGAAAAAACCTCCCTTTCTGCTTGAGAAACGATATCCCCTTTTGTAATAACAACTATATCAGCCATTTTTAACATTGGACCAATCTTTTTGGGTGTATTTATCCCGCTCAAATTATCTATAACACAAATTGCCTTTATCTCTTTAATATATGGAGAACATCTATTACATAAGCCGGCACTTTCAGTTATCAGGACATCAAATCCGTTCTTAAGCCCCCATTCTGTTACTTCTTCAATATTACTGACAAAGTAATGGTCTGGACAAAGTGCCCCGGATAATCCTTTTCTGACTGGTATTCCAGCCTTTTCATACAAAACATCATCATCAGTTGATAAACAATCAAACTTTACGACACCAACTTTGAGCCCTCTCAATTTCATCGAATCTATCGTTTTTAATATGATTGACGTTTTCCCTGAAGAAGGAGGACCTGAAACTGTTATTAGATTCATCTTATACCTCTATTGACATAGAAGAGTTAAACTCAGCATTACACTCTTCAATAATTTTTCCAACATTATTATTATAAATAAAATCCCATCCTATCCATTGAAATTTATTACCTTCCTTTAATCTATTATCAACACCCGGTACTGTACTTGGGAATAATCCCTTGTGTGCCAGAATTTCACCTATTTTAACTGATGCAAATAGATCGATCAGAGGCTGCAGCTTGTCCATTTTACTCTTTTTTGTAAGCATAAAAATGGGGCTTATTATTGCTCCATCTTCAGGCCAGACAGCTTCCATAGTACCACCAGGCTTAACCATCTTTGTGAAAAAATATGGCATTATCGTAACAGTAGGTCTGTTAGATTTTTTCCTGTCTGATTTTACCATTTCAGATGGGTGCATACTTGAAATAAGACTCTCACCCAGTTTCTTAATTGCCTCTCTGCCATACATTTTTTCAATATTTAAGAGAATTGCATTAAAAAGATCAAAATCACCTATGGGAAGTGAAACACTCTGTTTAAACTCTGGTTTAAGAATATCAGCCCAGGTTCGCGGGACATCTCTTCCATTCAGTTCTTTTTTATTCACTAAAAACACAGCAGGGACAACACCAATTATGGAATAATGCCTTTTGGGATCTACTAATGAAATATTCTCATTATCAAAATCAGAATTGAATTTTGCCAATCCCGTTCCATCTGAAAATACATCCTTTTTCTTAAACTTACCCATCAATTCTTCTTCAAAAAACAGATCAAATCCAGCGGAAATAAAAATATCCGGTATTTTATCAGCATCATTTTCTTTTAGAACCAGCTCCTTAAGCCAGTCAAGTCCCATTGAAGCCGCTTTTAAGTTATATTCAACCTCATGATCCCAGTCCTTTCCATTTTCCTTTATAAACTCTTCCAATTGTTCCAAAAGTGGTATCCTTACTGGACATGGAAGCAAACCTTCAATTTTAATCGTATCAGCTTTTTTATTTTTTGCTACCCTTAATGAATTGTCAATCACCTCACTTTCAAGGTTGATCTTCTCAATTAGCAGAGCAGAAAAGCTGTCTATGTTTATTTTTTTGAGTGATAAAGCAGTTGATAGGGAAATAGTCTTTCCAAATGATTCCCTTTTTTCAGCTTTCTCCATTTGTGCAAATCCATTTGAAACAAATACAGGAATTGTTTCAGGGTATTTTTCACATATATCAAAAAGCGTATCTTCTTTTTTAAAATATTTATCCATTTCAATCTCCTACAATGGGGTATTATATTATAAAAAAAAGATTTTTTCTGTAACAATGATTACAATCTATCTATTTTTAACAAAAAAGGCACATTTACTGTGCCTTTGAATATTTTTAAAAGAATACTAAAGTTACAATAACGAATGCAGGGAGAAGGAAAATAAATGAGTATTTGATCATATATCCAAAAAAGCTTGGCATTTGTATATCATTCTCTTCAGCAATTGACTTAACCATAAAGTTAGGTGCATTTCCAATATAGGTCATTGCCCCCATAAATACCGCTCCAGTTGAGATAGCCTGTAAAAAGATTTTCTTTGAATTCATAAGCAATGGAACTGCATCTACCTCTGACATTCCAGGGAAGAATTTCCCAAGTGCAGTATTAAAAAAAGTTAGATATGTTGGTGCATTATCAAGAAAACTTGACAAACCACCTGTTATCCAATAATAATGCCATGGCTCCTGAACAGCGCTCACAATGAAACCTAAAGGACCGGATTCTCCTGCTTTTAATAGGGCAAGAGCCGGAATTATTGTCATAAAGATTCCTGCAAAGAGTATAGCTACTTCTTGAATAGGAAACCATGTAAAGCCATTTCCTTCTCTTATTATTTTTTTTGTTGTTTTTAAAGACAAAATCCCCATCAAAATAAGAAAGGCATCTCTGATAAGGCTTTGGAATCCAAGATGTACACCAAAAACATTTGCCTCAGGAAGCTTAACCATCCCTGAAAACAGAACTCCTGCAATTACACCCATTAAGAAGAAGGCATTATGCCATCCGACTATTCTTATTGGTTCTTTTTCCATGGTTTCAACTGTTTCCTCTTGAATGTCTTCTTTTTTTAGAAAATATGTGTCTAAGAAGAAGAACATTGTTAAAAGAATAGTACTCAATAATGCCATATGCGGGAAGAGGCTTAAAGTCCAGAAAAAGGATACATTATGAAGAAAACCAAGAAATAATGGTGGATCTCCAAGCGGGGTTAATGAACCACCTATATTTGCAACCAGGAAAATAAAGAAAACAATGATATGTACCTTGTTCTTTCTATGCGCATTTGCCCGGATAATAGGACGAATCAACAGCATTGCAGAACCGGTTGTACCTATTACTGAGGATAAAAGAGTTCCTATCAATAAAATAACAAGGTTCGTAAGCGGTTTACCTTTAATTGAACCTTTTATTAATATTCCTCCGGAAATAGTAAAGAGAGCCCAGAGCAAAATGATAAAAGGAATATAATCTATTAAGTAGATATGTAAAATTTCATAAATTGCAGCACCTTTGTATGCAAAAAGAAAAGGGACAGAGAATGCAAGAGCCCAGAAAGCAGAAATTTTGCCAAAATTGTGATGCCAGAATTTTGGTGCAAATAATGGTAATAATGCTATTGACAAAAGTATACCGACAAACGGAACTGCAGACCAGATTGGGAGTCCTTCCAAACCACCACCATGAGAAGCCTTTTCATGTTTATCACCCATTTTATTATGTTCAGTTGATTCCTGTTTTGATATACCATGCTCTGTAATTTTCACTGACTTATGTTCATCAAGTTTTTTCTCATCAGATTGTTTTTCTAAATCTGCAAATATAAAACCTGAACCGATAAACACAAAAATCAGTACTAGAATAGAAAGCTTTTTTGCCATTTGGATCTCCTCACATTATATCTATCTTATATTTTATAAAAAAAACTGCTTTTTGGCAATAGGAAACAAGCTTTAATGACTTAAAAATCAAGTAAACAGCAACACTGTAGCAAATATTATTAAAACTATAACTGGTGGTACAAGATATTTATATACTTTTAATAAATTTGATTTAAAATAATCATTTGTCAATACTAAGCATAAATGTACTGGTGATAATAAAATTCCTGCGAATCCAGTTACATAGATATAAATTGATATCGATTCATAAGATATAACAGAAAGCTGCGAAATTAATGGCGCTAAAATGGGAAAAGCAATTACAATAAATGCTGTATTTACTCCAGTTAAAAAACCCATTGAAAATGATATAAAAAAACATATTAATACTATGGTGATTGTTGATGGGTTAAATAAGAGCAGACCTTCTGAAACATTTGAAATCTTAACCATCTGTTGAAATATCATTACAATTGAGATCAATACGATAATGTCAAGCATTTTTTTTGAAAAAAATATGTCTGCCAAATCCTTAAGTCTTACTTTTTTTACCAGTGACAATAATAGAGAAGTTACTAAGAGCCCTAAATGAAGTGGAATTGAAAATAAAAAAAACATAAATATCACAAGTATAATAGGCCACATACTTTCTAAAATATTCATAAGGTTCTTAATTAAAGCAGTTCTTTTTTTTTGGTATTTGCCTTGAATTTTATGTTTTTTGAAATAAAATTGAGTTATTATTACCCCGAGAAGAATATTCAGAACCGAAAAAGGTATTTGAAGAATTATTATTCGTTTTAATGATATTCCGGAAAGAGACTGAAAAAAAAGAAGTCCTGCATATATAGGCCAGATAAATTCCCAAACATGCCTAAACCAATAGTTAATAAAAGTTTTAAACTCAATGTCAATTTTAAGATCTTTCAAACTCACATCAACCAGAGGAGCAGAGAAAAGAGCTCCACCCGGCATAGGTAATAACCCAATGAATGCAGGTATAAGTTGAGATACTATCTTCTTATCGCTCATTAAATTAGTCAATGATTTAATCAATAAATCAAACATTCCCTTTGATTTTTGAATTGAACTAATATAAATAACAAGAATAATTATTAAATACAGCTGAAGCGTTCTCTCTTCAAGAAGTACATTAACCGAAGAGAAAAAGGCCTCATTAAGATTTATTTGAAAGAAAACTATAGACAGAATAGAGACTAAAAATATGGATAGCGAAAGATTGAATTTTAATCTTAAAAAAATAATAAGAGCTATAATTATTCCACTAATTTTCAAAAAAGCCATAAACTATCCTCTAAAATCTCAGCTTTTTTTCTTAACTACTTTCTTTTTTACAGCTGTCTTTTTTACTATTTTCTTCTTTTTTGCAGGCGCTTTTTTATCACTATCTTTGATCAGCTTTTTGCAATCTTCAAATGAAAGAGAAGCAGCATCTGTATCTTTGGGAATCTTATAATTCTCTTTATTAAAGACAATATAAGGTCCCCACCTTCCATTTAAAACTTGAAGATTCTCATCTTCTTCGTATATCCGAATAACTTTTTCCCGATCCTTCTTCCTCTTTTCCTCAATCAGTTCAATTGCCCGCTCAAGATCAATTTCCATAGGATCATCAATACCTTTTTTAAGAGAAGTGAATTTTGATTTGTGCCTTATATATGGACCAAATCTTCCTATAGCGACAATTACTTCTTTATCTTCATAACTACCAATCTCTCTAGGCAGCTTAAATAGTTCCAATGCTTCTTCAAGAGTAATAGTTTCAAGATGCTGACCTGGTCTTAAACTTGCAAATTTTGGTTTATTATCTTCAGTGGTTTCACCAATTTGCGCTAAAGGTCCAAATCTTCCTATCCTTACAGAAACAGTTTCACCGGATTTTGGATCAATCCCCAAGTCTCTTTGACCGGTGCTTCTCTCTGCTTCACCAAGTGTTTTCTCTACTCTTTTGTGAAAAGGTTTGTAAAACTTATCTATCATGTCATACCAGACAATCTTTGATTCAGCAATCTTATCAAAGTCTCCTTCAACCTTTGCCGTAAAATCATAACTCATTATATTTATAAAATATTCTGACAAGAAATCTGTTGTAACCATTCCAATATCTGTAGGAAAGAGTCTTGACTTTATAGCACCTGTTATCTCTTTATTTTCCTTAGATGAAATTTCATCTTTTTTTAAAGAAATAACTTTATATTTTCTTTCAACTCCATCTCTATTCTCTTTAATAACATAGCCTCTTTTTTGAATAGTTGAAATAGTTGGAGCATAGGTTGAAGGTCTTCCAATACCTAACTCTTCAAGTTTTTTTACTAGAGATGCTTCTGTGTATCTTGCAGAATGCCGTGTAAATCTCTCTGTTGCAGTTATTATGGACATTTGCAGTTTATCATCCACTTTTAACATAGGGAGCAGTCCGCTTTCTTCAGAACCATTTTCATCATCAGTTGAGACCAGATAGACTTTCAGAAATCCGTCAAAGACCAATACTTCACCATTTGCAATAAACTTTCTATCTGATGTTGAAATATCTATATCAACTTTAGTTTTTTTTAACTTTGCATCACTCATCTGTGATGCGATTGTTCTCTTCCAGATCAATTGGTAAAGTCTTTTTTCATCACTTGTATTGCCTGCAACAGTTTTATCAAAATATGAAGGCCTGATTGCCTCATGTGCCTCCTGAGCTCCCTTAGATTTTGTTTTAAATCTTCTTGGATTGGAGTATTCATTCCCGTAAGTATCAATTATTTCCTTCTTTGCAGCTTCTATTGCAATCTCCGAAATGTTTAATGAATCTGTCCTCATATAAGTAATCATTCCAGCTTCATATAGTTTTTGTGCAACAAGCATAGTTTTAGCAACAGAAAATCCCAATTTTCTTGATGCTTCCTGTTGCAATGTAGATGTTGTAAATGGAGGGGAAGGCGTTTTTTTAGATGGCTTAACATCAATATCTACGACTCTATATTCTGCACCTTTACAATTTTCTAAGAAATCACGTACTGTTTTTTCCTCTAAAATTTTATCCTTGAGCTCAGCAGTAAATTTTGTACCTCTAACGGTTTTAAAATCAGCTGCAACTTTAAAAAAAGGTGTCGATTTAAAATTTATTATTTCCCTTTCCTTTTCAACAATCAGTTTTACAGCGACAGATTGAACTCTTCCAGCTGATAGTTTGGGTTTAATTTTACGCCATAACAGAGGGGATAATTCAAAACCAACAAGTCTGTCCAAAATTCTTCTGGCTGTCTGCGCATTAACAACAGCCTGATCAACCTCTCTTGGTTTTGCAACAGCATCAAGAACTGCCTTTTTCGTTATCTCATGAAAAACAATTCTTTTGGTTTTTTTTTGATCAAGTTTTAATACCTCAGCTAGATGCCAGGCTATAGCCTCACCTTCTCTGTCTTCATCAGTTGCCAGCCAGACAGTTGATGCCTGCTTTACATACTTTTTTAATTCTGAAACAACTTTCTTTTTCTCAGCAGAAATTATATATTGAGGCTCATAATTATTTTCTTTATCAATTCCAAAGTTTTTCTTTTCTAAATCCCTTATATGCCCAAAGCTGGACTTTACAACAAAACCTTTTCCAAGAAATTTCTCCAGGGTTTTAGCTTTAGCCGGTGACTCAACAATTACCAAATTTTCGATCTTAATACCTCCAAAACAATATACTTTTTACGAATTACTTTCCGATTGTATAAAAAAAGGACGCAAAAGTAAAGTGCAAAAAAAAATTATTGAGCTTTAAATTAAATTCCACTGCATTTAGACCAGCCGCAATTCGTGCATGTCGGACACTTCTCATCGGACAATGTTGCTCCACACATGGGGCAGTTTATAGTATGCATATCCTGATTATTTACCTGTACTTCTCCAATATGTGCTTCCAGTGCATGAGCAATAGCATCAGGGATAGACTGTATCAAGGCACCATTATGAAATGTAGGTTCCGACCCTCCAATACCCTTCAATTGTTTAACTATCTCTTCAGTGGTTATTCCGGTTCTCAAGGCAAGAGAGGTTAATCTTCCAATTGCTTCAGCATCTGCCATTGAAGAAAAACCGCTCTTTCCAATTGAACAGAATACCTCGAATGGTTTTTTTCCAAAATAAGTGATCGTTATGTATAATCTACCAAGACCAGTGGATATTTTATGAGTTGTTGAAGGAAGAGCATCCGGTCGTTTTTGTGGTTTTAATGCAGCCTCCGCCTCAGGTTTATTTAATACCTGTATAGATCGGCACCCATCTCTGTAAACAGTTATCCCTTTTATATTCATATCAAATGCCATAAGATACGCATGTGCAATATCCTCAATAGTTGTACTATTCGGGAAGTTTATTGTTTTTGATACAGCACTATCGACATGAACTTGAAAAGCTTCCTGCATTTTCAGATGGTCTTCAGGCTTTACATCAGATGCAGTTATAAAATAATCAGGATGCTCTTCTCCACTATTTTTCTCTTCCCACTCTTTATATAAAGCATGAACATCTCTTAACTCTCCATCCAATATTTTAGAGATAACTTCAAATGCAAATATTGGTTCAATACTTGAAGAGCATCCGGCAATTCTAGATATAGTACCTGTCGGAGCAACTGTTAATACAGCAGCGTTCCTCATTTTTTTTCCCTTATATATGGATTTTTCAATATTAGGAAAACTACCTCTTTCCGCTCCCAGTTTCTCAGAAGCTTTCACTGCTTCAACTTTCAAAAAGCCTGCAATTTTTGAACCGAAGTTTCTTGCCTCTTCTGTATCATACCTTAGTCCTTTTTGTATTAGAAGATCTGCAAATCCCATTATTCCAAGACCAATACGACGGTTTGACTTTGCCATTTCATCAATTTGTTCCAGAGGATATATATTTACTTCAATAACATTGTCTAGAAAACGAACCCCCATCTGAATTGTAGCCTTAAATCTCTCCCAATCAAACTTATCTTTCATATTTGCATTAAAATAGTTCGACAAATTAATAGAACCCAGATTACAGGATTCATAATCATGCAATGGCTGTTCTCCACATGGATTTGTCGCTCTTATTGGACCCTGCAGTTTAGTCGGGTTCAGATCATTAACCTTGTCGATAAAAATTAATCCAGGATCACCATTCTTCCAGGCTGATTCAACGATCAATTCAAATACCTCGTGCGCATCCATAATACCGACTACTTCTCCATCTTTAGGATCTATGAGATCATAACTTCTCCGGTTTTTTAATGCATCAATAAATTTATCAGTTATAGCAACAGAAATATTAAAGTTCTGTGCCGTAATTCCGTCCTGTTTCATAACAATAAACTCTTTTATATCCGGATGATCTACTCTTAGAACACCCATATTGGCACCCCGGCGTGTACCACCCTGCTTTACAGCCTCCGTTCCGGCATCAATTACCTTCAAAAATGAAATAGGGCCGGACGCAATGCCCTGGGTTTTTTTTACGAAACTTCCCTGTGGCCTGATTAAAGAAAAATCAAATCCTGTTCCACCACCTTCTTTATGAACCAATGCTGCATTTTTTACTGTTTCAAATATTTTTTCCAGTGAATCCTCAATTGGAAGAACAAAACAAGCTGAGAGACACATCCCTCTGTCTGCTCCAGTCATTGTAGGAGAATTTGGCATAAAATCCCTATCTATCATTGCAGAGAAAAATATTTTTTCCCATTTCGTTTTCAACTCATCTGTTTTTTCAGCCTTTGAAATATATTTTGAAACTCTTCTAAAGAGATCTGATGGTTTTTTCTCAATCAAATCCCCATTATTTTTTTTTTTAAAATATCTTGCCTTAAGTATCTTAAGGGCATTTTCATTAAATCCTTCCATATTAAAACTCCTTTGTCATATTTAGTTGCGAGAATATTTTAAAACACTATATATAGTGTGTCAAGGATAATTTTTGTTTTTTATTTTTTTATTGTAAAATACTCTATGGAAAAAAAAATTCAAATTTATATTTGAATAACATACTCTCCTGGACCAAATCTCAAGGATAAATTTAATGAAACTTAGTAAAGGAAAGAAAACAGTAAATAAAGAAAGTGAAGAGAGATTCCGTAAGATCTTTGAGGAAGCTCCGCTGGGAATAGCTACTTATGATAATGATTTCCTAATTATCAACATCAATAATAGTCTATGCGATATGCTTGGCTATTCTAAAGAAGAACTTTTATCACTTAAGTTATCAGATATTATTTTTCATGATAATAAAAAAAAAGAGAAAGATTTTTTTTCAAATTTATTTATAGACAAGCTTCCTTTCACTAAATCAAGTAAATCTTTATTAAAAAAAGATGGAGGAATTTTATGGACAACGCTGACAACAGCAATAATCCATGATGATGAGGGAATCCCGATTTATGGTTTATCCATGATTGAAGATATCACAGAAGCTATGAACAATGAAATTCTACTAAATGCTCATATACATCATCTTTCACTGAGTAATCAGATAGGATCAGTGCTCACCAGGGAGAGTGATCTGTCATTAATGCTCCAACTCTGTTGTGAAGCAGTTATAGAAAATCTTGGAACAGATTTTGTCCGAATTTGGTCATTTAATCAATTAAATGACACATTAGAGCTTCAAGCCAGTGCAGGCATGTATACCAATCTAAATGGGAAACACTCTAAAATCACCTCCGCAACTAATTCTAAAATCTGGAAAATCTTAAAAAAGAAAACCATAATTTTAACAAATAATCTAGTCGGTGACCCTCAAATTTTAGATCAAAACTGGATTAAAAAGGAAGGTATCATAGCATTTGCAGGATATCCTCTAATGGTTGCAGACCGAGTACTGGGAGTCATTGCTTTTTTTTCAAAAAAATTTATTAGCCCGAATGAGGTTAATACAATGAGCCCTATTGCTCAAAAGATTGCTTTGGGTATCTCCAGGAAGTGGGCTGAAATTGAGCAGTTCAAATTACATGGAAAATTACGCTCCCTTACGAGTCACATTCAAAAAGTACAGGAAAAAGAGAAAAAAAATCTTGCAAGAGAATTACATGACGAGTTAGGTCAGGCCTTATCTGCAATTAACTTTGTGGCATTCAATATAGAACAGATCTGCAGCTCTTATTTAAAAACAAAAGAATGCTCAATGGTAAATTCTGAAATCGAGAAAATATCTCAACTCATCAATTCCGCTACTAGTATTACTGAAAAAATGGTTATGGACCTGAGGCCTGTAATCCTGGATCATTTAGGTTTATCAGCTGCATTAAAATGGTTGGTAACTCAATTTAAGAAGCACTCTGTAATCAATTGTAAATATGAAACTCGTATAAAATCCCTATCTTTTAATCAGGAACAATCTATTGCAATTTATCGTATTATTCAGGAAACTATAACTAATATAGGACGCCATTCCAAGGCAACAAAAATGAGTCTTCTGTTAAAAGAAGAGAAGGATCAAATAGAGATTATTATTACTGACAATGGTAGGGGCTTTGATTTTAAAGAACTTGACAAGCAAAAATCTTTTGGGATACTGGGTATGAAAGAGAGAGTCTATCTTTTTGGCTGGGACCTGACATTTGAAAGTGTAATTGGGAAAGGGACAAAAGTATCTCTTCTTATTCCCAAAGGAGACACCAAATGATAAAAATATTAATAGCTGATGATCACCCATTTGTTCGTGATGGTATAAAGAATGTATTAGAGAGAGCAATTGATTTAAAAGAGATAGGTGAAGCTGAAAGCTCCGAGCAGGTATTTAAAATGGTAGCTAAAGAGAAATGGGATGTCATTATTCTTGATTTAAATATGCCTGGTATTGGGGGGATTGAGATTCTTAAAGAGTTAAAAAACAGTCATCCTAAACTACCTGTTATTGTTTTAAGTACATATTCAGAAGAACTTTATGGAGTTTCAACTATCAAGGCAGGGGCTTCAGCTTTTTTGAATAAGAGTACTTCTCCTTCAGAGCTGGTCAAGGCAATTCTACAAATAGTTAAGGGTAAGAAATACATCAGACCCTCATTAGCTGAAAAACTTGCAGACCATATGGATCATGACTCTGAAAAACAGGCTCATTTTAGTTTATCCGATCGTGAATTAGAGGTTATGAGACTTATTGGATCAGGCCTAAAAGTATCCGAAATTGCAGATAAACTTTGTGTGAGTGTCTCTTCTATTAATTCATACAGATCCCGTTTACTTGAGAAAATGCAGTTTAAAACAAATTCAGATATAATTAGATATATAATTAATAATAAATTATTTGAATAAGAACCATTTCATTTTTTTTATCTCCTGATATAAAAATTATGGCAGATAATCTGTCAAAAATACGGCAAAATAAATGTATTTTCTATGGTGGTGAATTCTTTTTCAATATAACACTATATATACTTAAGGAAAAAAATAGAAAAAATGGAAAAAACATTATTTATTGCTGATGATTCGCCGGATATTATTGAATTGTTGATAGATGTTTTTTCAAAGATCCCCAATTTAGAAATTGTTGGAACTGCAGAAACTATTAAAAATGCAAAAGAATCAATAAAAATATTAAAACCGGATATTATTATTCTTGATTTTCAATTCGAAAATGGAACAGGTCTGGAAATACTAAAATTCATTCGAGTTAATAACTATAAATCTATTGTACTTTTTTTTACTAATTATGGATATTCTGAGCTCAAGGAAAAATGCCTTAAGGAAGGAGCAGATTATTTTTTTAAAAAAATCACCGAGAGTAAAATGCTAATCAAAGAGATAAAAAAAATTATTAAAAAGTAATCTTTTAAAAAGGGAGGAAAATAGAATGAAATGGAAAGATTTTAAATTAGGAATTAAATTTGCTATTGGATTTGGAGCTGTCCTGATATTGCTGTCAATTGTTGCTATCTGGGCTATAAATGGAATTGGAAATATTGTAATTAATGCCGATGAAGTAATAGAAGGTAATAAACTCCGGGCTGAAATGGTACAAAAAGAGGTTGATCATTTAAATTGGGTATCAAAGGTCAATGGCCTTCTTACTGATGATACAATTCATAAATTAAACGTACAAACCGATTCCCATAAGTGTGGATTTGGCTCCTGGTATTATAGTGATAAACGGACGGAAGCAGAGAGACTGGTACCAGAGCTTAAACCTTTATTTGCCAGGATCGAAAAGCCTCACGCTACACTTCATAATACAGCAATTAAAATCGATAAGGCTTATAATGATGTCGATTCGAAATTAGGCAGTTTCTTAAGGGAAAAGAAAACAGATCATCTTGCCTGGGCTCATAAGGTCAAAGATCCATTTGTTGACCGTTCCATCAATAAGGTGGATGTTCAAACAGACCCGAAGAAGTGTAGTTTTGGAAAGTGGTACTATTCGACTGAGATTAATAATAAAAGAAAACAGGATCCTGAATTTGACAGGTTAATGGCAAAAATTGAAGAGCCTCATAAAAAAATACATACAGCCGCTATAGTAGTTGACAGGATGATACGAAATGGCGACAGGGATGGAGCAGCAAATTATTATATGAAGACAATTAAAATTGATGCCTATAAAACTCTTGGTGGTATAGATGGCGTAATCAAATGGCATGAGAACCTTGTCAATAAACTGGATGAGGCCAAACGAATATATGCAACAGAAACCACTCCTGCATTAAAAGAAGTGCAAGGGGTTTTAAAAGAGATTCGAACGACTGCGGCTAAATTGGTCATGACTGATCAGCAGATGATAGATGAGGCATCGACTACTAAAAGTATGGTCGTTATCATTAGTTTGATAGCTATTCTTATAGGTATTCTTATGGCATTTATTATTGCCCTTGGAATTATAAAACCTATCATGAAAGGAGTTGCATTTGCAAAGAGCTTGTCTGATGGAGATCTAACTGCAAACCTTGATGTAGATCAAAAAGATGAGGTAGGTGAGCTTGGAAGTGCTATGAAAGATATGGCCGCAAATCTAAGACAAATTGTAAATGAGGTTCAGACTACAGGTGAAAATGTTGCTTCCGGAAGTGAAGAACTTAGTGCTTCAGCTCAGTCTTTATCACAAGGATCCACAGAACAGGCCTCATCGGCAGAAGAGATATCTTCTTCTATGGAGGAGATGGGTGCAAATATCCAGCAGAATACCGATAATGCGCAGCAAACTGAAAAATTATCTGCTAAGGCATCCTCAAATGCCAGGGATAGTGGAGAAGCTGTAGGTGAAGCAACCACAGCAATGAAAGAAATTGCTGAAAAAATAAATATCATTCAGGAGATTGCAAGGCAGACGAATTTACTTGCATTGAATGCAGCAATAGAAGCTGCTCGAGCGGGTGAGCACGGCAAGGGATTTGCAGTTGTTGCATCTGAGGTAAGAAAGCTTGCAGAGAGAAGTCAGGGTGCTGCAGAGGAGATAACTACACTTGCTAAGAATAGTCTGGGAGTAGCTGAAAAAGCAGTTGAGATGTTAAACACACTTGTTCCTGATATTGGAAAAACAGCTGATCTTGTCTCTGAAATAACAGCATCCAGTACAGAACAGAATCAAGGTGCCAGTCAGATAATAAAGGCAATAAATGAACTTGATAAGGTAGTTCAATCAAATGCAGGTGCATCGGAGGAAATGGCATCAACTGCAGAAGAATTGTCATCCCAGGCGCAGCAATTGCAATCATCAATGTCATTTTTTAAAATCGGGAATCGGAATCAATCTTTTACTCAGACATCCAGACGTCAACCGGTTCATAAAAAGCCTGCTGCAATGCAGGCACCGAAAAAGTTATCAGCAAATAAACGTGGGATGAAACTTGAAATTGGAACTGGTACAGATACTGAAGATGGAGATTTTGAGAGATTTTAAATCGGACACTTTGAATGGATTAAACTAATATTTATGCAAACTATAAGGGCAGGCTTATCACCTGTCTTTGGTAACTGGAGGGTAAAATGACAGATAATATGTTATTAGATGACGGACAATTATTTACATTTATGTTAAGTAATGAAATATATGGTATAGAAATATCTAAAGTCAGGGAGGTTATGGATTATAAAAAAATAACGACAGTTCCAAAGACCCCTGATTTTATGAAGGGAGTGATAAACCTCAGGGGAGGCGTAGTTCCTGTTATTGATCTGAGATTGAAGTTCGGAATGGATGAAACTGAAAAAACAGTTGACACCTGCATAATTATTGTTGATATATCAGTCGACGGTGAACAGACATTTATCGGTGCATTAGCAGACTCGGTAAAAGAAGTTATTACTCTTGAACCGGAGAATATTGACCCAGCTCCAAAGATCGGAACAAAGCTTGATACAGAATTTATTAAAGGTATGGGAAAACTCAATGATGAATTTGTTATAATTCTTGATATTGAGAAAATATTTACCACAGAAGAATTAAGCATGGTAAAAGATACAGGATTAAACAAAGAAGAATAGATGAAAATTTAATAAAGAATTTATACTTTATTACATAAAAATTGTTTTTTTTTATATATTTCCCTCTGGTTGAATTAAATTTAATGTAGTATAGAAAATATCCAAAAACAGCTATTCATCTACTGTTTTTTGGGACTCCCCATTAACCCAGTTATCCAATTTTTCATCTATTAAAACTCTTGTTTTGTTTGTTATATCAGGAAGTGTATCTCCCCAGGCTTTTTCTGCCTCACCAAAACCTCTATTGATTGCGTCTTTAATTATCCCAATTTTACTCTTATCTCCACCAAAAATTCCTATTGAGAAATCAACTATTCTAGAACTTACATTTTCAGGACTCCACTCCCCACCTGGTCCTATAAGCTCTTCCGCTTCTTTTCGGGCAATTTCATCAATTGTGAGATTTTCGCTGCCTCCAGATCGAATTTTATCACTATATTTTTCAATTAAGTCATCAATAGAGAAACCTGTGTCCTCTGAGATACCCATCTGTCTACTTAACATTCCACTAAGAAGGTCTTGAATCAAGCCTTTTGCTTTTTCAGTTTCTGCCATCACTTCACTAATCATTTTTTCATCAATATTCAGTTTTAAATTATTATACCTACTATTCTCATTAATTTTGCCATTTTTATATTCATCATTAACTTTTGTATTTGTATCATTCTTGATAGTATTTACCTTGTTTTGCACATCTTGGGTTTTTTTTAAATTTAAATTAGAAATATCTGTAATTTTCATATTCCCTCCATTCTATATATCGGAAAAAAAAATTATTCTTCAAGAATAAACTTGAAAAATGTTTTTTTTTTATATAGAATTACCTTATGCCAAATAAAGAGATAAAGAATGTTAGTGAGTTTTTTACATCTGAAGAACAGGATATTTCTCCAAGAGATAAATGGGATAAAATTTTTGTCGGATGGATAAATAGAATAGAGGAAAAAAAATTAACCCTGACTCTGTTTGAACTGAGGTTATGGATTGAAAGCCTTGAGGAATTCTTCAAATCTGAATATCTGGAAAACTTGACCAAAAATTATGATGTACTTTCAACAAAAAACTACAAATTTCACACTGATACTTTGTCCCAGATCTGTTCTAAATTAATAAGTCATTTAAAGCAATTAGACTTTGAAATGGATCCTCTATATATAAATTTTGAAGAGTTTATTATAGTCAACATAATTAATAAGCAGGAACTTAATTTCGCAAGAGACAATACCACACCAGAATCATGGTTCCATAATACTAAAATATTTTTACAAAACTTTAAAATTGTTATTGCAGAAGTATTAAAAAATGACCTGATAACATCAAAGACGTATAATGCAATTAGAAAACTTTATCATAAAGAAATTGCAAAAAATCCAATAATTGTTTCCTTATTAGACAAAAAATTTATACCAAAAATAGACAAAACCTACCAAAAGGATATTTCAAATATAATTTCATCCTTAGACAATAAAATCTTAAAAAGAGAATTGGGCATATTTTTCATTCTATCATTCAGAATTGTAAAAATTAATAATTTCATCGAAATTAATTTAAATAAAACTAGAAATAAAAGTATAATAATTCCATTAATAGTCATTTTAAAAAAAAACATGGAAAATATCATTTATTTCTATAAAGAAAAATTACAACCATATTTATTGGATCACTTCAAAGATAAAAAAAATACTGCTTCTATAAAAGCAGCTATAGATGACATGGAACTTGAATTTAAAAAGATATTTGAAGGCGAATTTCCTTATTATTTTTCAGAAAACAATGATAAACTAAACAAGAGAAAGTTATTAAAAAATGTTATAATTATTTCAGATATAGCAATCCAGGAATTTGTAGAAAGTACAGCGAAATTATTCATTCCTGAAATCTCGGGTAACAATATTTTTAATAATTATACTTCTCGAAAACAAAAAGCAATTGAATTAAAAAGTAAATTAACAAAACTACACACAAAAATAAACGATTATTTTTCTAATAAAGGCAATATCACACCTTCAGATATATTCTTTGACATCAATCTTTTTATTGAAACAGATCTTAATTACCTGTTGTATAAAGATTGGAACGAATTTTTAAAATATTACAATAACCTTGTTAACGCAAACTTTTCTGCTGAATTCGAGATTAACCTGAGATCTTTTCATTCGTTTGTCACCAATATTCTTAAGGAAATTGTAGAAAGAAAAAAATAGGAGGAATCTATGTCTGATAAAACAGAAAAATCCTTTGTAATGCTGAAACCAGATGCAATCCAAAGAAAAATTGTTGGACAAATTATTGAAAGATTTGAAAATAAAGGATTAACACTTATCGCCTTGAAAATGCTTACCATTTCAGAAGATCTTGCACGCAAACATTATGGAGTCCATGAGGGTAAACCATTTTACAACACTCTTATTAAGTTTGTATGCTCATCTCCAGTAATTGCGACTGTCTGGCAAGGCCAAAATGCAATTAAAACAATCAGAGCTCTTGTAGGGGAAACAAACCCTCAAGAAGCTGCACCTGGATCAATACGGGGTAGTTTTGCACTTAATACTACATATAACATAATCCATGCTTCTGATGCGCCTGAAACAGCAGAGCAAGAGATTCCATTGTTTTTTGGAGATAATGAAATCCAGACTTACACTCCAGATATTTACAAATGGTCAGACCCCAGATAAATTAATTTTGCTATAGGAGTTAATATGGAAATTAAATTGAATGAAAAAATAATTGATTATAAACCTGAATTCCCAATTACATGGGAAGAATTTTTATCATATCTATTAAGAAATTATGTAAACAAAAAACATGGAATTACAAGAATTGTTGTAGACAATCTGGACTCAATTGAACTAATGACAGATAATCCAAAAAAACTTCTTTCAAAAGATATAAAGCTTATTGAAATTCACTCCAATGACTCTTTAACTATAACAAAAGTAGGATTTGAAAAAATCTTACAGATAATTATAAAGTTGAAACCAGAATCTATTTTAACAGCAGATTTATATAGAGAAGGTAAAATTAAAGAGGCTTCTGAAAATATTATAAAAATAATAAACACAATAACTCCGGTAATTTATTTTGTAACTTCAGTTGAAAAAAGCTTTAATTTTAACTTTGCCGAGCTCTCTTTCTCTAATGATGTCTCAGTTAAAAATAAAATGGATTATTTTGTAAAATCATTTGGAGAATTAGTTACGGCACAGGAAAAGGGCGATTATATTGAACTAGCCGACTATCTTGAATATCAGTTTACTGACGATCTAATAGATTGGGAACAAATCATTGCAGTACTGACAAAAGAAGTTGAACATTCTGGTTCAAATTCTAACTAATGACATCTATTGCAATAATAGGATTCTATTCTGAAAATTTTGTATCTGGAATGCTCTCTGAGATCCAACAAAATAAGGATCAAATTGAATTAATTTCTATTTCAGATCAGGACGAAGCTCTCCTATTAAAATATCAGAAGTCCTGGGATATTAAGAAATTATACACAGACCCAAAAGACCTTATTATTACAGAATCTCCGGATATATTAATTATTTCTCTTAACTCAGATAATCTTACGGAAATAATCTCATTCGCAACTAGTAAAAAGGTAAAAGGTATTATTTTAAATAATCCTATAGCAACATCTCCTGAACTTTCACAAAAATTTTTAGATTTATGCAGATTGAGCAACACTAACCTGATTGTCAGTTATAAAAGAAGATGGGACCCATTATATTTAGAAGTAAAAAACATAATAGACTCAAAAGTTTATGGAAAGTTGACATCAATATCTTGTGATATTTGTAATAATTCAGCAAAAACAAATGATTATCAAGATATTATTAACGAGTTTGGTGGAGGCGACCTGCTATATAATGGATCAAATATGATTGATCTTATCCGTTATTTTTCTGGAGAAGTTGCATCCATCAATAGCTCATTAAAAAGAGAAAACTCAAAATATGGAACAGAAACAAGTTCATATAGTATATTAAACATGCACTCAGGTGTTACTTCGATTTTAAAAACAAATAATATAAGTATTTATGATAATTTTGAATTAGATTTGTTTTTTAAAAAAGGACGCATTAAAGTTGGGAAAAACATAAAAAAGTTTTATAAAATAGTTAAAAATAAAGACCAAAATTCTATGGCTGAATTAATTGAATCACCCCCCCCAGAATTACCACCCAAAAAAACATTCAATTCAGGTGCTGTAATTGAAATGGTTAATTCAATTAATAAAAAGATTCTGCCAGAATCTTCTGGACTAAATGCGATAAAAAACATAGAAATAGCTTTTGGAATCTATTACTCTGCATATTTAGGAGGCAATACTGTAAACCTACCTTTAAAAATTGCTGGAAATCCATTAAAAAAAATGTTTCAATCAGATATGATATAATAACTAAATGAAAAACAAAGAAAGAATACTTGTAGTTTTGAACCCATCATCGGGTGTTATTGCAAAGGATATTACAACTTCCGTGATTTTTTCTACTCTACGGAAGCATTTTCATACCGTTTCGATTATTAACTCTAATTCTCCTGAACATGGCGTTCAAATTGCAAAAGAAGCTTCAAAAAATTTTGACATCATTACTGCATTCGGTGGTGATGGAACTATAAATTCTGTTGCTAAAGCACTAGTGGGAACCAATACTATCTTAGGAATCTTACCAGGTGGTTCTGGAAATGGGATGGTTCGAAACCTGAACATCCCTTTATCCTGGCGCAAAGCTCTAGATGTCTTAATAAACGGAAAAGATGTTAAAATAGATGTAGGAACAATCAATAATGAATATTTTTTTAATGTAGCCGGCATTGGATTAGATGGCGAAATTTCTAAAAGATATAGCCTTGACCCAAAAACAAGAGGCATTTTCCCTTATATTTACCATGCATTTAAAGGATATCTTGAAATGCCTACATTTCGTGTAAATATTGACCTCGGTGATTTTCAATTTCAGGATGAAATAATGTTGATTGCATTTGCAAATTTCAAACAATATGGAGGAAAAGCAGTTATAGCACCATTCGCCTCTCCATATGACAATGAACTTGATCTTTGCATTTTAAATAAATTTAAATTACTAAAAGCATCAATAAATATTCAAAAATTATTTACCGGGAATATTCATAAACTACCCTTCTATAAATCATATAAATTTAAGAAGGTAAAGATAACTTCTTTAGATGGACCAATACCATCAACAATTGATGGAGAATATGGGGGGCAGGATCTAACATCTTATGAGATAGAGGTCATTCCAAAAAACTTAAATGTCCGCATTCCAAATGTTAAATAAGAAGACAAATAGAATTTAAATATTTTTATTCTATTTATATGTTAAATCATAGATGTATAAAAAAAAAGGGGAAGCATTTATGCTTCCCCTTTTTTATAATTTAAACAAGAAAAACTAATCAACCACCAGAGGTGCTTGTATCAGTTATAATTCCAATATCTTCAATTCTAGCTTTTTTTAATTCACTTATCAATTCAACAATTTTACCATATTCAACTTCAATATCAGCTTTTAACATTATTTTTTTTTCACCGGCAGTTTCACCGGTAATTTTTTCAAAAGCTTCTTCAATTAATATAGGTAGCTTTGCTAAAGTGTATTTAGGATTAGTTGGATCAAATACAATTACCTCATCCAACATAATTTTTCCACTTTTCTGAACGTATAAAGTTGGCAACTGACCCGGTTGTGCCTGATCTGTTAAGTTACTTGCCTCAGGCAATTTTACATTTGCACCCTTTTGTAACATTGGAGTAACAACCATAAAAATGATCAGTAAAACAAGTAGAACATCACATAAGGGAACTACATTGGGATCTGATTTAGTTGTATCAGCTCCAGTATTTCCACCAGCCATTTTTAAGCTCCTTTATTTTTTAATTTAATAAAATGATCTAATAAAGTTGACGATGCGTTTGCCATTTCACCGGTAAAGATATCTATTTTATTTAAAAGTGCATTAAATACCCAAACAGCAATAACAGCAACAAGAATCCCAAACCCAGTTGCATATAAAGCTTCTGCAATACCACCTGCAACCGCTCCAATACCACCTGAACCAGTTTCACCCATTGAAGAAAAGGCATTAATAATACCAATAACTGTTCCAAATAAACCTACAAAAGGTCCAGTTGAGCCAATAGTTGCTAAAGTGCTCATTCCTCTTTTAAATTCCTGAACGCCTTTAATAGTAGCTCTATCAATAGCTCTTTTTGCTGATTCTACCTGTTCTGAGTAAGGCGCATCATTATCTGCTTGAAATTGTAACTCATTTAATCCAGCAACCAAAACTTTTGCCAGATGACTGTTTTTAAATCTTTTGTCTGAAGCAAGTTTAATTGACTCATCAATTTTTCCTTCCTGCCACAACTTACTGATTAACCTTAATAAAATTGTTGATTGTTTCTTTGCCATTGAAAAAACAAAAAATCTCTCAATTCCTAATCCAAAAGCATAAATTGACATAAAGAGTAAAGAGAAAACTACTACTTTAACAACAATCCCCATTTGTTCCCACATTTCATGTAAATCACCCATATAAGTCCTCCTAATTAATAATAAATTTATAATATTTTTTTGTTATATAGCTCTCTTAACTACTCTGTCTAAAATTAATTGTAACTGTAAATACAACCGGTTTTGGAACACCACCAACTAAATATGGCTCATATTCCCATCTCTTAATGGCATTAATAGCTGCCCCATTCAATAATGGGTGTCCAGAAATGACTTTCCAGCTAATAACCTTACCAAAAACATCTGTCCTTGCTTCAATAATAACAATTGCTCTAATTCGTGCAGTCATTGCAATTTTAGGATATATTGGTTTGACATATTTAGTACGTCTCGCCTGTTTAACACTAATCCTTGTTACTGACCCGGTGTCCATCATATTTCCACCAAGAATACTGTTGCCAAGGTCATCATCGCCTAATCCACCTTCAACGCCACCTTCAACGCCACCATCAATACCATCATCCAATCCTGATGAGAAATCTTCTTCCTCTTCAATTATTTCTTCTGGAATCTCAACTGGTGCGACAAGTGCTCCGATCTGCTGAGGTACATCTTTTTTTATTTCTTCATCCTTCTTTTCTTCTCTTTTTGTCTTTGTCTTCGCTTTCTTCTTTTTTGCACCCCTCTGTGCCTGCGGAGGTTGTGGAGGAGTTTGTGCTACAAAAATATCTACTACCTTAATCTCCGGGAGGGTTGTATCGGTATTCATTAATGGACCGATCATAACGGCAAATACTATAGTTGAATGCATCAAAAAAGAAAATATCATTGTAGATAATTTCTTCATTTTTGACTTCTTATCACCAGAACCTACCATAACATCATCAAACATTTATACCTCCATCTTTTCTATGCTAATATATATACTAAATCTCACTAGAATTCAAGTTTATTTTACTTTTTTTTTGTTTCAAGAAAATATTTTTCCCAAATTTTAAGCCATGCACATGATTGGAATATTGAAGAGTATGTACCAACTATAACTCCAACCATTAATGTAAATGAAAATGCATGGATAACATCACCACCAAAAAAGAACAGTGATAGAACAGTTATCAAGGTGGTTCCTGAAGTAACAATAGTCCTGCTTAATGTTTGATTAACACTTCTATTCAACACAGCATCGGCTCCATCCCTTTTAAGTGGTTTTACGTTGTCTCTAACTCTATCAAAGATAACAATTGTATCATTCAATGAATAACCAATAATTGTTAAAAGAGCCGCTACAACTGACAATGACATTTCAACATTAAAAAATAGAATAACTGATAAACTGATCAAAACATCATGGGCCAATGTGATCAAAGCAGCAATACCATACACAAATTTGAACCTGAATGCAACATATACCAACATTCCAAGTAATGCCCATATTGTGGCTAAAACTGTTTTTTTCTGAAGGTCATATCCAACCTGTGCTCCAATTGCCTTTTCACTTAATACTTTTACATTCCCGATAAAAGTATGTTCTTCTATAACTGAAGTTATCTTATCTTTAAATAGTGCTGAGATTAATTCATCAACAGGGCTACCATCATTCAATATTCCCTTTATTCTCTTTCCAAATGAATCTTTAAAACTCAGTTTTAATTCTGATTCCATTTTTTGAAGATCTGATACAATTCTTATTTTACTAAGAGCTATTACAATATTTTCAATAATAACTTTTTTTCCTATATCTGAAACAACCGCTTCAACATCAGCATTTTCACTATTTACCCAGAATTTTTCCAGTAAAAAACTCAATTCACTTTTGGAAAGCTGGTTGATATCAAGTGGATTAATTGAAAAGTTTTCCTTAATAAGAATAGCAATACCGGAAGTAATTGAGTTTCCGTTTTCATCTCTAAACTGTTCTAAATCTGAAAAACTTATGACCAATGGAATTTCTGAAATAATCTTAGCATTTTCAAGAGCAAGGTCATCATTTATCCCTTTTTCTTTAAAAAAAGTATTAAGTTCGTTTTCAGTAAGGATATTTATATCTCTCTTTTTTTCAGCAGTTTCCTTATTTCCAAATTCCTTAATAAGAATATTTTTGATCTCATCTCCTGCTTGAGAAAGAGAGAAATCCTTCTGCTTCATTTTTTCTTTGTTTGCAACTGTTTTAATCAAAAATGTACTATCTTTCTCTTCACCAACAGTCTGAACTAACACATTATCATACCCACCTCTTTTGAGGATATCTTTTACGGATGCTACATCAATTTTATCTTTAAATCCAATTTCTATAAGGGTTCCACCAGTAAACTCAATTCCTAAATTGAATCCCTTAGTAAAGAAAACAAACGCTCCAGCCAATATAACCAATCCAGACAAGGCAAATGCAATAAGCCTTTTATTCATAAATTTAAAATCAGGTTCTTTTTTAAATAATTTCATCTTATTTACTCCTACTTAGATACTTATTTTTGTGATCTTCTTTTTATTTGCATAAAAAACTTCAAAAAGAACACGGGAAACAAATATCGCTGTAAACATACTGGTTATAACACCAATAATCAGTGTTACTGAAAACCCTTTAATTGGGCCTGTACCAAACTGAAACAAAAATACAGCTGCAATTACAGTTGTTATATTTGCATCAAAAATTGTTACAAAAGCCTTTTTGAATCCTTCATCGATTGCCGACATAGGGGATTTCCCTGCTCTCATCTCTTCTTTTATTCTTTCAAAAACAAGAACATTAGCATCAACGGCCATACCTATTGTAAGAAGTATACCTGCAATACCGGGAAGTGTTAAAACAGCGTTAAATGAAGCTAGAATCCCAAGCAACACGACTATATTCAATATAAGTGCAAATGCAGCATTTACACCTGCTAATTTATAATAGAACAACATGAATAGGATAACTATAATAAGACCAATTAAAATTGCCTTAAATCCTTTCTGAATAGACTCTACACCAAGTGAAGGACCGATAACCTCTGTTTGTTCCAATTTCAATGATGCAGGTAATGCACCAGAGTTAAGAACAAGTATCATGTCTTTTGCCTGGTCATAAGTATAATTTCCGGTAATTCTTGCACTATATGAAAATGCTGTTTCTATTGTCGGCGCAGTCTCAACTTTTTTATCAAGAATAATAGCGAGTCTTTCTTTAATATTTGCACTTGTATATGCCTGTATTTTTTTTGCACCCTCTGCATTAAAATTCAAGCCTACAGCAGGTTTATTATAATCATCTCTTGAATGAGTAGCTTTTCCAAGATCCTTTCCGGTAACAACAGATGTAGATTTCAGGACATAATAGCTAACATTACCAGAGCGTCTTGGATTTTCCGGTAGAATAACCAGTTCGTCTTCTGTATAATCACTATTATTATTTCTCTCTTCTTCAGCCTGAGCCTCATCTTTAAATGGGCCTGCCACAACATGTTTAAACTCAAGCATGGCAGAACTCTGAATAAGATTTTTTACCCTTGTTTTATCATCAAATCCAGGTAGTTGAACCATGATCTTATTACTTTTATCATCTCCAAGTAATTGCTGTTGCTGAATAACAGGTTCTGCAACACCAAATTTGTCAACTCTTCTTCTTACAGTTTCAATAGCCTGAAGAACTGACAACTCTTCCATACTTTCCTTTGCCAATTTCTTTAAAATTAGATCAAACCCTTTACTAGTTACAGTATATTCCCAGTTTATAAATCTGTTTTTCAGCATACCTTCAACTATGTCACTGTCGCTTGCTCCAATACCTTCAATAATTAATCTGTTAACCTCAAAAATATCCTTTTTAATTCCACCCTCTACAATACTTTTTGATGGAATAAATATTTTTTCAAAATCAATTTTTTTTTCTTTTAATTCCTCTTTTAACTGATTGATGTCTTGGTCAGTCTGTACTTTGATTGCATCATCTGTCTGAACCGCTAATATAAGATGCATTCCACCCTGTAAATCAAGCCCCAGCTTAATCTTTTCGGCAGGTGGAGAGAACATCCAAACGGATAGAATAATCACAGCAATTATTAAAGCAATTTTCCAATAAGTTTCTTTACTCATTTATCCTTCCTCCAGGTTTGCCCCGGGAATCACTTATCCCGGAATCATATAACCTAAAAATTTTTTTCTTATTACTATTTCTTTGTTTCTTTTTCAGTACCTGCAACAGGTATAATAGTTGATATTGAAGATTTTGCTATCTGCATTTTTGAACCTTTATCTATTTCCAACTCAATCCTGTCATCCATAACTCTTAAAACTTTGCCATAAATCCCGCCAGCAGTAATAACTCTTTCTCCACCTTTTAACTCATTAATTACGCCTGCATGCTTTTTCTGTTTCTTTTTTGCAGGTAGGATAATAATAAAATAAAAGATCGCAAAAATAACCGCAAACATTATAAGCATCTGTGGTCCACCTGTTTGTGGAGCCTGCTGTGTAGATCCGTCTGTCGGTACTCCTGTACTTGTTACATTATCTTGTTGTGCCGCCATATTTAACTCCTTATTTAAAAAACCAGTTCTATTTATAAAAGAACCCTCAGTTTTGTTTATATTCGGACAAAAACTCCTTTCTAAAAATATTAAACTGGTTAATCTTGATAGCATACCTTATTTTTCCCATAAAATCAAGATAGAAGTGTATGTTATGGATTGAATTCAACATTGATGACGATATTTCTTTTGAAAGATAAAGGTGTCTCAAATAAGATCTTGAAAAGTTTTTACAGGTATAGCACTCACATTTTTTATCAAGAGGTGCTTTATCAAATTTATGTTTTTCATTCTTTATAGCAATTTTTCCAGTACTTGTAAAAAGTGTCCCATTTCTTGCATTTCTTGTCGGCATTACACAATCAAACATATCAATACCATTTCCAACAGCATGA
Source organism: uncultured bacterium (assembly GCA_965371805.1). GTDB lineage: Bacteria > Acidobacteriota > Aminicenantia > UBA2199 > UBA2199 > JAOZTV01. The sequence continues at coordinate 3,634 of CBDUZW010000018.1, read as the reverse complement.
AGTATTTCCTCAGGAGTGCCTGAACCCATTAAATACCTGGGTTTTTCAATAGGCATTTTCGGGACAATATATGAAACGATCCTTTCAAACTCTGAAACAGGTTCGCCCACACTGAGTCCACCAACTGCATAACCGTCGAAACCTATCTCAGTTAATTTTGCAAGTGATTCAGATCTAAGTTCCTCATTTAAACCACCTTGAACAATTGCAAATTGAAAGTTCTTGCTGCCTGATTTTAAAAAATGTGCTCTTGCTCTTCCTGCCCATAAATTCGTTATATCAAAAGCTCTTTGATCCTCTGCATCACTCGAGGGATATGGGGAAAAATTATCGAGAACCATCTGAATGTCAGATCCAAGGCTGTTTTGTATATCAACAACAGTTTCAGGCGTAAGAAAAAACCGATCCCCGTCAATGTGTGACTGAAAAGAAACACCCTCATCGGTAACCTTAGTTTTACCTTTTAGTGAAAATATTTGAAAACCTCCACTATCAGTTAAAATAGGCCTGTCCCAGGATATAAATTTATGAAGAGAGCCAAACTCATTGATAACTTCCAGTCCAGGTCTTAAAAACAGATGATAAGTATTACCAAGAATTATCTGTGCTTTAGTTTCCTTTAAATGCTGCATAGTCATAGCTTTAACAGTCCCGGCAGTTCCTACGGGCATAAATATGGGTGTTTGGATATCACCATTATGGGTCTTAATCAAACCAGTTCTGGCATTACTTTCACTATCTTTATTTAATAATTTAAAAAACAAAATCTTCTCCTATAACATACATTTCTTAATTATATCATAAGAGATAAGTTGGGACTATAGAGCCCAATAATACTTTTTGGTGACATATACATTTACTTGTATTACAAAAAAAAGTTATGTATTGCTACAATAAAACATAAAACGTTATAGCAACAATCCAGTAAACTCTCCTTACACCTAGACATTAAAGAGTTTATGCTACTTTTAAAAAATTTTATTTTTTTTATTGTATTAATACATAACCCATGTTATAGTGTTTGTATTAATACAAAGGAGGTAGAAAATGTTATCAATTAATCTGAGTTCTTCAACACCGATATATGAGCAATTGATTGATGAAATAAAACGCATGATTGATTCAGGTGAATTAAAACCGGGATCTTCTCTACCGACTATAAGAAATCTTGCATCACAGCTCGAAGTGGCTAATAATACTGTTGCCCGGGCATATCAGGAGCTGGAAACATTGGGCCTTGCTGAAAGCAGGGGTAGAAAAGGGAGTTTTATTAAAACTATTCTACCTCAACCCCCTGCTGATGATTCTAAAATTTTTAAACCTGCAATTCTTAAACTCCTTCAGAAGGGTATGAACCGCAGTAAAATAGAGCAAATGTTCAATAATAATATAAATAGTATTTTTAACTAGGAGGAATTATGAGTCAAATAATTTATGAAGTTCTATTATTAAACATTGTAGTGTTAACTCTTTTAATTGGATCATCTTTTCATGGATTCATTTACGAGGATGAACTGTTGAAAGGATTTAGAGAGAAATATAGTGCTTTTATGAGAAGTGATGAAAAAAAAAATTTAATGATCGGTATTACAGCATTTTTTATTGCTCAAGTACTGGCATTATTAATAGCAAACTATATTATAGGTCAGTTCACATTTAAAGCATATTTTACGAATGTTGGGTTCGGGTCCATAATTTTGGGAGTAGCATTTGATCTTTTTCAGCTTAAGAACAAAAATATGAAGGCGAAGGAAATTGCAATAGCTACTAAGTCGGATATTATTGTCGACCTTGACTTTAAAACCCTCAAACTCATATTCAGCCTTCCTTTAGAAATTCCAGTATCTATTGCAACTATACTTTATATCGCTATTTCTAAAGACGATCAATCTTTATTTTATATGTTTATATTTGTACAATGGTTTTTCTACCTAACATTAAAGAGGAGCAAGTATCTAATAAAGTCCAGGTTTCACGAGAACTATTCAGGAATGGGTAAAGCTATTTTCTGGTATCATTTTCTTATATTATTTATGTTTGCCGGGAGTGAGCTAGACAAGCTGGATGTTGGGAAACAATTGAGTTATCCAGTCATTTTTGTTTTAATTTGCTTCTTGATGATACTCAAAGCAATCTATTACGCCAGGAACTACGGTACATTTAAGGAAAAAGTAGCGAAAACATCACCAAACCTGGCAAACAGGCTGTAAATATGTTCGATAAAAAAAATTTAATATAAATTAAATTATAAAAGGAGATAAACATGAAAAAAGGAATCATTATTTTAGTCTTAGTTTTATTCACACTACCACTTATTTCAAAGACGATCACAATTGGGTCATCTATTTGGCATACTGAAGATATTGCGTTTTCCAAACTAATAACTATCGCCAAAAAACAGAACAAGCCGATTTTAACTGTTTTTTCGGCAGCCTGGTGCAATCCATGCCAAAAAATGAAAAAAGAGGTATTCACATCAGAAGAGTTTAAAAAAGTTGCAGATAAATTCATATTGCAATATGTTGAACAAACAACACCTGCAGGAATGGAATATGTAAAAAGTTTTAATATAAGTGTTTTTCCAACGATAAAACGTTTCAGTAGTGATGGATATCAAATAGCAGATACAATTAAGGGATATATGCCTGGATTGATTGATAAGCTGCTTGCAACTGACATTACTAAAAAACATAATACTGCTGCTGATGAAATTTCAAGATATAATAATATGAAAATGTATGATAAGGCAATATCGCTTTCTGAAAAATACTTAAAAGAAAAAAAAGTTAAGTACTCTGATCACAAATTTTTTTATGAGTTAATTAAAACATATCTATATTTAAAAAAAACAGATAATGCTCTGATTTTGCGAAATAAAATAAGAGAAAACGTTCTAAAAGAGAAAGATATAAAAATAAGTAATTTATATGTAGAATTAAATGATAAAATCATAAGGGCTTTTATTTTAGAAAAAAAGAAAAAACTTGCAGAGAAGATTTCTAAAGAATCTATTTCAGACATTAAATATTCAAAAGACATATCCATTCCAATTCTTAAATATATAAAAAACTCGATATCAAATGGTTTTCACCTGGGTCAATCAGAGAAAATATTAAATCAATTTTTAAAGAAAAAAAACAAGTTTGAAGGGGTTCCGCTTAATTGCATTAAGGCAAAGATTTACAACAAAAGAGGTGAACATGAAAAAACCAAAGAAATATTCAAAACAATAGTTGAAGATAAAGACTTTCAGAATATTTTTGTTTTGGGCGGTGTTATAGAAACTATGGACGAATTAAAATTTTATAATGAAATAACTTTAAAAGCTTTAGGTATTGTTGTTAAATATGTAAAACTCCCTGAAGTATATTTATTGTACTCTACTGTTTATGAAGAAATGAAAGACAATAAAAATGCCTTAGTCTTTTTAAAAAAAGCATTGACTTTAGAAAAAGACAAAGAAAAAACAAAAAAGCTGGAAAAAAAAATAGCTGCATTGAAGCAGAAAATTTAAATTTTATATTAAACAGATAGAGTTTCCACAGCACAGATTTTCAATGTAGTGGAAACTCTTATCTATCGTGTTGCATCATAAAAAAAACACTATAAACGATAGGTCGTTGCTTCATAAAAA
>CBDUZW010000017.1:0-71774 GCA_965371805.1 uncultured bacterium | reverse complement strand
CGAATATGGTGATTAAAAATTCTTTTAAATCTAATATGTTATGGACTCGTACAAGCATTTGACATTTTTTTTTATATTCTTTAAAATTATTTTTTAAATTAAACATTGGAGAGTAAAATGTTAAAAGACTTTAACGATATGGATTTTGTAGCGAAGATAGGCGTACTCAATGACATCGAAAGTAATAAAAAAACTGAGTATATTCCTCAACTATTTGATTTTTTTAATAATCCTACTGGAGACGATTCTATAGACAATATATTGGAGGAGACTTTAAGAAATGTTATTATTCATAGTATTGAAGAACTTTCAAATAAAATTAAAACCGGGAATGAAAAAGAAATGGTTTTCTGTATAAAAACCTCTGCAAGATTTAAGATAAATGAAGCCATTCCAGAATTATTAAATGCTTTAAAAAAAGAAATTGATGATAAAATTAGATACGAAATTATATATGCCCTTGCTGAAATTAAGAATGACAGTTCCCTTGAGGTATTTAGACAGCATGTTGGGTATAAAGATAAAATTATTTCTACATTGGCAATAGAAATGATCGGATATTTTAAAGATGAAGAATCTATTGTTAAGCTTATAGGTATAATAAATGATGGTGAATCTGAAGAGAATTATAAAACTTGTTCTATCGAAACTGCTGGTGCAATTGACGCCTTAGATATGTTCAAAGCTAATAATGTTACGATGTTTTTTGTAAAAAAAATACATCATAAAAATCCCACTGCAAGAAGAATAATTCACGAAAAAATAGAGAATATTGGAGTTGATTCTTTTTTATTTTTAAAAAAAATGTTTTTAGGAAGTAATGTTGATAATAAAATTATGGCTGCTAATTTAATTGGTAGAATCGGTGACAAAAGTGGAAGCGAAATACTATTTTCAGTTCTTGATAAAAAAGATGAAATTGATGTAAATTTAAGGTATGCTATATATGAGGCCTTTGGAATGTTCAACTCTTTAAAAGGGCTGATATGTTTATCAGATGCTTTAGATGAAAAAGAGTTTCAGGTCCTGCTCGCTGTTATAAACTCAATAGAAACTCAGGTCAATCAAAACATTATTGATCGATTAATTGAATTAATTAATAAAGATGATGAACAGAGCAAAAATCTCATAAATGCTATTATCCAGACAAAGGCAATTAATATATTTAAACAACTATATACAGACAACGACACTGCAGATAAAATGATCAATAAAATAATTGAAAGTAATGATGATGAAATCAATAATATATTCAAAGAAATAATAAGTAGTTTAGACTCAGAAAGAAAAGAGAAAGATATAAAAACACTTTCAGAGACTTCAGCAATAATTTCCGAGATTAATATACTAGCTGTAGATGATTCTGCTGCTATGCTTATGTTCTATAAAGCTCTTGGTTCTCGAACCGGTTTTAATATTCTTACTGCTATCAATGGTGCTGCCGCTTTAGAGATAATTAAAGAAAAAAATGATTTTAATTTAATAATAACAGATATGAATATGCCTGTAATGGATGGAATAGAATTGACAAGAAATTTAAAGAAAAATGATTTAACAAAAGATATTCCTGTCATACTGGCGACAACTGAATCTGAAAAATCACAAATTAGCATCGCTAAAGATGCAGGAGTGAATCATTTCATTAGCAAACCTTTCACTATTGATTTTCTTTTTGAAACTGTTACAAAATTTTTGTTATAATATTTGTGATTTCAAGATCTAAATATACCAATAATCTATTTTTATACTTCCAGAAAGAAGCAGAAGTAATAATAACAATTAAATAAAGATTATATCAATTATTCTATTAGTCCTTTAGTTTTAAGTTTATTTTTTAATCCGTCCTTATCTAATGCTTTGGAAACAGCTTCATCCGTTTCTACAATTTCTTTCTCAACAAGATCAAATAATACATCATTTAGTATCTGCATACCTATACCTTTGCCTGTCTGCATCATTGTAGCAATTTGAAAGTTTTTCCCCTCTCTTATTAAATTGGCAACTCCAACTGTGGAAATCAATATTTCATATGCTCCAACTCTACCACCAGTTTTCCTCTTTAAGAGGTTTTGAGAGCATACACCTAATAAAGAATCAGAAAGCATAGTTCTAACCTGAGATTGTCTATCTGCTGGAAATTGATCGATTATTCTATCAACAGTAGATATTGCTGTTGATGTATGAAGAGTCCCAAATACAAGATGTCCTGTTACCGCCATCTCAATTGCAATAGCTATTGTTTCAAGGTCTCTTAATTCTCCAACAAGAATAATATCAGGATCCTCTCTTAATGCTGCTCTTAAAGCAGCCTTAAACGAAAGTGTATGTGTGTTTATCTCTCTTTGGTTTAAAAGTGATTTTTTATTTTTATGTACAAATTCTACTGGATCTTCAACTGTTATAATATGTTTTTTATGGTTTGAATTAATATAATCAATCAAAGCAGCAAGGGTTGTAGATTTCCCACTTCCTGTAGGTCCAGTAATAAGAATTAAACCTTTGGGAATATCACATAATTTTACCATTGCAGATGGTATTTTTAAATCTTCTACGGATAGAATCTTTGTTGGAATTATCCTGAAAACCATTCCAACTCCATTATTATCTTTAAAAATATTTGCCCTATACCGAGCATATTCTTTAATCTCATAAGCAAAATCAGTATCATTTGTTTTGTTAAATTCTTCTAAATTTATTTCAGGAGTGATTTTTTCTATCTCTGCCAATAACTTATTCTCTTCAATAATTGGATAATTATTAAGTCTCATAATGTCACCATCAATCCGCATAAATGGATTAGTACCAGTAGAAAGATGTAAATCAGAAGCACCATAACTATCCATCTTTTTTAATAGATCAATAATATCAATATTATCATATTTTATTTTTAATTCTTTAGTAATTTTATTTTCGTCTAAGTGTTCTTCACTAATAGTATCCGATTCTTTTTGGATATTTTTTTCAATTTCCTCTATTTGTACAGAATCAGTTTTTTTTTCAAACTGAATTTGTTGATCTTCAAACAAAACATCCAGATGTATGTTTCGATAATATATAGATTGTTTATTATTAAAAATCTCCTCATATTCATTTAGTATTCTGCTATACTGGTCTTTTGAAATTAATTTTTTTAATACATTTGTTCTCTTTCCATTTTTAATTATATAGGCAGGATCAGTACAATTTAAAACCAACTTATCAGCATCCCAATTTACCAGGGCATCCATTAATTTTTCAACATTACTCATAGCTTATCCATTTCTCCATTGATTATATTTTTCTATTATTCCAGGATTTTATAAACCTTGTATTTATTAACATAGATCTTTGAATCATCATGAATAAATTGTAAGAATACATTTTCAGTATTAAAATAATCAAGAACTCTAGACCTTGCATCTTTATGTACTTTTACAAGCTCAACATCAAGTTCAATATTGTTCTTTATAAATAGCTTAATATTTTTCTCATTTTGTATCAATGAAACTTCTTTTTCTCTTATATATATAATCTCATTTTTATTAAGAATTAAAAAATCATTATTACTTTCCATAACAACTGGAATAACAAACTTGTTACTTTCGATCAGTTCAGATATTGATTCAATTCCTTTTTTCAGCCGGGAAAACCTGTTCAAATATATACCGTACTCATGAACTTTATTTGTACCATCATCTAACAAAATTTCAACTATTGTTTTGATTTTTTCAACTTTATAATTTTCTTCTTTCATAAGATAATATTATATTTTTTCAAAAAATATGTCAATAAAAAAAATTATTTTTGTTGACTTTTTTATCAAAATATTCTACTTTATAATATAAAATAAAAATTAAGGAGATATTAATGAAATTTTTAGTTGTAGATGATTCCTCAACAATGAGAAGAATAATAAAAAATACACTTCAGAGAATAGGATATACTGACCTTGCAGAAGCTGAAAATGGAAAAGATGCACTGGAAAAAATGGATGGAATAGATATTATTCTAACAGATTGGAATATGCCTGAAATGGATGGTTTAGAATTCGTAAAAACTGTGAGAGCAACAAATAAAACAATTCCTATCCTTATGGTAACTACAAATGCTGCTAAAGATGATATTGTTGATGCATTAAAAAATGGTGTCAATAATTATATAGTTAAACCATTTACTCCTGATACTCTAAAAGAAAAAGTAGAATCGGTATTAAAATAAAATGGATCAAAGTGAAATAGACGCACTTCTAAGTGGAGGAAATCTAGAGAAAGAAAACAAAAAACAACAAGATATCGTAAATAGCTTAACAGATACTACAGTGGACCCTCCAAAAAAGGCTTCAGAAAATAAAGCTATAGATGGAGCATCTAAACTTCCCAAAAAAGGTGAAGTTATGGGGCAATTATCTAAAGTTAGTGAAGAAGCAGAAGAAGGCACTACTCTTGTTATGAATTATCTTGAAAATATGTTAAATATTGCCCAGAAACAGAAAGAGTATACAGACAAATTAGAAAACGATTTTAAAAATAACTCTTTACAAAAATCTACTAAGGATATTATTGATTATTTTAAAGATTCTTCTTTTCTATTCGAAGATCTTATATTTACTGCAATGGATGCATTTCAATTTCAGGACATTAATAGACAAAAATTAATGAAAGTAATGCATACTCTAGCACAATTAAATAATTATTTAAATGATCTTTTAGGTAATGAGGATGTTAAAGAGGAAGGTCCTGTTAATTTTGGACGGAATATAGAAGAAAAAACACTTGTATCTGATCACGAGAAAGAAAACGTTGATGATATTGTAGCTCAATACCAGAATTCTCAAAATTAAAATTTTTAAATATTAATATTTTGCTTATTTCTAAACAACTGAAACTTCTATATTTCTTTCTTACATTCTTTTTTTGTTTCAGTATTCAATTTAATTTTCTATATGCTGAAGATAATATAAATTTTGATTTTTCAATATATAGCTTTGATGAGACAGATGGACTCATTTCAAATTCAATTGAATTCGTTATCCAAGATAAAAATGGTTATCTTTGGGTTTTTACCGATTCAGGATTTACAAAATTTGATGGTATAAAATTTCATTTCTACTCTAACTCAAAAGTATCAATGATACCTAAAGAAATCAGGAAAATAATATTAAATAAAAATAGTCAAAGTCAAAAAATATTTAAAAAATATTTAAATGAAGATCAAACATTGATGGATATTTCTATTAAATCAATTCTTAAAGATCGAAATGATAATATCTGGATAGGGACTATTGGTGATGGGGTCTTTATGAAAACACCGGATTCTAGAAAAATGTTCAAAATGAATATCCCGTTCCTGGAGAATGATTTTATTAATGATATTTTTGAAGATAGAGAAGGAAATATATGGTTTTCAACTGAAAGTAATGGATTAGTACGTTTGATTAAAAAAGAATCATCTCTAAAAACAACTTTTCCAATAATTGAAAAAGTATTTTTAAACAATGAAGACATAACCAATCAATTAAATCCAATTATAAATAATCCGAATAGAATTATAGAATTTCATTTCACAGGAATATATTTCAGAGCTGCTGAAAAGTTAAGGTTTAGATATAAACTGGAGGGTTATGATAAAGACTGGGAAATTGTCAAACCCGGGTTCAACAGACTTAATATATATATAAACCTAAAACCCGGAATATATTCTTTTTTACTCCAATCCAGTATATCTGACAAAAAATGGAGCAAGGCAACAGCAAAATATGATTTTAAAATAGTTGCCGATAAGAGTAAATATTTTATATTCTTCTTGATTTTACTGTTCTTTATATCCATTATTATATTTATTAGAATAAAAACTATTAAATATAATAATAAAAGAACAATAAAAGAGTCAAAAGACAAATACAAAACATCAGGTCTAAATAAAGAATATGCCGAGAAAACGCTTAAACAGCTTTTATCTTATATGGATAATGGAGCACCATACCTGGAACCATCTTTAAATTTGAAAAAATTATCCGAAGTTCTTAATATACAATACAATCATTTGTCACAGATAATAAATGAAAAACTTAATCAGAATTCAAATGATTTTATAAATAAGTACAGGATAGAAGCGGCAAAAAAAATGCTTTCTGAAGATAGAAAAAAATCAGTTTTAGATATTGCTTATGAATGTGGTTTCTATTCAAAATCAGTATTTAATACTGCTTTCAAAAAATTCACAGGTTTAACACCCTCACAATACAGAAAAAAATAGAGATTTATACAAAATAGGGGGTTTTGTACAAACCCCCGAATTGCTTTTTTTTAATTTAATTACACTTCAATTTCTATTTCTTTTTTACAGTCATTACTATTTGAGTTGCCAGCAATGTTTTTTCTGAGCTATTAAATCCACCTTTAGCTTTCATCTGGCTGTATGCACCTGAGTTAATTCTATCAACCAGTTCAGCAGCAGTAATTGAAGTCGTACTACTTTTGTTTTTTTCAACAATTATAGTAGATGAATCAACATTAACAGTTACGGTTCTGTTTTCAATATTTCCGCCACTCCCGCCTCTGGTTATACTGAACATAGGCGGACTAGATGAGAGAACACTAAAGATCTTACCAACCCATGTATTATTAACAGTTTCATTGCCACTCTCTTCATCATCGGGATCATATGTATATACAGAAAAAGTACCATCTGTTTCTCTATTAAAAAAACCTTCAAGTGATATTTCTGCACCAACTTTCAGGTCTGATGGAAATTCTACAACAAATTCCACAGTTATTGGATTTATGAATCCTGGTATATTTGAAATATCAATGCCTTCAATTTTTTTAACAGTAAAAACAAGTTGACTTAATGCAGCATTAAGACTGACTATTGTTCCAAATATTTTTGTCTCTTTTAATTTAACTTTTTGAGCAGCTGAAGCATCTTCCGGGGTTCCTGTTATTCTTACATCCTGACCGATAGCCAGCTTCTCAAAATCTGCAGCTTTAGCAGGATCTGTATATAGAAAGAAAGTGTTGTTGTCAAAAGTGACTGTTTGAATTGAACCAAGTGTATATCCTGAGTCTCTTGATCCCAATACAAGAACATCAAAGTTTAAATCAGTTTTATTTACAACAATTCCCTGAAATCCAAGAGCATGGTTCTCAAATAACCTTTCAATTTTTGCTGCTGTTACTGTATTAGTTGCCACATCAAGAGTACCATAAATTTCCACTATATTTCCCGGAAGAAACAAGTGGGAGAATTCAAAACCTGGAAATGTAGGAGTGATAATTAATTCGTCTATTTCAATTATTGTATCATCTGTAATAATAATTTTTATAGTTTCTCCATTTACAGTAATAATCATTTCTGATTCTGATGTAACTAAATGTACAATTCCTTTAAATTCTTCAAGTTCCGGATTACTTTCTGTTCCACTTATTTTTACAACCAGTGTCGGCATTAGCAGTAAACTACCATGAGGTCCTGAAACAATGTTAAATACTGAGTTATTTAAATCAAAGTCAATCTCAATATACACATTATCAGTTCCAACTTCTAAATATGGGTTTAAATTTACTTTTGCGTTGCCAAAATGGTTTTCCTTGACAGTTAATACATTTCCATTTACATCAAGAGCTGTTGCATTTTTATAAGAGAGTGAAAGTGATTTATATAATCCAGGTGTCAGTGGGACTGATCCCAATAACGCATTAAGCCCCTGCAGATCAAGAAGATTAAGAATATAGGTTTGACCATTCGTTTCTGCAAAAATCAAAGTTTCATTTCCTTCTACATCAATAATCTTCAATTCTGTAAGTTCCACCTGAAGAACGGATAGCTCATCATTCGGTGCATCTGTTATAGTAAATATCCCTCTTGCAAAATTATTATTATCATTTTCACTGTCTGAATTGTTAAAATTACATCCAATGAAAAAAATACTGATTAATGTAAATAATAAAAAAAGTTTCAGTTTCATAATATCACCCTCCTTAAAGTAGTATCATACCCATATATAATATAGCAAAAATGATGCCAAAACCACAATAAACTTTATTTTAACGTTTTTTTTATTGAAAGTTAAATTAAAAGCCATTATCCGGTAAATACAGATTTTTTATTATCTATATATATTCGGTCTATTTTATTTATTTTGTTTATATTTAACATTATTATATAAATTTATTAAAAAAAACACAGAAATTAATTCACAAAAACATCTAACAGATTATGTAAACCCACTTGACATTATGTCAACCAAAAACTGTAAACATTTTTTAAAATCAGCAATGATTTAACATAGCATTCAGCCCATCACATATAATATATTGAAGTTTCAAGAAAATATTTAATACAAATCAAAATTGTATTCTAATATAAATAATCACTTAATTTTATATCATAGACTTAGGATCCAGGATTTTTGATAGTTCTTCTTTGGATAGAATGTTTTCTTCTATAGCGACTTCTTTAATTGTTTTTCCTGAATTGAATGCTTTTTTTGTGATCTCAGCGACTTTATCATAGCCTAAAACCAAGGCCAGGGGAGTTGCAGTTGAAAGACTCTTTTCTACATTTGAATTGCACACATCAATATCAGCTTCAATATCTTTGATACATTTTTCACCGAATATCTTTAATGCTGAACTTAATAGATCTATCGATTGAATAATATTATATGAAATAACCGGCATCATAACATTTAGTTGGAAATTACCTGACTGCCCTCCAATAGTTATAGTTGTATCATTTCCAATAACCTGAGCTGCCACCTGACAGACAGATTCTGCTATTACCGGATTAATCTTTCCAGGCATTATTGAAGAACCGGGTTGCACTGCTGGAATCTTTATTTCTCCTATGCCGCATCTTGGACCACTTGAAAGCCATCTTATATCATTTGCTATTTTCATAAGAGATATGGCGATCGTTTTAAGAACTCCGCTAAAATGAACAATTGTATCTAAAGAGCTTTGTGATTTGAAATGATTATCTGTTTTATGAAATTGCAGTCCTGTTTCAAGACTGATTTTTTCTATAATTTTTACTCCAAAATCCTTATGAGCATTTATTCCTGTTCCAACAGCTGTTCCTCCTAGAGTTAAATATGCAAGATTTTTAATACTCTCTTTTATTATTTTTAACCCGAATTCCAGTTGAGCCCTGAAGCTCGAGAATTCCATACCAAGAGTGATAGGAGTTGCATCCTGAAGATGTGTTCTTCCAATCTTAATAATATCCTTAAATTCACTTTCTTTTGTTTTTAAAATTTCAATGAAATGTTCTAACTCAGGGATTAAATTTCGAAATACCTGAATTACACATGTTAAATGTAATGAAGAAGGAATAACATCATTACTCGACTGGCCCATATTTACATGGTCATTGGGGTGAATTGGGCCTCTCTTTTCAAAACTATATCCCAGTAATTGGTTTGCTCTATTTGTAATTACTTCATTTACATTCATATTAGTAGATGTTCCAGAACCGGTTTGAAATATATCCACTACAAAATGGTCTGTAAGTTTACCATCAATTACCTCATTTGAAGCCTTAATAATTACATCTTTTATAGATTTATCAAGCAGTCCTAATTCAAAATTAGTAATTGCTGCATTTTTTTTAATTAATGCAATTGATCTGATAAAATTAAATGGTAAAGTCAGACCACTTATTGGAAAATTTTCCACTGCTCTTCCTGTTTGAGCTCCATATAGTAAATTTACTGGAACATTAACCTCTCCCATTGTATCTTTTTCTATTCTAAAATCCATTTTCTTCATATTTACCTCTTTTTTAAAAATCTATTTTTTATAATATTGTATTGAAATAAAATATTCAATGAAAAAGCTTGCAAAAATAAAATATCTATTTAGAATAGTCTTTTAGGAGTAAATTATGGAAAAAATAAAAAAAACAATAAAAATAAATAACAACAAATACAATTACTATAGTCTAACTGAGTTTGCAAAGGAAAACGATATCTCTCTAAACAGATTGCCATATTCAATTAGAATTCTTTTAGAGAATATGATTCGCAATTGTGATAATCAAATTGTAAAAGAATCTGATATTTTAAAATTGGCAAGGTGGAATACTAAACAAGAAAATAAAAAAGAGATTGCTTTTTACCCATCAAGAGTTATTATGCAGGATTTTACAGGAGTACCTGCTGTAGTTGACCTGGCTGCTATGAGAGATGCTGCAATTGAAAAGGGTAAAGATCCTGCTATAATAAATCCGGTTATAAAGACAGATTTAATTATTGATCATTCAATTCAGGTTGATTATTTTGGAACGGAAGATTCCTATAAAAAAAATTTAAATAAAGAGTATGAGAGAAATTCAGAACGTTATAAATTATTAAAATGGGCTCAAAAAAACTTTGACAATCTTAAGGTTTTTCCGCCTGGAGCAGGAATAATTCACCAGGTTAATCTTGAATTTATATCTGATGTTGTTACAAAAAAAGACGAGAATAGTGAGACATTATTAATTCCTGATACGCTGATAGGAACAGATTCCCATACAACAATGATTAATGGAATAGGGGTTCTTGGATGGGGTGTTGGGGGGATTGAAGCAGAAGCAGTTATGATGGGACAGGCATATTACATGACAATCCCTGAAGTAGTAGGGGTTAAAATGACTGGAACATTAAGAGAAGGGGTTACAACAACTGATTTAGTATTGACAGTAACAGAAAGATTAAGAAAAGCAGAAGTAGTCGAAAAATTTGTTGAATTTTTTGGCCCTGCTTTGAAAAATATGACACTACCTGACAGGGCGACAATTTCTAATATGGCTCCAGAATATGGAGCTACTTGCGGTTTTTTTCCAGTAGATGAACAGACTATTAATTTTCTCAAACTTACAAATAGAGAAGAATCTTCGGAGATAACTGAAATTTATTGTAAGGAACAAGATTTATTTTATTCAGATGAAATAGAACCAGAGTATAGTAAATTAATAGAATTTGATCTTTCTGAAATAAAACCTTCTATTGCAGGGCCTAAAAGACCTCAGGACAGATTTAATATTGAAGATATTAAAGAGAGTTTTAGAAAAGGTTTTCCGGAATATGGAAATAATAAAGATATATCATTTGAATATAATAAAAAACTTTATGAGATGAATGATGGAAGTGTGGTAATTGCTGCAATTACGTCATGTACAAACACTTCAAACCCGGTTGTAATGATCGGTGCCGGACTATTAGCAAAAAAAGCATATGAAAAAGGATTAAGGGTGAAGCCATATATAAAAACATCACTTGCTCCTGGATCAAAGGTTGTAACAGATTATCTGAAAAAATCAGATCTTCTTTATTATCTGGAAAAACTGGGTTTTTTTGTTGTTGGTTATGGATGTACTACTTGTATTGGCAATAGTGGTCCAATACCAATTGAAGTAAAAAACACAATAATTGAGAATGATCTCGTTGCTGCTTCTATTCTATCAGGAAATAGGAATTTTGAAGCAAGAATTCATTCTGATGTGAAAGCAAACTACCTTGCTTCACCACCATTGGTAATTGCCTATTCAATTGCAGGAAGAGTTGATATTGATCTTACAAAAGAGCCACTTGGCTATAATAATAATAATCCGGTATTTCTAAAAGATATCTGGCCTTCATCTAAAGAGATCAATGATATTATAGACAAAATAATTACACCGGATATGTTTAAGGAAAAGTACAGTGATATAACTGAAGGTGATTTAAACTGGAAAAATCTTAAAGCGGCAAAAGGGATTAAGTATAACTGGAATCAAGAATCAACCTTCATTAGAAAACCTCCTTTTTTTAAAAATTTCTCAAAAAAACCAATACCAGTTAATGATATAATTGATGCAAGAATACTCTTATTATTAGGTGATTCGGTAACAACAGACCATATCTCACCTGCAGGAAATATATCTGAGAATTATCCAGCCGGGAAATACCTGAAAGAAAACAATATAAAAGTATCAGATTTTAATACATATGGTTCAAGAAGAGGTAATCATGAAGTTATGATGAGAGGAACATTTGCAAATATAAGGATAAAAAATAAATTATTAAATAATATTGAGGGAGGTTATTCTCTTAAATTTCCTGAAAAAGAGAAAGGTTATGTATATGATATAGCTTCTAAATACAAAGCAGATGAAACTCCATTAATAGTGATCGGCGGGAAGGAATATGGAACAGGATCTTCAAGAGACTGGGCAGCAAAAGGCACCATGTTATTAAACATTAAAGCAGTAATAGCTGAATCGTTTGAACGGATACATAGAAGTAATTTGATAGGAATGGGTGTATTACCTCTGGAATTTACAAATGGTGAAAATGCAGATACCTTAAAATTGACGGGGGAAGATTTATTTACAATTAACGAAATATCAGAATTAACACCAGGAGCTATCTTAAAATGTAAGGCTGTTTCAACATCCAGAAGTATTATTTTTGATTTAAGATGCAGATTAGATACTTCAATCGAAGTGGATTATTTTAAAAGCGGGGGGATATTAAAATATGTCTTTGCACAAAAGATATTAAATTAGCCTAGTCCAACATCTAATGCCATCATAACTGCAAAGCCTAACATTGCACCTACAGTTGCTGTATCAGTGTTTTTATTCAGTTGTGATTCCGGTATCAATTCTTCAACGACTACATATATCATAGCACCTGCAGCAAAAGATAATGCATAAGGTAATAATGGTCTCATCATAATCACAGCGACTGCACCAACAACACCTGCAATAGGTTCAACAACCCCTGATAATTGACCATACCAGAATGCTTTTCCACGTGACATTCCTTCCCTTCTAAGTGGTACAGAAACTGCGGTACCCTCTGGAAAGTTTTGAATTGCAATTCCAATAGCCAGAGCTATTGCGCCTGCGAGTGTGGCAGATGGTAAATTAGCACCAATTGCTCCAAATGCCACACCTACAGCCAGGCCCTCAGGAATATTATGTAAAGTGATGGCAAGGACCAGTAAAATGCTCCGTTGCCAACTTGTTTTAATTCCTTCAGCTTCATTAGTTGGAAATCCAATATGCAGATGAGGTAAGACTTTGTCAACTCCCCATAAGAATGCACCACCTGATAAAAAACCAATTACTGCTGGAACCCATGGAGTTAAACCCATACTTTCAGCCATTTCAATCGATGGTGCCAGGAGAGACCAGAAACTTGCAGCAATCATTATACCTGCTGCAAATCCCAACATTCCGTCTAAGACTTTTTGGTTTACAGTTTTAAAAAAAAATACCAATGATGCACCTAATGCGGTCACACCCCATGTAAAACATGTAGCAATAAGCGCCTGTAATATTGGGTCCAAAGACTTAAACCACTCTATCATATTGCTCTCCTAAATTATACTAGTTTTTTTTATTTAATTACTTTTCCAGAATCCGTGTAGATTACAATATGCTCTTGCATATACTTTTTTTGCTTCAACAGTGAAAACTGCTGCAGGCTTTTCTCCTGGTTTCATAAATTTTATAAAAACTTTATCATCTGCAATTAATTCTATCCACTCTATATAGTGATCATCTCCCATAGGATGTTCAACAGATCCAACAGAAACATGGTAAGTGTTTCCTTCTTTTTTTACCAATGGAACGTGTTTTTCTGTGGCAGCATCAACTGAATTTTCTTTCAGCAATGACATTGGCTGGTTACAACAAACCAGTTCTCCACCTGAACCATGAACTGTTTCTACAATATTTCCACAGATTTCACATTTGTAAACTTCTAAATTTTTAATCATTTTTCTTCTCCTTTGTTTTTTAAATAACAAAATAAAATTTTGATCATATTTTATTATATTCCCTAAAAAAAATTATTACAACTAAATTTTTCCTACAAGGTCCATTCCAGGGATTAGTGTTTTATCACCAGGTTCCCAACTTGCTGGACAAACTTCGCCAAATTCTCTAACATGTTTTGCAGCTCTTAATTTCCTTAATAGTTCGCTTGCACTTCTACCAATTCCAAGATCATTAACCTCTGATAATTTCAAAATGCCGTCAGGATCAACAACAAATGTACCACGTAAAGCTAAACCGGCTTCATCAATATAGACACCAAAATCCTTACTGATTTTTCCAGTAGGGTCAGCTAACATTGGATATTTGACTTTCTTAATTGTGGGTGAATCATTATACCATGCAAGATGTACAAATTCTGTATCTGTACTCACACTAAAAATTTCTGCCCCTTCCTTTTTAAAATCCTCATAATAGTCTGCCATTTCACCGAGTTCAGTTGGACAAACGAAAGTAAAATCTGCCGGATAGAAAAAAAATATTTTCCATTTTCCACTATAATCTGCAGTGTTTAATTCTTTTAGTTCCCCATTATAAAATGCATTTGTTTTAAAATCTTCTACTTTTTCATTAATCTTCATTATTTTCTCCTTGTCGATAATCATTATTGTTATCGTTAGTAGGATAATACATTTTTTTATATTTGTCAACTATTATAAAAAAAATAAATTTATAGTTGACAAATTTAGGTAACCATTGTATATATTACAGAACCAAATAAGATTTTTAGAAATAGGAGGATTCAAATGTGGGAAAATTACAGTCCAATTGAGGACAAAATTTTCAGACTTATAGATGATGAAGGCAAACTCATTTTCTCTGATCATAAAATTAAAATGTCTGAAAAAAAAGCGCTTGAAGCATATAAACATATGTTGTTTGCAAGAACCGCTGATAAAATGGCTGTTTCTTATCAGAGACAGGGAAGGATGTATACATATCCGGAAAATTTTGGTCAGGAAGCAATCGCAACAGCTGCTGGAATGGTATTCAGAAAAGAAGACTGGCTTGTCATTGCATTTAGAGAGATGAGTGCCTGGCTTTTAAAAGGTGGAAAATTGAGAGATATATTTATGTACTTTGGCGGCTATGAAGATGGATCTCTATTTTCCGGAGCACCTAATATACTGCCTAGTAGTGTTCCAATTGCATCACAACTTTTACATGCAGTCGGTATAGGATATGCAATAAAACTAAGAAAAGAGAAAAAAGTTGTCTTTGCCTTTGTGGGTGATGGTGGTACTTCACAGGGAGATTTTCATGAAGCATTAAATTTTGCAGCAGTATGGAAAGTTCCAATCGTATTTATCATTCAAAATAACCAGTTTGCAATATCTGTACCTGTTAGTAAGCAAACTGCATCAGTTAACCTGGCAATAAAATCTACAGCATATGGATTGCCTGGAATTAAAGTGGATGGGAATGATGTTTTTGCAATGTATGAAACTATAAATGAAGCAGCAGAATATGCATTAGCTGGAAATGGGCCATCGCTAATTGAAGCATTAACATATAGAAGAGGAGCGCATACAACTTCTGATGATCCATCACTTTACAGGACTGAGAAAGAGGAAAAATTTTGGAAAGAAAAAGACCCTGTAAAAAGATTAAAAAATTACTTAATTGACAAAAAACTAATTACAGATAAATATGAAGAAGAATTAATTGAGAAATTCAAGGAAGAGGTTGAAGAAGAATTTGCATATTATGAGAATCATCCGCCTTATAAACTTGAAGATGTTTTTAAATATAACTATAAAGAGATACCAGATGATTTAAAAAAACAGCAATCAGAATATCTGGATTTTTTAAACTGGAAGGAGAAATTAGATGAAGGTAATGAATCTAGTACAGGCAATAAATAATGCTCTGGATGTAAAATTAAAAGAAGATAAAAACCTTGTTGTTTTTGGTGAGGATGTTGGAGTTGAAGGAGGCGTTTTTAGGATAACCTCGGGATTACAGAAAAAATATGGTGAAGAAAGAGTTTTTGATACACCTCTCGCTGAATCAGGAATAATTGGATCAGCAGTTGGAATGGGTATAGCAGGGTTAAGACCAGTTGTTGAAATGCAGTTTTCCGGATTTGTCTATCCTGGATTCAATCAAATTATATCTCATGTTGCAAGATATAGAAATAGAAGTAGAGGCAAATACTCTGTCCCAATGGTGATAAGAATGCCATATGGTGGAAACATTAGGGCACTTGAACATCATTCAGAAAGTATGGAAGCCTTATTTGCACACATTCCAGGTTTAAAAGTTGTTATTCCATCAACCCCGTATGATGCAAAAGGACTCCTTATTTCAGCAATAGAAACTGATGATCCAGTTATTTTTATGGAACCCAAAAAAATATATAGAGCAATAAAACAGGAAGTTCCGGAGGATAATTTTTCAATTGAAATTGGAAAGGCAAAAGTATTGAAGGAAGGTAGCGATATGACAGTCGTTTCTTATGGGGCTTTGATTAAAGAGACTCAGAAAGCAATTATTGAAGCAGAGAAATCTGGAATATCCATTGAGCTCATAGATTTAAGAACCATTTACCCTTTAGATAAAAAGACTATTTCTGATTCAGTAAAAAAAACAGGAAGGTTTCTTTCCATTACCGAAGGTCCAGGTAGTTTTGGCGTTGGAGCAGAGTTAACTACAGTTGTAAATGAAGAGTCATTTTTGAGCCTTGAAGCGCCACCAGTAAGATTAACTGGGTTTGATACAACGCCTCCACTCCCGAAAGGTGAACATTTCTATTTTCACTCATGGGAAAGAATTCTCTATGAAATAGAGAAACTTTCTAAATATTAAAGGAGTCAAAGGCTCAAAGGAGAAAAAAATGATACATATATTCAGATTCCCAGATATTGGTGAGGGAATAACCGAAGGGAAAATAATTAAATGGTATGTAAAAAAGGGACAAGCGATAAAATCCGGTGACTCAATTGTTAAAATGGAAACAGATAAGGTTGTAACAGATATACCTTCACCTAAAACAGGCATAATTGCCAAAACATTCGGTAATGAAGGAGATACTATAAATGTTGAGGATCCTCTGGTAGAAATAAATATTGAAGGTAAGGAGGAAGTAAAGCAAACAGAACAAGTTGAAGAAAAGGGTTTTGGTGTTGTAGGCACAATAGAGGTCGCTAAAGATTCCAGTTATATGCCTGTCAGCAATGAAGGAACAACTAATATAGAAGAAAAAAATAATACTCAGAAGAGCAGGGTTTTGGCGACACCTGTTGCACGTGCTATGGCAAAGGACCTTAATGTAGATATAAAAATTATTACTGGAAGCGGACCTGCAGGAAGAATTATGAAATCTGATATTCAAAATTTTCACCAAAATAAATCTGAAAGGCTTAAATTATCAGTAATAGAAACTGTTGAGCATGAGTATAAGCCAATGTCCCAGATGAGAAAAACGATTGCAAAAAACATGTTGATTTCAAAACAATCTGCGCCACATATGACTGCATTTGAAGAGGTTGAAATTTCTGATCTTATAAATGTCCGGAACAAATACAAATTAATATTTGCAGAAAAAGAGATAAAATTAACCTACATTCCCTTTATTATAAAGGCAGTTTCCGAAGCTTTAAAACACTATCCTGGGTTAAACTCGGAGATGGATATGAAGAATGATAGAATTATTTATAAAAAAGTATATAATATAGGTATGGCAGTTGATACAGATGAAGGTTTAATAGTTCCTGTAATAAAAAATGCAGATAAAATGTCTATCAGGGATATAGCTATTAAAACGAATGAACTTGCCACAAGAGGAAAAAAGAGGGAATTAAAACTTGAAGAATTGAAAGAAGGTACTTTCACAGTTACAAATTTTGGTTCTATTGCAGGAACCTTCGGAGTTCCAATCATAAATTATCCTCAGGCAGCTATACTTGGAATTGGTAGAATTATGAAAGTTCCTGTTGTTGTTGACAATGAAATTCAGATAGGCAATATACTTCCTCTCTCACTGTCAGTTGATCATAGAATAGTGGATGGAGGAGAAGCAGCAAGATTTCTTTTAAAATTAAAAAGTTACTTAAATGATCCACTTTCACTATTAATGGGCTAAGAGGAGAATAAAATGTATGATATAGCAATAATTGGATCCGGTCCATCCGGATATGTTGCAGCTATAAGAGCTGGCCAGGTTGGGCAAAAAACCGTGCTTATTGAAAAATCAAAGATTGGAGGTATGTGTCTAAACTGGGGTTGTATCCCAAGTAAATCTCTATTAGAGAGTGGGAGAAGATTTGCTGAGATTTCTGATCTTTCTAAATTTGGTATTGATGGAATTGATCCAGCAAATATAAGCTTCAACTTTGAAAATGCAGTAAAGAGAGCAAAGAGGATCGTAGGGAGATTGACTAAAGGGATTGAGTTTCTATTAAAAAAAAATAATGTTGAGATAATAACTGGAACTGCCACAATTGAATCAAATAACCTGATTAGAGTTGGAGACAGGGATATTGAAGTGAAAAACATTCTAATTGCCACCGGCTCAAGACCTGAAAAAATAGGCATTTCTATCCCATCAGAAAAAATTACTGAATTAGACTCTATGCTGTCTTTGAAAGAGATTCCAGAAAGAATTATTGTTGAAGGTGAAAGTTCACAGGCAGTTGAAATGGCTCAATTTTTTAATAAAATAGGTAAAAAGGTTATCCTGAATATAAAAGGTGCCAGATTACTTCCTGAACTAGATTCTTATCTTTCTGAATATATGACAAAATTATTAACAAAGGATAAAATAGATATCTTAACTAATTCTACTTTAAACGAGTATAAAGATGGTGTGATAGTTACTGAAGACAAGATGATAGAATTTGATCTTTTGATAAACGCATTATCAAGAAAAGCAATTATTCCTGAAAATAGCCTGAATTTCAATCTGGACAGTAGAGGATATATTAAGGTCGATAAACATCTGCAAACATCTATAGAAAATGTTTTTGCAATAGGGGATGTGAATGGCATCAGCAAATTTGCTCACTCAGCATCAGCTCAGGGACTGAATGTAGTAAACTATATTCTGGGAACTGATGAACAATATAATGATAGCGAAATGCCGATAAATATTTATACATATCCTGAAATAGCACAGATTGGATCAACAGAGGACAATTTGAAAAAATTTGGAACTGAATATAAGATAAGTGAATTCCCACTTACTGCAAACGGAAAAGCACTTATAGAAAATAGAACAACAGGGTTTATCAGATTACTCTCTGAAACAAAATATGGAGAAGTTCTTGGTGTGCAAATTGTTTCATCGAATGCAACAGAGATGATCGCAGAAGCTTCAGTCTTAAAAAAACTTGAAGGAACTGTTTATGATCTTGCAAAAGCGGTACATGCACACCCTACAATTTCAGAAATATTCATGGAGTCAGGATTCGGAGCATTTGATCAACCTATACATCAATAAGATATGACTGACTTAGATAACTATATTTTGCCTGATAAAGAACTAATGTTAGAAGGTACTCCTGCAGGTTATAAAATATGGCGTCCATCTAAAACCTGGGTAGTACTGGGTGCAAGTAATAAAGTAGATTCATCTGTATTTCTTGAAAATACAATTAGAGATAAAGTTAAAGTTGTGAAAAGACCTTCAGGAGGTGAAAGTGTTGTACTATCTCCTAAGACTATATGTGTTTCTGCCAGTATAAAAAGAGATAATCAACTTTCACCAAAAAAATATTTTGGGATATTTAACTCCTGGATAGTTGATGCTCTTTTTGAAATGGGGGTTAACAATCTTAATTTTAGAGGGATATCAGATATATCTATTGGAGAAAAAAAAATACTTGGTTCCGCAATCTATCAAAACAGAGAAAAGGTTATCTACCAGGCAGTTTTAAATGTCTCTGAATCACCTGATAATTTTGAGACCTACCTTAAACATCCTAAGAGAGAACCGGATTACCGTAAGAACAGACAACATAAAGAGTTTGTAACATCTATCTTGAAAGAAGGTTATGATTTTAATATAAACCTTCTACAGGAAACTCTTGAAAAACTATTTGAAAAGTCTTTCCCATATATTAATTAGATTACTCATTTTTGATTTTAAGGTGTCTTTATGTTACTATAATACTTACTAATTAATAACAAAAAAGAGAGGAGATTTATGTTTGGACCTTTAGGATACCCTGAAGTAGTAATGATACTAATTATTGCAATGTTGCTTTTTGGACCTGATAAGATACCTGAAATTGCAAAATTTATTGGAAAAACTGTCAGAGAATTAAAGAGAAATGTAGATGAAGCAAAATCTACAATTGAAGCAGAGATTGAAGATTTAGAGATAAAAAAAGAGATTGATATTATTACGGATGATCTAACAGAAGCGGTTAAAATCCCAGGTTCAGACATAGTTGAAGAAATAAAATCATTGGGAAAAACTGGTAAAGATCTTGAAAAAGATATGAAAAAATTTATACAAATTGATGATCCATATGAAAAAGACTAAAGACTCATTTTCATTTTTAGAACACCTGGGCGAATTAAGAAAAAGAATATTATGGTCCTTCGCAATTATTCTAATTTTTTTTATTATTTCATGGAATTTCAGAGTACAAATTTATGATTTTCTTTCAATTCCAATCACCCAGTTTTTAAAGGGCAAGAAATTAATCTATACATCTTTAACAGAACCATTAATGATGTATATCAAGCTATCTTTTATTGGAGCATTATTTTCATCGTCACCTTTAATATTTCATCAATTATGGCTATTCATTTCCCCTGGTCTCTACAATAAAGAGAAAAAAATGGTTTTTCCCTTCGTTATTATGGCAACATCATTTTTCCTGCTTGGAGCTGGTTTCGGATATTATGTTGCATTTCCAATGTATGTAGAGTTTTTATTGAATTTTGGATCAAGTTTTGATCAAATGATTAAGATCAATGAATATTTTTCACAACTTCTAGTAGTATTAATTGGTTTAGCCCTTATGTTTGAGCTTCCTGTTATTATGTACCTCCTCGCTAAACTTAAACTTATTAATGCAAAATTCCTTATCAAATACTTTAAATATGCAATAGTTCTTATATTCATCATTGCTGCTATAGTTACACCAACTCCTGATATAGTGAATCAGTCAATATTTGCAGTACCTACAATAGGTCTTTATATTCTTAGTATTCTAATTGTAAAATTTGTTAGAAGAAAAGAAGAGAAATAACAATATCTTTTTGTTAATATTTAACATTATAATATTAGGAGAGTTTTATGATTTTTGGAATATACAATTTACTTTTTATTTTTGCATTTTTTATTATTGGTTATAATAATCCACCATTTTCAGGTCTAAACAGCGTAAATGGAGGCATCCTGGGTGCTGGTTTTGCATTAGCCCTTTCTCTAATATCTTTAAGAATTAAAAAAGCTGAACAAACATATATTTGGAGTGTCTTTATTTCTTCAATTTTTCTATTAATTATTGGAATTGTTTTTTATAATATTTTCTCTCTTATAGGTTTCTCCTTTTTAGATAAACATTTTTTTAAATCTTTTTTTCTATTAGGATTACCAATTGGAGGAGTTTTTATTGGTTTATATAAGCCCGAACTTTTTTCACCATTTAATCTAAAGGAATTTTTTAGGGGAATAAATATTCAAAAAAACTCATATCTACTTGATACAAGTGTTATTATTGACGGTAGAATTACTCCTGTCATAAATGCAGGCTTTATAGAAGGCGAATTTATTATTACTCAGTTTGTCCTTGCAGAATTACAGGGAATAGCAGATTCCACTGATCATAATAAGCGAATTAGAGGAAAGAGGGGATTAGATGTAATTAAAGAGCTCAGAAAGGATAAATCTATCACCGTAAAAATAGAAAATAAAAATGTTGTTGGTCCTAAGGAAGTTGATCAAAAACTTGTTGTATTAGCAAGAGAAAGTAATTATAAAATCATTACAAATGATATTAACTTAAGCAAAATAGCGCGCCTGCAGGATATCAAAGTACTGAATATAAATGAACTTGCATATTCTTTAAAACCTATAATATTACCGGGTGAGAACTTCAAGATCCTAATAACAAAAGAAGGAAAAGAAAAAAAGCAGGGTATTGCTTATCTTGAAGATGGGACTATGGTAATAATAGATGATGCAAAACATGATATTGGAAAGTTAGTTAGTGTAGAAGTAACATCTGTGTTACAGTCAACCACTGGCAAGATGTTCTTTGGGAAGAAAGTTCAATGATTAAAATCAGATCAGGCATTGGGTATGACATACATAAATTAAAAGTCGGTACCTCCCTATATATCGGAGGAATTGAGGTGTCTCAAAAGTATAGTTTTATCTCTCATTCTGATGGAGACATACTGATTCATGCTTTAATTGATTCCTTAACAGGAGCATTAGGTGAAGGAGATATTGGAGAACTTTTTCCAAATACAGATAAAGAATATAAAGATATAGATAGTAAAAAACTTCTAAAAAGAACAGTCGAATTACTTAAGAATAAAAAATTTAAAATTATAAACATAGATAGTATAATAATTTCAGAACATGTAAAAATATCTCCTTTTAAAGCCGAAATAAGAAAGATAATATCATCCATTTTAGAAATAGATTTTGAAAACTTTAATATTAAGGGTAAGACAAAGGAAGGTATAGATGATCCTGTAGGTAGGGGAGAAGCAATTGAATGTTTTTGTACATCTATGATAAGGTATGAAGGATAAAAATTATGTCTATAAAAAACAAAATCCCATTAATTACAATTATAGGAATCCCAAACTCTGGCAAATCAACATTATTTAATCGAATAATTGGAGAAAGAAAGGCTTTGATACACTCTCTTCCGGGGATGACAAGAGATATTTATAAAAAATCTTTTGAGATTGATAATCATATATTTGAAATTCAAGATACAGGTGGTTTTTTCACAACAGATGATATTATCACAAAAGAAATAAATAAACGTATATATAGAGCTGCAGAAGAATCAGATTTAATTATTTTTCTATTTGATGGTAGAAGAGATCTTCTTGGCTTCGAAGAAGAATTGTTTTTGCAAATCAGAAAATTAGGTAAAAAGATTATTCCTGTTATCAATAAGGTTGATAATGAAAATAATTATATACTTCCAGATACTTTTTATAATTTAAACCAGGATTATATATATATATCTGCTGAACATAATATAAATATTGAGATATTATTTGAAAAAATTAAAGAAACCATTCCCTTTACTAAGGAATCTCCAAAAACTGCAGCTGATGAAAATGCGTCAAGAATTTCGTTTATTGGAAAACCTAATGTAGGAAAATCTTCAATAATCAATAGAATACTAAATGATGAACTAGTCATTGTAAGTCCAATTGCAGGAACAACAAGAGATTCAGTTGATCTAAAAATAGTCAGAAATGGTAAGACATTTATCCTTGTTGATAATGCAGGAATAAGAAAACTACAAAAAGTAAAAGAAAACACTGAAACTGCTGCAGTAATTAGAGCTGAAAAAGATATCAAAAATTCAGATATAGTAATTTTTGTAATAGATATTTCAAAAAAAATAGACAAAAACGATCTATTTATTGCAAAAAGGGTTTTAGGATCAGCTAAACCTGTAATAATTGCCTGTAACAAATGGGATCTTATCAAAAATAAAGATAAAGACTATGCTAGTATTATAAGGAAGAGATTTAATTTTTTTGATTTTGCTCCAATATTTTTAGTTTCTGCATTAAATGGTAAAGGTATTTTCGAAATAATCACAAAAGCTGATGAAGTTTTTAATACAACATCTAAAGATGTAAAACCTGATACAATTATAAAATGTATTAAAGAAATAATTAATAAAAAAAAGCTACTTACAATAAATAACTCTACATTTAATCCAAAATATGCGATTGTTGAATCTAAATCTCCCTTTTTTATAAGGTTCCATACTAAAACAGGAGATAAACTTAAAGGTTCAGATGATCTTTATTTAAAAAGAAAATTGGCTGAAAAGCTTGATCTATCAGGGTTTCCAATTTTTTTTAATATTGTCGGTAATAAAAAAAAGTAACTGTCGACATGTCGACATAGATACTTTACATTTATTTTAAGAAAATACTTTTATTGATCATTTTCTATTGACAAATATATGAATATTGAATAGTATATCCTTTTAGGAGGATAACTTGATAATAACAATAGCTAATCAAAAAGGAGGAGTTGGTAAAACAACTACTGCAATTAATCTCTCAGCTGCTTTATCCATGCTGGGATATAGGACATTACTAATAGACATGGATCCTCAAGCAAACTCAACAGTTTCGTTTTTAGATAACACTAATATTAAATACTCTTCATTCGATTTCTTAGAAAATAATTCATTAACTTTTAACGAAGTTGTTCAAACTTGTAACGTTGAGAACCTGTCAATAATACCAGCAAATATTTCTATAGCAAAATTAGAAGCAAAATTGATAGGGGAGATAGATAGTCACTTTCGATTAAAAGATAAGATAGATGCGATAAAACATCACTTTGATTATATAATAATAGATACTCCTCCTACTTTGGGTTTAATTACGATCAATACTTTTGTAGCTGCAACAGACCTTTTAATACCTATACAACCTTCATATTTCGCACTCGAAGGCACAGATGATCTCCTGGAAACATTTGAAAAAATCAGGTTAAGAAGTAACCCTGAACTATCAATACTTGGTGTGTTGATAACAATGTACGACAAGAGAATTATTATTGCACAGGACAGCCTGAATCATATAAGTAAGACCTTTGGAACTAATGTGTTTAAAACTATCATTTCCAGAAGTGTACGTTTAGAAGAAAGTCCTGCCTATAAAGAATCGATTTTTACTTTTTCACCACATTCAAAAGGTGCAAAAGAATATATGAACTTAGCTAAAGAGGTAGTTAAAAATGGTTAAAAGAAGAGGACTTCCAACTACAATAAAATCAAGACATGAAAATCATTTTGTGGAAGAAATTTCAAAAATGACTAGAACCAAAATAATAAGAAATATACCTATAGAGAAAATTGTAGCAAATATAATGCAGCCAAGAAAAGATTTTGGTGAGTTGCAGGAATTAGCAGAATCTATAAAAGAAAAGGGAATAATTGAGCCAATACTCGTAAGACCTATAAATGGCAAATTTGAAATTATTGCTGGAGAAAGACGTTTTAGAGCCGCTAAATTAGTTAATTTAAAAGAGATGCCTTGCATTGAACATAATGTTGCAGACAATGAAGCGCTGGAATTGACAATCATTGAAAATATGCAAAGAAAGGATCTTAATATTTTTGAATCTGCATATTCGCTAAAATCCTTAGCTGAAATATATGGATATACTCATGATGAAATTGCACAAAAGATTGGTAAGTCAAGAGTAACTGTATCAGAACAAATAAGAATAACAGATCTACCAGGTGAAGTTTCAAAAAAATGTTTTGATTTAAATATAAGCTCAAAAACATTTCTTCTTCAATTGGTAAAACTTGATGACAAGGATGCAATGTTAAAAGTCCTGGATAAATATATTGAGAAACCATTCTCCAGAGAAGAACTAAAACAAATGAGATCTGAAAATAAAAATGCAGAGCATTTAGAGAGCGTTAACAAGAAAAGTAAAAGTGAGAGAATTAAGTTTAATTTTGTTTCTGAAAATAAAGAGATCAAAATTGGTTTTAATATAAAAGATAAAAATATTGGTAAAGAGAAAATAATTCAGATATTAACAGAACTAATAGATGATATAAAAATGGAAAAAATTGAAGAGTTCAAGAGTTAATATTTTAATAAATCAAAAATAAATATACAATTAATCTAACAATTCAATAAATATTCAGGAACTCAATTCACTAGTATTATTACATTTTATATTGAATTAGAATTTAATATTCTATTATATATATATATTAGTTAAAAATACGACCGTCTAGTCATCTAAATAAAATTAAATATCCTTTTATTATAATTCGTAAAAACACCTGATTCTCGTATACAGTGTTTCTCTATCGTGTTTAGTTTACATAATATATCTTATCCGACACAACATGTGTTCTACATCAGAACGCCCTATATGTCTCAATATACCCAATTGTGGAAAACTTTTGATGAAAATTGTCTAATATTGTTGATAATCGGGAACTTTTTTTATAATCTTTCGTTATAGACATATGAATGTAAATAATTTTAATAGGAGTTTAAAATGAAGAGATTGACTAGAAGTAAAAATGACAAAGTTCTATTTGGCGTTTGTGGTGGAATTGGAAAATATTTTGAGATAGACCCTGTTATAATTAGGATTATTTTCTTAGTACTTTTGTTCACTGCTGGAGCTGGATTCTTAGCTTACATCATTGCTATATTCATAATACCTGAAGAAGACAAATCATATTTTCATAAAAGATATACAAAAACAAGTGATGAGAATTCTACTTCTACTAATAATGAAAAAATAGAAAAAAATGAAGTTATAAATAATACCCCGGATGAATTATCTAATATTAGCAAGAAGTCTTCAGGCAACTCTACTGAGATTACTGGAACCATAATAGGAATTACACTAATAGTTTTTGGGGCCTTGTTTTTAATGAGAAATTTTTCCTTTTTAGATCATATCTACTACTCTTTTTTACCTGTAGTAAGAAGATTTTTCTGGCCTGGTATTCTTATTGGATTAGGAGCTCTTGTTATTTATAAGAATAAAAACAACTAATAAATCAATAAGTCATGAGGAGAAAATATCTCTTCATGACTCTCTATCTTCAATTTGACAACCTCAATAATATAAATTAAAATCACTCCATTCGGAGGCTATAATGACAAACATTTCGTTAAAAAACTTTTTTATTCTACTTATAATTATTATAATACCATATACACTATCTGGTGAATTGAATACAAAACTAGATATACATACTTATATTAATCATCAAATTTCAACAAATATTTTACCAATAGAGAATTTTATTGAAGTAAAGGATGAAATTTCAATCCCCTATTCTCAGTATTCTGAAAATTTTAGAGATAATAAAACAATAAGTTTCAAATTTAAATTACATAGTGGATTAAAAATTCTTTCACATTCAAAAAACGTATCTGTAGTTCCAATAGAACGAAAAGAAAAAACCATATATTCAGCATATGTATTGAATATAAAATCTCCTAAAAAAAAGAGAGATAAATTAACACTTAAATTTACACTAACTTATAAAGGTAAAATCAATCACCCGATAAAAAACTCAGGTGAAGAATATGCGAGAGCCTTTTCAGAAACTCCTGGTCTGATAACTAAGGAAGGAATATATTTATCATCTTCCTCTTTTTGGTATCCTGTATTCAAAGATAAACTTGTAACTTTTTCAATTAAAACTATAATGCCTTTAAATTGGATTTCAGTCTCACAGGGAACCAGAATCATAAACAGAACAGATAAAAATTTTAATATCTCTAAATGGGATTCCCCGGAACCAATGGACGATATTTATCTTATTGCTGCAAAATTTCAGGAGTTCCTATTGAAGGTTGGAAAAGTTAACATTATTGCTTTCTTAAGATCAAATGATGACACTCTTGCAAATAAATACCTGGAAACTACCGGACAATATCTAAATATGTATCAAAAACTAATTGCAAAATATCCCTTCACAAAATTTGCTTTGATTGAAAATTTCTGGGAAACTGGATATGGCATGCCGTCTTTTACTTTGCTGGGACCAAAAGTCATAAGATTTCCATTTATTCTTCATTCGTCCTACCCACATGAATTATTACATAACTGGTGGGGAAATAGTGTTTATGTTGATTATAAAACAGGAAACTGGTGTGAAGGCCTTACCGTTTATTATGCAGATCACCTTATCAAGGAACAGAGAGGCCAGGGAGCTTCCTATAGAAGAGATTCACTCAAAGGCTTTACAGACTATGTAAATGATAAAAACGATTTTCCACTTTCAAAATTCATAAACAGATATAATTCCTCTTCATCAGCTATAGGCTATGGAAAAAGTATGATGCTTTTTAATGCCCTTCGTTTGAACCTTGGAGATAAACTTTTTGTAAAGGGAATAGCTGCATTTTATAATGAGAATAAATTCAAAAAGGCTTCATTTAATGATATTAGAATATCAATGGAAAAAGCAACCGGCAAAAAACTTAAGAATATATTTGATCAATTTGTGTTTAGAAAAGGTGCTCCTATTTTATCCTTATCTAATGTAGAGGTAAAACAAATTTCAAAAAAGTTCCAATTATCATTTAAAATTAAACAAACCCAGAAAGAAATGCCATATAGTTCATTGATCCCTGTAGCAATATATCTTGAAAATAATAAAAAGGCCAAAATAGAAAAAATCAAATTTAGTCAGAGAGAACAAATGTTTTCATTTACATTTAATAATAAACCTTTAAGAATTGAAATTGATCCTGAATTTGACGTTTTTAGAAAATTAGATATTAACGAAATACCCCCTACTCTTTCTAAAATATTCGGAGCAAAGAAAGTTCTAATTATTTTACCAGAAAAAGCTCCAGCCGACTTGCTAAAAGCCTATACGGAACTTGCAATAAGATGGGCAAAAAACAAGTCTTCAAAAGTAACCTATATTAAAGACAGTGAACTAAATGAATTGCCTGCAGACAAAGCATTATGGTTATTTGGGAGGGAAAACAAGTTTAGTGAAATTATCAGAAAAAATATTAAAAAATATAATTCTAAACTTGATGATAATTATACTTATTTTTCAAAAAAGAAATTTTCTTTAAATGAAAAAAGTATTGTTATTACAATTAAAAACCCAATTGATCCATCAAAGGGAATTGCATATCTGTCAGTAGACAGAGCAGATGCAATGCAGGGTCTTGGGAGAAAACTCCCCCATTATAGTAAATATAGTTATTTAACTTTTGAAGGATCAGAACCTGTGAATATTTTTAAAGGTCAGTGGAAAACTGTTAACTCGCCTCTTGTATATGATTTTAGTAAGGGTGCAGCTAATAGTAAGAGTCTGCCAAAAAGAAAAGCATTAGCAAACCTGCCTGCTGTATTTTCAGAAAACAAATTATTGGACCATATAAAATTTTTATCATCAGGCAAACTTAGAGGAAGAGGTATCGGAACAAATGAGATTGAAATTGCTGGTAAATATATAGCTGATAATTTTAAAAAATTTGGTTTAAAACCGCTTCCGGAAAAAACAGATTTTTCACAAACCTGGAACATTAAATCCGGTCCTGATAATAAAAAAATACAATTAAAAAATATCATAGGAATTATACCTGGTACAAAAAAAGAATATGAGACAGAAGCAGTAATCCTATCTGCTCATTATGATCATCTTGGTTTAGGATGGCCGGATGTAAGAAAGGGAAATAAAGGAAAAATTCACTATGGAGCTGATGATAATGCCAGTGGAGTTTCAGTTTTATTAGAACTTGCAAGATCAATGAGTAAGATGAAACCAGAGAGAGCTATTGTCTTTATTGCATTTACTGCAGAAGAGAACGGACTACTTGGTTCTAAATATTTCCTAAGTCAACTCAATAAAGATGAAAAATCTGGCATAATGGCAATTATAAACCTTGACACAGTTGGAAGATTATTCAAGAAAAAACCACTTGTTCTAGGTGCAACCTCTTCAAGAGAATGGAAATTTATTTTTATGGGAACCGGATATACAACAGGAATAGAATCAGAACTTGTTGATGAAACACTTGACTCAAGTGATCAGGCAAGTTTTATAAATAATGGAATCCCTGGTATTCAATTATTTTCCGGAGGTCATTTTGATTACCATAGACCTACTGATACTTTCGAAAAAATTGATTCATCAGGTATGGTAAAGATTGCAACTCTAGCTAAGGAAATTGCAGTTTATCTTTCATCCAGAAAAGACCCATTAACATTTACCGGGAAGGGTAAAGTTAAATTAAATAATGATTCAAAAAAGAAAGGGACTAAGAGAAGAGCTAGAACCGGTTTTATGCCTGATTTTTCCTTTAAGGGTATTGGTGTCAAAATTGGTGGTATTTCAAGTAATAGTCCTGCTTTCCATTCTGGTTTATTAAAAGGAGATATCATTATAAGTTTAAATAAGAAGCAAACTCATAATCTTAAAGAATATTCTACTGTATTAAAATCTCTCAATCCAGGAGACAGTGTTCAATTAGTATTTATAAGAGACAAAAAAGAACATGAGGTTAAGATAACTTTAGAGGAAAGATAAAAATATAAAAAAAACTGTCATATCAGAGTTTTACATTTCTATACTTTCTGATATAATTAACAATTAATATGGACATTGGAAAATTTATTATAAAAAAGAAAGGATATGGAGGTAAAAACATCTCCGGCTCTACCGACGTTGGTAAGATCAGAGATAATAACGAAGATTATTTTATAGTATTGCCGGAAAAAAACCTATACATTGTTTCAGATGGAATGGGTGGACAAAATGCTGGTGAAGTTGCTAGTTTTAATGCCTCAAAATCAATTGAAAAATATTTTACAACTGAGAGAATTGATAAAATGAAGGGAAATTCTGATTTAATAAAAAAAGCTCTTATTTACAGTGTACTGAATTCACATAAAATAGTTCTGGATTTACAAAAAGAAAAACCTGAATTTAAAGGAATGGGATGTACAATTATTATTGCATTTATTGATGATGATTTATTGCATATATGTCATGTTGGGGATACAAGAGGATATATTTTAATTAATAATCAACTTAAACTCTTAACAACTGATCATAGCCAGGTTATGGAACTTGTAAAACAAGGAAGAATGACTCTCGAAGAGGCAAGAAGCAGCTCTATGAAAAACCAACTCAGACAAGCAATCGGGGCTCCAATGAAAATAGCTCCTGAATACCTTACATATAAATTAGAGCCCGGAACTAAACTCCTCCTATGTTCTGATGGATTATGGGATACAGTTTCTGATATGGATATTCAAAGTATACTTTTCCTACCAAAACCTGTAAAAGATATCTGCACTGATTTAATCCATAAAGCAAACATGGAGGGCGGCCATGATAATATTACAGTATTGGTTGTTCATTACAAACCAGAAAATGAGAGAGAAAATATACATAAAGAAAGTAGTTACGGAATAGTTTTAAAGTATCCAGAAAAATAATTAGCTTTTCCAAATGAATAAAAAGTGGATAATCAGATATGATAGTAATGATTTTATTTACGAGGAATTACTCGACTCTTTGCCTGATCTCTCAAAAAAGGTTGATTCAATATCAAAGGTTTTTCCTAAAGATTTATTAAAAATACATATAATTTTTAATACAAAATTTCTTTTTAATCAATATTATATTAATGAGCCAAAAGACGAAATAATACTTGAACTTAATTCTTGCATAATAAAAGGTAATATAGTTAAGTCTGATAAAACAATTGAATTTGACAATTTATTTAATAAAATTAGTACAGACAGTGTTAACCTATTATATCCCGCATTAATAACAGATAAAAGATGGAATAGCATAGAACTTCCTGCTTCATCTATTTATCTGGGATCAGCTTTAGCAAATAATAATATTCATGTAGATGTTAAAAAACTTATTCTTCCTACAAAACAAATTGATAATGACTTTTTCAAATATAATGTTACAGGTATATCTATATTTGAGGATTTGTTTATTGAAATAAGCTCATTTCTTGAAAATTTTTCTAAATCATATTCAGGTTTTATTGTTGGAGGTGGTCCAATGGTAACCCTCCTACCTCTTAGAACTGCCTATCACCTCAAAAATATTAATCTTTTAATAAGAGGAGAAGCTGAAATGGTTTTTCCTGAAATATTGAAACTTTTATCCCAGGGTAAATTAGATCCAATTCTAATATATAAAGGATTTATTTTAAACCTCCCGGGGTTGTTAGTTATATCTGATATAGATTATATAAACAGACCGGAAAATTTTAATAAATTTAACTTTAATTTAAATTTCACAAAAGACTCTCAACTAAAAAGAGGACTTGAGATCAATATCTCAAGAGGATGCAGAAGAAGTTGTGTTTTTTGCTCAAAAGTACAGGGAAAAGTATTCAGAAAAGTAGAACCTGATAAATTTGAAAAACTGCTTTTTTCAATGTCTGAAAAAATTAATGATGCTGGTTTTTCTTCTGATGAATGCAGAACATTAAATATCAATGACGATGATATTCTTCAAGAGAAAGAATATGCAAAAAAAATATTTACAATTATCAAAAACAATAATTTCAAACTCTG
Source organism: uncultured bacterium (assembly GCA_965371805.1). GTDB lineage: Bacteria > Acidobacteriota > Aminicenantia > UBA2199 > UBA2199 > JAOZTV01. The sequence continues at coordinate 39,748 of CBDUZW010000017.1, read as the reverse complement.
GGGTATTCAAACATCAATTCATTCATTTTTTAGTAATGATGACATTGATTATGAAATAATATCAATAATAGATGATAAAGAACTATTTGTTTCAGATGACCCATTGATTTGGCTTGGTACAGATGCATTTACTAAAACCAGAGGAAAGAAGTTAGCTAAATTTATTCCTGAACTAAATGATTTGTTAAAATTAATAAAAACTTTTGAAGATAAAAAAATCAAGAACATCCATTATTGGATAAGTAGTGACCCTGATTCAACCTGGAATGAGTTCATAAATGAGTTTATTATTATTGATAATCTTAGAAATAAATTCAAATACTTTGATGTTCTTGCACATGCGCCATTTCTTGTCCCCTACTCTTCTACTCCATTAAATTTAAAATTAACTAAATCAGATAGATTGGATCAAATTAAATATAAAGCAAAACTCAAATCAAAAAAATCTAAATATGATCTTTTCTTTGCAGAAAAGGTTGTAACAAAATTTAATCATTTAAACAGATTATTATTAAATGAGAATACTGTTGGCAATAAAGGTTTTTTTGACTACATAAAAGAAAATGACAGGTTTAATTCATTTCTTACAATATATAATTTTCTCAAACAGGAAAGAATTGAATCTGAGTCTAATTCAAACAAACTATTATCTATTGCTCTAAAAAGGGACGAAGAGATTATTGAAAATATATTATCTAATTTATAATTAGGACCAGTGGAAGCATCTACTATAATACAAAAAAATAAAAAAAATACAAACAAAAGCTCTTGACTTAGTGTCAACATTACACTATGATGATGTAGAAGAAACACTAAGGAGGTATGGAATGGCTTATACTTATAAATACCCCAGGCCGGCTCTAACTGTTGATTGCGTAGTTTTTGGATTAGATGAAAATGATTTAAAAGTTTTATTGATCCAAAGAAAACTTGATCCCTTCAAGGAAAAATGGGCTCTGCCAGGTGGATTTGTCAATCTAGAGGAATCTTTAGAAGAGGCTGCAATGCGTGAACTGCAAGAAGAGACCGGAGTTAAGAAAGTCTTTCTGGAGCAGCTTTATACATATGGAGCAGTAAAAAGAGACCCACGGGAAAGAGTTGTCAGTGTTGCTTATTATGCTTTAGTGAATTTATTCGAGCATAAGCTCAAAGCTGACACTGACGCTAGTAATGCCTGTTGGTTTGATGTAGAAGATACTCCTCAATTGGCCTTTGATCATGAAGATATTTTATCAATGGCTCTTGAAAGGCTTAAAGGTAAGCTACGTTATCAACCAATCGGTTTTGAGCTATTGCCAAGAAAGTTTACTCTCTCAAAGTTGCAACATCTTTACATGACAGTTCTCAATAAAAAGATAGATAAACGCAATTTTAGGAAAAAGATCTTGAAAATGGGTTTTCTGGAGGAACTGGATGAAATCCAGCAGGATGTTGCTCACCGGGCCGCTAGGCTTTATAGGTTTGATGAAGAGATCTATAATGAGTTAGTGAAACAGGGATTTAACTTTGAGATTTAAAAATGGTAAATCAAGCAACAATAATTGAATTACTAGAAAGCAACTACCTGATAAAGGTTCAGCAGGTTGAGCCAGTCTCCCGTGGCTATACAAATCAATCCTATCTGATAAAGGCTGAATCTGATTATATCCTAAGGATATCCTGGTCAGGGAAGTCTATTGAGCAGGTCAAAAATGAAGAAAAGCTTCTTTCTTTTCTAAACACAGATTATGTGCAATTACCGGTTCCTGAATTGGTAGCAACCAGTCGAGGAAATAAACGTTGCGAATTCCGCAATAATAGAAGGAGGTTTGCACACCTTTATCATAAGTTACCCGGTGAAGTAAAGTATCAATGGTATGAGCAGTGCAAGGATCAGGAGTTATTTAACATTCTCACTCTACTTAACAAGCTGCACAATGCAACAAAACATATAGAAGAACCCATCAGCGACCCAATATTTTTTTTAAAAGAAAAACTGAATACAATTAAACAAGAAAACCAGATTTTACAAAACAATCTTTTTAATGTCGGGATTACTGATTTAACGCCATTCTTAAAGCAAAGTAGAAACATCATCTATCATGCAGATAAATTATTGTCTGATGCTCAAACATTGCAATGGATTCATGCTGATCTGCAATTGGAAAATATTCTGTTTGAGAATAACCAGCTGAGTGGAATTGTTGATTTTGACAATGTAAAATACTCTCTGAAAGAACTTGACCTTATATTTGCTCTTTTCAGTATATGTCGCTTCAGTCGGTCTGATCAACAGTTTCAATACAATAAAAAACAAATGCTGAAAGGTCTTGAGTTTTATAAAACATTGACAAAAAACACGCGAGCACCATTACTCGACCCGCAAAATTTAAACATATGGTTGGCAATATTCTGCCTTGATCAAGCCATTATGCACCTTTTATGTGCACAGAATAATGTATGGGAACTAATTCCTGAAATTGGTTTTATGGCATCATTTAATGAGGTACTTAATTATGAGTTATAATAATATAAAAAGAGCATTAATTATTGATTCATTTCAAACATTGAGCAATAAACAATTAGCTACAATAAAAGCATTGGAAGAGATTTTCGATGAACTTATTTTTGCCATAACAGGCACATTAAAAGTTTATCAACCAACAGCGCTACTAAGCGCTGGAGAGCGAACAGAATTACTATCAACCGTCCTTAAAGTGGGACTTAAAAAACCGTTTTATATTCTTCCATTTAAAAATGAAACTGTGATGGACTTGCAAGCAGCATATCGTCTTAAAATCATCACACCTCATTTTGATACTATTATTTGTAGAAATAGAGAGCAAAGCACATTCTATAAAAAAACGCTTAATTGCAATATATTAATTGCAGATCTAGAAGACAGATCAAATTCTGTTTTCAATAAAATTGATTCAAACATTAAACGTGGTATATTTATCACCCGCACCCAGTTTTTCCACAAAGGTCATGCCGCGCATATTCAGAAAATGCTTGCGGAACAGGATGAGATTATTATTGTTTTAGCAAAAGCAAACCAAGCTTTTTCTTTAGATAATCCCGCAACCGCTGGCGAAAGAATTGAAATAATCCAGCCCTATCTCGAGCAAACAGCCAAAGGGAGATATTTCCTTGCAGGAGTGCCTTATGAAAAATATGATGCCGAAAATTTTTTTATGTTAACAAAACTGTTTCCAGCTTTTCAAACGCTGTATAGCAATAACCCCATTTTGAAAGCTATGGCAGAAATGTTTTCTATCCCAACTGTTGAGTTACATAAGAGTATAAACATTAGCGGGACTATGATAAGAAGCAAAATTATTAATGATGAAGATATTACCCCGTACATTCCAGCTGAATCGCTTGAGACATTAAAGCAATCCCCTGCTTTAAAGCGATTAAAGCTAATTGCTACTAAAGAAAAACGCAATGATGCGGATAAAAAAAAAATAGAAGGAGTAAGATAAAATGTGTGGCATTGCCGGCATATTATTTTCTGATGATAATTCTGACACTCTATTAATGCGGGTCGATAGGATGAAAAATAGCCTTATCCATCGAGGTCCGGACGAACAGAATACCGTTCATCTGAACCAGGCGGCTATCACTCATACACGACTTGTCCATCTTGACATCAATGGAGGTAAGCAACCATTCAGCGATAATTCAGGGCGCTATTGGTTGACCTATAATGGTGAGTTGTATAACTATCTCGAACTTAAAAATCAGCTGAAAAAAAATTATCAATTTCAAACTCGCTCAGATACAGAAGTTATTATGGCTGCATATCTCCATTGGGGCAGTCGATGTGTCGAATATTTTGATGGGATGTTTGCATTTTTAATATGGGACAACATTAATCTGACGGGGTTTGCCGCGAGAGATCCTCTTGGAGTAAAACCATTTGTTTACTGCAAATCTAGTAGAGAATTTATTTTTGCCTCCGAAACAAAAGCTATTTTAAAAGTAATCAAGTCACGCTTAAAAATCAATCAGATAGCCTTGGCCGAATACATTACAATTCCATGTCTCAGTGGCGTCAGGCACTCTCTTTTTGAAAATGTAAATCATCTTGGAGCAGGTCAAACATTAACCATTAATAAAGATAAAATCCGAGTCAACAGCTATTATGATTATAAAGTCTGTCAAGAGACAAAATCCAGCTTTAATGACTGTAAAAACAACTTGTATAATGCCTTAACATCAAGCGTAAATAGCACATTAAGGGCCGATGTTCCAATTGGTTCATTCTTAAGTGGTGGCCTGGATTCTTCTATTTTAACAATCTTGGCAACAAGAGCAGAAAGCAAACCAGTTCAGGCATTCACAATTCGTTTTGATAATCATGATAATATAAATTTTGATAATTCCTCTATCGTTATTTCTGATGACAAGCCTTATGTTGAAGAGCTGAATGACCAGCTACCAATTCAATTACATCGAGTTAACACCAGCTTAAATGATTTGACTGAAGCACTACCTGACCTGGCTGCAACTAATGACAGACTTCCCGTCTGGGAACAGGAGTTGTCTCAATATTTTTTGTCTAAAACAGCTCAAAATCATGTAAAAACTATTATAGTTGGAGATGCCGCAGACGAAACTCATTTCGGTTATTTCTTTCTTTTGAACAACCAAATCAATCATGGACCATTGGGCTTAATGTCCGTTTTTGATGCAGAAACAAGGAGCCAATGCCTCTCTTCTGAAATTCAAAGAAATTTATCACCGATAAATTACTTTAATAATGAATTTAGGCAACTGGTCGAAAACGCAGGATATAGGTTTAATGGCAATCACGAAGACAGAGTTGCCGCTATGACTTATCTGATTGTAAAACTTTGGTTGGGACGTCTTTTACATAATGGAGATATCCATACAATGCGTTTTAGTGTTGAAGCTAGAGTTCCTTTTGCTAATCGGGCAGTGATCAATGCCGCATCACTTATACCACCGCAATTCGGCTATAACAATGATACTGAAAAGTACTGTTTACGCGAGGCTTTTAAGGATATTCTTCCGGAATCAATTTACAGGCGTAAAAAGTCCGCCTTGCCCTGTGATCCCCGGCTTGGGAAAATTTATCAGAAAAAATTAAAAACACTCATAAAAGAAGAGCAGGATTTTATTGAAGAATATTTAAATCAAAATTTTATCTCGATTCTGTGCAACAAGCCACAGTTAACTGAAAATGAACGAATATTGTTATTTAATTTAATTTCTCTTTTAAATTGGAAAAGGTATTACCTATGAGCAAACGTATACTTTTCGTGACTATTCCTGAAAAAGGGCATATCAATCCTTTGATAGGAACTGCAAAACAACTGGCAAAACAAGGACAGGAATTAGCATTTTTCTCACAGGTTGATATTAGTGATCAACTTAAACAAGCAGGTTTAAATTGTCACTGCCTAACTCCAGCCACAAACAGCTTCAAAACACCGGAAGACCACACAGCTAAAGGCAAGGCCTTTGCCGAAAGACTTCGCAATAAAGCCTGGCTTCGACAATGGATAAAACATCTTCTATTGGATATTGTTCCCAGTCAAATACCTGCACTTAAGGAACAAATCGGCCTATTTCGCCCGGATATCATTGTTACAGACCCCATGGTCTATTCAGCGGTCATAGTGGCAACAGAATTTAATATCCCCTGGGTAGGAGTATCATCTTCTTTAAATCCGGTAACACCGGATGAATGGACCTGTGAGTTAGTGGAAACAGTCAATGAACTGCAAGAACACCGTCAGCGACTCTTTCTGGATTATCAGTTAAATTTAAAATTCAAAGTCTGTGATGCAATTTCACCTTGGTTGAATATCGTTTTCACAACGGAAACATATGCTCCAAGAGAATGGAGTAACAATGACTTCTCTTTCTATGTAGGCCCAACATTACCAGAAGGTAAGCGAGGAGATGAAGCCCCCTTCCCTTTTGAAAAACTCAAAAAAGATTGTCAGAAAATCTATATGTCACTGGGTAGTCAGGTATACTATCATCCTAAACTATTTTTAACTGTTATTGAAGCTTTAAAAGGCCAAAATGTTCAGATAATAATATCAATTAATGAATTAATACATGACAAGAACTTTATGGCGCAACTTCCTGACAATGTTATTGCCAGTTTCTATACTCCTCAACTTTTGTTGTTGGAACATATTGATATTGTAATAACACATGGTGGAGCAAATTCTGTAATGGAAGCATTGGCGCATGGTCTTCCCATTGTCCAACTGCCTATTTGCAATGACCAGTATTTGCAAAGCCAGTTTATAAATAAAAATAATGTTGGGGTTGTTTTGAATTCGCAACATCCATCTGTTGAACAATTTAAGAAAAAGCTACTTCCATTGCTCAACAAAAAGGCACCTCAGTGCATAAATGCACAACAAATAGGAAACTCATATAAAAAATGTAATGGTGCAGTATTAACAGCAAAATTAATCATGCAGCTAGCGAATGAACTCCAACCTTTAAATCCCATTATAAGGAATTGATGATGGAAAGATTATACATATCACCGCATCTTGATGATGTAGCATTAAGCTGTGGGGGAACAATTTACCGGCAAGCTTCTAAAGGAGATCAGATTACTGTAGCAACGGTATTTACTAATTCTGGCAATAACCATGCGCTTGTTGAACATTATAAACAAAGAAAAACTAGTGATTTCAATGCAGGACAGGAATTAAATTTCACCAGTATTCACTTAGAAATTCCAGATGCACCATTCAGGAATAGTTGTTACAAAGATTTCTATACAATCATGTTTCCAAACAGGCAGGCAAATCATTTTAAAAACGATTTGATTATGATTAAAAAGCAAATAAACAAAGTGATTGAGGAGTTACAACCTGACATCATATATGCTCCTCTTGGAGCAGGAACTCACATTGATCATCAATTGGTTTTTGATGCTGTGTCCGACATTAATAATGTTCCAATTACGTATTACGAAGAACGACCATATACTTTTTTGCCTGGTGCTATCGCGGGTCGTTGGTTAATGATAAGTGACTATAAAAAGCCCTCTCTAGTTCCAATGGAAAACAATATTAACTGGCAGAACCTAAACCTTCCCTTTATGAAGAATTACATGATAGAACAAGAAGACATAAAACTGAGTATAAATGCATTAAATCAGCAATATAACCGTATTCCGGAATCATTATTAAATGCTGAAAACTGGCAATGGGAAAGAAAAGTATGGAGTCGATATATAACCATACTTAATTCTGACGAGAAATCTTCTTTATTGACAGGCATATCTTGTTATAAAACAGAATTAAAGGATCTTTTTGACTGTGACTGCAAGCAGCTTTCTGAACAGCAGATACTGCAAAACATTGAATCTATTTATTCTGAAAAAATAAACTCTAAAAATTGGTATGAAGGATTTTGGGAGTGTAAACAATGAAATTCCTCACAGCAACACAAAATCGAGAATACTTAGCGGATAACCATTGTTTTAAATTTTCTTTAAGTAATGACAGAGATATCGACTCTTGGTTTTCAGAAGGAAACAAAGCTGTTTTAGAAGGTATTGAAGGAATTATTACTTATCGTCAGGCAGAAGAAGGACTTTTTGGATCAATGCAATTACCCATTCCAATTCTTGACGGTAAAAATGCAAAAGCTGTTTCATTCCAGTTATACACAAATTTATTTAGCTTTTTAAAAAAGCGTCCTTCTTTCAGTTTAATCAGAGTTTGGAATTACGTCCCATCCATCATCAAAGATCTTGATGATCCTAAGTATGACTGTGAGATATATCGTTGTTTTAACCATGGTAGATATACCGCTTTTAAAAATCATTTTGGAGCTAATCATTCTAAATGGAAAATTCCAGCCGCATCAGCTGTTGGCTGTAATGATCAAATGATGAAAATTGAATTCTTCGCATCTGATGTCAACCCAGTATATATCAATAATAAGATTCAAACACCATCCATAGATTATTCTGAAAAATACGGAAATGTCCCACCTGTTTTCTCCAGAGGAGTAATTTTCAAAAAAAATAATCAGACATTTTTAATTTCCGCTGGTACTGCAAGTGTGGTCAATGAAGAAACTTTACACAAAAACAATCTTTATGGCCAACTTATGCAATCTATTCAGAACCTGCGGATATTAACTAGCCAATTCAATCTGAAGCAATATAATGTTCATTATAGTTTTGGTTTGGAAGATTTGGTTTTGCTCAGAACTTATTATCGTAAGGAAAGTGACAGGCAATTCTTATCAAAAATGTTAAAGAAAATTGTTGTGTCGAACTGTCAATTGTCATTTCTAAAAGCGGACATTTGTCGCAAAGACTTACTTGTTGAATTGGAAGGGATATTCTTAAAGAAAGGTGAATATGTCAACAAATCTCAGGAAAAATATCAGATAAAAAAAAATCGCATTCAGGTAGAAACTCTTGAAATCCATATTGCAGAGCATTGCAACTTAAAGTGCTCCCATTGCTGCACGAATTCGCCATATAACGATAAGCGCCTATTAACACTTAATGAAGTAGAAGATGCATGCAATAAGCTAGTTGTTTATTTCCGGGCAGATGTCTTTAAATTATTAGGAGGGGAACCGCTATTACACCCACAATTGACAGAGATTATCGATATTGTGAAAGCAAGCGGGGTCAGTGAAAATATCCGCATTGTTACAAATGGATTACTTTTACATCGTATGTCCGATGAATTCTGGCAAAAGATTGACCAGTTGACAATTTCAAACTATGCCAGTGCCACAATACCTGAAGAAAACATTACAATGTTCTGGAAAAAAGCCCGGAAATATGAAGTCGTATTGAACGTCAAATATGTTGATGAGTTTAATGAGATTCTTCTTAAAAAACCCACTACTAATATGAAAAAGATTCAAGCTATATACGATGACTGCTGGATTCGTCACCGTTGCCTGATGGTCAGAAATGGAGTGTTTTTCAAATGTGCTCGTGCGGTATATATGGATACCTACAAGAGAAAATTGAATCTTCCTAAATATCCGGAAGAGCCAAATTCATACGTGGAGAAAGATGGAATCCCAATTAATGATCCTGATTTTATAAAAAACGCCAAAAAATACTTAAACGATAAAAGACCTTTAGCATCCTGTCTATATTGTCTTGGGGTTTCAGGAGAAATGATTCCAAATCAGCAAATGAGAAATTTCCTTTTATAACAAATAAAAACGTTTGGTGCTTTTAGGTGCTAGTCCACTAAGTTTGCCTCCAAAATTTTTTGACTTTTACAAAAGAACATCAATTAAAAAGAGGACTTGAGATCAATATATCAAGGGGATGCAGAAGAAGCTGTGTTTTTTGCTCGAAGGTACAGGGAAAGGTATTTAGAAAAGTAGAACCGGATAAATTTGAAAAGCTGCTTTTATCTATGTCTGAAAAAATTAATGAAGCAGATTTATCCTCAGATGAATGCAGAACTTTAAATATCAATGACGATGATATTCTTCAAGAAAAAGAATATGCAGAAAAAATATTTACAATTATCAAAAACAATAATTTCAAAATCTGGGGTATTCAAACATCAATTCAATCCTTCTTTATTAAGTCTGAAATTGATAATGAGATAATATCAATAATAGATGATAAAGAGTTATTTGTTTCAGATAATCCATTAATTTGGTTAGGCACAGATGCATTTAGTAAAACCAGAGGAAAGAAGCTAGCTAAGTTCATTCCGGAAATAAATAATTTAGTAAAATTAATAGAAACTTTTGAAGACAAAAAAATCAAAAACATCCATTATTGGATAAGTAGTGACCCTGATTCAACCTGGAATGAGTTCATAAATGAGTTTATTATTATTGATAATCTTAGAAATAAATTCAAATACTTTGATGTTCTTGCACATGCGCCATTTCTTGTCCCCTACTCTTCTACTCCATTAAATTTAAAATTAACTAAATCAGATAGATTGGATCAAATTAAATATAAAGCAAAACTCAAATCAAAAAAATCTAAATATGATCTTTTCTTTGCAGAAAAGGTTGTAACAAAATTTAATCATTTAAACAGATTATTATTAAATGAGAATACCGTTGGAAATAGAGGCTTTTTTGACTACATAAAAGAAAATGACAGGTTTAATTTATTTCTTACAATATATAATTTTCTAAAACAGGAAAGAATTGAATCTGAGTCTAATTCGAACAAACAATTATCTATTGATTTAAAAAGGGACGAAGAAATAATTGAAAATATATTATCTGATTTATAATTACACAAATTCCATTTTTTCACCTCATTTTTAAGTTTTTACAAATTTTTATCTAATTATTTTTCATTCAAATGCATTGTAGCAAATTTATATTTACTTTAAAATTTGCAAAAAAGTTTGTATTATAATAAAATAAAAAATGGGATCTTGTGGAATCGCTAGATACTTAGGGGGTATTAACTTATGAAATTAATGATTCTTAATCTTGCTCGTAGTACTACCAAAGAAGAATTAAAAGTTCTCTTTGAAGAATATGGAACCGTACAATCTTGTGATTTGGTGTTAGATAAATCCACTGGTAAATCCAAAGGTTTTGGTTTTGTTGAAATGCCGAAACCAGAAGAAGCCAAATTTGCGATAAAAAGCTTGAATAATAAGAAAGTTGGAAATAACAAAATTCGTGTTAAAAACGTTGAAGACAAAAATACATAACAAGGCACTTCACCTTACTTTCATTGGTGGGTGTAATTACACATTTAAAAAAAAAAATAGCCTGGCACCTTTATTCCAAACAGGCTTAACTATTCATATATTTTCAAATCAGCTCCAACTTCAATTTTCCCTTTGAAATTTTCTTTAACCTCTTTAATCAGGTCATTATCAGTTCCACCCCAAAAAAGTATATGGTATAAAATAAGTAATTTTGGTTTTACCTCTTTTGCAATTTTCCCAAGTTCTATTGCTGATGTATGATTTTTCATATGATATTGTTTCCAGAAATCACTTTTTGTGTCGAATCCTTTTTTATAATAAACTTCGTGAATAAGAATATCAGCCCTCTGGCTATATTTTAGAATATTCTCACAGGGAGTTGTATCCCCGGAGATGACAATGGTCTTATCAGGAGTTGTAAACCTATATCCATAGGCGTTTGGCCAAGTTCCATGATTTACAAGAAAAGCTTCGACTGTAACATACTTGTCTTTAAAAATAATTCCTTCTTCTATTTCATGAGCATTGACTTTCCACCCTTGATTATTTGCAGGCTCCAATCCATATAATCTATACTTTATGTCATCTTTATACGCTTCCAGTATATGTTTTGTCATCGCTTTTATTCCCTCGGGACCGTAAACTTCCAGCGGTTCATCTCTTCCCATTACCCAGGGTGTCAATATCAGATCAGGATATCCAACTGTGTGGTCTGAATGTAGATGTGTAAGAAATGCTATCTTAATATTCTTTACATTCAAAGCATTTATTTTACCACCGTATCTTGTGGAAAGTTTAGAAGCGTTTCTGATTAAACCTGGACCGAAATCAACAATATATGGGATTTCATTTACAATAATTGCTATAGAACAACCTGAATGTTCAGGATCTGGATTGGGATTACCTGTACCCAATAAAACAACTTTTGTAATAACTGGTTTTTTTTTATTATCATTAGGCGATACATTAAAATATAAAAAAAAAACCAAAGTTACAAAAATTATTGAAATCTTCTTCATTGTCTCTCCTTTAGCACAAAACACCTTAAATGATTAAGATGTTTACTTTATAAGGAATTAGAAAAATAAAGTCAAGGAAATCAGAAAGTAAATTTATTAAAAAAATTCAGTTTATTAAAACTGTCAGAAGTTATAAATTCCTGCCTAAGAAATTTATGTAAATTTATGTAAATTTATGAAATAAATTTATGTGTCAGTCAAAAAAATAAAAAGAATCGGAATTTTTGGGTGTTTTCAAAATAGTTTTTTAAAATATGTTTTTCTGAAACAATATTGAAATTTCTGTAATATAATGCTTTTTTTTACTAATATTTCAAGTTTTCTCTATTAGTTAATAGAATTCTAATATTTAGATTTCATACTTGATAGTTTAGTGCACTCTATGAAGGTTATATTGGCTTTAAATTCCTTGTTGAGTAAAGTTTATGATTCTCTCCATTTAGAATTTCCCTGGGTTTTATATATTTTCTTTCCAATTCTATCTGAATGTTTTCTATAAATTGGTATGATCCTGTTGCAATGCCTTCTGATAGATTTCTAAACCTGTATTTTAATTTATCACCAACTCTTAATACTCCATTCAACTTCATTGCCTCTTTATATATATCCATATGAATATGAGCCTTACCTTCAATCTCATTACAACCTGATTTATATAAAAATGCTCTGTATATAGGAAAAGATACTTCCTTTTTTGTAGTTTCTGATCTCTGTTTTATCCATCCGGTCCTTTCATCTACTTCTGTTATAAGCTTTCGTTCGGATATTACTATATTTTTAAGAAATTTATCAGCTTTTTTAGGATTTCTTACTCTTAAACCAATACTGCTCCATCTATAATCCTCTGGCTTTTTTGCTATACCCGCCCTAACTGCATTCAAATCTATATATGCACTGCAAATGAGTTCAGGGTCTCCCTTCTCCATTATTACACCTTTAAACCTTTCACTCCAAAGATATCCTTTTCTGTTATGTTTCCAATTATACCATTTGCTGAAGGTCTGCTTTAACTCCTGAACAAATCTTGATATTGAGCCTAAGCGGCATCTTAACCTTTCAATGCCACCATCATCATCAGGAATTATCTCACCATTACTTTTATATGAGCCTTCAGGATACTCTGAATTTTTACCATAAATATTCTTATATCTTGATATTAGCTCATCTCTATCAGCATTTTGTGCATCTTCATTCAGTTCTGTTGCAAGGATATGAAAATGATTTGACATTATCGTATATGAGTGAATATCTATAAAAAAGCCTTTTGCAAATTTGAACATGAGTTTTACAAAATACTCCTTTTCTGCATCCTTTAGAAGAAAATCTCCCCCGGTTATTCTGGATATCAAATGATTTGATCCATGATATTGATTGACCCAACGCCTCTTTGCTCTTCCCATAACAAACTCCTTCAAAAATAAAATTTAATTTGTTGTGTAGGTCGCTCTGAGGTAATTGGCTCCTATCTTGTTTAAATATAATACAAAAATATTTTTTATTCAATAAAGTTTATAACTTTTTTCGTTTTGTGGACTGTCCCCTTTATTTTTTTTAGGGTGAAATTGCATATTTAGGCCCACTGCAAATCAAGCTTTCGTATAAGACTTAATGAGATAGATTGTAAGCTCTAAATAAAGTACACCTTCTCACTAGAATAAATCTGTGTCATGATTCACTTTTCAAGGAGGTGGCCATGGCAAGAAGAAAGACAGCAAGACAAATGGCAGTTCAAAATGAATGGGAATCAAGAATAGAAGGATGGAAGTTGAGTGGTTTTTCCCAAGCAAAATACTGTGATGTAAATAATTTAAATATTAAATCATTCCAGTACTGGCGTAGACAATTTAAAAACATGCAGACATCGGAACCTGCTCAAGAAAATTCTGATGTAAGAATTGTTGAAATAAAACCTGAAAAACATATTCAGAAAGAGCAATTGAATATCTTTCCTGATTTAGTTCAGATCAAATTTTCTTTTAGAAATTTTCAAGTAGAGTTAAAAAATATTTTCAGTTAAGAATCTTTAAGAAGACTTATTAAAGTTCTACAGACTGTTTAATGTTCTATTCTATTTCAGGAGTCAAGGTATAAGGAATTACAGATATGAGAAAATCTGTTTTAGTAAAAGTCTGCTCTTCCTTTCCATCATTTACCATCAAGGGCTAACGGAAACATAGGTGCCGTTAGCCCGTATTCCAATTATCAAATATTGGATAAAAAGAATAAAGACATGTATAATACCATATAAATATACAAGGAATAGGTGTCTCTATACAATGAATTTTCCGATTAAAGCAGTGATTAGCCTAGTTGGAGTTATTAATGGGTTATTTTTTGCATTATTATTAATAATTAAAAATAAAAGTAGAGCAAATACTTACTTAGCACTCCTCCTTTTATCATTATCAATTAGAATTGCTAAATCATTCTTAAAAGAATTTTTCTATGCTCCTTACTGGGTAAAAAATATTGGCCTACTTGGTTTCATTTTTATTGGACCTTTATTATATTTTTATGTCAGAATTCTTCATAATCCTGATTTTTCATTCAAACGAATTCATTTTTTCAGCATGGTGCCGCCTATTTTATTTTTAACTAGCTGCTTGATTTTTGATCAGTATAATTATCTCTACATGAGACGAAGGTACTTTGCCATCTTACTTCACTTAATGGTGGTAATAATTTTAACCTTGCATTTTTGGTTTCAAAATTATTGGAATAATAATTCATTGTCTCAACAGAGGAAAAATCAATCCAAATGGATTCTTAATTTGGTAATGGGTATATTTATTGTCTGGTTGGCTTATTTTTCAAATATAATTATTCTGGATATTCCATATTTACTCGGGCCAGCACTTTATTCATTTATGTTTTATATCATGATTTTCTGGATATTGAATAGCAAAAAAACGGATAATATATTTCTCACAGATAAAAAATATAAATATTCAAACCTAACAAAAATCGAGTCAAGGAAATATATAATTCGTTTAGATGAAATGATGACAAAAGAAAAACTGTATTTAGATCCAGAAATCAACCTGCAAAAAGCAGCAGAAAGATTATCTATTTTACCATTATATTTATCTCAATTAATAAATGAAAATCTTGGTCAGAGTTTTCCAGATTATATAAATAAATATCGGTTGGATGTTGCCCAGAAATATCTTCAGGATCCTAAAAATAAAAAAGTAAAAATTATCACAGTAGCTGCTAATAGTGGCTTTAATTCCATTTCATCATTTAATTCAGTTTTTAAAAAGAAATTTAGTATGTCCCCATCTCAATTTAGAAAATTAAAAAACTAAAAAATAAATATAGTGTCCCAGATTTATAAATTTAGTAGTTTTTTTGCTGTTTTGCTATTATAATTAAGTTTCTAATTGCTAAGGAGATGCTATGAAAACAAAAACAATTTTATTTGTATTATTTTTAATATTATTTGTTCAAAATCAGTTTAGCTTGGATTTGGATAAACGAAAAATTGTTCCTATACCTGAATTAATTAAACCTGATTTGTTAATTGTTGATGGGAAGAGATTAATTATTAGGCAGAAAATGGTTGTTTCGGTTTATTCATTAAAGGATTTTAAACTTATTTGTAGTTTTGGAAAAAAAGGAGAAGGTCCAAAAGAATTCAAACCCTATCAATTTGTTGAATCTGGAATAAATATTTCCATTTTAAAAAATCAAATTATTGTTGGGAGTAATAAAAAGTTAACCTTTTTTTCTAAAAACGGGAAATTTATTTATGAAAAAAAATTGAATGATGCAATGGCTTTCAATTGGAGACTGCTTGAAAATGGCTTTGTTGCGATGACTTATTTGACAGAAGGAAATATCCCTTATTTTTCCTTCTCTCTATATGATATAAATGGGGAAAAAATTAAAAATCTAATAAACAGAATGATCCCCCATTACAAACAGGACAATATGGTATTGTGGAGTAAACTTGCTTATAAATCAGTCTCTTCTTTCCAATTAATTGGAAAGAAAATATATATTCCATCAGGGGATAAATTTGCTATTACAGTATTTGATTCAATGGGTAAACAAGAAAAAATTATAAAAACAAACTATAAAAAATTGATAGTTACAGATAGGGATAGACAGCGAATTATTGAAGCCTGGAAAGAGTCTCCATATATAAAAAAAAATTGGTCCTCATTGAAAAAAGTAATAAAAATTCCAAATGTTTTCCCAGCAATTAATTCCATACATGTTGACGGTAATAAATTATTCGTTCAGACTTTTAAATTGGAAAAAGGTAAAACAGAATTTTTCATTTTTGATCAATTTGGAAATCAAATACAGCAAATTTTTCTCTTAATAAAATACAGAAATATAATCGACACATTTCCATATACAATTTCTGCTGGGAAATTATATCAATTAGTAGAAAATGAAGATAAAGAGGAGTGGGAACTTCAAATTGAGGATATCAAATTTTAACATGTTGAATAACACCCAGTTTTGTTCTGAGATAACAACCTTATTGAAAATGCCATTAGACCATTTGCTATCGGAAGAAAAAACTGGTGTCAAGATAGGTTATTAATGTCGGCCAATAAAATAATACTTAGCGAAATGGCGTGGTACTCTAAGTTGATTCTGTGGACGCAGAATATAAAAATCAAAAAAAACGCTCTTATTGTAACATTTTGTGTTTTAAGACGTTATTTATTATTACCCATTAAGTTTTGATATTGATTAGATGGGAAAATATTTAGGAGAAATTATGATTAAAAAGTGTGATATTTTAGTTTTAATGATATCAATCATTATGGTGCAGGTATATTTAAACGCTGAAACAATGTCCAATAGAATGGCTGTTGAGAAATTTTTTCATCTGGAAAAGAAATCCGATTTTAAACTGTCGCCCGATGGCAATTATATTTCTTACATAGAGTATGATAATTCAAATAAAAATCTCATGATTCGGAGCACAGCAAATAAAATTAATATTCAATTGGTCTATCATACTAAAAATAGGATTTATAAATATTTTTGGATTAATAACACTCAATTGGTTTTGTCTGTAGATCCTGGGTTTTACAGTTGGAAAGAAAATATTTATTCAGTTGATATCAAAAACAAAAAAATAAAATGCCTGACTGATTTTTCCGGAGGTATCGGATCCGAGATAATTTCTGTAAATTCCCAAAAAGGGGATGAAATTATGATCAAAACTAATAATTCTGATGTATATATGGTAAATATTAATACTGGAAAAAAACAACTGGTATATCTAAAATCAAAAAATTTGCCTGGAATTTATAGGTATTTTGCTGATAATTCAGGCAAACTAAGATTAGCATGGACCTCAAAGAGTATCCTGATATTTAATTCTAAAAAAAGCGATTTTGAAAATCTGATAACTCTCCAGAGGCGAGATAAATTTTATCCAAAGTTTTTTTCCAAAAATAATAATATCGTATATGCCTATTCTTCAGTTGCCCGTGATAAAATTGCAATAGTAGAATTTGATCTAAAAAAAAAAAGAGAAACAATTATATTAGAAGATCCCAATTTTGATATTCGATCCAGGGAAGAAAGGAATGACTCAATACTTATAACATCAGATTTTTATTATTCTCAAAAAAAACAAAAACTAGTTTATGCTTATTATTGTGCAGATAAATATAAGCAGCATTTTTTTGATAGTTATTTTAAAACAATAATAGATAGTAATAAAAATAAAATTGGGGAATCTCCTTTTTCAATTGAATCTTTCTCAAAAAATTCAGAAAAAATTATTATCAAAGTTTTTAGTGATCAAATTAAGGGTAATTTTTATCTCCTTAATAAAAAAACTGGTGAAATAACAATGATTCATAAGCTAAATGAAAGTATTGGTGAAATTAGTTTAGCAAAAACATATCCAGTAAGTTATCAGGCAAGAGATGGATTAAGAATTCATGGTTATATAACAAAACCAAATATAGCTGCAGTAAAGAAACTACCAGTTATCGTATGTGTTCATGGCGGTCCAATCTTAAGGGATACTCCCGGTTATAATGATATAACTCAACTATTGGCCAATAAAGGCTATCTGGTTTTTCAGGTCAATTACAGGGGCTCTTCCGGGTATGGGAAAAAATTTACTCTGGCCGGATATAAACAATGGGGAAGAAAAAGCACTGATGATGTTATAGATGGGATTAATTGGCTGATTAAAAAAGGAATGGTTGATAAATCAAAAATTGCCATCTATGGATTCAGCTCCGGTGCTCATGTAGCCCTATCTGGAATTATGAAATATCCTGATTTATTTGCCTGTTGTATGAGTATCTGTGGAAATGTAAATCTTGTTTCATCATTTAAAGTATTGGGAAAAGGGTTTCAACTTAAATATGGAGATCCGGTTAAGGATAAAGTTATGTTAATGAATAATTCGCCTTTATTTAATGTAAAAAAGATCAAGACACCTTTGCTGATGATCAATGGAGCTAAGGATACTTCCATACCAATTCTTGAAGTTGATGAATTTGTAAATAAATTGAAACTTAAAGGAAATGAAGTCGAATATATCAATTATGAGAATCACGGTCATAATTTCCTGTATAAAAATGATATGAAAAAGGAAGTTTTTAATAAAATTCTTAATTATCTTGAAAAATATATTAATAATAATATTGAGGAATAAAAAGAAATTTGGATTAAGAAATTATAATTTTTGTAGCTAATGAACGCTTACAAACAAAGTACACCCTAAAAGAAATGTAAAGCTAATGTAAGGTGTACTTAACTGGATGCATATAAATAAAATAAATTATCAAGTTTTTTTGAAGTATAAAAGTTCTTTATTAGATAATATGAATAATTTTGCGGTAAGGCAAAGAATTGTATTTATAATTGACAGATCGGAACTATTTTCTATATAGGTTGACCAATTAATTTAGTTCATATAAAAAATAAGGTACAAATGTTTTATCTTCATTTATTTTCAATTTCTTCTCTTTTGTAACCGTAACCCAATATTATTTTGGGGATATCCTTAGAAACTTTGTATGTAAATGTCGAGTAATGCATAACCGGCAAGCTTCCTCCGTCAAAATCATTTCTAGTTATAAAAATAAGAGCGTTTTCACCTTCCCATACAGGTGGTGCCAGCGAGTGCGAAATACTCCTGGAGCTCTTTTTCAGAATGGATGACTTTAGTTTCCAGATTCAAGACATATGAGATAAGGTTGATATCAAGCATTTCCATAGTGGATTCGGAAATCAAACCTTTTTTATCTACTGAAACAGTCTTACATCCAGTTAAAATTATGATAATAATGATAAGAAAATATGTTTTTTTCATTTTAACCACCTTTGGTTAGATTTTTAGTCTTATTGACACAATATGTATGCAAGTATATTTTCAACACATCTTAATTAGATATATTGTTTATATAAAAGAGTTGATTAAATCAGTTGAAGTATAAAAATCCAAAAAAATGGATATAAATCAAAATTATAGTTGTTTTGACGCTTACTATTTAAGAATCTTAATCAGATGAGTCTTCAAGTATCTCTTTGATACTGTGTCGTAATAATAGTGCAGTAAAAACACTAGATAAAACTAGTTTTTGATCGGGAGTTAGATGATTTTTAATCCATACGCGTCCATTGCTTATAGTTGAAACAGTACCAATTACCATTTCATTCTGTATAAATTCGTATCCATAATAATACTTTTCCAGATTAAAAGATTTAAAGTAACCTGGTAACTTATGACCCTCAAATTCTCTTACAAGCCTAATTAAAATTTTATTACTATTTTCATTTTCAATCATTCCACAATCTACATCTTTAGATAAACTTAATTCTGGATTATTTATTATAAATTTCCAAATATTTTCTGGATTGTTTATAGGGATTATAGTTCCTTCATAAGTATGATATTTACTAATAGTATTTACTTTACTTGATTTATTATCAGGAGTATATTGTTGGAAACTCAATTTTTGTTTTGCCTTTTTTCTTGAAGTTGTTGTTGTTCCACCTCTTTTAACTTTTGATGTATAATATCCTCCAAAAGTTATAACTTGATTAATTTGCCAACCTTGTTTACCTTTTGCTTTGAAAACAGATGTGTCTGTTAATAAAAACTTTGAGACTTTAATTCTAGGTATTGTGCATGCAAATAACATTATTAATACTATAAAAAGATAAAAGAACTTAATAGACAAATTAATTTTTTTCATGGTTTCTCCTCTGAAAGTTTATTTAAGCTTATTTTTTAAGCTTCTTCCCAAATGTTTTTATAGCACTAAGGTCTTTTTTATATTTTTTAGAAGACTTCTTTGCCTTCACCAGCTCGCTGCCGTTCAGTTCTCGTCAGACATGGACGACTCTACCGAATATGATATTTAGTAGAGATTGGTTTTTTATATTAATTTCCTGAATTTCGAATTCAGGATTTTGTGGACATAAAATTAAATTATTATCTGATATCATTCAATAGAAATATAAAGAATTCGTAAAAAAATGTCAAGAAAATAATTTTAAGTTTTAATTATTTATTTTTTTAAGCAGGGAATAGATAGGATTGATTTAAAATAGAGGCAAAAAACATCCAGTTTTTCTTCCATTGACGTATTGCATTTTCTCAATTAAAACTTAAGTTTATAAATATATAGCTCCCAAACTTCTTTCTTAGAATTTTCTATTAATTGGTATATATTTTTATGCTTAATTGTATAAGGTTTTGGGTCAAGGACATTTCCATCAACAACCGGAAGAAAGATATGTTTTAATAACTTTCCTTTGGGATTAATATCCAGAGTTATAATGTATGTGTTTATTAACTCCCAATATACGAATATAAAAAATGAAATTGTTGATAAGGTGTTGCTTGTTTTTTGGAACCGTATTTTGATTTATATATTATTATGCCTTTCATTTTTTTTCATCTTTAATAATTTTTTAAAAACTCATTTGATCTTTATTTTAATATTATCAATAAATGATTTGATCTTGTTATAATTGCCTTTTATTTATCATTCTTACTCTTTTTGTTTTCATGGTTCTTAAAAAAAACTAATATTATCTTTTAATAAGAGAGAACCTAAAAAAATGCAAAAACATCATATACAAAGATGTGTTCGCCTAGTGTTCGAACAATGACAATTGCACACAAAAGTGTGCAATCCCTATCCAAAAAGACATATCGGATTTGTTCATAACCATTTTCTATAATTTCCACAAATTATGATGAAAACATATATCTATTTAAGACTGAGAGTTTAATTATTCGGGAGTTTTTATATCTTTAAACAATTTAATTATATTATTGAGATTACTGTTCTCAGCTGATTTTATAGCTTCAATATTTTTATTTTGTATCTGAAGAAATATCTCTTTTCTATATATCGAAAGGTTTTTCGGGGCATTTATACCAATCTCAACAAAGTTTTTTCCTGTTTTAAGGATCTTAACCTCGATATTATTCCCAATAATAATACTCTCATCCTTTTTTCTATTTAAGACCAACATTTTATTCCTTCTCCTCAGGAACATATGCTTCAAGAGAACCTTCCTTGACTAATGGTGCTTCTATATCATAATCTTCATTTAATAAGAGAACCTGTTTGGCCGCTTTTGAATTAATATTTATAATTATAGGGGCTCTTAGATTTACAGTAATATTTTCAATTTTATTTGCAAAAACGACTATAGCAACAATAAAAAAGTCACTGTCATCCTGGACATTCAAAGATTTCAGATCATCTTTTGAAATGTCATATATATAGTCCTTTTCAACAAAAAAAGGATTTATAACTATTAAACTAAAATTAGGATCCTCAACTGACTGAAGATAATTAAATGGTAAAAAGTCTTCTTTCTCAATAAAGATAAACTCTTTTTTATCGGTGATTCCAATAATACCCTCTTCAAATCTAATAATGCTTTCTTTTTCATATTCCATTTTTCCTAACAATTTTGAATTTATTTCCATATTTTTACCTCATAAGTAAATTAAGCATTTTAAGCTAATATGTAATTCTACATAATTAATAATTTTTTTTCAAGTAGACTGGAGTTTTTAATGAAATTCTGTTATAGTTTTTCATAAAAAAAAGGAGTCTTATATGAGGTTTAGTTTAAAATTTAATATTTTTATGATTATTATTTTTCTAAGTGTTCTAATTTTTGCAGAAGTTGATAAAACTGATTGGAATGGAGATATACCAGATGGTTGTACAACGATAACTGTTGGAAAAAAAGCCAGTTTTGACGGTTCTGTTATGACATCGCATACAGACGATAGTCACAGAACCCGATCATGGATGAATTTTTCAAAAAGAAAAAATAATAAAAAAAACAGTAAATTTTCACTTTATAAAAGATCAAAGGATGATACATTTGCGATGCCAGCCTATAAGCATGTCAAAGTTGGGGAAATTGAAAACAGCAAAGTAAGTTATGGATTTTTAAATAGCGCCTACCCTTGTATCAATGAATTTCAATTAGCTGTAGGAGAGTCAACTTTTGGCGGCAGGAAGGAATTACAATCTGATAAAGGATTAATTGATTGTCAAAGACTAGTTCAGTTAATGCTTGAAAGATGCAAAACAGCAAGAGAAGCCTTAACTCTATGTGGAAAACTCACAAAAGAATATGGATGGAATGATGCAGGAGAATGTCTTACAATTTCAGACAAAAAAGAAGTTTGGCACCTTGAGATAGTTGGGTCTGGAAAAGGAAAAGTAGGTTCAATATGGGTTGCTCAAAGAGTACCGGATGGCCATGTTTCAGTAAATGCAAATGGAAGCAGAATTATGGAAATTGATCTAAATGATAAAGATTATTTTTTAGCATCAGATAATATTTATACAGCTGCTGAAGAAATGGGATATTGGAAAAAAGGAGAAAAATTCAGATTTTGCTATGTATATTCTCCAAAGAGCAGAACTTCTTTTGCAACAAGACGTAGAGAATGGAGAGTTTTAGATTTAGTCGCTCCATCATTAAAACTTGATGCAAACGCTGAGAATTATCCTTTTTCTGTTAAACCTGATAAAAAAGTTACAATTGAAAAAATGATTTCAATATTCAAAGATTACTATGAAGGTACTGATTATAATTTTATAAAAAATATAACATCATTAGATAAAGATGGAAAAACGGTTATCTCTCCCCTTGCAAATCCTTTTATGCCATATGACATGAATAAATTATTTAAAATTAACAGTGGATGGGGATGGAGGGGAGAAAGAACAATTGCCAGATGGTATACAATGTATGGCACAATTATTCAATCAAGAGACTGGCTTCCAGATGAGATTGGCGGTGTTGCCTGGATGGCCCTTGATAATATTGCTACATCTATATATATACCAATTTATTGTCAGAACACTTCGTTACATAAATATTACACAACCCCTGGTAGAACAAAGGGATATCAAAGAGATTCCGGTTGGTGGGCATTTAATAGATTGGGTACTCTTGCAGCTCAGAGATGGGGCGATATGAGAAAAGATGTTGATAAAGTTTTTATTCCAATGCAGAAAAACATCTTAAAACTCCAAAAAGAGCTGGAACTTAAAGTAAAAAATATCAAGAGAAAAAAAAATAGAATAAAACAACTGACAAATTTCACTAATTTATGGGGCAGAAAAGTAGTTGATAATGCATGGCAGCTTGGAGATTTTCTTTGGACCAAATATGATGAAAAGTTTTAATAATGATAATTTATAAAGTTAATACTATTGCGCTTTTACTTACATCGGTTATTCTAATTTTTATGTTGGTAAATCTCATAATTGAAAAAGAAAAAAGAGCTTCTTTTATAACAACTGCACTAATTGGTCTGAATTCAATATTGTGGAGCTTTTTTATCTGGGGTCCACAATCTTCAATTTTAAATACCATTAGTGTAACAATATTGAGTTTAATTTTTTTATTTATTTGCATATCTCTCATATCCTATTTCCCTAAGATAACTGAGAGAGATCTCTCAAATATAAGCCAGTATGATGAACGTAATATAATGTTTGCAAGAAATAATCTTGATTCACACCCTGAACTTTATAAATTATATTATAGAGACAATCCGGAAAATGAAAAGAATGATATCGAGATTCATAAGAAAGGTGATTTTGCCGGTTCGGACAAAACATATTTTGATAAGTATTTAACCCCTGCATATGATGCAGCCTTTACCCTTCTTGATCTTGAAAGAGAAAATGTCAAGATTGAAATTAAAAAGAATAAAACTGAATATGATAAAACCAAATTAACAGAAGCAATAAAATTCATTGCTAAAACTTATGGAGCAATTGATTTAGGAATTACAGAACTCAAACCATATCATTTTTATTCTCATAAAGGCAGACATCCGGAAGGATGGGGGAAAAAAGTCAATAACAGTCATAAATGGGGTATTGTTATAGTTGTCCCAATGGATATTGAAATGATACAAAAGGCACCTTCAATTCATGTAATAGTTGAATCAGCTAAAGCGTATGTAGAGGGAGCAAAAATTGCAAATATCATTGAAACTTATATTAAACAGTTTGGATATGATGCAAAGTCTCATACGGATGGAAACTATGAAACTCTTTGTGTCCCAATTGCATTGGATGCCGGATTAGGTGAACTAAGCAGAATGGGAATTATGATCCATAAAAAGTATGGACCATGTATACGTCTAGCTATCACTACAACTGATATAGATCTGGTCCCGACAAAAGGAAAAACTCAGCATATAGATTCATTTTGTAAAATCTGTAAAAAATGTTCAGACAATTGCCCAACTGGATCCATAGAAGAAGGAGATGAAAATAAGAGCAGAGGTTTTACTCATTGGTCAATAGACCAGCAAAAATGTTTCTCATTCTGGAAAAACATTGGAACTGACTGCGGATTTTGTTTAAGAGTATGTCCCTATACAAAACCAAGTACCTTGTTTCATAAAATAATAAGGTTTTATATTTCAAGAAATCCTTTAAATCAGTATATAGCTCTTTTCTCTGATGATCTCTTATTTGGAAGAAAATTTAAAATTCCAAGATCAAATAATTAAATGAATAAAAATGCGATAGTAACGTACAGTCTTTGTAAAACAAATAACTTGAATATATAGATAAAGAATCCCATTGAAAAGTACAATACAGGATTTAATTACAAAGACAGAAAAAAGTATTTTAGAAAAAGATTTAATCATTATTGAAAAAGATAAGGAAAAAAGAATATATTCTTATAAAGAAATCTTTGAAGAAATAAAATTATTAAGTTCCAGATTAATCAAGATGGGATTAAAAAAAGGAGATAAAATTGGATTATTATCTGAGAACAGGAAAGAATGGATAATAACTTATTTATCTGTAACAAGTATTGGGGCCGTTATTATTCCAGTTAGTATTTTATGGGAAAAAGAACTTACTAATATTGTATCAAAGGGAGATATTAAAGTTTTCTTTACATCTTCACTATATTTGGAGAAAATTTTATCTATTAATAGTAAAAACCTGAGATATATTATTACTTTTGATACCCTGAAAGAATCGAACAAAACATTCAAAAATATTTATGAATATCATACTATTATCATCAAAACTTTTGAAGATGGAGAAAATCATAATAATGTTTTTGATCAAATATACATAAATCCGGAAGATACAGCAGAAATACTTTTTGTTTCAGGTAATCTTGGAGTAGAATTATCTCATAAATCAATAATCGCAAATATATCAGGAATTACAAATACTCTATATCCTGAAATTGGAGATGATAGGAAACTTATGACAATTTTTCCTTTTAGCCATCTTTATCCGACAGTATTTGGAATTTTACTTCCAATTTATATGGGTTGGAGTTTAATAACAATAGATACCGGAAGAATGGATAGAATTATAAAACTAATTAAAGCAACTAATCCAAACTACATTCTTATGGTTCCCCTATTACTTGAGAGATTTCTAAATAGACTTAAAATGAAACTCGTTAAGAATTCTTTTTTGACACTGGGATTGCAAAACATTGATTTTATTTTTGTAGCAGGTGTAAAATGTCCGGAAAATCTTCTATTGGAGGCTCATGAAATTGGCTTAACTGTACTGGAAGGATATGGTGTAAGTGAAATGTCTCCTTTTATCAGCTTAAATACACAAGTAAATTATAAAAATGGGTCTGTTGGAAAACCCTTAAAGAATGTAAAAATCAAAATTATTAATTCAGATAAAGACAATATCGGAGATCTACTTGCCAGGGGACCAAATATAATGAAAGGATATTATAATAAGAATATTGATAAGAAGAATTATATAAAACATGGAGCATTGGTGATGGATGAAAATGGATGGATTCATACTGGTGATAGAGGATATATTGATAAAGACGGTTATTTGCATATTACCGGCAGGTCCAGAAAGATTATAGTAACCAAGGGTGGGACAAATATTTATCCGGAGGAAATTGAAGCAAAACTTATTAAAAGCCCATATATTTCCAATGTTAAGGTTGTTTCACATTCTGACACATTTAATGGTGAATATCCTTTTGCAGAAATTGAGCTGGATAAAAAACATTGTTCACATTCTAGTGAAAATATAGAAATCTTGATACAAAATGAAATTGAAAAACTCTCAGGTGAAATTGCCATTTATAAAATCCCTAAATCTTTCAATATAATAAATAAAAATTTCTAAGAAATTAGTTATTAAATATTTTTATTCATCTATTGATTAGTACCAATTAAATAACCGATTAAAACAGCTAATTTACCATTCCCTTTTATTAAAGAAGCAGAAGAAATTGTTGCACCACTTATTCCATCAATATCCTTTCCCATTTTAAATAATGAATCCCCGGATTTTCCAATAAACTCACCCAGCCATTTTTTATCTTTTACTTCATTTCCATGAGGTTCTCTGTATTTTATTATTCTACATCCTAGGATACTTCCATTTAAATTAAAAACAGTAATAAATGTTATTGGTAGAGATTTCCCATATACATTATCAAGAAGTGCATATGCTATTGTTCTATTCATTTCTTTGATCTCCCAATAATAAAGCCAGGATTTGAAAAATCTTTGACGAAATCTTTTTTCAATATTTCTCTTTAGACTTGGTTTAATATCTATTTTTTTAAAAATTAAGTTCACATCTTTACGCAATATTTCAACTATCATCTCTCTTGCTTTAAGTTTTATTTGACTTGCTCCAAATATATTTGAAAATGAAGTAAGTATAATTATTGATAGCAATAAATTTTTACTAATTTTCTTTTTTGTAAATTTCATATTTATATTTAGAACATATATCCAACACCAAAATTAATTATGTTTGTCCTCTGCAGGCTTAGTCCATTTTTTTGTTCTCCCATTTCCAATTTGTAGACTATATTTGAATTGGGTTTTAAAACAAGTCCTATCAGCCATTTCCTGGTATTATACATCTTCTCCATATCTCCCGCCTCTAATGTATCTGCAGCTGTGTTATAATCTGTCCATCTGAACCATGGAATCAATTCAAAGTCTAACTTTAAAATATTTCCAATATTATATCCTATATCAAGATAATACCCATTTGATTTTACAGGATTTCCCTTTTCATAGTTTACGTTTCCAATCTCAAAAGCAAGAAAAAAATCATTTCTGTTATATCTTAAGTGTGCTTCAAATATCGTTATAGCATTAGTTTCTCCAGAATCATTACCTAATGCATTATTATAAGAATATGATATACCGGTTTTAAGCCCTGTTATTCCAGTATAATCAAGTTTGAAATTATATAGCAGTTCTTCAGCATTAGCTTTAAACCCTTTTTGACGTCCACCTCTAATTCCATTTTTTAAACTGAAACCATCAGAATTCAAACCTTCCATAACAACAAACTTATAATTAAAGGATTTAAATCTACCATAAATGGCAACTCCATTTCCAAACCATGTGGTCGGAATTATATATTTATTATAATCCGGCCTTTCAACACTTAAAAACAGAGGAGGTTCATGATATTCATTTATCATTCCTATTGATGGTAAAATGACCCCGGCTTGGAATCCAAAATAATCTGAGGCATGGTAGTTTATATAAGCTTGTTCAAGTTCAAGCTCCCCCTGCCCTTCGCTTACAAAATTATGCTCCAATTCCAATTCAGCTTTAAATGACCATTTCTCACTAAAAGAGTGGGATAAAAATAGTACAAATCTGTGAAAATCCAATGTTTTAGATCCTTTTGCATCAACATCCTTCTTTTTGTAATTAAAGTGAAGTTCTCCATAACCGCCTATCGTAGTCTTTGGTGTAAAAAATTCATCTTCTGCGCTTAGTATGTTTCCATAAATAGCCATGATAAAAATAATTAGTATAATTAGCAATTTATTCTTTTTTAGTTTCATATTTATTCTCCTTATATGTTTTAAAACATAACCTATGTTAGTCAAGACTACATTTTATATGCATACCTATTTTTTGTCAAACTAAAAAGAAATACCAGTTAGTATTATTGAGTTTTTCTTTGGTAATTTCAGTTATTAATATAGTGAACTAGGAACTATAGCATTAATAAATAATACTTTTCCATATACTTTTAAGGATTGATATTTTTACTTTTTTTCTTGAAATTTTGAAACTTATATCTGATCTGATGAAGGAATGTAAATTATCTTTCAAGGAGTTGAGTGTTTCATTTGCAAGTAGAAGTGGAAGCCAACATGCAAATCGGAGTCGTACATGCCGCCATGGAATAAATTTAATAAATTTTACTGCATCATAAAGATATTCCTCTGCATTATTGATGAGATAATGATATATTTCCTGGTTCTCTTCTAAATAACTTCCATCAACTTTAAAAAATTTTGAAATATCGGAATCATAATTCAAAAAAAGTTCATTTGGGATATAACATCTATTCTCTTTAAAATCAGCTCGACTATCTTTTACTATATTAACGAGTTGGAGTCCTTTCCCAAAATTTATTGCAAGTGGAATTATTTTATCTCTATTTAATTTAAAGTTTTTTATATCAATTGAGTATATATCTGTTAATAATCCGCCTACTGTTCCTGCAACATAATAAGTATAAAGGTCAAGGTCTTTTAATTTGTCTAACCTGTTTAATTCAGTATTATTCTCAAATGCATAAAGGTTCATTCCATAAGCCATATCTCCAACCCATTTGCGGATCATAATTTTAAGAGGATCCTGGAAATCATCAAAGAATAAAAATATAATTTTGCTATTATGTAGAAGCTTTATTTCAGAATCATTAAAATCAAATTCTTTTTCGATATTATTGAAGTAATCTATATAATCTTCATATTTTTTTTCCCCATCTATAATATCCTTTATTATTTCAAGTGTATCCTGTTTTGTTTTCAGATCCATATCTTCATTATCTTCAATTATATCAAGGAATCTACATAGTATATAACTATATCCTACAATACCTCTAAATTTTTTTGGTAAAAATTTTATTGACAAAAAGAAGGTACGGGATACATTTTTTAGCCATTCTATATGTTTGTCTTTTAAGATTATCTTATTTAGATCAATAGGTTTTTTATTCATATTTTTCAATAATTCAAAATAGAGTTTATATTGTTTTTTATTATTCTCTTCTTCTGAGTTTCAGGTGAAATTTTATCAACTAAGCATGACTATGTCAAGTTTTCAGCAGTTACTGCAAATGATATTATATCAATTCCCCGGGTAGAAATTGATTTCTGTCCGACAAATGGAAATATAGGAGGAAACAATGAAAACTTTTATTATTTTTTGTTTACTATTATTTACCTTTTGTTTACAAAATGGTCTGGCAGTTGAGACTTGGTTTAAGGGATATCGGTTTGAAACCAAAGTAATAACTCATAAATTTGGATATTTAAGAGAATATATAAAGGGATCCAAGCCATTTATAAAAGTACATGAAGGTGACGAATATTCTATTTTGATCAAAAACCCTCTTCCGGTTCCTGTAGGAGTAGTTGTAAGTGTTGATGGTCTAAATGTTATAGATGGTAAGAGAGAAACACCTGCGAAATCAACTAAATGGCTTTTAAAACCTTATAGATCAATGTCTATTAGAGGATGGCAGACTGGAAAGAAAGCTCTTCGTCGTTTTTATTTTACTAAGAAGAGACATTCTTATGCCAAATGGAAAGAGAGGGTTGATCACAGAAAATATACTCAGAATCTTGGAGTAATAGGTGTTGCATATTTTTGGGATAGTAAAGCTCTTGCATATGCCCTGAATCCACCAAAACCCTTTGCAGAAGAGGAATCAGATTCGGAAGTACAGAGTTTTAGAAGATATAAAAAAGACTCCCATAGTAAAGTAAAAGCTTCTAAACAGGCAGGAACTGGGATGGGTAGACTTGTATATAATAGAGTCAAAAGAGTGAATTTTCATTTTGATACTGGCATGTATTCAACTGAAAATGTATTAAAAATCTTTTATGAGTTTGATAAATATAATGAACCCAAACCATTTGTTGATGATAATGAAGGTTTTGCCCCTGAAATGAATCGGATAATTCGAAAGGTTTTTGGCAAAGGAAAATGGGATTGTGGAATGAATACTGACAATAAACCAGACATTAATATATTAAAAGATCATCCTTATTTAAAAATGGCAAGAAAAAATGTCTTACTAGCAAGAATGAGACAGATTCAAACGATACTTCATATATATTATGCAGAAAACAATAAATTTCCAGAATCATTAAATTCTCTTATTCATAAAGGGTATATCTCAACCCTGCCTGATCCAATGGCAGGAGAATGGTTATATCGCTATAATACCGGGAAAATTACACACTCAGCAATATCCAATCCATAATCTTTTCTAATATATATTACCTAAATTGAGCGATTCTTTCGGCGAATAGATCAAAGCTTGTCGCACCATAAGGGTTTTCAACAATCGCTCAACTTAGGTATTAAATTAAATTTTTTTTACGATTAGATAAATCAGATACTAATGAGACTTTATTTTTTATTTTATTAAATTTTCATAAGAGATATATATGATTTTATCTCTTCTATACTAGCAGCAATTACATCTTGTATCTGTTCTTTACTCAATTTCAGTTTTTTTATATGCAGGTCAATATTATCAAATAGTATATCCTCATCAATTTTTTCTTCCATATAAAAACTTATTTCATCTGCCAGTCCTATTATCCAGATTAAAGAATTATTTTCTGGTGCAAATTCTGGATAATGATGATATAAGATAATGTCTTTCATCGTATTTGAGAATCCTAACTCAGATATCAGAAAGAAACCTGTTTCAATATGGGAAAATCCATATAAGTCCTGCTCCGCCCCGGAATAATCTTTATGTTTTCCTTTTTCAGAAACAAGTGTCTGCATAAATTTTTCTTTATCATGCATAAAGAGTACAATTTTTCCTATATCATGAAGCAATCCCGCTACATAAGCTTCTGAATGAACAACTTCATAAAACTGCTCACTTAAAAGTTTTGCAAGTACTCCTACCGATATCGAATGTTGCCAGAGGTAGTGTTGAATATTTTTATCCTGTAGAGTTTGGAGCATTATTTGAGCTCCATATCCCATCATTAGTGTCTTTATGTTTTTCATTCCTAAAATAAAAAGAGCCTTAGAAATTGTAAGAACTTCAGACCGTGTTCCATAGATTGGTGAATTTACAATCTTTAAAATAAATGAAACAAGAACAGGATCAAGGGAAATCAACTCTTCCAACTCCTTGTTCTTAGCATCCGGATCATTTAATTTTGAGATTACATTTACAACAATTGCTGGCATTGCAGGAATATTATCTATTTTTTCAATAACTTTAAGTTTTTCTTTTATACTCGTGGAAAAAGTATTTTTTTCATTTAGAACACCATCAAAAACATTATCTTTCTTTTCCAAAAAAAATTGTACAATTTTAATAAAAATAAATCAATAGATTAAGATATAAATAATAAATAAAACAATAATAATTATAAATATATGAATAAATTTTTCTAGATGTTGTTAATGAGCTAATTGCAAAAATAGATTTATAGCGAAGTTTAGCGAAATTTTTTCTGGTGAGTATAATTTAAAAAATTACCGGAAACATAGTCAGCACTATGTTGAGGATGCTTTTTTCAATTTTACGAAGCCAGGAAGAATTGCAGCAAACTGCAGTAGAATGTATTTTTGCAATTGGCTCAATATTTTAAATCTTTTTTTAAGGTAACATCTTTGCAGGATCTATTGCTTTATTATTTTGACTTATTTCAAAATGGAGATGAGGCCCTGTTGATCTTCCGGAAGAACCTGAGAGACTTATAACTGCTCCAGACTTTACCTTATCTCCTTTTTTTACAAGTAGTTTTTCATTATGTCCATATTTAGATACATATCCATCCAGGTGTTTTATTTCAACAAGATTCCCATATCCTTTTTTCCATCCGGAAAATACCACTTCTCCATCCATAAAACTCTTAACAGGAGAGTTTTTTTGAATAGCAATGTCAATTCCAGCATGAAACCTGTCAGTATTGTCAAAGGGATCCTTCCTCCATCCAAATTCGGATGATATTTTCCCTTTTGCGGGAAGGGTTCTATTTTGCAAACTAAGATTAAAATCATTTTTAATTTCATTTACAAAATTATTCCCTGAATTAAATCTGTTAGAATTATTCCCGAAACTTGAGCCACTTATAGAACGGAACTCTCTAATAAAATTTGCATTGACTTCATTTTTTTCTATAGATTCTTTATTATCGTTTTCTTCCTTATTAAAATATTTTTCTCTGATCTGCTCCTCTATTATTTTCTGATACCCTAATCCCCCATTCTGTGTTAAATGCTGTGAAAATAGTGAATTCCTGAAATCATTAATGGTTCCAGAGCCCATAGAAAAACCACTTTCCTTATTTCCATCTTTAAAAACATCTTTTAGTAGGGTTTTGACAAGCATCTGTTCAAACTGGATTGCAATCTGTTTTATTTTTTCATCTTTAGGAAGGCTATTTATACCTCTCAGGTCAACGCCTAGATCCCCTGACTGCTTATACGCCAATGCATTCTGAATTAAAAATGAATTATCTGAGATTCCACTTATATTTGTCATTTTATTTTAATCACACCAATATAAATATCATATCATCTCCAGATCTGCCTGAAGAGCACCTGCGCTTTTCATTGCCTGAATTATTGCTATTATATCCCGGGGAGTAGCTCCGAGTGAATTCAATGTTTTAACAACATCACCTATAGTTGTAGTATTTTCAATTATTTTAAATTTCGCTTCAGGTTCAGTTATATCAACATTATCAATTTGATTATTTACGGTTTCTCCCCTGCTTAATGGATTTGGCTGCGATACTTCGAATTCCGGATTGATTGTGACCGTTATTCCGCCATGTGCAATAGCAATCTTTGATATTTTTACATTTTCTCCAAAAACAATTGTGCCTGTTCTCTCATTTAAAATTATTTTTGCTTTTGAATCAGGATTTATTTTAAGGTTCTCAAGGAGTGCAACCATCATTACCTTATTAGTTGCATATTTTTGAGGTATCATTATTTTTATTGACCTTGAATCTGAGGCAAAGGCAATGGGAACAGGACCAAAACTCTTATTAATTACATTTACAACTCTGTTTGTTGTGGTAAAATCACTATTATTCATATTTAAGGTAAAATATTTAAGTGAACTGAAATTGAAATCAATGCTTTTTTCAATTGTTGCCCCATTTGGAATTCTTGCAACAGTAGAGTGATTTTTCCGAATACCACCTCCACCCCCTGATGTTGCATTAAATCCGCCAATGGACAATGCTCCCTGTGAAACTGCATATATTTTTGCATCAGCACCTTTTAAAGGGGCAATTAATAAGATCCCGCCCTGTAAAGACTTTGCACTTCCAATAGAAGCTACAGTTACATCAATTTTCGAACCTATTCGTGGAAATGGTGGAAGCACGGCAGTTATAGCAACAGCAGCAGTATTCCGCATCTGAAAATCTGCAGGATCCAATGTTAAACCCATTTTATCGAGATAATTTGCAATAGTTTGAAATGTAAATTTATTCTGAGTAGTATCACCTGTACCTTCAAGTCCGACAACAACTCCATAACCGAATAATTGGTTTTCTCTTACACCTTCAAAATTTGATATATCTTTTATCCTTACATCTAATGAACTCAGGTTAAGAGATAATAATATTAATATAATTAAAGCACTTATTTTTTTCATATTAATCACCATTAAAACGGCCATACCTTATCTAATACCCAACTAAGCCATCCTCTCTTTGTCTGATCTGAAACAGGGCCTTTTCCTTTAAATACAATCTGCATATCAGCAACTTTTGTTGAATCAATAATATTATCATATGCAATATCTCTTGGCCTGATAATTCCTCTAAGGACAACTATCTGTTTTTCCTTATTTACAATTATTTCCTTCTTCGCCTCAATAATCAAGTTATTATTTGGCATTTTGTCAACAACTCTTGCAGATATATATGTTGAAAGTTTTGTCTCTCTGGTACTTTCCCCTGATCCAGCATTAGAATTATTAGTCGTTGCTCCAAACATTGATGCAGGATCAAAACTTTCTGTAACTTTTCCCTTCAAATCTGTTTCCAATCCAAGAAAAGCATCAACACCCATACTCATATTCGTTTTTTTGGTAGTTGATAATCCAGCTTTGTTTGATGCAGTACTTGTTTCTGTTATTTTTATAATTACGATATCATTTATTTCAGAAGCCTTAGGATCTGTATAGAGTTTTTTTACAAAAGAATTTTCTCTCCATAGAGATGCTTTCTTAGCAGCATATTTATCAGCACTTAGATATAAGGTCATAGAAAAGAAAAGAATCACAATGACGGATATGGATACCATTTTAGACATTTTTCCTATATTCATCTTATTTTTACCTCCATTTTATTTTGTCCAACAACCATTGCAGTTAAAATTTTCTTTGTATGTTTATTTAATACTTTTACAAGGTCCCCATATTTTCCATTCGACATTGGTATTACATCTGCTACTGCTCTTATTGACTTATATTGTGCAACTAGAGAGGAGAGATAGCCTCTTTTTACAAGATACTCACTTTCTAGATTATTAGTCGTTATAACAGTGTTTGTTCTAATAGTTCTTCCTGATCTTTTTCCAATAATTGATTCAGGATTAAATATAGCATTTTTAATAAAAAGGGTTATTTCCCTCTCTTCCCATCTAATATCATCCTCTCTAATAAGTTCATTCTTAGAAATTATTCTATTTGCGATAGCTACTTTTTTATTAATCTTTAATCTTGCAACAATCCAGTCTGAGAAAATCTCATCATTTCCCTTATAAGCTTTGATTTTAAACAGAATATTTCCAAAAAAGTCCTGTCCATTTACAGGAATAATTTTCCATTTAACACCGGATTCGGGTATTATAAATGTCTTTGTAGATAAAATTTTTAAACTCAATCCATTCTTCCATTTCGAATATTTCTGTATATAATCAAGTATTCTTTTTTTAAAAAACTTAGTATTTACACTTTTCCCCTTTCTGTTTACTAATACAGATAAGGCTCCTCTAAGTACCGGGTTTGCTACTCCATTACCAATTAGTTTTTCGTAGATCTCCTTTTTACTGATCAAGATCCTTTTTCCAATATTAGGAGATGCAGAGATAATTAGTTCTCCAATATCTCTCTGGCTATTTTTATCCATCAAGGCAACATCTTTCATCTTTATGACCTTATCAAATACAATAGCTCTATTCTTTAATACAAATGATGTCCCGGATATCAGATTTATTGAAAATAGTATTAATGAAACAATTATTAAAAATATTATTTTATTTTTCATCTCCCAAAACCTATCTTCCAAGGTTAATTGCCCTGTTCAACATCTCATCAGCAGCTTTAATTGCTCTCGCATTTGTCTCATATGATCTCTGTGCTGTTATCATTCCTACCAGTTCTTCAACTATATCAACATTTGACATCTCCTGAAATCCCTGTGCAATTGTTCCGAAACCGTCAAGACCGGCTGTTCCCTGAATCGGATCTCCTGAAGACTGAGTATTTAAAAACAGGTTTTTTCCAAGACTCTTTAATCCAGCTGGATTTATAAATTTAGCAAGCTGCATTGTTCCAACTTCAGTTGGTGTTGTTTCTCCAGGTCTTGTTATAGATATGGTGCCATCATTTCCTATTGTAACTGACAATGCGTCAGCAGGAATAGTAATTGCAGGCTCCATTGGATATCCATCACTGGTTACGATCCTTCCTGTTGAATCTTTGGAAAAACTGCCGCTTCTGGTAAAATTTATTGTTCCATCCGGATTTGTAACTTGAAAAAACCCTTCGCCTTCGATAACTACATCGAGTGCATTTCCTGTATGTTTAAAGTTTCCCTGAGAAAATATTCTGCTGACTGCAATTGGTTTAACCCCGAGCCCAACTTGGATTCCTGTGGGAATTTCAGTAGATATAGTAGATTTTGCACCAGGTTCTCTAATTGACTGATAAATCAGATCCTGAAATTCTGTTCTGGATTTCTTAAATCCGGTAGTGTTGATATTTGCAAGGTTATTTGCAATAACATCAATATTTAATGTTTCCGCCTGCATTCCCGATGCAGCTGAATATAGTGCTCTAATCATATGTACCTCCCTAAATTGGCTTAGGCAATTCTGTGATTGTTCTTCTCAAAAGTTGCCCCAATAATGTATCTAAAGTTCTTTTTTGAAATTCGAAAGTTCTTTGAGTTGTTATTAAGTCTGTCATTTCTCTCATCAATTCAACATTGGATCTCTCAAGTGCACCGACAGATAAATTGGAATCTTTCATTTGTATAGGCTTCTTTATCCCGGGCTTAAGTTTAAAGAAATGGTTTCCAACTTTTTCGATATCCCCGCTATCCTTTATATCAACCATTTTTAATGTAGTGAGATAATTTCCATCAACTACAACATCCCCTTTTGGAGTGAAATAATGCGATTTTCCGAATAGTTTTATTTTTTTATCAAATTTGTCAAGTACATGCAGTCCTTCAGAAGTCACTAACTCTTTTTCTGAATTAAGAGTAAATGAACCGTTCCTACTGTAAAAAATATTATTACCAGGATCTTTGATCACAAAAAGTCCTTTCCCTTCAAATGCAAGGTCAAGAGGTCTTTTTGTCATTCTAATACTTCCTGTTTTTGAATTTATCACTGATCCGCCTAATACTGGTTGATCCTTTCCTGGAAATGGTCCCTCATTTAAAAATCTTATAACTTGTTCAAAAGGTATATCGGCCTTATAACCTGTTGTTCCGATATTTGCGATATTATTTGATGTTATATTCAACTTTTCAAGTTGAGTCAGCATACCAGCAGTTGCACTATAAATTCCAGACTTCATAATTTTTCTCCAAAATACACATGCAATTATCACGCCAAACAATAACCCCCTATATTACAAGTTTTTAATTTATTTTGTCAGAAATAATTTCTTTTTTTCTAAGTAAATGACGAAATATTGACAATTTTTATTTATTTAGAGCTAATTGCAAAAATAGATTTATAGCGAAGTTTAGCGAAATTTTTTAGTGACCAATTTAAAAAATTACCGGAAACATAGTCAGTACTATGTTGAGGATGCTTTTTTCAATTTTACGAAGCCAGGGAGAATTGCAGAAAACTACAGTAGAATGTATTTTTGCAATTGGCTCTTTAGCTTATAGATTATTTAATTTTGAGATTATCAATAATATCTTTTTTCCAACTATCATCTTTAATGAAATTTAAAAATTTTTGAAATATAGGCCTTGGTTCTTTATCCTTGAGAAATGCATGATATGTCGTTCTATTTATGGCTAGATCTGAGATTTTTGTTGTTTTAAAAATGCCATATTTTAACTCATCAAGTACCGTTAATTTTGGTAGAAAGGCTGAAGCTATGCCGTTCCTGACAAAACTTTTTGTAATTGCAAGATCCTCTACTTCCATAAAAATATTTAAATTATTAAGAGGTATTCCTACTTTCTGTAACTCTTTTTTCAATATCAATTCAAGCCCTATATCTCCTTTTATCCAGACTAGAGGAATCTTTTTTAATTCATTTATGTTTATTTCTTCGTCTATATTGTTATTTTTTGAGACTAGAACAATCTCATCTTTAAAGCATTCACTATTACTTATTTTTTTATTTATAATTTTATGTCCAACAAATGCAAGATCATCTCTCCCGCTTAGAAGATCATTGATTATAAGATTTTGACTTTTATAATTATAACTATATATAGTATCAGGATTGTTTTTTTGAAATATAGATAATGCGATTGGAAGTGTAAATGCACAGGTAAGTGAATTACCGGATAAATATATTTTCTTTGACATCTCTTTTGTATAATGCGAGAGATCATCTTCAATTCCTTTTATATCACAATTTAAAACATTCAGTTTGTCATAAAAACTATTTCCTATATCTGATATCTCAATAGTTCTTCCCTGCCTTTTAAATAGCACAACTCCCATTTCTTTTTCTAATGAATCGATATGAAAACTTATTACAGATTGGCTTAATGAAAGAAGTCTAGCAGCTTCAGAGAAACTTCCCTTCTCGACTATAGTCATAAATATTTTAATTTTTTTATCTAATATCATTAATGATATTATCATAAAACATCAAATTTCTCAATTTTTTAAGATTGCTTGACTTTGCATTATAGATAATTTATACTGTTTAATATCTGTTTTTTAGATAATTTAAACACAGGAGGTGATATATGAAAAAGATAGTTATTGTTGGAGCTGGTGCTGCAGGAACTATGCTTGCAAACAAACTTGCAAAGACACATTTAATTGATGAGTGCTCGATTACAATAATCGACCCGCATGAGATCCATTATTATCAACCTGGATTTCTATTTATCCCATTTGGAATTTATACTGAAAAAATGGTAACAAAACCAAGAAGAGATTATATTCCAAATTCAGTTCAATATTTACAATCTAAGGTAGAACTTATTGAAGCTGATAATAATTTAGTCGTACTATCCGATAATAGCAAAATCAAATATGATTACCTGGTTATCGCTACCGGAACAAGAATTGCACCTGAAGAAGTTGAAGGATTAACAGGCCCGGGATGGAAGAAAAATGTATTTGATTTCTATACAATTGAAGGAGCAGTTGCTTTAAGTAAATTCTTAAGATATTGGAAAGGTGGCAAGATGGTTCTAAATATAGCAGAAATGCCAATAAAATGTCCAGTTGCTCCCCTTGAATTCATATTCCTCGCAGATTGGTGGTTTACAGAGCAGGGTATAAGAGATAAAGTAGATATTGAACTGGTAACTCCCCTTGATGGTGCATTTACAAAACCGATAGCATCAAAATACCTGGGAGATATTGTAGAGAGAAAGAATATAAAAATTGTACCCGATTTTAATATTGAATCAGTTGATACCGAAAAAAATATTATAAAATCCTATGAAGGAAATGAGGTAAGCTATGATCTCCTTGTAGAAATTCCAACTAATATGGGTGCAAAAATAATTGAGGACTCTGGTTTTGGCGATGAATTAAACTTTGTCCCTACTGATAAACATACGCTTCAGTCTAAAGTAAAAGAAAATATATTTGTTTTAGGAGATGCAACTAACTTACCAAGTTCAAAAGCGGGTTCAGTTGCTCATTTTCAGGTAGATGTACTTGCCGAAAATTTAGCAAGAGCTATCGATGGAAAGGAATTACATGCAGATTTTGATGGTCATGCAAACTGTTTCATTGAATCTGGCTTCGGAAAAGGCATTCTTATAGATTTTAATTATGACACCGAACCACTACCAGGAAAATTTCCAGTTCCAGGAGTTGGCCCTTTTTCACTACTTGAAGAGACAAAGATGAACCATTGGGGAAAAATGACATTCAGATGGGTGTATTGGAACCTTCTAATGAGAGGCGCAGAACTTCCTCTTGAATCTCAGATGAGTATGGCTGGAAAACTCAAATTATAGGGTTATAAAATGGAAAATGATATAAAAGAGCTAAACAGGAAGATTGATTTCCTGACAGAACAGGTTACCAGTCTTACTGCAAGATTACAACCTATCGAATTGAATCATAAAAAAACACTTTAAACTACTACTGGTTGCGTCATAAAA
>CBDUZW010000016.1:0-80485 GCA_965371805.1 uncultured bacterium | reverse complement strand
CGAATATGGTGATTAAAAATTCTTTTAAATCTAATATGTTATGGACTCGTACAATCCTTTGACAATTTTTTCTATATTTGATAAAGTTTTAATTATGAGAAAATTAATAAAAATTCTATTCACTGGTTTTGTAATTTTGATTTTCAACACGTCTTCATTATTTCCGATAGAACAAACCGGAAAAAACAATACTTTAACAAGAGAAAAACGTTTTTTTTCACTCGAAAACGGGATGAAGGTATTCCTCGAACATAATGACAAAATACCCCTGGTAAACATCGCATTTGCAGTAAATGTAGGGTCTAGAAATGATACAGTTGAAAGTAGCGGTATAGCTCATCTTTTAGAACACCTGATTCTATTAGGAAGTACAAAATCTATAAATAATAATGATATTATATATAAAATAATCAAAAAATATGGTTTTTATTTTAATGCTCATACTCTTCCGGATGTTACAACTCTTGAATTATCAACAGAGAAAAAGTATTGGAAGGAAGGGCTCAAGTTAATGGAAGAAAAGCTGTTTAACCTTTCATTTACATCTGCTGAATTAGATAGAGAAAAAAATGTAATATTAGAAGAACTATCTAAAATTCAAGACGATCCGGAAAAATTAGGTTTCCAATTGGTATTTCAAAATATATTTAAAGAGCATCCCTATCAATTACCGGTTGGCGGGAATCCAGAAATAATAAAAAATCTAAAAATGGAGCAGGTACAGAATTTTTATAAAAAATATTTTTCTGCCACAAACTGTTCATTATCAATCGTTGGAGATTTTAATTTTGAACATATTGAAAAATATATACGTTCAACTTTCGGTAAATTTAAAAAATCAGAATTTCTAGTATCAAAAATAGCCGATGCGCCTAAACTATCAAAAAAAATTAATATAAAAAGAGAAATGGATATTGAAATGGCTCATTTATTTCTTGCATATAGTGCCCCATTTAAAAATTCAAGTGACAAAGTAGCAATAGATGTTTTATCCCAGATATTAAGCAAGGGAATGAGCCCTATACTTTACTATTCTTTAAATAGAGGTAGACAGCTGGTACATCAGGTAAGAATGGTTTATAACTCTTTAGAACATGGAGGGGTAGTAATAATTCATGTCAAATTGAAAAAAAAAAATATTAAACAAACAAAAAATAAACTTATTTCAATTCTTCATAATCTAAAAAAATTCAAATTTTCTAAAAAGGATTATCTATATAACCAGAGACAAAATATACCTGATTTTTTAGAAATTGCCAGGACAATGATGCGTCTTTCCTATAATGAATTTTTGGAGCAGGGAATTAATCTGGCTAGATCATATGCCAAATATATTCTAGCTCTTAAAAAAGATAAAAAAAGTAATTACACAGAACAATTAAACTCCATCAGTTCAAAAAAACTGAGAAAAGCTGTTTCTGTTTATTTTAGCGGTAAACATTACATTGCAATATCCATCATCCCGGAAAAAAAAAAAGGATTGAATTTATGAATAATTACAATCAATATAAGAGTAAAATCAGCACAGTATTAATTGGAATTTTATTTTCTCTGTTATTCTGCTTAACCTTGCCAGCAGAGAATACCTGGAACGTTCTTCCTAAAAAAATCAATATAAATGAAAATCTATCATTTGTTTTTCTACATGACACCTCATCAGAGATTTCTATTGTTAAGATATTTATTAATGGCGGCAAAAGAGCTGAACCAATTGAACAGAGAGGCTTAGCTTTCCTTACGACTCGGCTTTGTACTGAATTTGATACTTCGAAAAAAATTAGAAATATGATTAAAATGGGATCATCCATTTCTGTCTCAGTAGAAGGTGATTTCTCTACCATTAGGATTAAATGCCTTTCAGAAAATTTGGAAAAAACATTGAAAATTATTTTAAAAAGTTTATCAAGTCCACTATTTTCTTCAATTCGAATATCTAATATAAAGAATTATATGAAAAACATTCAGAAGAATTCGGAAGATCAACCACAGCAGGTATTAATGCAGGAGTCCTATAATACCTTTTTTGGCAAGGCAGGTTATAGTGGTTCCGGAATGGGAACTCAAAAAACATTGAAAAAAATAAAAAAAAAACATATAAAGGCTTTTTATAATAACTATATAAATTTATCAAATATGGTTATTATTGTCTCTTCTAATTTGAATGACTCAAAAATAAAGAATATAGTTGAATCCCAATTTTCAATACTACCCATTGGACAGAAACAGGAAAATTTACCTAAAATAGAAATAATAAAACCTTTAAAAAAAGAGTTAAGATTTAATAAAAACACAAAGCAATCTTTAGTGGGGGTTTCTGCCTTATTACCGGAAATGACAACTCACAATTATACTTGCGGTTATTTACTGCAAATTATGCTAGGAAATGGTATTGGTTCCCGGTTATGGCCATTAAGAGCAGATAAGAAACTGGCTTATATTTTAAATGGAATTTATATGCAAATGAAGAAGGCTGGATTATTGACCGTATATTTAAAAACCGATAAATCAAAAACAGAAAAAGCCATAAATGCGCTGGAAAAGGTAATAGATACACTCTTAAATGAGGGTTTAACTGAAGCTGAATTTGCCACAGTTCAAACAGGTGCCTTTGCACTTTTTTTGAGACAGAATGAAACAAAAATAAAGGCAGTATCTAACTTGGGTTTTTTCGTAATACTGGGACAAAATGATAATTTTGTTGCTAATTTTCATAAACATATTTATAAATTAAAACTAAGTGAGTTCATTAATTATATAAAAAAGGCACTGGATCCCGAAAACCGGATAAAAATTGTCATTGGACCAGAAAAATAATCTTTTTATATCAATACTTGATTTAGGCAGTAATAAATATTATAATTACAGTTAATGGTTACAGAAGATATATTAAAAAAAGTAAGAAAAATAGAGATAATATCCAAAAAGATTTCTAACGAATCATTCTCAGGAGAATATCACTCTGCCTTTAAAGGGAGAGGGATGGAATTTGCTGAGGTCAGGGAATACCAGACTGGTGATGACATTCGTTTTATCGACTGGAATGTTTCATCAAGAATGGGTAAATTATTTGTAAAACAATTTACAGAAGAGAGGGAATTAAGCCTGATTCTTGCAATTGATTTGTCAGCATCTCTTGAGTTTTTTTCAGGTTCAAAAAGTAAAAAAGAAATTGCCGCAGAGATTTCAGCTATTATAGCTTTTACTGCTATGTTTAATAAGGACAAAGTTGGCTTACTAATATTTTCAAATGAGATCGAATTATATGTGCCCCCCAAAAAAGGAAAAACTCACCTATTAAGAATAATAAGAGAAATACTTAGTTTTACACCTAAGGCTAAGGGTACTTCATTAAGTACAGGTTTGAACTATTTAAATAAGATCCTAAAAAAGAAATCCATTGTCTTTTTGATCTCAGATTTCATTGATGCTGGATATAATAAACCACTTAAGATTGCAAGCAAAAAACATGACCTTGTCGCTATTAATATTACCGACCAAAGAGAATCAAAAATTCCAAAAAAAGGATTATTTCTCTTAAGGGACTTTGAAACCAATAAAGACTTTTATATTGATTTTTCTAAAAGTTCAAACAGGAGGAATTTCGAAGATAATTATATGAAGAATGATTCCCTGCTCAAAGAAACTCTAAAAAAATACAAGGTAGACATTATAGAAATCTCAAGTGAAGAAGATTATGAAAAGCCTCTATTTAACTTCTTCTTAAAGAGAAAAAAAAAACTTTCAAGATGAAATATAAAAACAATTTAGTCATATTTGCTTTATTAATATTTTTGTTTCAGACCTCTCAAATATTTTCTGGTTCTTCTCAGGTAACAGTCTCAATATCAAAATTATCGGGCTATATAGGAGAACATTTTGAGATCAATTTAATTCTCAAATCTCAAACATCGATACATTCGATTAAAACAGAGATAAAATCAGATAATTTTGAAGTACTAGAACAAAAAGATATTAGAACTGAAACGAACAACTCCTATCAGATATTTGAAAAAAAAATAAAAATTGCATTTTGGAAAACTGGAAATTTTAAAATTGCTCCAATAAAAATAAAAACTATCAGAAATAATGAGATTATTGAAACTTTAGAAACAAATCAATTAGAGGTTACAATTCTATCCTCTTTGGAAAAGAAAAAAAACTCAGAAAAAGATCTTAAGCCTATAAAACCTCTGGCAAAAGTAATTGGCAG
Organism: uncultured bacterium; assembly: GCA_965371805.1. GTDB lineage: Bacteria > Acidobacteriota > Aminicenantia > UBA2199 > UBA2199 > JAOZTV01. The sequence goes on along the minus strand of CBDUZW010000016.1, from coordinate 76,275 downwards.
CATACTGTATTTCTTAAGATATTTATTTATTCTTGTTGTAATAGTATTATTGATTATTATAGTTGTTTCATATATTAGAAAAAAAATTAAGTATAAAAAAATTACTCCAGAAATAAAAAAAACTCCCGTCGAAGAATTTCATACTAATTTTATAGATTTGGAAAATAAGAGACTGATTGTTTCAGGAAAATTAAAATTATATTTTTTAAAACTGACAGAGATAACAAAAAGGTTTTTAACCAGACAATACAGCTTTAATGCAGAAGAATTAACCACTTTTGAGACAATAATGGTTTTGCGGGAGAGAGAAAAACTTAATGCGGTAAAAGAGAAACTGGACCAGATATTGAGTTTTTCAGATAAGGTGAAATTCGCAAAATATATTCCTAATCCAGAGGATAAAGAAGCTTTAAATATAGTAATAAAAGAGTTATTGGATATCTTTATTGAAAGGCAGGCAATACAAGAAGCTCAGGAATTGGAGAGGATTAAAAGGAAAAATGGAAAAAAAGCTAACTGATTTTATTGAGTCGGTATTCGGCCTCAATCACTTCGAATATCCATTCTTATTTTTATTGTTTTTATTAATCCCATTACTTTATTTTATTAACAGATTATATAAAAAAAAAGGTTTTAAATTTATTTTTTACTCTTCAAGTAAACTTTTTAAAAAAAAAGAGCCTTCCTTAAAAATAATTTTTGCACAAAGCATTTTCGGGTTTAAACTTCTTGCATTATTCTTTATTATTATAGCTCTGGCAAGACCTCAGAAAATAAACTCTTTTAAAGTTGAAAAAGTTACCGGTGTGAATATAATGATTACATTGGATATATCCGGTTCAATGAAAGCATTGGATTTTCACCCTGCAAATAGACTTGAAACAGCAAAAGTAGTTATAAATGATTTTATAAAGAAGAGGGTAAATGATAAAATTGGACTTATCGTTTTTGCAGGGACTGCTTATACAAAATCTCCATTAACAATAAATTACGATTTTTTAAATAGATATGTACTTGAAACTTCTACAGAAGATCTCAAAGATGAGGGCGGCACAGCCATTGGAGTAGCTCTTGCAACTGCTGTAAACAGGCTGGTTGGCATAAGGTCTGTAAATAGTGGTAAAAAATTAATTCCGGGGCAGAAAATAAAGAAGAAAAGTGCCAGAGGAATTATAATTTTATTAACTGATGGTGTTAATAATACAGGAGAGATAGATCCAAATGATGCTGCTGATATGGCAAAAGATTTTAATATAAAGGTATACACTATTGGCATTGGAAAATCTGGTAGAGTTCCATATATAGATATTGATCCTTTTGGAAATAAGAGACAGGTAATGGTTGATTCAATTATTGATGAAGTTCTATTAAAAAAAATAGCAAAAATAACCGGCGGACTCTATTTTAATGCAACAAAGAAAGAGACACTTATTAAAATATTTGAAGACATAAACAAATGGGAAAAAACAGAAATATCAAGCAGAACGATAAAGGATGTAAAAGAGAGATACTTTTTCTTCCTCCTGTTTGGATTGATCCTTCTTGCAATTGCAGAAACACTCAAACGCTCCATATTAAGAATCCTGCCATAAAATTTAAGTTAAATTCAAACGTAAACGTCAGGACAACGATAGTTACAATCAATTGATATTTATCTTAAGAAAATGGGGTACAAAAAAAATAGAATTTAAAAACAGATCTCTCTAATCTCAATATTGTTTTCAAGTCCAAAACTTTTAATGATTTCCAGTTCATCATTTACGCTTTATATTCCTAATAATCAAAACCCAATCAAGAATATTTAATTTTATGCCCATATAGGTTCATATCCACCACGTGGATGTTCTGGATCTGCAACCTTAATAACCCTCATATTTAAAGCTTTTTTTATTACCAAAGATGCTGTAACTTGTAATTTTTATTGATATTTGATTAATAAAATTATAAAGGGAATAATTTAAAATTGCAAATACAAAAAAATATTTAAATTAAATGTGGATTTTGTGAAAAAAAATGTTATAAAAAAAATGTATTTGTTGACAAAATACTACAATGTAAATATAATATAATTATGAGAGAGATTTGTTTTGAATGGGATGACAAGAAAAATAGATCCAATCAATTGAAACATGATGTCTCGTTTGAGGAAGCTGTAACTGTCTTTTATGATGAAAATGCGATTGAGTATTATGACTTTGATCACTCTCAAAAAGAAGAAAGACTGCTATTGCTTGGTTTAAGTACAAAGCTGAAAATTCTATTAATTTGTCATTGTTATCGGAAAAATGATAACATTATAAGAATTATTTCAGCAAGGAAAGCAACCAAAAATGAAAAGCAAGAGTATATGGGAGAGCAAAAATGAAGAAAGAATATGATTTAAAAAACATGAAAAGCAGAAAAAATCCTTATATTAATCGTTTAAAAGAGCAGATAACGATTCGAATAGACAAAGACACAATAGAATACTTTAAGGAATTATCGAAAAAAAATGGTCTCCCGTATCAAAGTCTAATTAACCTGTACTTAAGGGATTGTGCGAAAGAACAACGAAAGTTAGAGATGTCCTGGGCATGATCTTAAGTTTGTTCTTTGTTAACTTTCAGGGCTTAAATAACATCAAGAATTCTTATTGCAGTTAATCGTAGCAATGTTTCATGAAAACCCTTATAATGAAAAATTCTCAACAAAATCCATGCCATTTTTTTCATAAAAGTTAATAGGAATAGACTCAGCATTCAGACCCTGAAGACTCATTTTTTATTAATTTTTATTGACAAACAGAAACAAGTAATGTATAAACTGGTTTTAAATTATAAAAGGTTAGAGGACTTGATCTTTAAAAGACAGGTACCATATGAAAAAAAAAAAAAATTATGGAATTGTTGGCAGTGGTCGTGTTGCTTTGCACATGGCTCGGTTTTTTGAACTTGAGAAAATAGAGTACATTTCCTGGAGTAGAAAACAGGACTCAACAGATGTATCAAACAAACTCTCAAAATGTGATATTATTCTTGTACTGATTTCAGATAAAAATATTGAAGGATTTATTAAAGAGAATAAGGGACTGAAAACTAAAACTCTAATCCATTTTTCCGGAGCTCTATATTCAAGACAAATTCCGGGAGTACATCCTCTCATGACATTCGGAGAGCAAATGTATGATCTGAAAACTTACAGATCTATTCCCTTTATCTTTGAAGAGGGATTCCCGTTTTCTAAAATATTCCCAAACCTGAAAAACAAATCATACCCGATTAAACCTGAAAATAAAGGTCTCTATCATGCTCTCTGTGTTATAAGCGGGAATTTTTCAATAATGCTCTGGCAGAAAGTAAAACAGGATTTTGAAGAGAAATTAAACTTACCATGGAAAAGTCTATTACCCTATCTGGAACAAACCTTTAAAAACATTGAATCAGATATTGATAAATCCCTGACCGGACCAATTGTGAGAGATGACACAGACACTATTAAAAACAATATAGATTCACTAAATGAAGAGGAATGGAAAAATGTATATAGAGCATTTGAAAGAGTCTATAGGAGAATAACCTAAAATGAATGTACTCGATTTTCAAAAAATGAAAAAAAAGAAGAAATTGATTTCAATGATCACCTGTTATGATTATTGGACAGCCTCAATTATAAATGAGACAAATATTGACTGTTTACTTGTTGGAGACAGCCTCGCAATGGTGATGTATGGAGAAGCCTCAACTATTCCAGCAGACTCAGAACTGATGGCTTTACATACTAGAGCGGTACGTAAAGGAGCCCCGGAAAAATTCATTATCACAGATATGCCATTTCTATCACATAGAAAAGGGCTGTTATCAGCAATGGAATCTGTAGAATTAATTATGAAATCAGGAGCAAATGCAGTAAAAATTGAGGGAATAGATGGACATGAGGATATTATTAAACATATTATAGAATCAGGCATTCCGGTAATGGGACATATCGGCCTTACTCCCCAATCACATAACCAATTAGGAGGTTTTAAGGTTCAGAATAAAACAGAGGATTCAGTCAGTCAATTAATAGATCAGGGCAAAAGACTTGAAAAAGCCGGTTGCTTTTCAATTGTCGCAGAATGTATTCCAACTGATGCAGCTCAAAAACTTTCAGAAAGCATCAATATCCCGGTAATTGGAATTGGGGCAGGAAATAGTACTGATGGACAGGTTCTTGTACTCCAGGACCTTATGGGAGTAAATACTGGTTATGTTCCAAAATTTGTAAGAAAATATATGGACAGTGAAAAGCTTATATCAGATGCATTAAATGAATTTGATAAAAATGTAAAAGAGAGATCTTTTCCTGCTGAAAAGGAAAGTTATAATGGTTAAAATAATAAAGAGTATCGCTGAATGGAAAGCGATTCTAAAAACCATTCGAATTGAAGATAAATCGATTGGCTTTGTACCTACAATGGGCGCACTTCATAAGGGGCATAAAAGCCTTATTTTAAAATCTTTAGAAGAGAACGACATAACTGTGGTTAGTATTTTTGTAAACCCGACTCAATTCAATGACCCGGATGATCTGAAAAACTATCCCAATACTTTAGATGAAGACATGAAACTTCTAAATGAAACGAATGTTACATATCTGTTTTTTCCTGATACCTATATGATGTATCCGGATAAATATTCATATAAAATTGTAGAAGAAGAACTGAGTAAAAAGTATTGTGGTGCTCACAGACCGGGACATTTTGATGGTGTTCTTTCAGTAGTAATAAAATTATTGAATATTATTGGAGCAACAAATTCATATTTTGGAGAAAAAGACTGGCAGCAGTTCAAACTTATAGAAGGAATGTCTAAATCTTTCTTTATAGATACTAATATTATTTCCTGTCCCATTGTCAGAGAAGAGGATGGACTTGCATACAGCAGTAGAAATAGCCTTCTATCCGAAACAGAAAGAAAAATTGCTCCAGCATTTTATAAATCAATATCTTCTGGTAAAGAGATAGAAGAGATCAAAAAAGAACTAATAAACGTTGGATTTAATATCGATTATATAGAAATATATGAAAATAGAATTCTTGGAGCAATAACTCTGGGAAAAGTGAGGTTAATAGACAATGTCACAAGGTAAAATCGTATTACAGGTTACAGGATCAATCGCAGCATATAAGAGTTGTTATCTAGCATCATTATTGATCAAAGCAGACTACGAGGTGCAGGTCGTAATGACTGATTCTTCACAGGAATTTATAGGCAAGGCAACATTTGAAGGATTAACCGGGAAAAAAGTAAAAACAGATATGTTTGAAGAAGGAACAATGATGGATCATATAAACCTGGTAAAGTGGGCAGACCTTTTTATACTTTATCCAGCTTCAGCAAGTACTATAAATAAACTCAATTCAGGAATTGCAAATGATCTGATCAATGCAACTTTCCTTGCAAACAATTTCATTAAGCCATACTGGATTGCCCCTGCAATGAATTCAAATATGTTTGCACATCCCATAGTTCAGGCTTCCTTAAAAAACCTTGAAAAAATGGGATGTTTTATCTTTGATACGGAAGAAGGAGCTCTTGCCTGTGGTGACATTGGTAAGGGAAGGCTTTTAGATCCAGATATTGTTTTTAAAAAAATAGAGGAAGAAATTTGAAAGTATTGATAACATCAGGTGGTACTGAAGAACCAATAGATGGAGTCCGGTCTATTTCGAATTTCTCGACTGGGAAAACCGGGGCTGTAATTGCCGATTATTTCTCAAATAATGGTGCAGATGTAATACTCCTTAAAGGAAAAAGAGCTGTATTTCCAATAAATAATTTAAAAATTATAGAATTTGCAAGTTTCAATGATCTGGATACTAAAATGAAAAAACTTTTAAACTCTGAATTTTTTGATTCTGTTATCCACCTTGCTGCAGTAAGTGATTTTTCTTTAGATTATCTTGAGTCCAATGGACAGAAGTTAGAAGATCCATCCGGAAAGTTAGATTCGTCAAAACCCCTTACTATTCACCTCAAACCTAATTTAAAAATACTAGATCATATAAAAGAATATTCAAAAAACAATTTAATTAATATTGGTTTTAAACTCACAAAAAATGAAAACAACTCAAATATAAAACAAAAGATCTCAAAGATGTTTCTAAAAAAAACAGTAGATTTTGTAGTACATAACGATTTGGATAATATTACAGAAAGTATTCATCCCGCCGATATTTATTATAATAATGAGCTGGTAGAAAAAACAGAGACAAAGCAGGAGTTAGCAGAAGCTCTTTTTAACTTAATTAAGGAGAAATTAGATGGTATTATGTCTTGATTTAGGAAATTCTCAGTTATTTTGTGGAGTATACAAAAACAATGAAATAGTTTTGAGATTCAGAAAGAGATTAGGAAAAGGGGCCTCATCCGACGAGATAGGAATATTTCTCAGGAATGCAATGATCGCAAATAATTTAGACCCGGATGAAGTCGATGAAATCGCAATATGTTCAGTCGTTCCGGATTTCAATTATTCCTTAATTAATGGTTGTGAAAAATACTTCAAAAAAAAGCCATTTTTCCTCAAAGTAGGAAGTAAAAGTGGACTTAAGATAAAGTATAAGAATCCAATTGAAGTTGGAGCTGACAGAATTGCAACCTCTATTGCAGGAATTACCAGGTATCCGAATGAAGATCTAATCATAGTAGATATGGGTACCGCAATAACATTTGACACTATCACTAAGAACAAGGAATATCTTGGAGGAGCCATTGTCCCTGGAATGCGGATTGCAATGAATTCACTTGAAGAAAAAACAGCAAAGCTTCCGAAAGTTGAGATACTGAAAACAGATGTTGTTTGTGGGAGATCAACGGTAGAAAGTATACAGTCAGGTCTATATTATGGAACATTAGGAACCTTGAAGGAGATCACAGCAGGTATTACAAAAGAGTGTTTTAATAACAAGCCCCCTTTCATAATTGGTACAGGCGGATTTGCTTCTTTATTTAAAGATGCAGGATTTTTCGATGAAATATACCCTAATCTGGTATTAGAAGGAATATATAAAGCTTTGGAGATGAACAGATGAAAATAACTATGATGAGAGCAAAATTACATAGAGCAACAGTTACAGGTGCAGACTTGAATTATGAGGGATCTATATCCATTGATCCTGAGCTATACAGATCTGTTGGAATGTTTAAGAATGAGAAAGTGGATATCTATAATATTACTAATGGGGAAAGATTTTCAACATATATAATTGATGGCCAAAAAGGTGATTTCTGCTTGAATGGAGCTGCTGCAAGATTAGTACATAAAGGTGATAAGATTATTGTAGTTGCCTATTGTGAGGTGGATATCAAAGAGGCAAAAAACTTTACACCAAAAGTTTTTCTTCTGGATGATAATAATAAAATAAAAAGTACGAGTATTTAGTTAACTTGAACATTTACTCAATCCTTTATCTCAAAGATTTTCTCTATATTATCACTTCCCCAGAGCGTCTTTATATACCGGACTGATTTAATATTGGTAATTCTCAAATAATTTTGAACCTCTGAACTAGGTTGAAAGAGTAGGATTGTCATAACTCCAATTCCCGTCATTGGTGTAAAAAGCGCAATCTCTCTGCAGTTTAAATCTGATAAAATTTTGCAGATGGTCACTAACTTTTTATGACAGTTTGCCCCCTCTATCAGATTTCTATTCATCTTCCCGAATCTGAGATATGCCCCCCCAATATAGGCCATTTTTTCTTTTTTATCTGCTTTTTTAAAAATTCCGGCATCCAAGGTGGCAATTCCACCCTTCATCATATAATGGGAATTAATCATTTTACTCAGGCTTTTTGAATAAAAAAATATATTTCCCTGTTTCCCGATTTTTTTTGAATAGTTAAAATCTCTATTTGTATCCTTCTGCAGTTGTATGATTAATTTTTCAAATATATCTGCTATTTCAGTTTCTTTCGAATTGAAACCTTCAACAAGATCTTCCCATCGGTTTCCAAATGTATTAAATCGACTGATATATTCACTTAATATTCCCAATATTTTGAACATATTATGATTTAATATTCTTTTTTCTCCCGGATATATTTTTTCTGCCACCTCTTCTATAAACCGACGGCTTTTATTTTTTGGATTCGCTTTTTCTATCAATAAAAATATTCTTTTTTCTGCAGTTTCCTTCATAAGGTTGCGCTTATCACTTTTAACGATGGATTTCAAAATATTTAGATCCGTAATTTGCTTTACCGCCTGATATTGAACATCCACTTCTTTCGCTTTTTTGACAATTTCCAATAAAGCGGACTGGTCTTTTATACCTCGTACCGCCATTCTTCGGACTTCCCTGTTCTTGTCATTTCGGACGATATATACTAAGGCATCCTTATCTGATATCTTCCAAACAGCTGTTACGCGGACTCTCGATGCGATGTCCTCCAGTGCAATTTTCTCGATAATTTCCTTATTCCTGAGTTTTCCCACTGCGCTCATTCTAACATCCTCATTCTCATCATTCAGGGCGGTCGATTCAATTAAATCCTGATCATCAATTTTTTGTATCAGTACCCGACGCACCATTTCATTTTTCTCATATTTCATTAATTTTTTTAAAATTTCCTGATCAGATATCTTTCTTACCGCCTCGGTTCTTACCCAATAAGCCTTATCTTTCTTTGCAAGCTTAACTAATACGTCCTGATCTTCAATTTTCTTCACCGCTGCCTGTCTTAACTGTGACTTTGCCTTTTTATTCAATGCAATTTTAATGAATAAATCCTGCCATTTTAACGAATCTAATTTCTCTACTGCAATTCTTCGAACATAATCTTGTTGATCATTTTCTGCTATATCGGCTAAAACTCTCTGATCCGTAAAATATTTGTTTGACACCGCTTCTCGACGAACCATATGGGAAGGATCATTTTTGGCAAGATCTAATAATAATCCCGGATCATTTAATTTTTTAACCGCACAGCGCCTTATAAAATCGTCCCCATCATTTTTAGAAATAATCGCAAGCACCTTTTGATAATTTACCTTCCTCACAGCTGTTCTTCTACACTTGACCGATTCATCGTTCAAGACAATTTTATTTAGTAAGTCCTGCCGGGATATAGGATGTAACATCAATATTGCTGCATTCCGAATATTTTCATCTTCAGCAGCATCTTCAACAATATTTGCAATCGTATCCTGATTTTCAAGTTTATACACAGCAGCTTTTCGAACATTTACACTCTGATCATATCTGGCATATCCCTCAATTATCTCCTGTTGTTTTTCGGAATCCAGTTTCCTTACATACTGTTCGCGGAAATTTTCATCCGGGTCATACTTTGGAATTTCCATCTCAATTTTAAGCTCTTTTTTTCTTTCCGCAGCAACCGGGTGATCGCTGGATTTATCATTTTTTGCTATGTTAGTTATCTTAATCTGATCAGATTTACAATCAATAAATAAAATCAATAAAATAAGCAGTAAGAACAGGTTTTTCATATAAGCTCCTTCAATTATCTTAATTAAATTATACAGTATGTTCAAATAATATGAAATAAATTAAATTTATTGCGATGTTATCACATTCCGGTTATACTCCGTTGAATAAATGCAAGAGCTGTCATAATAAAAAAAAGAATTATAGAAATTATTGTCCACAATTTCCCACCATTCGAAGCAATTCCAATCATTCCTCCGGTTGCAGCAAAAAATAACGTGACATAAGTAATGAGCATCCATCTGACATTTCTAAAATCCAGCTGAAATATATAATCCAGTAACAGTTCAACAATCAAAAACAAAATTATGCACATAAGTTGAATATAATAGATTCCTGGTCTCTCATTCTTTTGAGCGTTAAACAGAAAGTAAACATAAGGTATAATCGTTCCTATAAGAATAATGCCAAGCCAGTGTTCAATAGATTTCTTTTCAGCCAGCCTTGAAACAAAAATAAGAATACAAACCGCCAGTGCAAAGACAGAGAGATATGCTCCCAGAAGATTTAATTTTAAAATATCCATGAATAGAGAGTAAGTATATATCAGTAAATATTAATATTTTTTTTGGTCAGTACAAATAAATTTAACTTCTTATTAAATTTAATATGCGGTCTTGCCTTGCGCCACCAGTATTCAAAAAGTTGCCAATCCCATTTATCTGTACTCAAGATTTTACTGATATTCTTCTTAAGAGCATCATTTGTGAAGACAGCATAGTTTAGTAAATATGGAATTTCCTTATTGATATGGCTTGAATAAAGTGAGTAATATATGGCTTCAGGATGATTTATTCTTATTAATTCCTTTATTAGAGCTGGATATAATCTCTTATCTATATGGTTTTTATACATGAAAAAAGTTTCACGGTCTATCGGATTTTCCAATAGCCCTGCAATTGTTTTCTGAGTTAATTTTTGTTTTAACGCTCTCTTAACCCTTTCAATACTCTGTTTTAAAGACCCCTTATGTTTTTTAAGTGATATATAGTAACCAACAGGAATATCTCGTATATCGCTCCTTGAGCCACTCATTCCATTTGCAATATAATCCCATCTTAACAAATTATTCTTTCCCCCATCTCCTCTATAAGTTTGAAGAGCTCCAGCAGGAATTCTTCCAACAAAATCTAAGTAATTAGAAGACCTTTTGATACTTCCACTCCCTCTTGATGCATCAAAGGGTATCCATCCATAAGTTGGAGTAAATACCTCTGTCCATCTGTGAAAGACTGCATCTTCCTGAGTAAACTCATCATACTTTGTAGTATTTGCAGGTTTTATAGTAAAAGCGCCTGTATACCGGGCAGGAATTCCAGATGCTCTTAACAAGGCAATAAAAGTATAATTAAATTCAGAACATGATCCTTTCATGCTTTTTAAAACATCAGGTGCCGGTTCCCACTTATCATCTCTATAATATACAATGCTTTTTATCAGGTATTTGTAAATTGAAAATGCAATATCGTATGGAGTATCTCCATTTTTTACAATTTTGTTTTTAATTTTTGTGATAATTTTGTCATTTATTCTATAATTTTCCTTATCCATAAGATAAAGCTTTCTCTCTTTTTTACTTAAAGTCTCTTTCTTAATACTTTTTTTATAAACTGCAGCATACATTTTTACATGTGCAATCCAACCATGAGTTCTAACTTCTCCCGGAAGCATATTATTCTCTACATATGTAACAATTTTATTCCCATATTTGTCAATTTGGATATTTTTAAATCCAGGTTCTGGATAAACTGTAAGTATTTCCTGCCTTTCATTATTTACTGGAATAGTAAAATAAAACTTAATATTTTCAGTTTTGGATGATCTGTTAATTATCCTGTATTCAAAGCGCAGTATACCCTCTTCACTATTTGCTCGTTCAACTTCACCTGAACAAAATATTGATATAAATAAAAAAACAAAAATTGATAAAAGCTTCATTATACCTCCATTAGAAATATATTTTATCAGAAATTTACTCCTTTTAATAGTATAAAAATTAAATTATTAAATCGTGTTGCCGATTTTATGAGATCAAATGCTTATAAATTATTTTCCTTAAAAAGATATAAATAGATTCGTAATATATTCTAATGTCCTTTTTTTAATACAATTTATTTTAATTATGTATTAGAGATGACTCATAAAACATCCAGATAAATTGGCATAAAAAATGCCTCTCTAGTGTATGACAAAAAAAAGAGAAATTAAATGAAAAAAAAATTAGTAGTCTATTTATTAATTATAATGTCATTTATTCTGTTTTCTGAAGAATTAAAAAGAGAATAAGAACATGTATCTTATGTAGAACCTGATTCCCATGTTTTTGTTGAAAGATTAGATGGAAAAAGAGACAAAGCAGTTATTAACCTTCCAATCGTTCCAGGTGATATTATCATATCAAAAGGAAAATCAAGATGTGAGATTCAATTTAATAACGGGACAATAATCAGGATGGATCATAACACCACTTTAAAAGTAGTTACAATACTCGCTGAGACGTTGACTTCGAAAAAAAACATTTCAACATTGGAATTATCTGAGGGTTCTGTTTATGTAATGGCGAAAGTGTACAATAAAAAAATATTTCAAATCAAAACAAACAATACAGCATCACTTTTTAAAAAATCTTCTGTTGCAATTCTCAAACACAGGAACAATAACACTGATTTCAATGTCTTGAAAGGTTCAATAAACATCATACAAGGCCAGTTTTTTATTTATAACAACTAAGATAAAATTTTCGAATATGAGAACATACGCAGGTATTAGATATTATTTTTAACTAAGCAATTGATGGTCTCCTCTTAAGTGATTTTAAGAGGAAGCTATCTATTTAAAATAGATATAAGTATTATTTTTTATTTAAGTTTTATGCAGTTTGAAATATTGCTATATGGTTTCTTCATCCCCATATAGCAATATTTTGCATACAAAACACCTAATATACTTGGATAATTAAATAATATTTATTAATGTATATATAACTCTATTAGGGCTGTCCGGAAACAGCCTTAATAAAGATTTTTATTCTTCAATAAATAATTTTAAATTCTTCCCTTTAATATCTGTAAATTGTTGATTCTTTTGGATTTTCAACTCCTTTTTCCAGGATTTTGGAAGGTTGCTAATTTCAAAGTATCCATTTTTATCAGATACTACTTCTTTTTTACGAGTTTTTATAAATATTCCTCCAAACTTAGGTTCTTCACTATCGAAACTACCATTCCCATTTAAATCGTCATAAACAAATCCACGAATATTTATACAGTCTACAACCCCGAATGATATATTATGTTCAAAAACATTATTTACAACCTCTGTAGGACTTGTTGTTAGAGTAAGATTAGCGGGTAATGACTGCATATCCATCTGCACAACAAGTTTATCACTTCCAGTTTTTACTCTAAACTCTCCATTTTTATCAGTTATAAGAGATCTTCCAAGGCTGTCTTTTATAATTATTCCTGTAAGCCCAATCTCACCGACATCCCTTCTTCCATTAATATTTAAATCTTCATAAACAATACCCTTGATCTCAGTGAGAGGTCTGATAAAAATTCCTTCACCCATGTGATCATCTTCACATCTATCAAGTTTATCGCCATAATTAATATCTTCTGATCTGTCAACACTGGAAACAAATGTTTGCCATTTGATATTATTTTCTTTGAAATTTGCAGGTATCAATGCCTGATAGATAAAACTCAGGTAACCTCCCTCACTCATTCCTTTAAATTTCCATTTGAATCCTTCCAGATGAGTCAAGTCATCTTTTTTCTCTGAACCATAATAAAGCAGAGGAGTTGTAAATTTTGTCCAGATAAAAAGATTATCAAAATATCTTGAACCCTGATAACTCTCAAGACATCTATTATAGATCCTGACAGCTTTACTGAATATATCTCCAGGCTCAGGATAGTTTCTCGGCGTTTCCTTGATCAATATAATCTCTTTTGGAGGTGCAGCCAATATTCTATTATTTTTGGTTATCCCCCATTCACCTTCAAGAATATATGAAAAATAATCAAGAGATCTATTGAAAATGAAACCACCATCTTTTTTCAATGCAGATAAAAAGAGAAGATATTGCTGAATATCATATACTATTCTATTCTCTCCCATTTTCATTTTATCTATTCTGCCAACTGGAAGTTGAACATCTTTTTCCCAGAATTTCTTAATATCAGAAATATATTTGCCTTCTGTTTTTCCAAGTATTCTGTTTGCAATAGCACTAGCAGATTTCTGAGTAATATCTCTCGCAAAAGTAGTGGATATTTCTTCCAATTCGTTTTCAAAAAAAGTTTTATATTTTGGAAATAATGAGAGAAAAATCAAATCTTCACTTTTAAGTTTCTTTGTTTTTCCATTTTCAATTAATTTACCTGTTTCCGGAACATCAAAACCTGAAAGTAATTTTATAATAGTAATCTTGTCTGCCTGCTCTTTTGAAGGAATTATTTTAATTGCACCATCCTTTTCAAAACCTGAGCCAATATACAGCTTAAATTTCTCAGGGACATAACCAATCTTTACAAATTCAGCAATTATTTTCTTCTGGATTTGAACAGTTTCAGATAGGACTTTCTCCTTTTTACCTTTATTTTTAATATATATATTTTCTGCTACAAAAAGATTTGCAAAAGATTCAGTACTATAATCAGTAGAAAGACTCAATGGCTCAATAGAAAGTTGATCTGTTACTCTTCCCTTAACTGAAATCTTACTAAATGGTACGATAAGTTTATTCCCATAGAATAATCCCCCTTTACTATCCAGCATAAATTCAAGATATTTTTGCCCTATATTTTCAAGTGTTCTACCTCTTTCACTTATAACCCTTTTCTTATTATTTTTAATATTTCCACCAATATACTGTAATGAATATGAATGAGAAAGTATTCTCACACTATCATCCTCATAAGAAGGCGAAAACACCTTGGAGTAATTTGGAAAGACAACACTCTCTTCAATTCGGTTCGTAATACTCGGATAGATCCTTACATCTCTTGAAAAAACAGGTGCCGTATTTTTATTGAGTTTCAGAGTAGAAATGATAGGCACATTTTGATCCATAAATGATGAATTCTTAATTAAATTAACAGGAACAAAGCTTGCACTGGAATGCCTTTTATTTAGAAAAAGCCCAGTCTCATCGATCATTCTATAAATGTCTGAAGATAATTGTTTCTGCCTATCTCCTTTCATCTTTCCCATTGAAAGTATCAGTGATCCTAGTTGCCTCTGATCTATCTTATAAGTAAGGTCCGGAAGAGTTTCAGCAAAGATACCAATGTTTTTATTATAGTATTTTTTAATTATAAATGAATAGAATTCATCTCCTCTATCCCCTTCAAAATTCAAATTAGAATATAAGGCAAGCGCTGAAATATCAAGAGAATTAATATCCATTGTTTTGTCTTCTACTAGCTTATTGAACCGTTTCAACCTCTTTTTTGAAAGTTTAGTCTTCCCGGCTTTGGCTAATCCAAGTATATAGAAAAGCTCTTCTTTGCCTTTATACTTATTCTTTTTTTTCTTAATAAATTTCTTAATGTTTTTTCCCAGCCAGTCAGATACATCAATTAATTCTTTATATCCACTTTCAATTAAGGAATTTACAGAGAAATAAAGAACAGTCTTATCATAAAGGTCTGATTTTTTTTCACTCTCTTCTAACTTCTCATCTCCAACCTGCCAGCTATGTGGATAAAAATCTTTTCCATCATTTTTTCTAGCTATTTCAAGCTCGTGAATAAAGTCAATTTTCCCATCGAGAATTTTTTTCAATTTTTCATTCACTGACATATTCTTTACTAATACAGCTTCATTCAAAGCAAGCATTTCAAACGCTATTTGTGACAAGGTCATTGTCTTGTCTGCACCTTCTCTTTCCCAGCCCTTTTCATTTGTGACCGGATAGCTTCCACCATAAGAAAATTTTAATCCTTCAATGCCCATATTTGAATTAAAATAGAATTCTTCAATAGTTGAAAGCGCATAATTTTTCAATCTTTCTCTTATAAATTCAACCTTATCATCCTTAACATCTTGATTTTTTTCCATCTTATAAAACTGAAGTGCAGAATAGGAAAGATACATGGCGTCTTCAGTAAAGAAATAGGGTTTGAAATAAGCAACAGGCATTTCAGGAATTTTGTAATAACCTCTTCCATCAGTCTCTATTCTTAAACAACAACCTTCCTTATTTCTAGTTACAATTGTACAGCAGGAAACCTGATCAGAGGCTACTTCTTTATTATCAAGTGTCCGTCCAAAGGAATAAGCCTGGTTACAATATCGCCCCTCTTTTATATCTGAGTCGGTAATTGCATTATATGTTAATAGTAATTCTTCACCTTTTTTCAGGTCACCGATGATCCATTTTAATGATGTTGTACCTGATGGATCATTTGCTCTTACTCCATTTATTATAGTCGTTCCTGTCACATACTGAAATTTCTCAGGCAGAATATCGTCAATAGATACATCCCTTGCATCTCCATCACCTGTATTTTTTAACCTTACTTCAAATCTGAAAATACCACCTGGTTTATCTGCTTTTGGACATATCTTTGAAAGTTCAATTTTTGGAGTACCAGGTGGAACACAATAAATATGAATATCTTTAGAGTTATTATCTCCATTTGTCTCACAGAAAGAATTAGCACTGTCAATAGTGAAAGAAATTGTAGTATCTATTGCATTTGTATAAACTTTTGTCTTAAAATTATATGTTTTTGTTGATCCAGCTGGAAGGTCGATAAGTTGGTTTGTAGTGTTATCAGCATTTATGATTTCCAGAAAAACTCCAGAAACACTCTGTGTCCCTGTATTGGATACTGTAACGACAAAAGAGACTGAATTATCCGGATTACAGATATATTCAATATCATCAATAATTAGATCTACAAATTCAGTCTGTTTATCTAATAAGAAATCATTATTTGTTCCATCCCATTCACAGATCGAGTTATTATAATCCAATTCTATTTCAACCGAAAACCATCCATTATCTGAGTTATTAATAATATCCAGATCCAGTACCTGGTCCGTTAATCTATAAGATACAGTACGACCAGGAGCAATTGATCCTCCATTTATATCATCTGTCCATTCGAGGATCTTTTTTCCACTTCCATTTCTTCCGCTATACAGAGAAAACCGAGTAGGAATAGAACCACTGAATGCAGCGCCACAACCACTATTTGAAATCCCGACAGAGCCGGAGATTCTCACCTTTCCATCATCTGCACATGCGATCCGTATATTATTACCGTTAACGGTATTATTGCCTGATACTTCCAGATCTGGTATTGACATTGTCGTTGTTGAAGACATAATATTATTAGAATCATCACTTTCACAAATTAAATTATCCGGATCAATTGTCCCGGTAAGGCTACATGTACATCCAGTTATCTTCTGTTCAAACGGGAAGAAAACATCAACAGTTGCACCGGATGCAATATCAACGTTCTGATCCGTAAAAGTCAGTCCACAGTCTGAAGCGAGTCTCACAACAACCCCTACAGCAGGACCACAGCCTATATTACTTACAGAGACAGTCGTTCCAGTAAGATTACCATCACTTAGACAGGTAACAGTCGTGCCAACACTATTAATTGTTAAATCCGGAATATTAACTGTTTTATCTGAACAGAGTTCATTATTTGATCCATCACTTTCACAAATTTCAAATCCTGATCCTGTATAATCTGCTTCGATCCTTATTGAAACCTGACAATTTGTTGAGTCAGATGCAGCAAGGAAATTAAATGTCACGGGATTCATAATAACCGTTTGAGTACCATTACCCGCAGGTATATTTATAGAGCTAAAAGTCTCTACCCACTGTTCGACCGGATTACCTGTACAGTTTACATTATCATACATAGTAAACCTTACGGGAATATCTGCATTTAGATTAGATCCACAACCACTATTTGTCAATGTAACATTTCCGGAAACAGTCACTTCTGTTGATGAGTTGCAATCAACAGATAATGTGTCAGATTGAACCTGCACATCAGGAATATGAACATCAATACCGTCTGCACAATAGCTATTATTAGCACCATCATTTTCGCAGATTTCAAATCCTGATCCTGTATAATCAGCTTCTATTCTGATAGAAGCCTGGCAATTATTTGAACTCCTGAACGCATTTGTTGTATAGGATTGGCCTGATATATTAAAAGTCTGTGTGCCGCCTCCTGAAGGAATACTGGGGACCGGATTTGAAAAGGTATCTGTCCAGGTACCAATGATATTTCCTGAACATCCTGTATTATCATACAGGGTAAAACGCATAGGAATATTATCTCCCATATCGGGGCCGCAACCATTATTGACCAGTGTCACATTTCCAGACACGGCAATGTTGCCATCTGACAGGCAACTAACTGCAAGAACAGCTGTTGAGACTTCAATATCTGGAATGTTCTTCGCTTTATTATTAGCACAATAGGTATTATTGGTCCCGTCAAACTCACAGATTTCAAATCCTGATCCTGTATAATCCAGCTCTACTCCAATAGAGAGTGTACAATTTGCCGACCTGGAAGGAAGAATATTGGTATCAATAAGCTCAGAGATTGTAAATGCCTGGCTATTGCCTCCGTTAATATTTACACTTCCCAATGTTTCAGTCCATGTTCCCAATTCAGTTCCGGTACATCCTGTTCCGTCATAGAGAGTTAATCGTACCGGGATATCATCCGTAAAGGAACCACATCCACTATTACTAACCACCAGATTTCCATTTACAGCAATAACTCCATCATTATTACAACTGAGAATCAGCGTGTCGCTCTGGACACTTAGATCAGGAATATCAGGAGCAAAATTACTATATGTTACCGTATTATCAGTATTGGTGGATTCGCAGACGGTGCCAGCTCCGGCACCGGGGTCAATGGTGGCGGTAAAATCTACATCGCAGTTGGCTGCGATGGGGGTGAAAGAAAAATTAAGCACTTGCGTGGCTCCCGCGGCCAGGGTGATGCTCTGGTTGGTAAAGGCATAGACATTGCCCGGAGTGGTTAATTGTACATCCACTGCTGCGGCTGCGGCACATCCATTATTGTTTACAGTGACAGCAACATTACCGGTAAGAGACCCGTCAGATACACAGTTAAAGCTAGGTACGACAGAGGTAACTCTCAAATTGGGCAGTGGATTATTATAAGTTGTGGTAAGGGTATTATTGGAGCCATTACATTCGCAGACATCATCATCGATATCCACAGTGGCGGTAAAGTCACAGGCACAATCATTTGGATTTGTCCATGCAGTTACGATTGGGAAATCAACAAAAGCAGTCTGTCCATTGGTTAAGGGACCAACCACCGTTTGATTGGTTGCAAAATTTAAGCAACCATCAGTCGCCAATTGTACATCAAAATTAGATGCTGAACCATATCCCTGATTCTGTACAGTAACCCTGACAAAACCTGAGACATTGTCATTAGTACAGGAAACATTGGTATAATCTATATTTGTGACAATTAGATCAGGAATAATTCTTGAAATATTGTCAGCACAATAATTATTATTCGTTCCATCACATTCACAAACATCATTTCCAGTATCCAGTTGAACACGGATTGATAAATCACTAGTAATACAAAGATTTGAAGTAAAAGTTCCATTTTGAATTGTGTATGATAGAGTACCTGATGCATTGATCTGTCCAGTTACCGTTTCTGTCCAGTTACGAACAATACTACCGGTCCCACCTTCGCATCCTGTGGAATCATAAAGAGTAAAAGTCACATCAAAATCAGTAGTCAAATCGGCACATCCATCATTGGCAATTACAATAGCTCCTGAAACAGTAACTTCACCATCAGTACCGGAACAACCTACGATCAGGGTATCTGAATTTACTGTAAGATCATAGGTTGAGGGTGTAAAAGATGCGGAATCTCTACTATTATTTGTTTCATTACATTCACATATACCATTGGAAGGATCAGCAGTAGCAGTAAAAATACAGGTACAATTCGTACAGTTCGGAGTATAATTAAAAGTAAGATTGGTTGAAGCTCCAGCATTTAAATTAATATTAGTCTGATCAGCAAAATTATAGCCACAATCTGAAGCCAGGCGTACCACCAAGCCGGTAGCATTTGCACTACCCGTATTGCTTACTCTGACTGTAACGGTACCAGCCATTGTTCCATCAGCTGTACAGGAAATGGCATTCGGAGTAACGGAACTAATACTAATATCTGCCATTGGTTCTGTAACATCAACATAAGATGTCCAGGGTCCTGTATCGCAAGTCCAGTCGGTGGTATCATTAGGATCTGAGTTAAATGCACCGCACCCCCATCTGGCACGAACACGATTGCGACGCAATGTTGAATCGCAACTATTTGCATTTGGTGGATAAGCTGACGCATTATAATTTGCATAAAGTGTAAAAGTAGCAGTAGCTCCTGGAGCCAGAGGTCCAAATTCCCATCCATATACATTGGCTCCGGTCGCAGGCATGGCTGCAAGTCCAGCTGTAGAACTTGGAATATCTACAGTAAACCATGGTCCAAGAGTATCCTCAATTAAAACTACATCTGCATCTACTGAACCTGTATTTCTTACTGTTATGGTCCAGTTTTGCTGACCATTATTACAATTCACCGGGCTTGCATTGGCAACCTTCGTTACAACAAGCGTAGGAATAATCGCAGTTAATGATGGGGAAGATGAAGTAGAATATTGAGTATCATCACAGCAGTCATAATAATACAGATCAAAATCAAGATTATCGGTGACATAACAGTCAGATCGTACATCAAACCTGAGAACCAGTGTATCATTTGTAACATTCGCGCCGCCATCATCTCTTTCAAGAGTATCTGCAAGGTCATCAGCCTTTCCTGCAGGAGTATCGTTAATATTATACCAGGTAAGGACATTCCCTACAGAAATAGGGTCATTAGTTCCCCCGGTCCCGAGTGTTGCAATAGCATTCGCCTGAGTCGTAGACAAACCAATTTCAGTTGATCCCCCAATATAAGTAAGTCCTGGCGGTAATGTAAGGACCAGGTCAACATTACGAGCATCTGTAGGTCCTGTGTTCTCAATTGTGACTGTTAAGGTAGTACTGTCATCACAGGTATCAATATCACTGGGAGAAACTCCAAGTGCCAGATAAGCTACGGTCGGTTGCCGGGTTTCGGAACTGGTTGCGCTGACAGTAGCGGCGCCTAAACATAAACCGGCATCCGGGGCATCTACGCCGGGTTTGGTGGTGGATGAGCCGTCCGGGTTGCCGCAGCCCCACCAGGCAAGCACGGTGTTATCGGTGTTGGCATTACAGGGATCGGCGGCCTGGTCGGTAACAGCCTCCATGCGTAAGACAACGGACTGACCGGAAGGAAGATCGTGGATCTCATAGGTCACCACCTGACCAACATTATTACCGGTATCATCAATGTATGCTCCACCGGAGGTAATGGTGGTGGCAGTATATGTAAACGCAGCATCCAGGGTATCTTCCAGCCAGAGGATTTCGAGAGTATCAGAGCTGTTATTGGTGACAGTAATGTCCCAAAAAATGATCTGGTTACAACCAATGGGTTGGTCCGGATCTAAAACCTTGGTTATAGAGATATCGGGTTCAATAAAGGTAACGGTAAAGGTAGAGTCACTGGTATTAAAAACTGTGGCACAGGGATTTTCATACTGGGTGGCAACGTTGATATTGCCGCCGGCAAAGGGGCAGTTGGAAACCATATCGAACTCAATCTCGATGATATCTCCGGGAGCGGCGGAAGCTAACTGCGGAATTTCAGTACTGGTCCACACTAAGGGAGAAGTGGTGGGACTGGGGTCAAAGGCAGCATTGGGACCGTTCCAGGCTCCCACTACACCACCGACTGTGGCACGCCAGCGAGTGCTGCCGGGCACATAAGTTAAACCGGCAGGAAGGGTCTCTGTGACCTGTAAATTATATGTAAATATCTGGCCTGCATTTTTCAGAGTAATAAAACCTCTTGGATCTTCACAGGCATTGATTCCATTTACTGGTGTAATAGTATTTGTGTTTATTAAGTTGGGTGCCGGGATCTGTACGATGGAACTGTCGGTTACATCCGGCTGACAATCAATATTTATACAGCCCCAGTTGGTAGTAACATCATTGGTGAGGCCGGTACAATTAATCTGTGTAGCGGTAAAGGTAATCTGCCGTCGTTCTCCGGCCGCCATCTCAAGGATCTCAATAGAAGCTCCGTTAATGGCTCCACCCAGGTGATCGAGGGAGTCGTTGACAGTAACTCCGGTCATATCATCCACTATTGCCGGAGCTGCACCGTGATTATATTGTAAACCACTGCCTAAAACATCGTCTACCCAGACGTTATAGGCTGTACCGGTACCACGGTTGGTGACATAGATTTCCCAAACAACTGTATTGGTAGTAGCATAATAGGTTTCCGGTGTTTTTTCTATCAGAAGGTCCCCTATCAATAAAAGGACGGGGGTGTCAGAGCCGGTAACCGAACAGAGCTCATCAATTGTGGCATCATCGGTACAGGCGTCATCAAAATATCCGGTAGCAGTTAAAGCACTGCCTCCTGAGCAGCGTTTCTGAACATCTATGGTAAATACGGCATTTACACCGTTGGCAGTAAAGGCGTCGTTAAAGGTCCACACATAATCGTCGCCGTCCATGACAGGAGTACAGGCAACAGGCGCTACAGAACCTCCACAACCGATCGTACCAGGGTTCACAACAAAGTAGTTGAGACCTGAAAGAACCAGTTGGACATCTTTTGGATTATAGTCAGTGGTCTGGGTAAAAGTAACGGTTATAGTTTGGGTCTCACAGGTATTATATATTAACCCGAGACCGGTTACATCAACTGACATGCCGGGGGTACCCAGGCTTACTACCGTAGTCTCATGGATGATACCGTCAGTTAAACAGAGAGAACCCGCAGTTCCCATACTAAGGGATGACCAGGAATAGAAGGTATTGTTTGTACAGGCAGTGAGTGTGGCTGCAGTAGCAGTGAGATCATAGGTGATGGTCAGTGTCTGCCCAGCCAACGGAGTGGCAGCTGCACCGGTGAAATCAAGAATAAGACCATTGCCTCCACCGGTTGGCGTATTATCCGTGATGGCTGCAGAACCGGTGATATCTCCACTGCCGCTGAGGTTGATGGAGAGACTGGCACCGACATATTGCTGGTTCAACTCGGCTTCTTCGGTAAAAACAAGATCATTGAGGTTCACTACAGAACCACCTGAGAAGACATAGGTATTGGTATAGGTGGTATCATAGCAACGTTCGGTAGGGCTACTACTGGTTTTATCTGAAGTAACCCCTTCGGCACATTCAATTGCAGTGGTCTGAGATGCAGAAGCATTTAAAGCACAACCACAACAATCGGTACCGGTGGCGTTAACTGTATTCGTAAAAATGGTATTACAATAAGTCTCGCACTGGGTGACATCCGGAACATCTACGGTATAATTGGCATTTAGAGTGGCTGGTGGAAGATAGGTCCAGGTGAGGGTGCGGGGACCGGGATCCCAGACTGCACCCGGATATGAAGTAGGAACCAGTCCGGCAGGCAGGGTGTCTACAACGGTAATTGTCCCCGTTGGATTACTGGGAGAATCACAATTTAATTGACCGGTATAGGATGAAGTTACGTTATATGTAATGGAACCGCCGATCTCAATCTGAGATGGGGCTCCAGTTTTAGCAACAGCTAAGCTGGAAGTATTGGTGGGAGCACTGATAGTACTTAGCTCAACAGGTGGATAAAATTCCTGGCCACACTCGTCTTCATAGAGTTTCTGCCAAAGCAGATCACCTGTTGGAAAACTGCCTCCACACCATGTATTAAAAGTTAAATCAAAACTAAGGTTATAATTCCCACCAAGGGCTGCCAATGGATCCGTTAATTCAAAACGGTTCTGCCCAGCATTATAAGTCGCTCCGGCAGAGACGTTGGAAACGGTAAATTGTGACAAGTCAACCAATGTCCAAACCTGGAAGGCAATACCATCACCATTATTGGTAATGGTAAAAGCAACATTCTGGGTATCATCACAATAGGTGAAATTGATGGGGAGAGGAGTGAAAACAATATCCGGAGTACGGACAATACGCTGGACTGAGGCACGGGCGGTACCGCCGTCTATAGATGTATCATAACAGGCATTCCCTGCGCCTGGAATACAACCGAAACGGGCATCAGCAGTGTTATCAAGATTGTTACAATCAGTCACCTGTGCAGTGATCTGCATTGTCAGAGTATCACCGGGATTCATGGAGACCAATGCCGGATATTCGGCACTGGACCAGGTGGTTGTCTGACCGGCATTATTTCCACTCTCGGTAGAGGATACATAGGTTAAACCTGCACCAAGTACATCGGTAATAAAAACATTCTCAATAACACCAAAGCCGGTGTTCTCAACAGTCAGGGTCCAGGTTGCAGTTCCGAGAAATACCTGTGGAATAACTGTCAATTCTTTTCTTATGATAATGGCCCCGGGATTAACCTTAATGTTTAAGACACCGGTGCCGTCGGGGGCAGTTTCATTGGAATCAAAGGTAACATTTAATGACCCGGAAACCGCATCACAATCAGTGGCCAATTGAAAACTGATATCCAAGGTTGCACCGTTATTTAAAGTAGTCGTACCTGCGCAGCCAAGATCAATGTTCCAGATGAGGTCGGAACCGGAAGGTACGGGATTAGCGGCACAAAAGGGGCCTCCAATACCAATAACAGTGGAGCCGGGGACATAAGTAAATCCATTGAGATTTACCATATGAGCGGTTATAACCAGTCCGGTCAACGGTCCCCCAGAACTATTAGTGACAGAGATGGTATAAGTATTGGTCTCGCACTGGTTGATCTCTGAGTTTCCACCAACACCAACCTGGGCCTGCATGCCAAAAGGAAGCAGGCAAATCAGGATTGTGAACAGAATAGTTTTTAATTTCATCTTCATTTGATCCTTCATTTTTTATCTCCTGTCACTTTGATCGTTATACCGGTAAATAAAACAGGGAAATAAAACAAATTTTTCCCAATTTTCAAGGATACTTCCTTTATTAATTTTTTATGACCGTATTCTATTTTTATAGAATGTTTTCCCTCTTTCAAATGGGTGAATACAAAATACCCTTTCTTGGAAATCCTGCTTTTTGTCTTCTTATCTAAAGTCACTGTATAATTTTCCAGCATCCTTTCTCCTTCATCAAGTACTTTATTATTGTTTTTATCTATATAGACTATCCCTTTTAATCGGCAGGGTTTCTCTAAATCATCGCCTTTAAATACCAGCCCAAAGTCCTTCTGATCGGTGAGTCCGTCAAAAAGTGTCACTGAAACAGGAGATTGTGAAAACAATTTAAATCTTTCAGGAAGGGTTCTCCTATTTATACCTAATCCATATTCACCGGGTTTAAGGTCCTTAAATGAATATTCACCCATCTTATTGGTGAATGCCTTATCGCCAGTAGAGAGTCTGATCTCTATCCCTTCAAGAGCTGTGTCTCCAGTTGAGTAGAATTCATCCTTATTTCTATCTATAAAAACAGTTCCTTCTACGCCACTGTAAAAAACAAAACCTGAAGTTGATACATTTATAAAATCTGAAGAATCAAGTGTAATATTTTTCCCTGTACTGTCCGTAGCATAAAGAAAACCTCTATTAATGTTTTTTCCTCTCTTTACATCAGCACCAATAACAGTCTGAAATCTCAAAGTTACCGATCTCTTAGGAGGTATATCGGGCAATCTCCAGGTTATTACGTTTTTTCCAATTGGATCTACTGTTTTTAACCCATTAAGAACAGAAGTGCCTTTTACATAAGAAAATCCCTGTGGCAATTGATCCTTAATTCTTGGAGCAATCAGAACAGAGTTGGAGTTATTGTCAATTGTAAATCTAAATCTAACTATCCGTCCTACCTCAGACTGCCTGATCTCTGCTCTTTTTGTAAATTTTACCTTACTTATAACAACCGGTTCTGCAATGACCATGGAGGAGACTGTATTTGATTCAAGATCCTCTTTAATATCAGATGAACTCAGCTTAAATTTATTACTTATTATCTCTTTTGAAAAAACAGAAGATTTTACCTTCACTTTTATTTTTATTTTAACCTCTTTATTAATGTCAATATCTGTTTTCCAGACAAGTTTATTACCTGTATTTAAAAAGACCAGATCACTTTCCTGAGAAATAAATTCAAGATGATCTGAAAGTACATCCTCAATTTCAATACCATTTACAGGAAAGGAGGAGTTATTATTTACAGAAAGTGTATAGTTTAATTCACCTAATGGCTTTGTCTGAGACTTATCAACCCTCTTAACAAGACTTATATTTTCCTTATGAATAAGAAGCTCTGTATAGTTTGACTCAAAACTTTTATGAATTGAACTATGTGCTAAATAGGAAATATTTTTAATTACCCCAAAATATCCATCTTCTTTAATCTTAAATTTCACATTAATATTCTTCGTTTCATTCACCGCCATCTCTGAAATCACCCAGGAATATTTACCACCTTGAATTCTTGGAGAAACTCCGGAATCATCACCTGTATATTCAAAATGTTCTGAAAAAGTTGAATAAACTTCAACTTTTTTCATTTCAATCCCGGATCTATTTCTAAAGTTTACATTTAACTCAATAATATCACCACTTTTTGCTACATTGCGGAAAAACTTATTTGTAATTTCCCCAATAAAAGAGATTGTACCGTCCTTTATATTTAGTTCTACTTCTTCAGAGTGAGTTTGCCCACCGCCAGTTCCAGTTATACCAAGCTTATATTTACCAGTAGGAGTATTTGTATTTGTAGAGATTACAAGTTCTGAACTTATTGTGGGTATGGCTGGATTCGGAGAAAATTTAGCAGAACTATTTTTAGGCAATCCTGAAATGCTCAGGGTAACCGGGCTGTCAAATCCATTTAAGGCAACGAGATCAACTTTATAGTTTACTTTATCACCTGCATTTATTTCATTCGTTTTCGGGGTTGAACCTATTGAAAAATCAGGGTCTTCAGTGGAACAGTAAAACCTCAATTCACTCGCTCTAATAGTGACCTTCCAGGTTTTTCCTAACTCATCTACAACGACTTTCAGATTATTAATTCCTGATTTTAGAGCTTCTACCGGTACAGTTTTCTCAACAGTCATCCATGTATTATTAATTCCTTCAAGAAGACCAAGATCATATCCATTAAAATATACCCTGTCATGTTCATCATCAGATGGATAATCTACATCATATGCTTCTATATACAAACCAACCCTTACCACTCTTTCAAGTATTCCAGCAGGAATATTATGAGTCCATTTGATAGGATTATTTGTATCATCTCTTCCAGTATAAATATTAAATGAAGAAGAATCAGTTACTCCTTCGGTATAACATAACACTTCATCTGCAGCAATACCTAAATTTGCTGCTATAATAAAAATTAAAATTAATATAAAAATTTTTTTCATTTTTTTCCCCTAAAATATTGCTACAAGTTTAAAATAACCTGTATTGGAATTATAATTATTTTCAGAAATAAGAGTATCACTGAAATTCACTATCTCATAACCTATCCCCAATCTAAAATTCTTATGAATCAGATACCCTATCTCTGCAGCAAATGATTCTTTGCTATTTTCTATTGGGCCCCATATTTTTAATAACTTATAATTTATCAAAAACTCAAATTTTCTTAAAAACCTGTACTTTAATCCTTGTATTGATGCGAGAGAATTACTCTTGATCTGGTCAAGAGGCGGAGCTAATTCTGCATTTATATCATATCTCCACTGTGAATAAAGAGTTAGAGAATTAACAGGTTTATATAAAAGTCTAAAACTCAGCTGCTCTTCTGATCTTTCTGAGAGAAAAATACTCTCAATATCCTTTCCCTTACGTTTATAATATTTTAAACTGAGACTCATTCGTTTAACAGGAGATCCAAAGAGAAAAAGTGACCATAATTCTCTTCTTCCTTCATTCCCATCAGTTTCATTTATCTGTACTTCGTATCTTCCAATACCTCTGAACCTTTCACTCTCAAATCCTGCTCCAAGTGAGACCAAATTTGCTGTTGACTCTAATCCATCCCTGGTGTTTTTTTCATCACGATATCTGGAATCTACAAAGAAATTCTTAAAAAAATGGAATTTAACACCAAATTCAAAGACATTACTCTCTGCAATCTCTCTACCTGTATCTTTTTCCTTAAGCGTTTCCTTTCTATAAGCACCGAACACCCCTTCACTCTCCTTCAAATATTCGAGAGAGAAAGAGGTACTATGTCTAAAACTGTCCTCCTGAAGATTTAAAAAATCATCAGTTTCAGTTCCATTATAATCCAATTGAAAGAATACGCCTCCCTTTGAGTTCTTTATAATTCTTTGTCTCCAGCCTGCTATATAAGAGTTAACTTTAAGATCTGTATTTTCTCTATTATCATCAAAGCTTGTCTCTCCCTGGAATTTTCCCCATATCTGATATTTTTTTTTATCCCTGAAAGCAGATAAATAAAAAGTCCTGTTTTTTAAGTCTTCAGAGATCTTATCTCTTCTTCCATATCCAAAATTAACAACATTCTCGCTATCATCCCACTCTAAGAAACCATTGCTTTCTTTTTCATCAATAGCAAGCCCCAGTAATGTGAATGGGAATAATTGTGTCCCAAGATTTCTTGTAAATTGAAAAGGAGACAAAAAAATGTTCCTTTGAGCAAAAACAGGATATACTTGAAATAGATTAAATCCATACTCAAGTTGTCTATTTGCAAAGGTTGGAAATTCCGGATCAACCTGCCATGAATTAAAAAAAAGGTGGAGTTTTTTTGAAAAATTAACAACACCTCCTCCAAAAAATGCATATTGATTGTCTGATGAGACCTCATCGTTTTTTGCAAACTCCGTAAACATCGTCACTTTCTTTGAATTTATTTCAAATCCAAGAGAGTAGATCCCTCTTCTGTTTTTTACAGCTTCGGAAAAATCAATATTCTTATCCATATCAGCTAGATATGAAAAATTCAGTTTTAAAAAATCAAATGGCTCATAAAAAGCCTTAACGCCACCTATCCCTCTTGTAAAACTCCCGGCAATTGACTCATACTGGTAATTTATGACTAAAAATTGAGGATTACCTATCTGATCAGTTGGATATAAGGGATAGGAAAATACTATATCTCCTCTATCATAGTCTATAAAATAATCACTATTCCTGACCATCCTGATTCTTTTTATCTCATTTTCAGGATTAGACTGACTTTTTACGACAAGAAACACTATTTCGCTTCCTCTTAGAACAGGTGCCTCTTCAAGACTATAAGGGCCTGCACCAATACTGGTCGGTATTTCATCAAGCCCGGTTTCACCTCTTGCCAATCCAATGATAAATTCTACCCCTGCATTCTTCGACTTCAACTGTGTAGAAATTCCTCTAAATGGATGCATATATCTCGTAAATAAAGAGTCAAGAAATACTCCGGATCTATTGTCTCCTATAGTAACTCTCGTATTATCATTTCCTATTGTCAATATAAAATCCAATGGTGGCTCAGTAATCCTGGTTTCAGGGTCATAATTAAGATTTCCTTTTATATCATATTTCCCACTTCCAAAGGTTCCATCTACCATAAACGAGGCTCGTTCCCTTGTAGAAAGGTCCGATGGTAATCCGAGGTCACTGGACCGAAACCTGAACTCATCCCCTTCAACCTTTGTCCAATTCAACCTGACCATACCCATGCCCATTATAAATATTTTATCTTTTTTCTTAGCTTTAATTTTAATTTTTTTCTTTTTATTTTCTGCAATTTTATTTAAAGGTGCAATAGTAGAGATAGAGTCTTTATGAATATATCCAATCACAGATTTTTTTTTTGCTTCAGGCCCATCTACATTTTTTGCGCCCATATATACAACACGATACCAATTTTCATCAACTTTAGTTCCATTTAAAATGATATCTTTTTGAATAATTAAAAGAATAATGCTGTTTTTTGAAGCATTTTTAAATAATTTGGTATTATTATTAATAACCTTCAAAGAAACCGTTTCTCCAAAAAGTGATACATTAAAAACTAAAACCATAAAATAAATAAATATCATTGTACATAATAATCTGTTTTTTTTCATTTAAACCCCTTAACACTATATAAAGTCTTCAATCTAGATTTCAATTAGATTCAATACTACATTGCATGACTGGCTTGCAACAAAATAGTTAATATAATAACAACTTAAAGTGCAAAAAGCAAGCATATTCTTGAGTTAATGCAACTATTTGTTAATTTTTAATTTTAATAAATTATATGAAGCAAAACATATTTAAGATTGCAAAAATATTGCATTAATGATAAGATGTATGATGAATTTAGACTTAATCCAGGAACCTATAAAGGATCTTTTAAATAGAACTGACAAGATAATTGAAAACTCAATTCACAGTAGCATAGATTTAATTGAAGAGATGAATAGTTTCACCCCTGTTTTAAAGGGAAAAAAAATCAGATCAACACTCTTCTTCATTCTTGCAAAGATGTGCAGGATCCCGGTCAATAATCTACCTGATGTTGCTGCTGCTATTGAGATTTTTCACCTTTCAAGTTTAGTCCATGATGATATTATCGATAACTCTGATCTTAGAAGGGGCTATAAAACATTGAATGCTGTTTTTGGTAATCATGTTTCTGTACTGGGCGGAGACTTCCTCTTTATAAACTCATTAATGATAATGGAGAATCTTGAAGAAAAAAAACTAATGAGAGTTATGCTTGATGCTGTAAGAGCAATGGTAGAAGGACAGATTATAGAAGCAGGAAATACATTTAATTATAATACGACAGAAGACACATATACCAAAATTATTTCAAGAAAGACATCAGCTTTATTTGGTGCTGTTTCAAAGATGATTTCTGTATTAAAAAATGATAATTTAGAAACAAATGAAAACTTCTATGAATTCGGATTGAACTTCGGATCAATGTTTCAAATAAGCGATGATTTGCTGGATATTTTTTCGGACAAATCAGGTAAAGAACAGTTTAATGACCTAAAAGAGGGAAAAATCACACTTCCTTATATACTGCTATTAAAAGAAATTGAAGGAAATAAAAAGATTGATTTTACCAAATGGGATAAATCCGAACTGATAAAAATATTTAAAGAAAAAAAAATAAAAGAAAAATCATTAGATATAATTAATAATTATTATGAGAAATGTGTCTCTTTTTTAACGACATTTGAAGATTCAGAGTATAAATTAATTTTACTAAATATTCTTGATTTTATAAAGGACCGTGAATATTAATTTTTTTATCCTTGCAGGTGGATATGGATTAAGAGCAAAACCCATTTCTAACTTCAGACCTAAACCTGTATTTCCATTAAATAGTATTCCTTTAATAAATATAATCCTAAACCAGTTAGAAGCAAACAGCGTCACGTCAGGCTATATCAATTTACACTATTTACCGGAAACATTAAAGAATCACATTAAATCCAATTTAAAAATAGAATATATTTTTGAAGAAAAGTTAAGCGGAAGTGCTGTCTTAGAAAAAACACAAGCTTTAGAAGATGGATACACACTTGTTATTAATGGTGATATTTTTCTAAAAATCCCAATTAAAGAATTAGCAAAAAAGATACATGAGACACATGCAGATGGCGTATTGCTTGTAAGACGTGACAAGGAAAATAAATATTCAAAATTAAGTATCTGTGGAGATAAATTCAGGGGTATTTCCGACAAAAAAACAAATGGTAAAATGTACACAGGTATCGCGATCTTTAAAACTGAAATCTTAAAACATTTTAAAGACAAAAGTTTTTTCACCACCCTTAAAAACAATAAATTTGATATAAGAATACTGGAACACGAGGATCTATGGCTTGATATCGGAAGCCCAAAACTTTATTATGACGCCTCATTTAAATACATTAAGTATATAGACGCTGAAAATAGCAATCTAATATCTAAATCCACCAATATATCAAAAGACTCTAAGGTGCATGGTTCAATACTATGGAACAATGTACAGGTCTCTGGAAATTCCAATATAGTTAACTCTATTATATTAGATAATGTATCAATAAATAATTCAACAATATCCAATAAAATCGTTTTTTTTAAAGATAACAAATTGACACTTATTGACCTTTAGGGTATCTTAATATAATGAAAATATCTGTAGTTATCATTGCATTTAATGAAGAGGATCGATTAGAAGATGCTCTACTTTCCTGTCATGAAATTGCTGATGAAATAATTGTTGTCGACTCCTACTCAACAGATAGAACAGTTGAAATTGCAAAAAATAATGGTGCAATTATTATTCAAAATGAGTTTGAAAATTATGGAGATCAAAAAAATTTTGCAATGAATCAGGCTGCAAATAACTGGATTCTCAACCTTGATGCAGACGAAAGAGTCTCTGAAGTGCTAAGAACAGAAATACTAAAAATCAAAGATTTGGAAAGGACGGATTTTTCAGGTTATAAAATAAAACGAAAAACATCTTATCTCGGCAGATGGATTAAACACTCAGGCTGGTACCCTGATAAAAAATTGCGGTTATTCAGAAAAGATAAGAGTAATTGGGAAGGCCGGATTCATGAAAGATTAGTAGTAGAAGGAAAGATATCCTCAGAATTGAATGGAGATATCCTACATTACACTTATAGGGATATAACCGACCATATAAAAAGATTAAATAAATATTCAAAAATGCAGGCAGAGGATATTGTAAAAAAAGGTAAAAACTTCCTTTATTTAAGATCTATAATATTACCTCCAATTACATTCTTCAGATTTTATATTTGGAAAATGGGCATCCTCGACGGATTTCCAGGCTTCCTTATCGCATTGATATCATCCTGGGCTACCGCTATGAAATATATAAAGAGTATTGAATTAAAAAATGAAAAAATAAACAAGTGAAGTTATAGTTATTAAAATTTAAAGGAAAACCAAATAATATGATTAAAGAATTAAAGCAAAGGAAAATTTATATAAGCACACCGCTTACAGACTATGTTGTTCTTGGTGAAGCCATGAATAATCCTCAATTTAGTATGCAGTGGTTATTAAAATTCAAAAATAATGCTTCAAAAGCTTTAGGTGCCACAAATTTGTCTTATAGTCAAAAAGCATTAGAGGGAAAACTAATTCTTGAAGACTGCATCGGCTTAAGTCCTGGACTGGAAAAACCAAATATTACATCTGTTTATAAGGGGTTTATAAACATTGCTGTAAATGAAATTGTTTTTATCACAGATAATGTCGATGCAGACAATTTAGGTGATATCAAGCTTAGGGAACAAGAAAAGACACAACAATTATCAAGAAAACCGTTCTTATGGGAAATAAAATCTACTGCCGGATCAGATTCTTATTTAATAATTACTGGAGTATCAAGACAAATCAGTGATAATATTCTTGAACCTAATAAATCATATTTGAACTTAGGAAAATTCATTATTATGGAATCCGCAGAAATGGTTAGAGTATATCCTCACGAGGGATACGCTAAAATTATATTTGAAAATAAATTTATAGCCATAAATGAGAATTATATAAAGATAAAAAGAAGGATAGAGGACAAATCACAAGGAGTATCCACTCAATTAAAAACAAACTCTGCTTATAAATTAATGTCAAAGCCTTAACTTAATTCAACTTTTCTAGATATTTTAGAAGGGTACTGCCTGTTTTATTTTGTTTGTATTTATCTAATGCAGTATTCTGAGACTTGATAACTTTTTCTCTAAAATCTTTTTCATTAACAACAGTATCAATTAAGGCTGCTATTTTTAGATGATCTTTATGATTTACAAGCAGACCTCCCTTATTCATTGTCTCTTTTACAGCACCGGCATTAAATGCAATTACTGGTATTTTAAGATAATAACTCTCAGGAATGGGGGCACAAAAACCTTCATGTTCACTCATATGAAGATAAACATCTGAAAGTTTAAAATAGGAGATCAATTCATCTTCCGGTACATGCCCTGAAATATGGACATCTTTTACACCAAGTTTTAGAATAAGTTTTTGTAATGCAGAAAAATATCTTTCAAATCCTCTGTATTCACCAACAATAAAAAGCCTTGAATTTTTATTAAAGTATTTTTGATAAAAATGAAATGATTTAATTACATCCTCTACTTTCTTGTTCGGAATTATCCTCCCTACATAAGTAACATTTGTTTTTGAATCATTAAATATATTCCTAAAGGAAGGTAATATTTCTGAATTAAATTTCTCAAAATTCATAACAAGCGGAACCACTCCGGTATTTTTAAATCCGAATTCGATCAACTCCTGAGTATTATACTCTGAATCTCCAAGGGCAATATCTACCTTATCAACAAAATTCTTTAATTCTATCCTGCCCTTAAAACAGTCTTTTGCAAGTATTCTATGGCTATCAAGAAAAAATTCATATGGGGTTATATTATGATAAATTATTGCTTTCTTATCTTTAAAACGTACAAATTTTTTTGATACAGGTGATCCTATCGAAAAATGAAAAATTATAACATTATCTTCATTTGAATATTTTTCATATTCCAGATAATTAATAATTTGGTCAGAATATTTCGGATGATAAAAAAGTGCAAAAATCTCTGATTTATACCCTTTTCCCCTAAGATAATTTCTTATCTCCAGGGCCTCATTTCCTATAGCATCTCCATAAGAATAAGATGTTAGGAACTGATGGATTTCCATTACTTATATACCTTTTTCTCCAAAGCTCTTTCCCTGTTCTCAAGAAACTCTAATTTATCTTCCAATACCTTAACCTTGGTTTTAAGGAGTTCATCTTCAATTCTCATCTTTGTGCTCTCTACTATCATATTATTAATTGTATTATGTAATAGTTTTATATACTCCTTACTTTTTAAAATTAGTGGAAAATCCCGTTTGAGAGGATGAATATCTTCTTTATTTTTATTGTGGAGTTCACTTATTAAATTTCTTAATTCATTATATATTGGTCTGGTCATAAACCGGATTAAAGGGAAGATAACTTTCCTGGTTTTACCCATAATTTTTTTAACAAAACCTTGTTCATTCTCAGCAGTAAAGTGAACAGGTGAGAACTCCTCTAACTCAGGTTCATTCGGATAAAGATGTGGTTGGTATACATTGGGGATATCCAGGAAATCAGGAAGTGGTAATAACTCCATCTCTTCCATTTCATCAATCTCTCTCTGTTTTAAAACACCTGAATCCATTTTCTCACGGATCTTTGTCTTTATTTTATCCATTATTTCTTCAACATCGATATTGTCGGATGTATCCAGAAAATTATTCTCTACTGATTTATTATCCATTTACTAAACTCCTAAGAAAAGTAAAAATTAACACAGCATCATATATATGTCAATATTAAACACTTACGCTCTTTATTTCATTCTATTCAATAATTGACATAAAAAAAAGGATGTGAAGTAAATATTTTAAAAAAGGGAAGTAACAAAAAATAAAAAAACATTAAAAACTTGATAAATACACTACTTTTGATATAATAAAAGGGAAGTAACAATTTATGTAAAAGGAAGTAATGTAATGAAAAACTTTAATATAACAATTCCTGAGCCAACCTGGGGTAGCAATCTAACCAGTATTATTTTAGATTTGGAAAAACTGAGAAGCAAAAAGCTTTATAGTAAAGTTCCTTCTTATATTTTTTTCCAACTTAAAGAAATATTTCAAATTTTAGAGACACTGGGTTCTGCAAGAATTGAAGGTAATAACACTACACTTTCTGAATATATTGAAAAAATAATTGTAAAAAACCCAAATAAAAACGAGAAACAAAATGAAATTGAAAATATCGAAAATGCAATACAATTTATAGAAGCCAACACCAATGAGTTAACAAAATTTGACCGAGCATATTTATCTGAAATTCATAAAATCATTACTAAAGATCTCACACCACCTCCTAATGGAGAGGGTTCTTCTTATCCTGGAATTTTAAGAAGGGACAACGTCTCTATCAATAAATCAAATCATATACCTCCAGAACCCATTATTTTACAAGAGTATTTTGATGAATTTATTAAATTTATTAATAAAGAACATAAAGAACAAAATCAACTATTAATGGTTACAATTGCACATCACCGTTTTGCGTATATACATCCTTTTGATAATGGTAATGGAAGAATTGGCAGACTATTAAACTATGCACTACTAATTAAACTTGGCTTCCAAGTAAAAAAAGGAAGAATTATAAATCCTTCCTCAGTTTTTTATGCTGACAGGAATAAATACTACGATATGCTTTCTATTGCTGATTCCCTAAAAGATAAAGACATATTATTGTGGACTGAATATTTTCTAACAGGGCTTAAGAATGAAATAGAAAAAATAGACAGCCTATTAGACATAAAATATGTTAAGGAAAAAATCCTATTACCGGCAATCACTTTTGCTCTAGATAGAGAGAATATAACTCAAAGAGAGTATAAAATTTTAAAACACTTAATAAGTAAAGAAGATTTGTCTATAAAATCAGAGGAATTATCTATTTTTGGACTAACAACTTCAAAACAAAAATCTCGTGCAATGACAGAATTGAGAAACAAAAACATTGTTTTTCCAATTAAAGAAGGAGGTAGAATTTACACAATCCAATTTAAAAATAGTTACTTATTACGAGGCGTAATAGATACACTCCAAAAAGAAGATTTTGTATCAGAATTCTTAAATAACAATTATTAAAAAACAAATTCAACATTAATTGAAAGCCAATCTCCCCCATTATCCATCACAATAAAGACTAAAAAAACTAATTTAGATTCTTAAGCAGACAGAACTGAAGAAAAACAAAAAAAGCTTTGTGAAAAACTTTGTGGACTGGCACCAAAATTTTCCCCTCGAATTACGGAATGAATCCGATTTTAGCTTATTGAATGAAAATTTTGGAACGGCTATAAAACTTATCTGGTATGAAAGTCTTCCTTCAAAATAAAACTCCAAGGATAATTATTCTTTATATAGACTTGCTGTCATTTTAATTGTTTAAGTATTTCAGCCAAAACTTTAACATTTTGCATGTTTTCAGCAAGTCTATATCTATCAGATTCAGAAATTTTGTTCCAGTCAAGAATATTATTAAAGTTTACGCCTTTATCGATTAGAATTTCTTCTGCACTTATTTCTTTTATTTGATAATTAATATTATTTATTTTTTCTGTTAAATCAATATTAATTGGAATAATAAAATTTGGACAAATAACCTTAAGTATAAGATTGTACAAAACATCTGAAAAGAGACTGTATAACTTTTGACATGTTTCATTTTCCGTTAGAGGAAATAATAGATTTTTATTATCATCCAAAAAAACAATATTAAATTTTGCCAAATTAGCGTGTGCTAAAAGATTTCTTATTCTTCTTATTCCAATCATTTTATTATCTAAAAATTTATATTCAGTTTCGTTAATAAAATTTTTATTTTTTGTTTTTTTTATAATTGTCTGAAAATTAGAATTATAATCATTTAGGTTAGCTTTAAATATGTTCTCTAATAAATTAAAGATATATATTAGAGATGCATGCCCATTATCAGTTTCAACAATTTGCTCACAATAAGCTAACAAATTTCCATAATATCTTGAATACTGCCAAACAAAATCAATAACTTCACTTTTTGAATAAATTTTGCCCATAATTCATAACCCCTTTATTTATTCTGTACAACCGCCTCATACAAACACTAATTAAATTTATTACCATAAAAACATATAAAAACTAATATAGTTCACTAACTTACTTTTAGAACCATTAAAATTAATTAATATTTTTTACTTCCTCACTTTTTTTATCTTTTAAAGTATTATGCCATTATGTAAATAACATTAAAACATATTTTAATAAAAAAAAGAGGAATTAAAGGAGAGATGTACAAATATAAAACTTTGATATAAACTTACTTTTTTATATTCCGAAGTATTTAGTAAGCATGTTAAAATTATTATTATGTTTAATTAAATTTTTACGAATATCGATACATGACTCACTATCGAATTTAAAGTCTTTTTTACCAAACTGTCCTTTTAATACTATTTCCCCATCTATTTTTACGGCTTTAGCATGTGCAAATTTATTTCTTATATCTATCACTTGTGTAAAATATGATTTATTGTCCTTAAGAAAATCAATAATTTTTTCATTTGAATCTTTTTTTTTGTATTCTTTTAATAGAACTCTAAAAATACTCCATTTCCTATTTGCCTCAATTGAGTTAAAGATATTTTCAAAACCTATTTCAATATGTTTTTCTTTAAATGTTTCAGGACTTTTTTCTAAAAAATCAGAAATATAAAAATCTATTATCCCATCTAGATCCTTTTTACTTTTTTTCAATTTTTTATAAATTAAGTGCATAGTTAGCTCTTCAATTGCAACATCTAACTCACTAGCTGCAGCAGTAATTAGACCTCTAGTTGAATTTAATTCAAGGAGTTTATCTAAAGTCAATTTAATTAAACTTTTTATGCGATCCATCAAATTATCTCTACCATATTTAAAAGAAATTCTGTCAACAAACTTTAATCTATCTATTACTTCTGTAATACTTTTAAAATCTGTATTAGCAGAATAGAAGAATATTTCAGTAAGAATCTCTTTTTTACGAATACTTTCAATTATTACATCTCCTGTTGTGTCGTCTAAGTTATAATCAGAGATTATGAGATCAAACTTAGTTTGATCTAGATGAGTATCTAATTTTATCTCATTTGATAAGGTTATAATATTGGGTTG
The DNA here is from genome assembly GCA_965371805.1 of uncultured bacterium. GTDB lineage: Bacteria > Acidobacteriota > Aminicenantia > UBA2199 > UBA2199 > JAOZTV01. The sequence continues at coordinate 38,001 of CBDUZW010000016.1, read as the reverse complement.
AAATCCTAATTCAAGCAAGAATTCCTTCAAATCTTTAATCTGATCTCTATCGATATATTCCTGTATATCATTATCAATCCACAATATATTGTAATCTAAGTGCATTACTATCTCCTGAATGTCATTAAAAACTCAACCCCATTGTTTATATTATTATTTATTTTAATTGATCCATTCATTTTTTCAACAATTTCTTTAATATGAAATAATCCAAGCCCTAATCCTTTCGTTGTTGAAAAACCAAAGTCAAAAACATTATTAATAATATTATCTTTAATACCATCACCGTTATCAGAAAATGATAACGTAATCGAATTATTTGTCAAATCAACCCATTTAATAAATAATTTTTTTGCTTTATTTTTAAAAGAATTATTCGTTAAGTTGTCAATCACAATAATTATGTCTATTGGATTAAATTTCAGTATAAATTTAGCATTTTTGGGTGTATTAAATGACACATCTAAAAGCTCTCTATTATTCTTCAAATCATCTCGAAGTTTATAAACATTTTCAATATACTCATTTACAAAAGACACAATATCTTTTTCTATTCGATTTGAATGAATGTTAAAATTGACTTTTTTAAAATATTTTGCAAAAGAGTTAATTTTTTGGTTTTCAGCACTTATTCTTTTGGCAATTTTTATTAATTCTTCTTTGCTAGCATTTTTATTTATAGATTTAACCAAACTATCTATATCCATCCTAATAAAGTTTGTTCTTAGTCCAATATGATGCAGAATACTCTCTAAATTTTTAGTATCATCGCTTATGTCATTTTTTAAAAAACTATTTTGCCCTATTATATATTCAAGTTTTTGCTGTGTTTCCTTTCTTTGTTCTTCTTCTTTATTTGCCTTTGCCCATGCTCTCTCTGAGTCGATTCTAGTTTCTTGTATAGCTTTCTCTATTTTTTTTGCTTCCCTAATTAATTCAAGATTACCAGATTTCTCAGAAGTTCTAGAAATATTTTTAATGATTTTCTCAACACTTTTATCCTGTTTACCTTTAATTATATCGAGAAAATTGTCATCATATTGAATATCAATTATATTTTTGGAATTTATATACCCAGATATTAATTCCAATATCTTGATTTTAACATCCTTTGCCCATAATTCTGGATATATGAGATCACCTGTTTCTTTATCAAACTTTGGATCACCCCACTTAATAATGTTAACTACATAGTTTTCCAGTTTTTTTAGAACATGATTTTCAAAAAATTTAATCAAATCTTTATATGTATCAGTTTTTCTTAATCCCCCGTCTCTGCTTGTTGTCTCTCTAAGTTCAGGTTGATCATTACTAATTTCAATTCTTCCTATTACGTCTCTTGTTCCTAAAAATCTATTATATCCTTGCTGTTTTCTTCTATCCAAATGTAAAGAGTCATCTCCTTCCTCTCCATATGGGTAAATCCTAAAACCATTTTTATATATAAAAATAGACCCATATTTTACAGGCTCCATTCCCATGATTCTAGTAAAATTGGTCTTTGCACTCCTGTTTAATTGAAACAAATATACTTTTATATTATGTAAATTAGGATAAGGATTTTGCTCTTTTAAATAATAGATAGAATCTCCTCTATCTTGAAGTGTAGTTTCAATAAAATCACCATCTGAAGTAATCTCAACTAAAATATTTGATGTTTTTATTTCCAAAGTTTCAAAAATTGTGTTTTCTACAGCTCCATTCACAATTTCCCAATTATTACGTTTATTACCTTTTTTGTTTGGTAGTTGATCTTCACGCAATTCATCTTTTGCAATAATATTTATAGAAAAATTACTACTATCATTTTCTTGATTGGGATTAATCAATTTTACAAGAGACCTTTTTAGATCTAAAATTTTTTTTCTACTCCATTCATCCCTTAATTCCGTAATCTCAAGAATGGTTCCATGTTTAATACTATAATTAATTTCTTTCAACTCTTTATGAGAAACCTTTATATTAATAAACTCTTTATCATCAATGTTTTCAAAATCCTCCCAATTGACAATTAAATTTTCAATTTTCGGATTATATTCATCTTTAATAGAAATGAGCTTTAAAAAACCCCCTAAGCGATCACATGAAAATCTCCCTATACCTTTTGCTCCAGCAAAGATTCTTTTAACCTTAATTTTATCTCTATAATTATTATTTTCTTTTCCTAACTTTTTAGCAGAATAAGCAACAAAAAGCCATTTCTTCTTTAAATCGGTATAATTCATTCCCTTTCCGTTGTCAATAATAATAATTTTTGATTTTTTAGAATTATGATTATTCTCAAATATTAAATCAACTTTTGACGCATTTGCATCAAAGGAATTTTTTACTAATTCAAATACAGCAACAAACTCATCAGTTATCAATTCTTTGCCAATAAGATCTTTTAAAGTAGCACTAATTCTAAAAGTTTCAGAATTAGCCATTTATGAAATCCTTCAGTACTATTCCTGCTTGTTCTCCAAACAATGGAGGGATAGCATTTCCGACTTGAGTGTATCTTGGCACTTCTACTCTTCGTAATTTTCCACCTGTTGTATACTTTGCTTTAAATTCAAACCAATCTGGAAATGATTGTATTCTGGCATATTCCCTTACTGTTAATATCCTAGGTTCAGAATAATGTACATAATCATCTGGATGAGAAGTTAAAGTTGGACTAGGAGAGTTTTTGTCAAAAACCAATATACTTCTTTTCTTTATATTAAATATCTTTCTCTCTTCTCCTACAATACGCTTGCCTTTGGGAGCCTTTTCAAGTAAAGAACTAAAAAGTTTAATAGTTTCTCTACCATGATTAGCAAACCTGTGACTATCAGGAACAATCTCCTTTTTTAGATTAATTCTTAATAACCGTTGATAATTACTTTTTGGTATATCATATATTGACGAAGAAAAACCATTTGAATCAGGACAATTTATCTTGCCATTACACTCTAATAAATCAGAAATTGCATCACCTATATTCTGAGTTAGATTAAGGTTTTTGTTAAGTAAAAACTTATATTTCTTCTTCTTTATATCCAAAAAAAAATCTTTTGGTTTTACTTGAAGAGTTTCTCTTAAATCTTTTCTTATTCCAATAAGAATAAATCGAGTCCTTTTTTGAGGTATTCCATATTCAGCAAAATTTATAAGTTCACCATGTACATCATAACCTGTAAACTCTTTTCCAGAACGCCTAAGTGCTTTTTGAACATACTCAGAATATCGAATACCTTTACTTTTATTTTTTTTAAACCGCTGTGTAAAACCCTTCACATTTTCAAAAAAAACTATTTTAGGTTGTACCATTCTTATAAAATTAATATATGAATTGATTAGTTTGTTTCTGTGATCACTTTCAACTCTTCTTCCAGCGGTAGAAAACCCTTGACACGGAGGACCACCCACCACTAAATCAACTTTATTTTTCAAATTAACTAGATTCGATTTATGGGTCTGCAAAACAAAATCAATATCATGTTCTTTTTGTTCCAACCAAGATGGCCATTGGAAATGATTTAATCTGTCAATTAGGTTATGCTTCAGTGTTAAAAAAGCATGCGGGCTTTTTTCAATTGCAAAGAGTCCATTCCAACCAGCATGATTTAGCCCCAAAGAAAGTCCTCCACAACCTGCAAATAAATCAATATATGTATTCTTCTTTACCATTGTTTAATCAAATCCCATTTAATATATTCATTTCCTCTTTATTCATATCATTTCTTTTTATATGATACTATATTTAAATAAAAAAGAAAACTATAAAATCAATTCCCGTTTCAAATAAGATATAACTTTAAAACCAAATTAAAAAACATTGTTTTATTATCTTCAATTAAACATCTTTTGGTTAAGAATTCTATTAAATTTTATAGTTTCTGAGTTATGAGTTATTTATCTCATTAATAAACATTAAGATATCATTTACCGTGCATTTTAATTTGAATTATGCTATTAATATAAATGATCGACTTTCCAATTAATTATAATGAGCCTCTTTTTCGTCCTCCGAGTGAATGGCGGTCTTTGATCCTTCAGGTAACTTTTGGCTGTTCATGGAATAGATGTCATTTTTGTGAAATGTATAAGTCAAAGGAATTCGAGATAAAAACATTTTCGAAAATAGTAGAAGAAGTTAATATGATAAAAAAGTGTCAGATTCCAGTAAAAAGGGTCTTCCTTGCTGACGGGAATGCAATGGTTCTATCTTCAAAAAAACTTCTGCCAATTCTGAATTTATTAAGAGCCTCTTTCCCGGAACTCAGGAGAGTTTCAACCTATGCTTTACCGGGTGACATCCTTTCAAAATCTGACGATGAACTCAAAGAATTGAAAGAAGCCGGTTTAGGTCTTATCTATGTTGGAATAGAATCAGGTGATGATAAATTACTAAAAATGATCAACAAAGGCGAAAGCTTCAGTTCAACAGTAGAAGGATTATTAAAAGCCAAAAAGGCCGGGATAAAAAGTTCCGTTATGATACTTACCGGACTTGGTGGATCTTTATACACAAAACAGCATGCAGAACAATCTGCAAAAGTAGTTAATTCTGCACAGCCTGAATATGTATCAACCCTGGTATTAAGTTTCCCATTTGGGGTCGATCATTACAAAAAACAGTTTGACGGGGATTATTTAGAGATGAACCAGATCCAGTTGATAGAAGAGTTAAAACTATTCATAAAAAAAACAGAACTGGAAAGATCAATATTCAGGAGTGACCATGCCTCCAATTACCTCATTCTTAAAGGAATACTGGGACGGGACAAAAAATCATTACTTGAAAAGATAGATTTTGCACTCAATAACCCTTCTCTTGCCAATCTAAGAGAAGAATATGAACGGGGACTGTAATTCCATAAAGATTTAAAGACCAGACATTGATACAGAATCTTCAGGTTTATTTGTCATTTTTTACTAAAGGATGAATAGAGAAATGGACTTAATAGATATGATGGATATCAATTTTTAATATTACTCTTTTCGTTTTTTTGGCAAAGTAAAAAAGAAAATACTTCCCTTTCCTGTAGGTTTTTTTCTATAACCAATTTCACCTTTGTGAGCCTCTGCGATAATACGTGAAATATTCAGTCCAAGACCTGTCCCTTTTTCATTATCTTCAGTACTTCCAAGCTGTGAATATATTTTAAACAGGTCTTTTCTCTTGTTTTCTTCAACACCAATACCTTCATCTATTACGGCAAACTCAACAAAGCCATATTGTTCAACAGAATCATTTATCTTGATATAGATAGAACCATTTTCAGATGAAAATTTTATCCCATTATTTATTAGATTATGAATTATCTGACCTATTTTATCCGGGTCACAAAATAACATATCATTATAATTATACCTTCTCTCAATACTTAGTTGCTTTTTATTTATCAATGGTTCAACCATTTCTAATACATCTTCAGTTATCTTAACAAGCGATGTCTCTTTCTGATTTAAATCCATTTTCCCAGCTTCAAATTTAGAAAGGTCAAGCATGCTGTTTACTAATTTAAGTATATTATCAAGAGATCTGGACATAACATCTCCGATTCTTTTATATTCGATTTTTTCTATACCAGATGTTTCAGATGTTTTTATCATTTCAGCATAGCCAATAAGTGCTGTCAAAGGACTCTTTAAATCATGAATTATCATTGCAGTAAAATCTCTTTTTTGAGAGATCTCTTTTTCCAAATTATTTTTTTCAATTTCAATTCGCTGAAGATTCAGCTTTTGCCTGGTTTCAATCCTCATCACTTTTTTAACTCGTCTTATACGTAATCTAATGTATAATATTATTATAAAAAGCAATAAAAAAAATATACTGATTTTAAACAATATCGTCTGCCAGAAAAATGCCTGAAACTCAAATAATATTGAAACAACTTTTTCACTTCTTATCCCGTCACTATTATATGCCATTAATTTAAATGAATAATAGCCAGGAGAAATATTCATATATAAAGCTTTTTTTTCTGTTCCTGCATTGACCCAATTTTTATCTATTCCTTCAATTTTATATTTGTAGTTAATCTCTTTTGCATTAATATAGCTTAATCCAGTATAAAAAAATTCAAATCTCTTTTTACCAGGAGGAATTTTAACTACTTTTTTATTATTATAATCAATTCCATCAACTTTTATCCTGTCAACTTCAAGTTTACTAATTATAACATCTGGCGGGACTTTATTTATATAAATATTTTCTGGATTAAAAACAGAAAGCCCATTTTTTCCACTAAAATAAATTTTCCCATCTTTTCCTTTCCATCCTGCAGGTTGAGCTGGTCCACCACCAATTATCCCAATATTTCGATTTAATATCCCAAAAACCTTACATTTGAGATTTTTACTTTTCCCGGGGACATATGCTTCTATCTCTTTTTTATTTATTATAAAAACACCATTATTACAGTTCATCCAAAGATAATCCTTTTTCTTTCCACTGTCTTTATCCAATATTTGTGCTTCAAGAATTTGGAAAGCAAGATCACTGTAAAGTCCATGTTCAGTATTAAAATTAAAAAATTTTTCATCCTTAAACCAGAACAGACCTCCACCATTAGTCCCAAACCAGACAGAGCCATTTTTATCCGGATATATGGCCCAATAAATATTATCCTTAAGACCTGAATTCTGACCATAAACATTTATTTTATTTCCATCAATTCTATTCAAACCACCACTATAAGTTCCAATCCAAATCCTACCGTAAATATCCTCATTTATTGAATATATAAAGTCATCAGAAAGACCATTTTTTGTAGAGTACTTAATAATATTGCCATTTTTAATTAGATTCACACCTCCACCATTAGTTCCAACCCATATGCCATTTCTACTATCTGCAAATACAACTCTGACAAAATTGTTTGATAACCCATTCGATGTTGAATATTGTTCTATGTTATTCTCAATAATTTTAAAAACTCCATTTCCCAGAGTACCATACCAGATAACGCCATCCTGATCTTCCGTTATCGAACGAACATTATGATTATATATATTGATTTTTTTGTATTTGGAACTAAGTGAATTAATATCAAAGGTAAACAAGCCTTTTTCTTCCGACCCTAACCAAAGAGTTCCTTTTCTATCTTCGAATACAGTTCTTACAGTATTAAAAGGTAAAATATTTTTAGAATTGAATTCAGAATATTTACCATCCATTATTCGAAATAGACCACTTTTTGATCCAATCCAGAGACTACCCTCCCGATCTTCAAGAAATGTTCTAATTAAACTATTCTTTCCTTTCTGGTTTAAGAAACGATTTGAAAAGACTTCATTTTTATAACAATACAAACCACTTTTTTCTGTACCTATCCATATGGTTTCATGAACATCCTGATAAATTGCCATAACATCTTTTGTTGACAATTCATGTTCAGGCTTAAACTTAGAAATTTTTTCATTTTCGAATACGGAGATACCGCCACCTCTCATTCCAATTAAAATCCTTCCATCTTTCAGTCTATATAGAGCTCGAACAAAATTACTAGTCAATCCATTCTTAGTCGAATAATGCAATACTTTATCTTTCTTTATAAGATCAAATCCAATTTTTCCTGTAGAAACCAGAAGATTACCATTTACATCATCAACTATTCTGAGTATATAATTATGAGCTAGACCGTTTTTTTTAGTATAGTTTTTGAAATTTTTTCCAACTTTTAAGCTTAGTCCATCTGTAGTTCCAATCCAGATTCTTTTTTTGCTATCTTCATATATTTTCAAAATAAAATTACCAACAAGTCCATCTTCCACTGAATATCGAACAAATTTTTCATTACTATAACAGATCAATCCATCTGGTGTACCTATCCATAATCTATTTTTACTATCTTTACAAAGAGAGCTGATACTATTGCTTTTTATATTTGATACATTTTTTTTATTAAAGGTTTCAAAATCTAAACCATTATACCTTACCAAACCTTCATAAGTTCCCATCCACAAATATCCATCATCTGTCTGAACAATAGACAAGATAGAGTTTTGGGGCAAGCCATCAGCTGTTGAATAACTATCAATAAGGTATTGAGAAATATTTTTCTGTTGATCAAGACTGAAAATAGCTGGACTATATCCTATCAGAAAAAAAAACAAAACCAGCATTAAGATTAATCGATTTTTTAATTCCAGAAAAGAAACTCTCAACCTTAACTCCTTATACATTTTTTTAAAACAAAGTTAAAACACATAGTACAATTATTTCTAAAAAGAAGTCAATGTTTTTTCATTTTTTTGTAAACTTTTTTATAATTACTTCGTTACTATTATATTAAGTAGAAAGAAAATATTGAGGAGAATATTTATGAAAAACTGGAAAATGATAATTGTTTTAGTCCTTATAGCATTTGTTATCAATTGCGGACAGGGAAAGGCAGAAGAAAAAAAAGTAAAAAATAGCACAGAACAAAAAAATAGTGAGCCTGATAAAAAAACAGGAAAGGATAAAAAAAAAGATGCGGATGATACCGTTCCTGTACAGGTAATATCTCCTAAGAAGGGAGACATTAGTTCCTTTTTATTATTTTCCAGTAATATTGACACTGAGAAAGCCTCTGATATTTACCCAATGACAACTGGAATAATTGAAAAGATTCTCTTTGATGTTGGTGATGAAGTTAAAAAGGGTACAGTGCTTGCTGAGTTGGATAAAAGAGAAGCAACTATAAATGAGAAAAAATCTAAGAGCAGTTTTAACCAATTTAAGATGGAGTTCAAGAGAAAAAAAGAATTATTTAATAAATCTTTGATCAGTAAAGAAACTTACGAAAAAGCGAAATTTGATTTGGAGCAGGCAGATTTGGATTGGCAGCAAAAGAAACTCCTTCTTTCTTATACAAAAATAACATCTCCAATCTCCGGCGTTGTAGCGAAAAGACATATAAAGACCGGCAACAAAATCACTACATCTCAATTGGCATTTTCAGTTATATATACAAAAGAAAAAATCGCAGTAGTAAATATTCCTGAACAGGAGAAAAAACAAATATTTAAAAAGCAGATGGTTTTTATTACAGCTAAAGATATTTCACTTGAAGGCTCAATTAAGAATATTTCGCCCTCGATCGATCCTGAAAGCGGTACATTCAAAGTAACTGTTATAGTTAAAGATAAAAAAGGTCTCTTATCTGTCGGCCAATTTGTAAATATAAAAATAGTAAAAAAAATACATTCTAATGTCATTCTTTTATCCAAAGAAGCATTGATTTTTGAAGGAGGAAAGATATTTGTCTTTACTGTTGATAAAAAGAATATTGTTCATAAAAAAATAGTTGGAGTTGGATTTGATGATGGAGTTAAAGTAGAGATCGCTAAAGGAGTACTAATTACTGACAAACTTGTAACAGCAGGTAAAAGTTCTTTAAAGAACAAAACAAAAGTCAAAATTATTGAGTCTATTTTATAGAACATAAAAAGAAAAAAAATGGAAAAAAGATCAAAATTTGCATTTACAACAAATAAGCCGGTAGCTATCCTGATGATAGTTATTGGAATTGCCGTTTTCGGACTCGTTAGTTTTAAGAGATTAAGCTGGGAATTAATGCCGGAAATCTCATATCCAACATTTACAGTTCGTACAGAATATTCCGGTGCAGCACCTGAGGAGGTGGAAAACACTGTTTCAAGACCATTGGAAGAGCAACTAAGCCTTATAAAGAATTTGCTTTCGATCACATCTGTCTCAAGACCTGAACAATCAGATATAATTCTTGAATTTAACTGGGATGTCAATCTTGATAGAGCATCTCAGGAAATCCGCGAAAAAATAGATCAGACATATCTGGACAGAACTGTTGAAAGACCGATGATACTTAGATATGATCCATCTCTTGATCCTGTAATAAGGATCGGTATATCCTCAAAAGATATACCCTTAATTGAGCTGAGAGAAATTGTAGAGGATGAAATAGCAAGAGAACTTGAAAGTATTAAAGGTGTTGCAGCTGCAAAAGTTAAGGGAGGATTTGAAAAAGAGATTCTTATTAAACTGGATGAAAAAAAACTTGCAACAACAAAAATCAGATTTAGTGATATCACCAGAAGATTAAATGAAGAAAACATTAATCTGGCGGGAGGAAACATAAAGGAAGGAGAGACAGAATACATTGTTAGAACTCTTAATGAATTTCGTTCAATTGATGAAATAGGAAAAGTAATTATAGCCCGAAAAGAGCAGGTTGCAATAAGACTCAAAGATATTGCAGAAGTCTTATATAGTCATAAAGAAAGACAGGTAATTACCAGAGTAGATAATGTAGAGAGTATAGAAATAAATATCTACAAAGAAGCAGATTCAAATATAGTTGATGTCAGTAATAGAGTGAAGGCAAGATTATTCGGCACTATAGAACAACAAATGTTTGTTGCAAAATTAAAAAAAAATAAGGATAGTTTAAATAAAACAAAAAAAAGTAAAAAAAGTTTTCAGGAAAATAGAGCAGAAAAACAAAAAACTAATTATTTAGAAAATAGATTACCAGGCAGTCTTAATTTTAATATTCTATCTGACCAGGCTATTTTTATTGAAAATTCTATTAATGAAGTAAAAAACACTGCGTTATTTGGAGGTGTTCTTGCTGTAGTAATCCTATTTCTATTTTTACAGCATTTTTCCACAACTCTTATCGTTGCTATTTCAATTCCACTCTCATTAATAGCGGCATTTGCTCCACTGAATTTATTTCATGTCAGCCTGAATATAATGTCACTCGGTGGCTTAGCCCTGGGAATTGGGATGCTTGTTGATAACTCTATTGTTGTAATAGAAAGCATTTTCAGATGTAGAGAAGATGGCGACGGCTGGGTAGATTCAGCAATCAGAGGAGTATCAGAAGTAGGAGGAGCTGTTATCGCTTCAACAATTACGACTATAGCCGTTTTTTTCCCAATTGTTTTTGTAGAGGGGATTGCAGGCCAGATATTTGGTGATCTGTCACTTGCAGTTGTTTTCTCTTTGCTGGCTTCACTATTGGTGTCACTGTTTTTTATTCCGATGCTGGCGTCAAGAAAGTTCAACTTGCAGGATAAAAAACCAGCATTGAATTTTTCATTTTCATTTAGTGAAACAAAAACCTTGAAGACATATTTCATGATACCTGTTGAGATAGCACTAAATTTCATACTACTTTTTATAAATATAATAGTTGTGTCTCTCTCAATATTTATATCGTTTATATTTGTTATTCTCTTCCCAGTATTAGTTATTATTGACCTTATTTTTAAATCACATCTAACAGATAAAGGAAAAATATTTTCAGCATTTATTTTTAATAAATTTTCAAATAAAAAAGTCCTATGGAAAGATTTCTTTAGATTACTTCCACTGGATCAATTTACACTTTCAATGAATAGGAAAAAAAAATGGTACCTATATTATCTATTCAGATTTTTTCTGACATCCATATCATTTATGTTTATAAGATTATCTATGACCTTTTTTGCATTAGGATATATTATGGTAAAAGGTTTTGGCCTTATATTGCTTTCAATTTTTGTTCCCCTTATTAATCTTGCAGTCAAATTATTTAATGTTTTTTTTGAAAGTATAAATAAAACCTATCCTAAACTTCTGTCATTTTCTTTAAAGAATGATCTTAAGATTATTACCCTGGTTCTAACCCTTTTTCTTATTACAATGCTTGTTGTTCTTCCAGGAATCGGAAAAGAACTGATACCTGAGGTTCACCAGGGTACAATCTATGTCAATTTAACATTCCCGGTTGGAACTCCTGTAGAAAAAACTGATAGACTTGTTCAAAATATGGTTAAGGAAATTTCAAAGCTTCAATTAGTTAAGGATATAAGTTTTTATGCAGGAACAACAAAAGATGATTTGAGTGCAAGAGAGATAGGAGAACATCTTGGAAAAATAACAATCAATATAAACAAAACCGGAGATATACAAAAAAACGAAGAAGATGCGATTTCAAATATCAGATCAGTTTTGAAAAATTTTACCGATCTGGATTATAATATTTCCAGACCTGTTCTTTTTACAATGAAACCACCGATAGAAGTCATAATCAAAGGATATAATTTAGAACTATTGAGAAAGGTGAGCTCAGATCTCTTTGGGAAAATATCTAAGTTAGAAGGCCTGAAGGATGTGCAGACAACTATTAAGGCTGGTTTCCCGGAGCTTGTTATTGAATTTGATAGAACAAGACTTGCACATTATGGGATGAATGCCTTCTCCGTTGCTTCACTTGTAAAAAATAAGATAGAAGGATTTGTCGCCACAAAATATAAAGAGAAGGAAAGACGGATAGATGTTAGAGTTTTCTTAAAAGATACACAGAGAAAAAAAGCCCAGAACTTAAAAGATCTAATCATAAATCCGGGCGGCGAAATTCCAATTAAACTTAGTAGTGTTGCAAACATTAATATTCTGAGTGGACCAAACGAAATAAGAAGGGTCAATCAGGACCGGTCAGCAATCATCTCAGCAAATATAGAGAATATAGATTTGAATGAAGCTGTCGCAAATATTTACAATATAGTTGAAGAATATTCTATGCCTCCAAATTTCACGTATGATCTTTCCGGACAGAATAAAGAGATGAAAACATCTACAGATAGTCTTATAATGGCAATGTTACTTGCAGTATTCCTTGTATATATTGTAATGGCATCACAATTTGAATCTTTTATGCATCCCTTCCTTATACTTTTTACAATTCCAATGGCTTTTATCGGAGTCTTCCTCACCCTGTATGTTCTTAAAATCCCAATGGGCGTCACTGTTTTTATTGGAATGATAACCCTTGTCGGTATCGTTGTTAATAATGCTATTGTTCTTATTGATTATATAAACCTATTGCGAAAAAGGGGTATCGACAAACTTGAAGCAATAAAGAAAGCAGGAAGTATCAGATTGAGACCAATATTGATAACAACTCTAACTACAGTTCTTGGTTTATTACCAATGGCACTGGGTTTAGGGGAAGGTGCTGAAATACGTATGCCTATGGCAGTTTCTATAATCGCAGGTCTATTAAGTGCAACTCTTTTAACACTGGTATTAATACCGATCGTTTATAACAGGTTCAGCAAATAGAGAGCAATAAAAATGAATGATACAAACAAACATATTAAAGAAGCAATGCTTCCGAAGTTTTCATTAAACAGACCCGTAACCGTTCTTATGATACTTATTGCTATTCTGGTTATAGGATTGATGGCATACTACAGAATCCCAATTGATCTGTTACCATCTGGATTTAATCCTCCTTATCTAAGTGTCTATGTGCCATATATTGATGCAAATCCAAAAGAGATTGAAGAACAGATAGTAAAGCCAATGGAAGGTGAGTTAAAAACTGTAAAAAACCTTAAAAGGATATTCTCAAATTCGACCAGCCGTGGTGTGCATTTCTGGATGGAATTTTCACAGGGAACTAATATGGACCTTGCATACTCTCAAACTTCAGACAGGATTGAAAGATCCAGATCCAATATTCCGGATGAGATAGAAAATATATACATAAGACGATTTAGAAATAATGATGAACCCATAATTTATATGGGGATTTCTTATGATGAATCAGTTGATGACCCATACTATGTAACTGATAAATTCGTCAAACAGGCAATCGAAGGGATTAAAGGGGTTGCAAATGTTGAACTCTTCGGGATCAGGGAAAAATATATTCAAATAATTGTCGATCCGGATAAAGTAAAAACATATAATGTGAATTTAAATACATTGATGGCAAGACTAATGCAGGATAATTTTTCATTATCAAGTGGTTATATTTTTGTAGGGGAAAAAAAATATCTACTCAGATCTAAGGCAAAATTTAGAACTCTTGAAGATATACAGAACATACAAATAAGAAAAGGCATAAAACTTTCCAATATAGCAAATGTAGTTTATGATTTTGATGAAGAACAGCGAAGCCTTATGAGGATAGACGGCAAAATTGCAGCAGGGATCGTCGCATATAAAGAAAGCAATGCAAATAGTGTTGATGTTAGTAAAAGAATTGAAGAGAAACTAAACTCTCAATTTAAAAACAAGCCTGAGCTTAAGGGTGTAGGGAAATTTGTTTTTTTTAATCAGGGAAATTTGATCTCTGAGTCAATAAATAATGTCAAGACGACTATGCAGTGGGGTGGCATGTTTGCATTTTTCGTTCTTTTCTTTTTCCTTAGAAAGATACGCATTACCATAATGCTTACACTCGCAATACCCCTGTCATTACTAATCTCTCTGTTGACCATATATTCAATAGGTTGGACATTAAACACAATTACAATGATGGGACTGATGATTTCTATTGGACTTGTTGTTGATAATGCGATCGTTATAACCGAAAACATATATAGATTTTCCGGTTTGGGATATGATTTAAGAAAATCAGCAATATTAGGCGCATCAGAAGTGGGCCTTGCTATCTTACTTGCAACCCTGACAACAATAGTGGTATTTCTTCCTTTAATGATTATGGGAGGAGATTCAGGAATGGCATTCTACCTTACCAGGATAGGTGTACCGGTTATCTTTGCATTAGCCGCAAGTCTTTTTATTGCATTGATATTTATTCCTCTTATTTCAACAAAAACAATCCCTAAAAAAGCAAAAATAATACACTCAACACATAATAAATCTACTCAGCTATATCAAAATGCACTTGTGAAGATCCTCAAGCATAGAACTGATGCAATAATAGTAATTTTATTATTGATCGTGAGTATGGTTATTCCGATGAACATAATGAAAAAATCTGACCAGGCTGAAGGTGGAATGAGAGATGCAAAAATTATCTGTAATTTCCCATCAAGTTATAATGTGGAGAAGGTGGACAAAACACTAAAATACATTGTAAAAAAACTAAATACCAAAAAGGATATTTATCATATTGATCAAATTTCAACAAGAGCTAATAATTTTTATGGAAGAGTAGATATATACCTTAAACCGGATATTGATAAACAATGGTATCAGGCTCTTTATAGAAAATTTGCAAATTTATTTGGTTTCAGTAACTATAAAAGATTGACAAGAGAGGAGTTAACTGACGATATAAAAAAGAATCTTCCTGAAATCCCAGGTGTTAAGATGAGAACATCATGGAGAAGTCAGAATGAAGGTAGCGATGATTCAATATCATTTACATTAAGAGGATATGACATTGGTCTCCTTGAAGAGATATCAAAAAAACTCGAGAAACAGATCCGTATGGTTGAAGGTGTCTTAAATATAGAGACAGATATTGAAACGGGAAATAGTGAGGTTCATATAGCAGTTGATAGAGAAAAAGCATTCAAAGTTGGAGTTAATCCAAGATTTCTCAGTCAATTAGTTGCATTCAACCTTAGAAAAAGAAAAATATCCAATTATCAGACTCCGGGTAAAGAAGTGCCCATATATGTGAAATCCGATCCAAAATCCAGACAATCTGTAGCTCAGCTAAGAAATACATTTATTCCGAATGAAAGCGGTTCAAGTGTAAATCTTGATTCCATCGCAGATTTTTCATTCCATAAGAGCATGGGAATGATAAGAAGAGAAAATGGACGATCATTCCTTGAATTTAAGATCTTCTCAGGTGATGTTGATATTAAGGAAATTTCTGGAAAGATAAGAAAAATATTTAAAAATTATAATTTCCCTCAAGGCTATTATTTTGACGAAGGGGGAAGGTTTAATAGATTCAGAGAACAAAATTCAGATATGGCTACCGGTATGTTGTTTTCAGTTATTTTCGTTTTTATTATCATGGGTGTATTATTTGAATCATTCATTCTACCTCTTTCAGTTCTTGTTTCAATACCGGCTGCATTTGTTGGCTCATACTGGTTATTATTCATTACAGGAACAACGTTTGAAATAATGGCAGGTATTGGCCTTATCGTATTAATTGGAGTTGTTGTGAATAATGCAATTGTATTTATCGACCTGATTAACCAATACAGGAAATCAGGTATGCAGAGAGAAGAGGCTATTCTCGTTGCCGGTATGCACAGATTCAGGCCAATTCTCATGACAGCATTAACAACAATATTCGGATTATTACCAATGGCTATTGGAAATGCAGGATTAATAGGTATTCCATATGCTCCTCTCGGCATTACACTGATAGGAGGTCTTATTAGTTCTACTTTCTTAACGCTTTTTGCTGTCCCTGTTTTCTATACATATTTTGATGACCTTAGAAAATTTTTTCCGAAACTTCTTAAAAGAATAAACTAAATGTTTAATTAAAATTTGAAAGCATTGTTATATTTTGTTATAATATACATTAGAATCACAAAAAACCTAAATGCAACTTAACACGGAGAAGAATTAATGTTCCAAAAAAGAAAAATTTATATATTTATTGTTTTTATTATAATATTAAACTCAGTATTTTTATTCCCTGAAAAAACTGAAAATAAAAAAAAAAAAACACTTAAAAGAGCAATTGTAGAATGTGCTTCTGGAATGGCATTCTCTCAGGCAAACTACTGGATAAAGTACTCAAATTGGATTGAAGACTGGCAGTATAAATTAACATGGGCAGATCAAAAAAAAAGAATTTTTCTATTAGATGGACAGAAATTTGACTCGAACCCTTTTCAAACCAATTGGACACATGCCTTTTCTGGGGCAATGTATTATAATGTTGCCAGAACAAATGGATTAAATTTATTTGAATCATCAGTATTTACAACTTTAACATCTTTATATTGGGAATTTATAGTTGAATGGAGAGAAGTTATCAGTGTAAATGACAATATATTCACATCTTTTGGAGGAATTGGGATTGGTGAATCCTTTTTTCAGCTAGGTTCATACTTTAATGGCAAAACCGGTATTGTAAATAATATCGCCGGCATAATTTCAAACCCTGTTATGGCAATTAATAGGTGGCTTGACCGTGAAAAAAACATCCGCTATTCTGTTCCGGATAAGAGAGATATGAGTTTTTTTATTGGCTCTTTCTTCTTAATGGAGGATAGAAGTGAACCTTCAAAAGACAGAAACATGTTTTTAGGTTTTAACTCCTCCCTAACATATCTACCTAAAATCACCAATAAAGGGATCTTAAAAAAAGACTTAAAAGACACCGTAATAAGTGAATTTTATTTTGAACTTGAATTTAAGGATAGAAGCATTGATGAGATCAGTGGATATACGAGAAATGTATATTTTGCTAAATATAAACATAATATCCATGATTTTTCAGAAAATTATATAAAAGGGTATAGTTTTTTATATGGATTGTCTTCGGGATTCGAATTTTTTAAAGAAAAATCCATTTCTGAATATGATTCTACTCTATTGTATAAATATATAGATGAATCAATTTATGTTGAAACTCCCACTGAATTCACTGATAAATTAGCGATAATAAAAATAATCGGTCCATATACAGAATTCAGTTATTATTTTGGAAAAAGTAAAATTCAATTTATGAACACATTATCATTGGATTTTGGCTTAATTAATGCCTTTGCATTAAACAAATATTCAGAGACTGAAGATATTAGTTATACCAAATCCACCCTTTATAATTATGGATACTATTATGGACTTGGATTTACCTTTGACAGCAGGCTCAGTTTTTCATATGGGAGATTTAAAACAAATTTTGAGTATAAATATCAGAATTATAATTCAATAGAAGGAATTGACAGATATCAGGATAAGATTAGAAATGATTTTAATATTACTGATTCAGTATCAACATTTAAGTTTGATACAGGATACAGGATGAAGATACTCCCAATAGGAATAAAATTAATATATGAAAAAAGGGATAGAAAAGGCTGTATAAAACATGTAATAAATTCATTAAAAGAGACAAAAGTTTATGTCAGATTAGATTTACTTTTATAAGAATTTAATTTAAAAATTCATCCTTTAATTAATTATATCTTATATACTTTTTTATCTTTTGTATATTGTTTAAAACTGCTATTTGCTATATAATTATTTATTGTTTTGTAAGTATAAAAAAATCTAAATTTGGAGTACGTTATTATGAAGAAAGTTTATGTAGGTATGAGTGCTGATCTAATACACACAGGTCACCTTAATATTATAAAGGAAGCTAAAAAGTATGGTGAAGTGATTGTAGGTGTTCTAACAGATAAGGCAATCGCCTCTTATAAAAGACTGCCATTTCTTTCTATTGATGAGAGAAAAACAATAGTTGAGAATATCAAAGGTGTCTCTAAAGTGGTACTACAGGAAACTCTTGATTATGTTCCGAATTTGAAAAAGATCAGGCCGGATTTTGTTGTTCATGGAGATGACTGGAGAACAGGTCCACAGAGAGAGACAAGAGAACGAGTAATAAAAACCCTGAATGAATGGGGAGGGAAACTGATTGAGCCACAATATACAAAGGGTATCTCTTCAACAAAACTAAATCATGAGATAAGAGAACGGGGAACAACCCCTGGAATAAGAATAAAGGTTTTAAGAAGACTTCTGGCATCAAAAGGATTGATTAAGATCATAGAGGCCCATAACGGCCTGACAGGACTTATTGCAGAAAACACCCGGGTGGAAGTAGATAATTCAGTTAAAGAGTTTGACGGAATGTGGCTGAGTAGTCTAACTGATTCAGTGTCTAAGGGAAAGCCGGATATAGGATTTGTTGACCTTACTTCTAGAATGAATACCATAAATAATATTCTTGAAGTGACAACAAAACCTATCATTTATGATGGAGATTCAGGAGGATTATCTGAACATTTTAAGTTTATGGTAAAAACACTGGAAAGAGAAGGAATATCAGCTGTTATTATTGAAGATAAAGTGGGAGCAAAGAAAAACTCACTTTTTGGTACAGATGTTAAACAAACCCAGGATACAATTGAAAACTTCTGCGATAAAATAAAGGCAGGAAAAGAAGCACTTGTTACCGATGATTTTATGATCATTGCAAGAGTAGAAAGTCTAATCTTAAAAGCCGGAATGGATGATGCGCTAAAAAGAGCCGAAGCATATATTAAAGCTGGAGCAGATGGAATAATGATCCATAGTAAAGAGAAGACAGCTGATGAAATACTAGAGTTCTGCCACAAATATAGAAAAATAATTAATAATGTACCCTTAGTTGTAGT
Organism: uncultured bacterium; assembly: GCA_965371805.1. Lineage (GTDB taxonomy): Bacteria > Acidobacteriota > Aminicenantia > UBA2199 > UBA2199 > JAOZTV01. The sequence goes on along the minus strand of CBDUZW010000016.1, from coordinate 18,948 downwards.
TCCAAGCACTTATTCACATATTACAGAAGATGAATTGGAGAAAGCAGGGGTAAGAGTAGTAATATATGCAAATCAACTATTGAGAAGCAGCTATCCGGTAATGAGAGATGTCGCTAAGACAATCCTTACTAATAGTAGAGCTGAGGAAAGTGATAAAATGTGTGTTTCAATTAAAGAAATACTGACATTAATTCCAGGAAGCAAATAGATATGGACCCAAAGAATTTTATTAAAATAGTAAAAAAACATTCCTTTGCTCCTTTTATGGGTGTTCCCTGCTCAGTATTTACTTCATTATTAAATTATATAGATGAAAGTAAAGATACAGAAAACTATATATGCACTTCTGAGGGAGAGGCTATGGGCCTGGCAGGTGGATTTGCACTCTCGGGAAAATACCCTGTTGTATATATGCAGAATGATGGATATGGAAATGCACTTAATCCCCTATCTTCATTACAACTTCTTTATAATCTTCCAGCGCTCTTACTTATCTCGTGGAGAGGTATGCCGGGGGAAAAAGATGCTCCTCAACATCAATTGATGGGCGCAACAATTCAACAACTTTTGAATGTATTTGAAATCCCCTATAGAATACTTAATGAAGAAGATAAAAATCTGGATAAAATTATTGCAGAAGCTTCTTCTCATTGTGAGAAAAAAAAGAAACCTTTTGCAATAATAATAAAAAAAGGGTATTTTGCAAAAACAAAAAAAGAAGATAAAAAAGAAACGAATACCTTCCCTATTAGAATGGAATATTTCGACCAGATAAAACTACATTTGAAAAAGGATGATATTTTTCTGGGAACAACTGGCTTTACAGGTCGTGAGCTCTATCAGTCTTTTAAACATTCAGGAAAATTTTATATGACCGGTTCTATGGGATGTATAACTTCTGTTGGATTGGGAATTTCCATTGAAAATACTGAAAAGAGGGTTTTTATACTTGATGGTGATGGCTCTGTATTAATGAAAATGGGAAGCCTGGCAACAATAGGTTATTATTCACCAGCGAATATGATTCATCTTTGTTTTGACAATTCCGTATATGAATCCACGGGGAGTCAACCTACTGTCTCTGTAAATACAGATCTCTGTAAAATAGCTGAGGGCTGCGGATATAAATATACAACTAAAATTGGGACTGTTGAAGAATTAAATAGTTTACTGAAAGATATTGACGAAATCCAAAAACCCGCTTTCATAAGAATTATGATAAGACCGGGAACTATTGAAAAACTGGAAAGACCAACTGATACACCTGTTCAAATGAAAGAAAAATTTGAGAATTTTCTCGGCAGGTAAAATTGGAATATAATAATCCTGTAAAAATATCTTTTGATGTTGATCTATCTGAAAAAATATCATCACTGGTTCAAACTAAAGAGAAGAAACTGATTTTTTGTTCTAAGCGCTTTACTCAGACAGTAATTTTCTCAGAACTTATATCTGGTATCGGTGAACATAAAGTCTTTACAGATATTGAAATTAATCCTACAGTTCAGAGCCTTAAATCAGCACTTAGATTTACTGAAGATTATTCCCCTGAATCAATCATTGCTATTGGCGGTGGATCAGTCATAGATACAGCGAAAATATCAAGATTTGCTGCCTATTGTAATACTTATGATATTAAGAGCTTATTGAATGGCTCATTAATAAAAGACTTTACAAAAAAACCTTTTTTCATTGCAGTTCCGACAACACATGGATCATCTTCAGAACTCACAATGTGGGCTACATTATGGGATAAAATTGAAAACAAAAAACATTCAATTTCAGATCCTGACAATTATCCTGACTGTGCAATATATGACTTAAGGCTGTTTAAATCACTTCCTGTCCAGGAAACATTCATCTCAACATTGGATGCATTATCCCATTCATTTGAAGCGTTATGGAATAAGAATGCAAATCCTTTTTCAGATAATTCAGGAATTGAGGGGATCAGATTAATTCTTAATAATATAGAAAAAATAAGAAAGGGCATTGATAACAAAGTTAGAAAAGAACTGGTGCTTGCTTCTATTTATGCCGGCTTGGCCTTTTCAAATACAAAAACTGCGGCAGCTCATTCCATAAGCTATCCACTTACTTTAAAATATGATATTCCCCATGGGATAGCATGTTCAATGCCTCTATATCCCTTATTAGAGATAAATCATGAAGCAATTCAAGATAAATTAAAAAAAATATTTGTTAATTCAGATTTAACAAATATTTTTGAAATAGAGAAGAGAGTTAAATCAGCTGTTAAGAGTATAATCCCATATTCGCTTTCTGAATATAGGATAAAAAAAGAAGAACTTAATGTGATTGCAGAAGGTTCATTTACAAAAGAGAGAATGTCCAATAATATAGTGGAACTTTCCTTTAGAGATGTACTGAATATTTTAAAAAATATTTTCTGAATAAAAAAGGAGAACTATTGAGCAAAGTAAAAAATAATTTTGATTATCAAAAAACATTAAAGAATGAGAGTTCTTTTAATATGTTTAAATATATTAACGTTGAAAAATATATTAACCGTCCCCTTGCTTCATTAATTGTTAAAGCTGTCTTTAATTCCAGAATAAATCCAAATCAGCTAACATTTTTGTCTTTTCTCATCGGGTTTGCTGGAGCTATTCTTTTAGCAATGGGAAGTTATCCAAATATTATAACAGGAGGAATACTTGTCCAACTTTCATCTGTTTTTGATTGTTCTGATGGAATGCTGGCCAGATCAAGAAATGAGGGTACCGAGTTTGGAAAGTATCTTGATCTCTTCCTGGACAGGATTACCGATCATATTATTATTTTAGGTATTGTTATAGGATTATACAGAACAACAGAAAACATTGAAATACTGATTATCGGCCTTCTGGCAATAGGACTATATAATCTGCAGATCAATCTCTTTTATATCAATAATCTTCTAGAGCAAAAGGGTACAGGCGAGACTGGTGAATTAAGAGCCCTGGGAATATTTATAATAATGATTTTCGCTTTTTTAAATAGATTGGATATAATAATTTATCTTCTTTTAGCAGAGGTTTCAATAAATCTATTGTTCAGGATTAATTATTTTTTAAAAGTAGGTAGAAATCAGAATTAAGTTTTTAAAGGAAATCAAAAAATTAATTACACATGAATAGACTTAAAACAAGGTTTAATATAATTAGAGCCACAGATAAAATCACAATTAGCTATCAACTGATTATGATATTATTGATTTGTATTACTTTCGTTAAAATTGATTACGCTTCTATTTGGATATTGCTTCATATGTTCATAATTATATGGTTGCTGAAAATACCGGACCTTACTAATAACCGCTTCCTAAACTGGATATCCTTCTGGAATCCGGTTCTAATACTTGCAATTAATTTTACAGAATTACATTATTTAATTAATAAGGTTAATCCAAAGGATTTAGATAACTTACTGATAAAGGTGGATTATTTCATGTTTGGAGTTCATCCCACTCTATGGCTTGAAAGGTTCACTACTCCAGCCCTGACAGAGTATTTTCAATTATCCTATACACTATTTTATTTTCTGCCTTTTGTTTTAATTGTCTTATTGTTAAAAAACAAAAATAACTCCAAGGCAGAGTTTTTTATGTTTACATTAGTTTATGGATTTTATTTCTCATATATTGGATATTTTTTAGTCCCTGCTCTAGGCCCACGATTTACCTTAGATCATTTACAAAGTTTCCCGCTCCAGGGCATTTGGGTAACAGAAGCAATACGCAAAGTTCTGGATCTATTAGAAAACATTCAACGTGATGCATTTCCAAGTGGACATGTAGAGATAACTGTTTTAACTATGTATTATGCATATAAATATAATAAAAAGTATTTTTCATTTCTAACAATTGCAGGTACCAGCCTTATTTTGAGTACTGTTTATCTTCGTTATCACTATGTCGCAGATACAATTGGAGGTTTTGTATTTGCAGGGATCGTAATATTAACAGCAGAAATGTTTTATAAGTCTCTTAGGGCTCGCGTATAAATAACTTGGGTTTATACTTGATATTGAATCGATCTTCTTTGTTAACTAACCATACACATACCCCTAATATGCTTAAGGTTGGTTGTCTTGAATATCGATCCACTATCGTCGTCTAATTTACCCAACTTATTTATACGTGAACCCTTAGTGTAGAAAAATGATTAATCCCCTGTTTTATTTCTTGCGATGCCTTCCTTTTACAAAAAATATAAGTCCAAGAGCTGCCCAAATCAGAGCAATTAACCTTCTTGTAATAACAAGAACCATACAAACTGCGGTATTTAACCCAAGTAACTGAAAAATTGCAAGATAAGTTAACTCATATACGCCTATTCCACCCGGTAGTACAGGCATTACAAAGGCGATTGATCCCAACGAAATAATTAAAAAACTATTTAAGAATGTTACTTGCTCCAAACCAAGAAAATTAATAGTAAAATAAATTTCGGTTGTCCAGACCAGCATTTGAAATATATAAAGTACTAGAACAATGAGAAAGGACTTTTTGTTATTCTTATAAAATCCTGAAATATTATCATCGATTTCATGAATTTTATCCATATTATTTCTGATGAATTTAAATGAAATCTTCATTTTTTCAAGAATTGATATAATCCATTTTAACAATCCTTGATTCTGTTTCCTTACAACAAATAATATTGCTATAACAGAAAAAGTAACAAAACCTACATATATATATTTCTGAACCATCGGCATCGGAATTTTATAAATGGCAAGAATAACAGCTATAATCACAATAAATATAGTAGCAATTAGTTCAATCGTTTTATCCAGTATTACTGAAGGCAGAGCATTATTTTTACTTTTATTATTTACAAGCATTACCCTGGCTGCTTCACCACCAATATTTGCAGAAGGAGTTAGGTAATTTATAGAGAATCCTGCAATCCTGGCACGAAAAGCTTCCCAGAAAGAAAGTTTAATTGAGCATTGCCTCATAATAATCTGCCAGTTCAATGTTCTGATATTCCAAAAAACAGCTCTTAAGAGCAATAGAATAATAAATTTTCCTATAGATATATTATTAAAAATATCTAAAATTGTATCAATGCCAATCTTACGGATATTATTAAATAAGAAGGCAACACCTAAAATAGACAAAATTATTAGAATTTTTTTTTTCATATTATTATTAATTGTTTACCAGAGAGATGAATGCAGATCTCAATCAGAAACACCAAATTTCATAATACATTATACATTAATTCAGTCTAAAATTCCATTTTTTTCATGGATATTCTCTTTCTAAATACTTTATACCTGGATTTATAATTAATTGTATTCATTTTGAGTAATATTCTATTGAGTATTAATTGAATAAAGAATATAATATATACATGAATATTAAGAATTTATTAAAGCTATACCGTCTGGATGTATTTGTTATTACCTTTGTGAATGGAATTTGCGGTTATTATTTTACGCATGGATTTTCTATTGAAGCAATTTATTTTGCTCTATTTATATCTGGAATACTCTATAATTATGTATATACAATAAATGCATTAACAGATATTACTGCTGATAAAATAAACAAACCGGATCGACCTCTCCCTTCAGGAAAACTGCCATACAAAGTGGCTATGATCTACCTTATATTTCTTATAATAATATCAATAGTTGGCATTATATTACTTTTTAAGGGAACTAATATGATTATGGCTTTTTTAGTATTGATCATAGGAGGCATATATTCTCTCCCACCATTTGAACTTAAAAACATCCCAATACTTGCTTCCTTTATTACAGGTTGGGGTTTAGTACATCCAATGTTTATTATGGGTAGCATTGAAAAAGTATGGTTCCCGGCAATTATACTTACATGTTATGCCACAGGGACAGCACTGTTAAAAGACCTGTCTGATCTAAAAGGTGATAAAGAAGAAGGACGAAAAGTATCAGCCAGCTTCATCACAATGAAAAATCTTATGCTTATATCAATGTTTATGACTCTTCTTGCAGCAGTTTTATGTTTAAACCTGGAGAATCAGATTATTGGAATAGCACCTTTTTCCACCTTCCTTACAACTCTCTACTATTTTATATTTAAAAAAGATTCAGAAATTGAAAAAATGGTCTATAGAAAAATGGCAATGTCAGTCGCAATTTCAGCATTCTTTGTTATGGTAATGATACTCTCGGGATTGGCTTAAAAGGAGAAATAATATGCAACATGATAATTGGTTTTGTCCAAAATGTAAAAACATGGAGTTTGAAACAGATAAATTTCAGGCAACTGGTGGCGGGTTTGCAAAAATTTTTGATATACAGAACAGAAAATTTACAACCGTGACATGCACAAGATGTAAATATACTGAAATATATAAATCAGATACTAGTACCCTTAGTAATGTTTTTGATTTTTTTACTAATTAATTTTTCTATAATAAAAGCATAATTTAAAAGTATTAAACTAATTTAAATATTGGGTCTCCGACTCTTATTTTTTTTCCGGTTATATCATTAACAGGAGTTGCAAGTTTCTTTGGAATAACCATTATTATTGTTGATCCCATTTCAAATCTTCCCATTTCATCCAATTGGTTTATATCGGAAGAAACAGCTTTCCATTTATTATCTCTTTTTATGTTTTCAATAAACTCCAGTTTTATACTCCCGACAAAGGTCGCACCAACAGCAACCACATAAAACTTTTTATTATCTATATTATATCTGGTTATAATTCTTTCATTTCGGTTAAATAACCCTTTTACAAGGTCTGTACCAAATGAATTTACAGGAAACAGACTGCCTTTTTTATGATAATAAGATTCAATCTCAGCAGTTGCTGTATGATGAAATCGATGATAATTATGTGGAGAAAGATAGATTGTCGCTATATGCCAGCCTTCAGAGAATTCTATCTCATCTTGAATAAATTCACTGATTTTATAGTATCTACCTTTAGCCTGAGTTGTCCGATCCTCATAAATAGTATTAATACTGGTAAGAAATCCATCTGCAGGAGAGACTAGAGAATCCTCAACTTTAGACAAAACTCTTTTTTCAGGATCAATTTTTCGGACAAAGAAATCACATAGACTGGAATAATCAGAGATATTCCCAACATACTCGTCCATATTAATTTCGTAGTTTTTTGCAAAAAAAGGAATTATTTTTTTTATTAAAAACTTCGGTCTTTTCCCTCTTGTTAACCATCCATAAAATCTGCTTAAAGCCGGGATAGAAAGAACTGACAAGAGTGGTCTTATTATATATCTCATTTTTTTTCTTCTTTGTACTTTCCTTTACATTCCTCAGAACAAAAATAGATCATTTCTTTTTTTTCAGAATAAGTTATAGCCTGACTTTTAGGGACATAGGTTTTACAGATAGGATCCTGCATCATTTCCTCAGGTATTATGTTATTATTTGTTTTAGTACCACTAAAAACCTTATTCTTATCTTTCCATAATTTTCTATATAAATAAGAGACTAAATAACTCAAAATAAGAAGAAATATTATCCTTATAAAATTCATTTTACTAATTACATATCCTATCTTTAAACAATAATACCAGTGAAAAACCAATAATAATCATAGTCGTTCCAACAATTCTAAGTGATCTATCATCCATTGCAGCCAGCTTTCTCAAATAAAATCTTATTTTTTCCGGAAACAAAAAATATGGAAGTCCCTCGATAATAAGAACAGCACCAATTAATAGTAATGCAAGCTCAATTTTCATTGGACTTCCACAAATATTTTATTTTGTAGACCCTAGAAGTTCCAGTGAAATAACATGATTCTGAATTTCATTAGTACCTTCATAAATCTGGAATAATTTAGCATCACGCATCATTTTCTCTACCGGATACTCTTTCATATAACCATATCCACCTAAAATTTGCACGGCATCAACAGTAACTTCCATAGCTACATCTGTTGCTACAACTTTTGCCATAGCAGATTCTTTTGATGCTTTAAGTTCATTATCAAGCATCCAGGCTGAACGGTAAACCAATAATCTTGCAGCATCAATCTTTGTAGCCATTTTTGCAAGTTTAAATGCATTATATTGAAAAGATGCAATAGCCTGGCCAAATTGAACTCTAGTCTTCCCATAGGCAAGAGCCTCTTCATATGCAGCTCTTGCGAGTCCAACAGCACCAGAACCCACAGCAGGTCTGGCATAATCCAAAGTCTTCATTGCAATAATAAATCCAAAGCCCTCTCTTCTTAATATATTCTCTGCTGGAACTTTTACATTATCAAAGTATAGTTCAGTTGTATTTGAAGCCCTGTGACCCATTTTGTTTTCATGTTTACCAATTGTTATTCCCGGTAAATCCATTGGCATAATAAAAGCTGACAAACCTCTTGCTCCTCTGGTTTTATCAGTTGAAGCGAACATTACTCCTAGACTTGAAATACCACCATTAGTTATAAATGTTTTTGACCCATTTATAATATAAAAATCGCCTTCCTTAACAGCTGTTGTTTTTATTGCAGAATTATCTGATCCCGCTTCTCTTTCTGTTAATCCAAAACAGGCAAAATTCATTTTTTCAGTAAAAGGAGTAAGAAACTTTTCTTTCTGTTCCTTTGAACCAAATTTTACAATTGGAGTAAGCGCAAGAGTATTTGCCATCATTGATGTATACATACCTGAACATCCCCATCCAAGTTCTTCACAAACTACGGCATTCATAAGGTTTGAAAAATCTGTACCACCATACTCTTCAGGTATTCCTGAAGTTAAAAAACCCATCTCATATGCTTTCTGCATTAACTCCATTGGAGTCTCATTTTTCTCGTCAAACTCAGCTGCGATTGGTCGCATTTCATTTTTTGCGAAATTTTGTGCTGCTTCTCTAAAATCAATTTGATCTTCACTTAATGAAAAGTCCATTATTTCTCCTAAATTTGTATTTTTTTTATATGATTTAAAACATCCTGTGCGCTTTGAAATCTATCTTCTCTTTTTTTTGCCATACACTTAACTATAATTTCTGAAAAATCTTCAGGTGCATCCGGCCTTATTTCTTTTATATTTGGAACTGGTTCAAAAAGATGCTGATAAAAAATATTTTCACCCTTGAATGGAACCTTTCCTGTAAGAAGATGAAAAATAGTTGCCCCGAAAGAATAAATATCTGTTCTATGGTCAGGCTTTGTCCCCTGTATCTGTTCAGGTGACATATAGTATGGAGTTCCTGTAATAACACCTGTATCATCTTTTTTCTCACCTCGGATAACAGCTAGCCCAAAATCCATTATTTTTATCTCTTTTTGTTTGGTAATCATGATGTTATGGGGTTTAATATCTCTGTGAATTATACCCTTCCTATGTGAATAATCTATCGCTTTCAAAATTTTAATTGAAATAAAAAGGACCTGAGGTATCGAGAATTGCTTTTGTTTCCTGATAAGTGTCATAAAATTTTCGCCTTCAATAAACTCCATAGCAATAAAATGTTCTTCATTTATTTTCCCAATATCATAAACAGTTACAATATTTGAATGAGAAAGAGTTGCAGTTGATCTTGCTTCAGCAAAAAAGTTTTCAAGACTTTTTTTATTTTTTGTAAAATTTGAGTTTAAAATCTTCAGGGCTACTATTCTTTTTAATAATGTGTCTTCAGCTTTATAGACAACTCCCATACCACCTTCACCAGCTTTATTAATGATTTTATATCTTTTAGTGGTACTATCGGCAGCATTATCACTTATCAATTCCATTTCCTTATATTTTTTCATAAGTTTTTCTATATCTTTAATTCTTGATTGAATATCTTTAAATGAATAGTCTTCAGCTTGAACAGCCTTATATATATCATGTGCCTTTTTAAAATCACCCATATGCTCATATGCTTGACCTACAACGTGATACCAGTCAATATTTGTGCCATCTATAGGATTATTGTCTAATGTTTTACCAATTTTTTCTATAACAAGCTCAGGCTTTTTGTTTTTTATAAAAATAGAAGCAATTTGAGTAATTGAATCTTTATATTCAGGAGCATTTTGTTTTACCTTCTGAAAATTTGCCAGGGCCCTTCTATCATCTTCAACATTTAAAAATGAGTTACCAGCATCATAAAAATCTCCAGATTTTTCAAATAACTCACCCGCTTTTTGAAATTTCTTATACTTATATGATAAGGATGCAGACTGCTTCCAGTCATTACCAAGCTCAAACATTTTTGCCGCTTCTTCTTCATTCCCCGCTTTTAAATAATTGTCAGCAGAGGCAAGATAGTTCTGGTTCATAAAAAAACAATGGGCGGCTCTCGCAAATTTACTATCCCATTCAAAAAGTTCTGCCGCTCTTGCGAAATCCTTACCCTTCAAATACCACTCGGATGCCTGTGCAGTATCACCCTTGGCAATAGCATCCTCACCTTTTAAAAGAAATGCAATTTTTTTGTCAGCCTCATCATCAGACTGTTCATATATTGCCGCTGCTTCAAGAGGCATCTGAGCCTTTTCATATAAATTTGCAGCTTCTTTTGATTTTCCCATTTTCAGAGCTATTTCAGCCGCTTTTTTTGGATTATCTGTTTTAAGTAAAAGCGCATACGCTTTTTCATTATCCTCTATTTTAAGATATAACTGTATGGCCTGAAAAAGATATTTGTCAAGATGTCCTTTGCTTTGATATCCTGATTCTGTATCAGTATTGGCCAAATACCATTTTTCAAAATTCTGAGCTGCTTTTTTATAGTCACCAGATTTTACATAGACATCCCCAGCTTTTCCATAATACCCTTTTCGTTCATAAATTAGCCCGGCTTTGTCAAAGCGTTCATGTTTTAAATAAAGCTCAGCTGCTTCCTGAAATCTATTATTTCCTTCCAGGACGTTTCCAACCATTTCAATATTGCCCCGTTTTAGATATAATTTCACCAAATCATCTACATTCTCGCCTACTTTATATGCTTCAATTGCTTCAGATTCTTTTCCAAGTTTTTCATATAGCATTCCAAGCTCAGAATGACATTTACCATCGGAGTAGGCTTTTTGTGCTTTTTTATACTCTTTAATACTCTCAAAAATATCCCCTGCTTTTAAAAAATCTCCATTTTTTAGCGCTTTCTTTGCCTGCTGCCGAATATATCCCTTTTTGAAAAGTAAATAGAAATAAGCATTAAACAAGGTTTTTTCAGCAACATTTCCTATCTTTGCCGCTTTTAATATTTCGTGAATAATATATAACAATATTATTAAGAAAATGATTCCAGCGCCTAATTTTGCAAGAGGATTTGCTTTGATAAAGTCAAGTATTTTATCCATATGAGATAGTATATCAAACCATATAAAAAAAATCAATAAAATAGAAAGAAAAACCTTAAGAGAAACTCAATAAGAGAGAGAATTATTCTTGTAAAAATGCTTGAGTTTTATAAAGATTATAGTATAGTCCTCTTTTTTTTATTAATCCTGAGTGATCACCGGTCTCTTCAATTACGCCCTTATTTAAAACTATAATTCTATCAACCATTTTAATAGTTGATAATCTATGAGCAATAATTATTGCAGTTCTTTCTTTCATAACCTTCCTTGTAGCTTTTTCAATATATAATTCAGTTTCTGAATCAATATTTGAAGTTGCTTCATCAAGAACAATAACAGAAGGGTCTCTCACGATTACTCTAGCAAAACTTATCAATTGTTTTTGTCCTGAAGATAGTTTCTTTCCTTCCTCAAGTACATTCTCATCATATCCTTCTACAAACTTCTTTATGAATAAATCTGCATTAACCATAATTGCGGCATTTATAATCTTATTACTGTCAAGTTTGTGATCAAATAGAGAAATATTTTCTGCAATAGTTCCTGTAAACATAAATGGATCCTGAGGAACTACTCCAATTTTCTTTCTTAATTCAACTAAACTCAGTTCTCTTATATCAGTTCCATTTAACAAAATTTGTCCGGACCCAACATCATAAAGCCTATTAATTAAATTAATTATAGTTGTCTTTCCACTTCCTGTATTTCCAACAATAGCAATTTTTTCTCCTTTTTTAATTGAGAAGGAAACATTTTTTAAAACAGGAACTCCTCTTTTATATTCAAAGCTGATATTTCTAAATTCTATCATATTTTCAAATTCTGAACCATTATCAGGAATAATATCCCATCCACCCTCAATTTCAATCTTTCTGTCCATAAGCTTAAATATTCTTTCGGCAGCAGCCATTGCTGATTGAAACATATTAAATTTTTCAGCTAACTCCCTTAGTGGTCTGAAAAACATATTTATATAAAAGAAAAAGGCAAATATTTCTCCTACACCAAGTGAAGTGCCTATTAGTATATGTGCATAATAAAAAACAATCATCATGCTTATATTAGATACCACTTCAATTATTGGAAAATAAAGAGAATAAGCAAAAATTACCTTCAGATAAGCCTTCTTATAATCTTTGTTTGATCTATCAAATTTTTCATCACTTCTTTTCTTATGGTCAAACAATAATATCTCTTTTATCCCTGTTGTTGTTTCCACCAGAGAAATATTAATTTCTGAGTTAGCCTTTCTTACCCCATCATACCCTTTTCTTATACTACTTCTAAAAAGCATTGTCCCAATGATGAAAAACGGAATAGACAAAAGAGTTAGAATAGCAAGTTGATAATTTATAATCACCATTGCAATTAAAATAAAAACTACTTTCAACAATTCACCCAGGACTGTTATTACACCTTCAGAAATGAACCCCCTAATAGCTTCCACATCACTTGTTATATTTGTTAAAGTTTTACCAACAGGTGTTTTGTCAAAATATGCATTAGACAATTTAAGAACCCTTCTGAAGATATCCATCCTCAAATCAAGAAGTATTTTTTGTCCTATAAGCTGAACAATGTAATTAAAAAAGAAGTTAAAACCAAATCCAATCGTGATAACAAAAAATAGAATTAACACAGTATTCTTTAGACCTGAATAATCATTCTGCATTATATTTTTATCTATACCGACCTTTATGAGATATGGTTGCAGAACCGAAAGGACATTAATAAGTATTAATATAACCATGGATAAAAAAATTATTTTTTTATATTTATTTAAATATGGAAATAAATTTTTAATGAGCTTTAGATCGAGATTTACTTGTTTTTTAGTCTCTTTTTCCGGCATTAGTCTAAAATTCCTCCATCTTCTGCATTTCGAACAATTTGAAATATAATCCGCCTATTTTTAATAAATCCTGATGAAGTCCGGATTCAACAATTTCTCCATCCTTAAAAACAAGAATATTGTCTGCATTTTTCAATGTAGATATCCTATGTGAGATTATAAAGACAGTTTTAAACAACCTCTTCTCTTTTTCCAATTTATTAAGATTATCAAGAATGATTTTTTCTGTTTTAGAGTCTACACTTGACAATGGATCATCTAAAAACAAAACCTGAGTAGGTTTGATCAAAGCCCGGGCTATTGCTGTTCTCTGTTTCTGACCTCCTGATAAAGAGATACCCCGCTCTCCAATTAGTTGGTCATAACCATATTTAAAACCATTAATTTCACTGTCTAATGCTGCAAACCCTGCATTTTTTTTTACATCCATTATGTCTTTATGCTTTAATCCCAGGGAAATATTATCCGAAATTGATTTTGAGAAAAGGAATGGTTCTTGTGAAACAACTGAAATTCTTTTATAAAGTGATTCAGGATCAATATCTACTATATCAGTTTCATTAATATATACCATGCCGGGATCAGGTTTTAAAATTCCCGTTAGTATATCTAAAAGTGTTGTTTTTCCACTTCCAACCAGACCGGTTATCCCAATAGTCTGACCGGACTCTACCTTAAATGACACATTTCTTAAAGTAAAGTTTTCGTCATCAGGATATTTAAAATTTAAATTATTTATTAAAAAAGAGAGATCATTGCTCTTTAATTCAATTTGGTTTTTATTTTTACTTACCTCCTGATCTAAAATATAATTTATTCTTTCCATTCCGCTAATTCCCTGCTGTATCATTGACATTACCCATCCAAAAGATAAAACAGGAAATATTAATGCAGAGATCATGATATTGAATTGCAGTAATTCCCCAATACTCATCGTCCCTTTTATCACCATGTCTCCACCTACTAAAAGGATAACAAGCTCAATTAATGAAAAAATAAAGAGGAATAATGGACGAAAAAAGCCTCTTAAAACTACAAGTGACATTTGATCTTTAAAATACAATTTCCCCAGATCTAAAAATCTTTCAGATTCTCCCTCTTCCATCGTATTTTGTTTTATTGTGGATATACCTGTAAGTATCTGCCATACACGATTATTTATTGATCCTGTTCTCTTTTGTATCTTTGAAAAATAGGGTCTTATCTTAGGCATTAGATAAAAGATCAATAAGATCAAGCCAATCATCATCACGCCTGTAATTGCCATAAGAACACCGCTTAATCCAATAAGAACAGGCAGAAAAAAGATTATACGGCTAACTGAATTCGGGATATACATTATTCCAGGACCTAATAAAACTCTCACCTCACTAAGATCATTTGTTATACGGGAAGAAAGATCACCTGACCTATTCTTAAGAAAAAAGTAATAATCCAGAGAGATGAGTTTTTTAAAAAGTTTTTTCCTAATATCATATTCAATTTTTCTTGACACGTCAATTATTATTTTTCTCATTAAAAACAATGATACAGCAACTATAACGGTAATTACCATTACACGGATAATTCCATTGACAATTAGATTCTCTCTATTTTTCCCAATGATTTCATCAAGGATGCCTTTTATCGTAACCGGTATTTTTACCATTCCGATATTTTGAATAAGAATAAAAATGAATCCAAATAAAAGAGAGATACTATATTTTTTAACAAAGGGATAAAGAGATTTGAGTTCTTTCATTATTTACTAAATGCTTCTATATATAAGGATTCATATTGATCTATAATTGTTTTCATAGAAAACTTATCCTCAACAGTAGTCACAGCATTTTGTATGATCTGATCTCTCAAAATTTTATCTGTTAAGATCTTTCTGCCTTTTTCTACTGCCTCATCGATATTTCCGTATTCAAATAGTAAACCATTTTTTCCATCATCTATTACTTCCGGTAAACCGCCTACCTTACTTGCCAATACAGGTACACCACAAGCCATTGCCTCTAAAGCCACAAGTCCAAAAGACTCCTGTGTACTAGGCAGGATAAATAAATCCGCTTTAGCGATTGCAGGACCAAGATCTGATATGGCACCTTTGAAATTTACGGAGTGGCTGATATCCAACTCATCTGCAAAAGACATCATGTCAAACTTTAGAGGTCCCTCTCCAATAATGTGAAGCTTTAGATCAAATTCTTCAATTTTTTTTTTTAATCCTGAAAATATCTTTATAACATCAAGAGGTGATTTTACACTTCTTAAATTTGAAATATGCAGTAATATCAACTCATTATTATTATTTTTTACTTCATTTTTAAAAGAGAGGTTAAAAAAAGCCGGGTTTATAAAATTATAAATTGTCTGGATTTTACCCTTGGAAATTTTAAGTTTCTTTTCCGTCTCTTCTTTAAGATAATTAGATACAGTCGTCACAGCATCACTTTTTTCAATAGCATATTTTGTAATATTTGCCATTCCCGGATGAGATCCTACAATAGTAATATCAGTCCCATGCAGAGTCGTTACACATTTTACATCTCCGCCTGAAATATCCTTTGCAAGTAAAGCGGATATTGCATGAGGCAGGGCATAATGACTATGGATAACATCAATATTACAGCGTTTTATTATCTCTGATAATTGAGAGGCAAGCGCTAAAGTATATGGCTGATAATCAAAAACAGGATACTCTTTTACCCAGACTTTATGAAACTTGATATTCTCAGACATATTATCTTTTAATCTATAAGGTGGTTCAAGACCAATGAAGTGAACATTATAACCTTTATCCTCAGCCAATGCTCGGCCTATTTCATAGGCAATAATGCCGGAACCTCCAATACGATGATAACTTAATATTGCTATATTCATTTCAAGCCTCTTTTAAATGCAGAAACCGGGTCTATAATAGCGGGAGGATTTTTAGTATAAAAAGGTTCACCATATTCAACTCCGATCATAGCTCCTGCCTGAATAGATCTTGATTTCAAAACATCCCAGAACCTGTTAGATCTTAAAAGAGTTTTTGTGTCTTTGTCATCCTCACCCTCTTTTGTTACCTGAGTCCCGTAGCATCTTATTAATTCCACTTTCTTATCCCAGTAATCAGTAATATCTATAACAAAATCCGGCTTGCTATTGATTATTAATTCAGGAAATTCTATAAGAGCTGATGGCCTGAAAGGTGCAGACTCAGTTTCAATCTTTTTTATCCCGGCTAAAAAACATGCTTCTTTAACGATCTCGCCACAGTACTTATGATCTGGATGCCTGATTATTTTATCAGAATGAGAGAACACTATTTCCGGTTTAAGTTTCCGAATAAGCTCAATTACTTTTAATCTATTTTCTAGAGTATTTTTAATGTCTCCATCAGGTATATTTAATGTAAATCTATGTTTAATTCCAATCATTTCTTTAGCATTATTTAGCTCTTCGTCCCTTGTGTTTTTATTGCCATATGTCCCTAACTCTCCCCTGGTCAGGTCACATATCGCAATTTCCTTTCCAATGTTTTTTAAATGGAATAATGTCCCCCCCATAAATATTTCACAATCATCAGGGTGGGCTCCAATTACCAGTACATCAACCATTTACAACCTCCACAATCTTGTTTTCAACATCATACCGATTAAACAGAAAATCGATCAGGCCAATACCACCATACAAATTCATATAGTAAAAAATATTAAAGACCCGTTCCTGTTTTTTTTCAAATGGCTTCAGATGATTAAATACCTGCTCTATATTTTTCTGCTGATTCTCAAATGCAAGTTTAATTTCCTTTCGCTTTTCCCCAATTATTTTCTTTGTCTCCTGTTGAAGCATCTTTCGTAATTTTCCCGGGTCAAGTCCCTCATCTTCAAATGTTTTAAGAAAATCATCAATTCCCCTGTTCAGATTTTTCGTCACCTTATCTTTATCAAAGCCTGACCCTGAGACCAAGGCCTCTTTCAAAACTGATACCTTTGTCTTTAAATCTAAATCAGTCAATGTCAGATCTGTTTTTTTCAATAATCGTTTTATTCTCGGCTCAAGAATATCAACTGACATCCTTGGTTGTACCCTACTTTTTATAAATCCATGTCTTTTATAATAAGGATCCAGTTCCTTGATATATTTAATTTCACCGGGACCGGCAATATAAGTATGGGTCTTAAAATATGCATCCTGACAGAGGTTTCTGGTCTTTACATTGGGAAGAAGATCAAAATCAGAAATATTAATTTTGTTGCCGTCCCTTAAATAAAGGCCATTTTCTCTTTTAAATACAGCTCTTCTTTTTTTATTATCCAGACAAAAGAAATTGCACTGCTGGTCAATTTCACAGATTTCCGCCTCATTAAGTAGAATCTCCTTTGAAAATATTCTAAATTCTCTATCTGAGGGATCAAATATTTCTAATGGATATTTTCCAAATAAATGTCGCGCAAGAGATTTTGACGCTTCAGCAAGTGTTTTCCCAATCTGATAACTTTCAAAAACTATTTTCTTTAAAGTCTCTGTATATTCTGTCTGGTATATGGTATCAAAGAAGGTATGTAATAATTCAATTAGCTTCTTATCAATCTCTATATATCCACAGGAGTACCCCTTTGAATCAATATCCCAGATCAGTGTCTGAAGCTCCCCCTCTCTATCAAGATAATCGATATGGTTAATTTCATTGAAATCCGCATCATTAGTCTCAAGCCAATAGATAGCATTTCCATCCAATTCCCGGGCAAGAGAGATGGCACCTAGCACCTTATAGGTGCTATATAAAGGACCTCCAAGAAGCCCTATCTGTTGTCCGGTAATTATATTTTTTTTTGTCATTTTTTCTATGTCTCACTTATTCTATTCTAGTATTATAGAGAATAATTAAAAAAAATCAATTATTCTGATTTTGTCTGAAAATTATTTTATTAATTTTTTTACATCAGCAATATCTTGTGGGCGACCTGATGCTTGTTTATTTTGTATTAAATCATCTTTTGAAATGAAATAACAATCTATATCACCATATTTTCCATTTATTTTATTTTTCCAGGCTGTTTTAAATAAAACCCCTGTAATGGATGTGATAATATCTATTCTTAATGGCGCATATCCTAATTGAATGATATTATCTTTTTTTAAAAAATCTTCTTTTTTTAAACCTATTCCGCCAAATCCGAATTCATTTAGTGCATTTATTATCTTTTTTGCATTCTTATCATCAACTTCTACAAAGATATCAATGTCTTTTGTAAAACGAGGTTCTGCATAATATGAAAACGCAAAGCCTCCAACAATAAGATATTTTATCTTATTGTTGTTTAATAATTCGATAAACTCTTTGAAATCCTTTTCTACTCTCATTTTTAAATTTATAATACTCTTCCCTTAATAATTGTACAATATCAAGTCTTTCGTCTGGCGTCATTGCCAGGTTTTCCTGCAGCTCCCTTGCCTCTGCCTCTTCAAAGCTTTTTGATATATGAAACGTTTTTTGCATAAATATATTATAGCATATCCTTTGATTTTTTAAACAATATTTTCTATATTTTATTAAAATGGATTATTGCATAATAATTGAAATTGTGTCTACTATGAAAACATACATACATTAAGCGTGAGTATATTTCTTCGGAGCGTGCCCCGCAATAAGCAAAGCATGTCTGAGCGAATGAGGACCAGAGAGCGAGATTGAGCACAATCTCAAGTAGTTAGTGCAGAAGATATGTACGGAAGCGTTATCGTAAAAACTTTATATTGTACTATTATTTTTTTCTATTTTCATAGTCGGCAAGAATATTATTATTATACAATTCCCGATACAGTTTTGGAGATATATTTGTTTTTTCTTTAAAAA
>CBDUZW010000015.1:0-90078 GCA_965371805.1 uncultured bacterium | reverse complement strand
CACTGGAAGCGACCTGTACTAATTTATCTCTACCCATAGTTTGTGGCCGAGAGCCAATTATTGCAATATGTTTGCGTTTCATACACATTACAAGTTAAACTTGAGATTTGTATAAAACAAAAATGCTAATACTCAATCAGTAAAAATTGATTTTAAAGCATATAATGGAACATCTACGATCCTGTCTCCCTTATTGAAATTTGAAATACTTGAACGAATTAAAAACTTTGGAGAAAATAACTTGTCATATATTTGAAGACTTTTAGCCTTTAAGTTAATTCCTGCTTTTACCTCTATTGGATAAATCTCCCCTTCATGCTCAACTATCAAATCTATTTCAGCTTTATTTTCGTTACTCCAGTAATACGGTTTCTTATTCTTTCTAATTTCCTGGAATACAAAATTTTCAACCAATGAGCCCTTAAAATGAGTAAACAATTCATCTCTGGTAACTATTGATTTTTGCGACAAATTTGTCATTGCTCCAAGTAAACCAACATCTAATAGATAAATTTTAAATTGAGGCTTAATATAGGCATTCAAAGGAATTAAAGGACGGGAAATATTCTGTATTTTAATTATCAAGCCTGCATCAAGCAGCCATTGCATAGCAATTTCATAATCTCTTGCTCTTGCAGAGGATTTAATTGCTGAAAAAACAAATGCTTTATTTTCTTTTCCCAAATGTAGAGGAATAGAGTTCCAAATTTGGCGTATCTTTATTGCTTCATTTTTTGTAGTATGCTTTGAGAAATCATTCAGATATGTTTCGATTAATTCCTTCTGAATTAACCGGACACGATTTAAATCTCTGTTTTCTATATAGTCGGCAATAATTTCCGGCATCCCGCCAATATAATAATATAACTTTAACATTTCAATGAGATTATCATGAAACATATTTGAATCAGAACATTGATCAAAATTTTTTGGTACTGTTTTCATAACCTCTTCTTTTCCCAGGGCAATCATAAATTCTTTAAAAGACAAGGGATACATATCTAAAAAATTCACTTTTCCAACGGGAAAAGAAGTTTTCCCGGAAAGAATAATTCCCAATAAAGATCCTGCGGAAACTACATGGTATTCATTATTGTCCTCATTAAAATATTTTAGAGATTTTAAAATATTCGGAGATGCCTGGATCTCATCAAAAATTATCAATGTCTTTGCTGGTATTATTTTCTTTCCAGTAAAAATAGAGATTCTCTCAATGATCTTATTAACAGATAAGTCTTCGTTTAATATATCTGCCAGTTCAGATTTTTTTTCAAAATTAACATAAACAAAATTATCATATTCCTGCTCTGCAAACTTTTTCAAAATATATGTCTTACCTATTTGACGAGCACCTCTCAATATTAAAGGTTTTCTTCTATCAGAGTCTTTCCAGTCTAATAATTTTTTATAAATTTCTCTTTCCATAACTGGGAATATACTTTGTTTTAATTTTTTTTGCAAGTATATTTCACAAATATCGAACGGAAAAAAATAAAAATATCACAAAATCCGCACGAATAAATTCAGAAACTTCACAAAAATCTAAGGAAACATATTCTTTAAAGCATATTTTTGATACAGATGAACCGGAAAGAAGGTGTTTTATTACTGAAATACTTTTACACCCGGTTATAGTAAAACCCGGCATTTACAAGTTGGTCTCCTTCCATCCATCTTGCATTAAAGTAATCCTGCCCACATTCCAGTGGAATGACAGATAACTTTTGTATACCTTTCCCACATTTGGATAAAGTTGATTTGAATAAGTCCACAGTTTTAAAAATTGATTCAAGTACCAAACTTTGTTCCATTGGCTGACTTAAATTTGGTGCAGCTCTACCATCTGATGTTATTAACATAAATTTCTCCTTTGATTTGGGATCAGGGATAAATCTCCCTGTCTTAGACTTATACCATAAAAAAAGAGGTGTTTTTGAATGTGAAGATCTGGTGCAAGGGGTCTCGAAATCACCATATGCCAAAGTTCATTATTACGCTCATAGCGGGATTAAGTTGAAGTGAAACAGCTCCAAAATCGGGCAACATTGTCCAAAACCCGATCTCGGTCACGATTTTTAAAGTCTAAATATCAAAGTGTTAATAATATTAAAATATTTTTAATTCTTGACAGACAAAATTTTGAGGTTTACAATATAAATAACTTAGTAAGCATTATAGGTAATACGTTTTTTATGGAGGATTTTTATAATGAACAAATCAGAACTAATTAGAATTGTGGGAACAGTAGCCGGGCTTCAGGTAAAACAGGCAGAATCTGCAATCAATGCTGTTTTTGAAACCATTGCAGATGTTATGAAAAAGAAAGACAAAGTAACTCTAGTAGGCTTTGGAACTTTCGGAACTTCTGATCGAGCTGCAAGGGATGGGATTAATCCGGCTACTGGAGAAAAAATTAAGATCTCTGCAAGAACTGTACCTACATTTAAAGCAGGAAAAGCTTTAAAAGAAAAAGTAAAATAGTCTGCACCCTTAGCTTTTAATTGGCCCAGCCGAACTAAAATGATAATATAAACAATTAACTTCGTTGATTCCTTCGGAGTTGTTGTTGTCCCATCAAATTGGCGGTATAACAACAATAGATGATACACAATTGTTATAAACAAATTTTAAAAAGACTAAAAACTAAAGGAGAACACATGAAAACTATTGCAATAATTGGAGCAGGTTTAATGGTTAAACCAATGGTCGATTATTTTTTAAATAAAAATAAATACAGAGTTTTGTTAGTGGATCAAGTATTGGATAAAGCTATTAAAATAAAAGGAAATAGACCTGACTGTGAAGCCTTAGAATGGAGCAATAATAATACAGAACAATTAGATGATATTGTAAAAGATTCAGATATAGTAATAAGCATGGTACCAAAGCCAGTTCATATATTTATTGCTAAATCATGTTTAAAGTTTAAAAAGAATATGGTAACTGCTTCTTATGAAATTCCAGAAGTAATGGATTTAAAAGAAGATGTTGAAAAACAGGGAATACTAATATTAAATGAACTTGGAGAAGTTCCAGGCATGGATCATTTTGGTACTCAAATGTTACTTGAAGAAATAAAAAAAGATGGAGGACGTGTTATAAGTTTAAATTCATATGGTAGTGGAATACCAGCATTTGAATCTAATAATAATCCTATGGGATATAAGTTTAGCTGGGATCCGAGAACTGTTTTTGTTGCTGCTCAAACTGCAGGGGCATATCTTGTTAAAGGCGAAAAAACTTATATATCAGGCGATAAGCTATTTGAAAAATTTTGGTTTGTTGAGATTGACGGCCTAGGCACTTTTGAAACATATCCTAATAAAGATGTTGAAAAATACATTAAACCTTTTGGTTTAGATAATACCGTTTCTTTCTATCGAGGACTTTTAAGATATTCAGGATATTGTAATAATATGAGTTATATGGGAGCACTTGGCTTGTTTGATAGTGAAAAAGTAAATAATCTTAATGATAAGACTTTTCTCCAATTTACAGCATCACTTATAAATACAAATTCAATCGAAAACATTGAGAAAGACGTAGCAAATTATTTAAAAACAGATTCTAAGTCAGATATAATACATCGTTTAAAGTGGTTAGGATTATTTGATAATAAAACAATTCCTCTAAAAAAAGGAACTAATCTTGATGTACTCTTAAACAGGATGTTGGAAAAAATGAAATATGCACCAGGCGAAAAAGATATGATTATTTTACACATTGAAATAATTGCAGAGTTTGACGGAGGTAAAAAAGAAAAAAGAATTGCTACAATGGTTGTAAAAGGAGATCCCGAAGGAGAAACAGCAATGTCAAGAGCCGTAGCTCTTCCAACAGCTATTTCAACAAGATTAGTTGTTGATGGAGTGATAAAAGCAATCGGATTAAAAATGCCGCCAAATTTACCTGAACTTTATAAACCTGTATTAGAAGAATTGAAAAAATTTGGATTTGAGTTTTCAATCAAAAAAATCTGTTTATAATAATGTGTATAAAAAAAACTTAATATCGTCGATGAGGAATAACGCGGATATGGAACAAAAGACAATTGCCAGCAGGGTTGCAACAGCAACAAATCAGGATTAAATTTTTTGGATGATACCTTCACCTCTGACCTTTGGGTTATGAGCCCAAACAGGTGTCAATTTAAAAACCTGTATTTAATGTGATGTAAGGCTTATGTGAGATTGTCAAAAAGCTGATAAGTGTGTTTTGTGTCCATATTGTGCCCATATGATAAAAAAAGTGGTTTTTATAATTGATTAATTATTATAAAGAAGGTGTAATAAATCCATTATTTTCTCACTCTATTTAATAACAGTTTGTAAAGTAAACAATTAATCTATAGACAAAAAATTATTTTCTCCTAGTGTTTTTATAATGCTGCGCAGTAGATAATTATTATCAAATGAAACAACATACTTTCTTTCATGATTAAGGGCATTTTTAATCATTTTGTTGTCTTTCAATTTTTTAAGTATTCTTGATCTTTCTGTATGAGCTCTACCCGGGAATAAACTTTTCAGATCCGAAGATTGAAAAATTTGCTTTTTAATACCAATATCCAGAATTTTTTTTTCTTTATCAGTAATGTTTTCTCTTTCTTTTGCATAAGCAATTGCTGGAAATAAAATATTCTTTGATAAGTACTGATAATCTAAAAGTTTATCAATCTTTTTTATTTCAACGTTAAGTCCCTCCAGCATATATTCACACCAATCTAATATTCCTTGCTCATTATCTTGATCTGCTTGTCCAAGGCGGTCATAGTAATTATTACGATTTATACAAAAAATTGCCGTTGGGTTTAAAATTCTACCTACCCCCCCTACATTAAATCCTTGTTTTAGAAGCATTGCATAAGTCAGTAACCTTACAGTTCTTCCGTTGCCATTATCAAATGGGTGTATCCATGCAAATCTATGGTGAGCTATAGCGGTTTTTATTAAATCATATTTTGGTTTAACTGTCTTGTTTATCATTTCAAATAAATTACTCATAAGAATATCTATTTGTGTATAATCAGGAGGGACATGCTTAGATTGTGTAATCTCAACATTATTATTTCTATAATATCCGGGAGTTTTACTTCCTTCTATAGTAAGATTATTCACTACTGTTTTATGAATTTCGCTTATAAAAGCCCTGTTTATAACTGTGTCATTAATATTTTCATCTATAAATTCCATTGCACTTATTGAATTAATGATTTCTAATATATTTTCGTCTTTAGAATCTGAATTAGAAATATGAGATTCAATATACTGAGCAATAGTTGTTCGGTTTCCTTCAATTCTAGCAGAGCCAATACTTTCCATAATATGAAATATGTTTTTAAGTTGAAAGAATATTTCAGGATTAGTTGTTCCTTTTAGGGGTTTATTTCTTAAATAATCCAATTCAATTATTAGATCAGTTAGCTTAGAGTCAAACTGAGGTTCAGGTATATCAAAAAGTTTATTTATATATGTATCAACCATAATAATGATTATGTAACACATTTAGGTTAAATAGTCAAATATAATAACAAAAACTTACATGAATAATTTTAGAACATGTAACATACATGTAAATAGTTATGTCAACATTTTTATTAAATTTTAGTAAAGAAAGGATATTAGAAACTTACAGCTGTTCCTAATATAGAAATCCTCTCGACTTAGATTTAGGTGAATTAAGGAAAATAGCGGGGTCTCCACAAATATAGATCGATTTGTTCTGGCTGAACCTCTGACCTTTGGGTATCTTTCATAACCCAAGTATTAAATTAGTAATCTCCCCTTAGTGTTAGTAGGGGATAAAAGAAATAGCGGGGATAGGATTTGAACCTATGACCTTTGGGTTATGAGCCCAATGAG
The DNA here is from genome assembly GCA_965371805.1 of uncultured bacterium. Classification (GTDB taxonomy): domain Bacteria; phylum Acidobacteriota; class Aminicenantia; order UBA2199; family UBA2199; genus JAOZTV01. The sequence continues at coordinate 84,217 of CBDUZW010000015.1, read as the reverse complement.
CTACCAGACTGCTCCACCCCGCGATACTTGAACTAGTATTGTATTATAAGTGGTGTGTTTTGTCAACTTTTGATGAGTTCTTTTAATTCTTTTGGAAATGGTATTTTTTTGTTTGTTTTTTTATCTATACTTACGTGTACTGTTTCGCCTTCTCCTACAAGTGTGTCCTTGTCTTTGAAGATTTGATGGGAGAGTGTAACAGAGGTGTCTCCTATTTTTTTGACATCAATCAATATATATATATTATCACCTACAAAGAGGGGGGCCTGGTAATTTGTTTTTGCTGAAACGACCGGTAATAAAAAACTTGATTCATTAAGTATTTTTTTAACAGAAAAACCTATCTCTTCAAGGAAGGCTTCATAGGCATCATAAACCAGTCTGAATTGATTTGCAAAAAAAAGGACTCCTGCAGCGTCAACATCGTATATTTTTATCATTGTCTTATATTTAAACATTTTTTTCTCCTGCTCAACCCTATAATTTTATAAATTATTAATTTGATCCACTATCTTCTTATGAAGTAAATAGTTCTCTTCTCTATTGGTATTTACTTCAATAATTATATGGTTTTTATTCTTTTGAGACTCTTTATATACCTCGATGAGGTCTTTATTTGATTTTGGATTGTGATAAATTAACCCAAACATCTCTGCTGTATTTTTAAACGAAAAATCATGAGGGGTTTCAAAATACTCTTCAAATATTTCAGAATCATTTTTTACAGGAAGAAATGAGAATATGCCACCTCCCTGATTATTAATGACAATGAAGATCATCTGGTTTTTGGTTGATCTTAACAGGGCAAGAGAATTCATGTCATGCAGGAATGCCAGATCCCCGATAATTGCAGTAACTGGTTTATCAAGGCCTTCAGCAAAGCCACATGATGTCGCAATTATTCCGTCAATACCACTTGCTCCTCTGTTCCCGCCAATTGATACGATTGCTCCATCTCTGTCTGCAAAGGTATCCATATCTCTTATGGGCATACTATTGGATAAAAACAGTCCATTATCTTTAGTAATTAATTGTGAAATGATTCTTGCTAACGAGACTTCGCTTATTCTATTATCATTTTTAATATCTGAATATAAATTGTTAATTTTTTCTGAATAATTTTTCAAATAATCAATATACCTATCCGATTGAGGTTTTAGGGAGGGCAGTATGGCATTGATAAATGATGATATTTCTGATTTAACTCTATGGTTTACACAGTGTAGAGGGTCGTTTCTGAGATAATGATTCAGGACTGTAATATAATTTTCCGGTTTGATCCGTTTAATATATTCATAGTATGATTTTGCTGTTATTCTACCGCCAAGATGGAGAATAGTTTCAATTTTTTCAGAGTTGAACTTTTTAGACCCTAGGATCCTGTCAAAATAATGAATGATATTCTTACCTTTCACACCTACTCTGAGCCCTGATGTGATGTCAGGGAATATCGGCCAGTTTAACTTATCGGCAATTGCCATTACACTTTTCTGTTGCGCCTCTGTTGCCAGTTTTCCAACGACTATAATTCCCTTTTTATTATTTAAGAGGTTTATAATTTCTACATTAGAAGTCATGTCAGTCTGACTTACTGACTTATAATATTTTGTATAGGGCTCATTGCTCTTTAACCACTGATCCACAGTCTCCAGGTACTCTTCTTTTTCAAATGCAATATATTTTAAAGATAAGGGTTCTCTATAGGCGCAATTTATATGAACGGGCCCAGGCTCCGGCTGTCTTGCCATCGATACTGCCTGATCCATTGTTGTCAGTACCATTTCAGGACTGATGTTGATATCCGGTACGGGCATATCAAATTCCCATCTTACATATTTTCCAAATATATGTTTCTGATCTATTGTTTGTGATGCCCCGGTATTTAATAATTCCGGAGGTCTGTCTGCAGTTAGAATGATGAGCGGCAGTTTTTTCTTTGATGTTTCGATAATCGCAGGAAGAAAATTTGCTACTGCTGTCCCGGAAGTTGAGATAATAACTGCCGGTTTTTTTGTTGCAGAAATTTTTCCGAGGGCAAAAAATGCCAATCCTCTTTCATCAAAGTGAACATATGTCTTTGTTTTTTTATTTAATCCTGCAGCAATTGTTAATGGAGCGGATCTGAAGCCCGGGGCAATAAAAAAATCTGTAATTCCATTTCTAACTAACTCTTCTATCATCAATGATGCCCAGAGAATATTTAGATTTGGTGTTTTCTCAATTTCCATTTTAATCGTTTTCAGGTGAAAATTTCTTCATAGTTTTTAATTTTCCAATTTCCTTCTTCCCACTCTTTCTCAGGTTCAGATCCCTGTACAATTCCAACACCTGCATAGAGCGATAAGGTATTATTATAAATTAGTCCGGATCTTAATGCAACTGAAAAATCAGCTGAGTCTGCTCCGATGTAGCCAACCAGACCTGCATACCAGCCACGGTGAAAAGGTTCGTATTGCGAAAAGAGGTCTGAGGTCACGGACCATGGTGCGCCGCCAACGGCAGGAGTGGGATGTAAATTATTTATAATATCAATATCTGTAACATCAGCCTTTAAAAATCCTGTAAAGATTGATTTCAAATGGAAACTCTCTTTTAGTTTTAAAATTTCCTTTTTTGAATAATTTAACTGCTCACATAAAACAGAGAGGTTTTTTTGAATAAAACTTACAACAAAATCCTGCTCCAGATTGTCTTTTTTTGATTTCAACAATAAATCTGACTGATTCTTATCAGAGACTTCATCCTGTCCCCTTTCTATTGAACCGGCAATTCCTTCGCTCTCTATTTTTCTCTCTGATCTCTTATATAATCTTTCCATTGAGGAACCAATAAAAGCGGCTTCTTTTTTAAATTGAAAGAGAAAATTATACCTGCTGAAAAGGGCTTCTTTTAAATTCATTAAGATGGCTGCAGGGTTTGCAATCTTCTTAAAGCCATAGTCCTTTTTTCTAGCCAGAACAATTTTATTATATTTTTTGGAATTTATCGAATTTGTTATGTTAATGACAGTCTTAGCCCATTGATCATAATTTGGAGTCGTTATAGTAGATTGTGGTTTCTCAAATTCAAGTTTAATTTGTTTCAAATCAAAATGTAATTTATCAAAATCCTCTTCCAGTTCTATTAGAGTATTTTCTAAATCTTTTATACATACAAAATTATAGGCAAAATATGTGTCTTCTTCTTTTCTTATGACTTCAAATTTTGGAATAACAAATTTTAAGGTCCCGAAGGATTCCCACTCCATGCCAATTGTCTTTTCAGGAAAGCTTATACCGCCGTAATATTTTAATTCAGACCCTTTTAGATTTGTTTTCATCTCTTTTAAAAGGTTATTCTGATCTTGAATGTCCGACCCCTGGACCATGTGTATAAATCCGATTGCCGCCACTGTTTCATCATTCCGGTCTCTACCGGAAAAAAATATCTGTGTTTTTTCTGACTGCATAGATAACCATTTTAGAGGCGCTATGAAAGGGATTTTAACTTTAACCCTTAATATTGATTCATTTACCTGCTTTCTCTCAAATTTATTTGTCACTTTTTTTAATAATTCAGATTTAAGTTTTTTTATATCAAAAGACTTTGTCACTTTTTTTCACCCGTGTAAATTGTTGCAATACCGAATGTAAGAGGCTTAAAGTCCACATTTGAGAATCCAACCTGCTCCATTATTCTGCAGAAATTCTCTCCATATGGAAAATCCTCAATTGTTTCATTGAGATATCTATAGGCATATTTATCACCTGAGACAATTCTACCGATCAGAGGGACGATATTGCGCAGATAAAAGAGAAAAAGGAGCTTCATAATACTATTTTTTGGGAGTGAAAACTCTAATATTATCGCTTTACCACCTATTTTTAATACTCTTTTAATATCTTTTAAGGCCACTTCCGGTTTGGTTATATTGCGGATCCCAAAGGCCATTGTAGCGAAATCAATTTTTTCTCTGGAAATTGGAATAAGATTAGCATCTCCTCTAAGAAAGGAGGATTTATTATTAAAATTTTTGTAAATGGATTTTTTTTCTGCCTCTTTTAACATATTTATTGACATATCGAGACCGATTGCATATTTGATATCCTTGCGCTTTTTTAAGAAAGTAAAGAGAATATCTCCTGTCCCTGTTGCCAGATCAAGTAGTACCTGATGTTCTTTTTTTACAGGCAATTTACAGATCTTATTTCTCCATAAGATATCCTGCCCAAAAGAGAGTAATCTGTTTAAGAGATCGTATTTTGCATAGATACTGTCGAAGATCTTAAAGGATTTGTCCTTATTTGAAATGTCCATGTTTTTCCCAGAGACACAAGGCTTGCGCCTTGTGTCTCTACGGTTTAATTATAAATCCAAACTTCCTATCTCTTTTTCCACTTCTTCTAATATTTCACATGATTTTACAAGCTCTTTCATATTTGTATGATCATCATAGAGTGGGCGGTCAATTTCAAGAAAGTCAACATGTCTTCTAATTACTTCTTTTGCCTTTGTAACCCCTTTTCCAAATTTAAATTCTCTAAAATCAAGAGCCTGAGCCGCTGCCATTAATTCAATTCCTAAAATACCATAGGCATTATCCAGAATCTGGAAATTCTTAATTGCAGTGTTCATGCCCATTGAGACAAAGTCTTCCTGATCTGCTGCTGCAGGGATTGACTGGATAGAGGCAGGAGCTGACAAAATTCTCTGCTCAACTATCTGCATATCAGCAGTATATTGACTTAACATAAGACCTGAGAACATACCTGCACCCTTTGTTAAAAATGCCGGGAGTCCCACACTTAATGCCGGATTATTTAATCTGTTCATCCTTCTTTCTGACATAACACTTACCATTGTTACAACAGCTCCTGCCATATCCATTGGTACGGAAACAGGGGATCCTTGAAAGTTTGCACCTGAAATCTGAATTCCTTTTTCAGGGAAGAATATCGGGTTATCACCAACACCATTTAATTCAATTTCAACCTGTGATCTTCCATATTCCAAGGCATCAACAGCAGCTCCGATTACCTGTGGTGTTGATCTCATAGAGTAAGCGTCCTGAACCTTACACTTAACCTTGCCTTCAACAAGATCTCCGCCTTTTACCATTTTTAATATTGTTTTTGCAGAACGGATTGCACCTTTAAATCCTCTTACTTCATGTAAGAGAGGAGTATATGGTTTCATATTTGCTTTTAGAGCTTCTAATGACATAGCTGCTGCGATTTCAGCCTGTTTCATCCAGTTAAATGCATCATAAAGAAAGATTGCACTCATTGCAGTTAAAACATTAGAACCATTTATTGTAGCAAGACCATCTCTTGCTTTTAATCCTGGAATTGGAATTCCAGCCTTATCCATTGCGACTTTTCCATCAAGTAATTCACCTTTATAATAGGCTTTTCCTTCTCCCATTAATAGGAGTGCTACCTGAGACATTGGAGCCAGATCTCCTGACGCCCCAACAGAGCCTTTTTGACATACAAAGGGAGTTACTCCCTTATTTAACATTTCTATAAGTGTCTGGGTAATGATGGGTCTGCAGCCTGAGTTTCCGTGAGCATGGACATTTATTCTTCCTGCCATTGCGCCTCTTACATATTCAAGAGGAGCTGGATCACCGATACCTGCAGCATGGTTATAAACAAGATATTTCTGAAAGTCCTCTATTTGATCATCTTCGAGTACTACCTCTGAAAACTCTCCGATCCCGGTATTGACACCATACATGATCTCTTTTGCATCAACCTTTTTTTCCAGCATTGCCCTGCATACTTTAATTCTTTCCAAAGCATCTGAACTCAACTCAACTTTTTCGTTAAATCTTGCGATCTTTACTACTTTTTCAATTGTTAATCCTGAACCGTTTAAAATAATTGACATTATTTATCTCCTTTTTAAGTCATTTGACTCTATTTTTGCTGTCACTTTTTTTTAAAACTTCATCTAGGAGTCTGTCCTAGGTCTAATGATAAAATATAAGCAGGAAAATGTCAAAAAAAATGATGACATTATTATAATTATCACATTTTTTCTTGACATCATTTTTATTATTTTGCATAATCTGTATATGGCAGAAGTAATAAGTGACAATGATGTAGCACAAGTTCCAAATCATAATGCAGATTCAAAAGAAGAAATCAGCAAACATATTAAGAAGGAAGTCCTTGAGCTATATGATGTCTATAGTTACAGACATGCTGCATCTATTTTGAAAACTTCTTTTCCAAATGAAATGGATGAGATTGAAGAAGCATTGTTAAAATTTAGAATAACTCTAAAAGATATTGCAATGCCGGGTGGGAACGAATCAGTTATCCCAAAACAGTTTTCAGAGCGGTTACGTCCGTATAATTGGTTGGAAACTCGTATTAAAGGTGATTTAATTGTTCATCTTGATGAACAAAGTGAAGAAATTTTATCAAGTGGAAAATTAAAAAAACATAAATTGCCAAAAAAGGAACCGATTTATCTATATAACTATATTGATGGGCATAAAATTGATTATGTAAAAGGTAAAATTGCATTGGATATGGAGTGGAATAGTAAAGACCAGACTTATGATCGTGACTTATATGCTTTCAGGATGTTTCACGAATGTGGGCTTATAAGTGTTGCTGCCTTAATAACTCGAAGTGAAAAACTTAATTCTGTTTTTGATACTACACCATTATTAAAAAAGGATGGCAGCATTAATTATAATAATGACGGCAGTCCCAAACTATGTAAACAAAAATATGGAGCAAGTACTACATGGATGGGAAAACTACTTTATCGTCTTAATGCTGGTCGTCATGGTGGTTGTCCTGTTTTAGTTTTTGGTATAAGACCTGATATAATAACAGATTGGAAAAAAGAAAAAAATGAATAGGAAGAATAAATATGAATGCATCTAAAGACTTAATAAAATTTATTGGAGAAAAAAAATTTTCTACAATTTTAGCTGACCCTCCGTGGCAGTTTCAAAACAGAACAGGTAAAATGGCACCTGAACATAAAAGATTATCACGCTATCCCACAATGAAATTGCAAGAGATAAAAGATTTACCGGTAGAATCAATTGCAGAAGAAAAAGCACATCTGTATTTATGGGTTCCAAACGCACTCTTAGCAGAAGGTATGCAGGTAATGGAAAGTTGGGGATTTAAATATAAAACAAATCTTATCTGGTACAAAATTAGAAAAGATGGGGGACCTGACAGGCGCGGGGTCGGTTTTTATTTTAGAAATGTTACTGAAATAATTCTATTTGGTGTACGTGGTAAAAACATTAGAACATTACAACCAGGAAGAAGTCAGGAAAACATTATATCTTCTCGGAAAAGGGAGCATAGCAGGAAGCCGGATGAACAATATGATCTTATTGAATCTTGCAGTTGGGGACCGTTTTTAGAACTTTTTGGAAGAGGAACAAGAAAAGGGTGGACAACCTGGGGCAATCAATCAGAAGAGTATACTCCGGATTGGGAAACATACTCAAATCATTCTCAATCTGAGAAAGTTATATCTCTAAATAAAAATATGGCTGAATTAAGAATAAAAATATAAAATAAATTTGTTTAGTTTAAAAATGATTGATCTCAGATTACATTACTAGATAGTAGTTGATTTTATTTGTTGACTTAAAATATATTGAATTTAATGACTTTAATATTACTAATTATATAATCAATTTAAAACCCATTTCGATTCAACAACAAGCTTATAATTACTAGGTTTTATATCTTCTTGCTTTGTCCTTGAACCTGCAGATATACGCCAAACACTTATTTCTGGTTCATTTATTGCTGTTAAAAAACAGCAAAGTCCAAAAATTTTAGGGCCCAAAGAGGTCAAAACAACATGGTAATTTTTTGACAAACCAGAACAAAAAGAAGATAGTTTGTTAAATGTTGAAATTGGATTAAATATAGAATATTTGAATTGAAATTTTTGATTAGCCATTTCTAATATATCTTTATTCATTTTTCTTACTCTTTCTGGAAACATTTCATTGACACTTGGATCAGCAATAAATAATGAAGTTAAAGCAGGATCTAATTCTTCATTAATTCCAAGAGCTCTATTTTCGTGATGTCCTAAACCAATTACAAGTGCTACAGGCTTATTGGCAAGCCCCAAACCAGAGAAACCTTGAATTGGAGCAACAATTTCATTTGGTGGGTAGTGATTATGTGATTGTAGGTTTGCTGCAGGAACATAAGTAAAATAACAATTTAAATGAGAAAATTTGTTATTTTTTGATAAGGTCTTTAAAAATTCGCCATACCATGATCTTGTCATTGAAGAAATGTCTATTAGTATATTGCATGTACTTTTATTTATTCCATTTAATAAGAAATTTAATAAATTCCCTGCTTCATAATTTGAGTTTCCTGATAATTCTTTATATTCATATTTATAAGAAGAAAATATTTTGTCATTTTTTGTTCTAGAATTTTCATTTTTATGCTCTTTAAATCCAATAACTATTCTATTCTTATAAATTGACAAACTCTTTGCAAGTATAGAAGATCTGGTCTCAAAACCGCTTGAACAAATTACTAGATCTATGTCCATAGATAGTAAATTTTTAAACTCAATTTGATTAATACTGGATAAGTTCATTTTAATTTTTTCTTATTAAATAGGTTCGGAGTATCATTTTCATCCTCTTTCCATAAAAGATTTCTTAAGGAAATACTTCGTAAAGTTCTTAATGGGATTTTGTATAATGGGGCCAACATAAAGGATAGCCTGAATCTTGATTTCCTTATTTCATAAGGTGTTTCTTCATCAGCTTTCCCTATATAAACTAAAGCACCAATATTAATTGCTTTTCTTATCACTGAAATAAATGGTTTTGCAATAGTTGGATCTACATAAAAACTTCCTACTGGTTCTAATGGGAACTCTTTTTTGTAGAATTCGCCTTGGATTTTTTTTCCTATTACGTCAAGAAATTCAAAAAGAGTTAGGTTATGTATATTATAAAGTTTTATTAAGTCTGATGATGGTGTTGGAGTTGCTCCTAATTTAGCTTGAAAACGTCGTGAATGGTTATTTAAGACTGTAGCTTGAATGGTTTTGGAAATTATTGGATGATTGTTTTTATTAACCTTGGGATCACTTTTCCATCTATTAACAAAATCTGTTAATAATCTAAGAAGCCATCTCGGATTCGCTTCACTAATTGCATAAATAGATTCTTTGCCAGAATAAACATCAGTTATCTTTCTGGATCTAAATTTTTCACCTTTCATAAATTCTTTTCTCATAATAACAGTCTGCTTGATTTTCCTGAAAAATTGAGCTCTAAATTCTGTAGATTCAGTATATGGATCTTCAGGAGACAATTTCTTCTTTTTTAGTAAGTTGTAAAATGAATGATCTGTTTTTTGCAATTCGTTCATACAGTTATAAAATGTTGAGCCTCTTTCATATGATTTTGGGTTCATTTCTTTAATTTCCTCATCTATTAGATCTGATGATGAAAAAAAGATTGATGGATTGATTTTTTGATTCTCATTTTTAAAATACTTTTGGAGAAAGTCTGTAGTTAAATTATCACAGAAAGATCTAGAATCAGTTATATGTGAGTACCATAATCTAATAGGCTGCCAATCGTCACCTGGCTCAGCTATACTTATATACTCCTTTGGAATAACCGGATAATATGTTAATTTTAAAATACAATTTTGTTTAACACTTCTTAATGAGTCGAATAATTCAGTTCTTAGCCATTCTGGTGCTATCTCTAATTCATCAAAACATAATGCCCATTTTTGAATTGTTATTTTATTTTTTATAATAAAACTAATCTCATCTAATAAATCCCCAGGAGTATCCATTGTATGTGCAAGAAAACTTACAGATAATTTACTAAAATAATCATCTAAAATATCAATATTTCCCATATTTAGTGTGCCACGTAATTCAGTGACAATAAAATTTAGTGATAATTTTACACGAGAAAATCTAGGAAGGCAATTTTTAAGTTTACATATCTTTATTATGGAGCTGCATATATTAATCTCTAATTCATTGTCTATTTCTTTAATATACATTAATGTATCAATAATAGCAGTTAAAACACTAATAGAAACCATAACTCTTTGAATACGTGTAGCATATTTTTTATCTAATTTTGGGACGTTTTCTATTTCTAATAACTCATAAGACCATCTAGAGTCAGAAGGTATATAAATTGCTTCAAATTCTGGATATTCAAATGGATTATATTTTTTATATTGTGATCTTCTCTCTGTTTTCCACGTTTCTAATGCTGGCCTACTAAGCATTTTAAATAATGTGGTTTTGCCACAACCCCTTGGACCCAGTAAAACTGAATGTGAACTATGTACTAAATTTTGAAATTGAGGTAATGGGACAAATTTTCTAGCAATCTGAATTGGGGTTAATAGCCTTGCATTAAATGCACCATAAGTGCCATTACTCATATAACATGCTCCAATCGTCCAATACTTTTTACAAATCCATAATGATCAATTTCCAACTGCAACATTTCGGTTTTTATCTCACTTTGTAATTCTTCTAATTCGTTAGGTAGTAACATTTGAACTTCTGGTATTTCACATTTCATTTCAGAATTTATCAACATTTTTTTATTTTTATTTGAGTTAAAAAACTTCTTGATTTTAGTTGCTAGATCTACTGTTGGTAAAGAATTAATACTCACAAAATGAGGAAATTCTGCAGATTGTTTTGTTGTTGGATTCCAACCGATACCAAAATTATATTCCCATGTAAGAATTGAACCAGATACTTTATTAGTATTCTCAGTTTTAAGTTCAATTAAATGAAATACATTGCGAGTTCTTGTATATAGTTTGTCAGCTAAAGATGCTGAAAATGATCCAGAACCAAATATATGAAAAGGATTACCTCCATCAATATATCTTTGTATTCTTGGTTGATGACGGTGTCCATGTATAACAAAGTTAAACTTGTGTTTGGATAAAACCTTTAACAATTGATCACCAAATTCCAAAACATCATTAGACCCATAATCTACAAATGAATGAAGGATTGGATGGTGATGCATATTAGCAATTCTTATGGGATTTAAAGACTGGTTTTTTAAATATTTATCTAGGCTTTGGATTTGCTTGCTACTAAAAGTACCTCTTAATGCTTTTTTTTCATTATAATGATCGTGAGTTGTGTTTAATATTAGAACACTTGATGTGTCTCTAAATTGATACAAATAAAATCCATTATTCCAAAAAGAATTTTTGGCATCATTGTCCGAAAAGGGAAAATTAGGATGAATGTTTTTCGCAACATCAAATGGAGAGATGTCTTTTGATCTTGAATTTACATCATGATTACCAATTGTTGGTAGTACTATTTCTGCATTAAAAACCTCTTTTATATCATAACGTAATAGATCCCATCCATGAGATAATCCTGATGAGGAAGACTTGTTTGAAATATCACCTGTACATATTACAATATCGGTTTTAAATTTCGTTTCTATGTCAAAAAGTGACTGAACGGGATGATTTTGAGAAGGTACCCTTGGTACTCCTGCAATCAAAAAAGATTCTCTTCGACTGTCGTCTAAATCACTTTCTGATTGACAATGCAAATCACCTATAACTGCAAATTTAATACTTTTCATTTAATTAACTTATTTTTATTTTAAGTAGTTTAAATATTAGGATAAAACTAATTGATTGTCAAGTAACGATTTGTCAAAAAATATAACGTTAGAATAATTCCAAAATGGAATAGATAAAAATTATTCTTTTTGTAATTATTTAATTTTCCAAAATTTGAGAAAGTGTTTAAACAAGAGTATGATTCGTATGGAGTGTGTCCCTAAAAAAGTTTAGCTAATTCGAAATTTTAAAAACATAATAAATACTTTTTTATCTATTGCAATTAAAAAACAATCGTTTTAAAATAAGTCTATGAATAAAATCAAGTATCTTTTTATAGTAATTATTGTTAATAAAAATAAAATATGAATAGCTTTATTCACTTACACTTACACTCTGAATTTAGTCTATTAGATTCAAACCTGAAGATTCCCGGTTTAATAAAAAAGGCTCAGCAGTTGAATATGCCTGCAGTCGCTTTGACAGATCATGGAAATATTTTAGGAGCAGTAAACTTTTATAAAAAAGCAATAAAAAACGGAATAAAGCCAATCATCGGCTCAGAACTCTATGTTGCAGAAAACTCAAGGTTCAGTAAGCCGGACAGAAAAAAAGGAGAGATAAACTATCATCATTTAGTTGCTCTTGTAAAGAATAAACAGGGATACAGAAATTTATGTGAACTGATAACTGAAGCATATCTTGAAGGGTTTTATAGAAAGCCTAGAATTGACAAAGAAGTATTGGAAAAGTATAAGGACGGTTTAGTAATACTTTCTGCCTGTATTCAGGGGGAAATTCCATATAATTTACTTCATAATAGAGAAGAAAAGGCTTATGAAGCAGCAAAATGGTATAAAGAGACTTTCAAAGATGATTATTATTTAGAGATGCAGGATCATGGTTTGAGTCAGCAAATTGAGGTAATTCCAAAATTGCAGCAATTATCTTCAGACCTCTCTATTCCTCTTGTCGCAAGCAACGATGTACATTATCTTGAAAAGGAAGATTCGGATGCGAGAGAGATTTTAATTTGCCTGCAAACCGGCAATGTTTTAAGTGATCAGAACAGACCCATGAAAAAGCAAACCAGTGAAATGTATCTTAAGTCAACTGAAGAGATGAGTGAGCTTTTCTCAGATATTCCTGATGCGATTAGTAATAGTTTTGATATTGCAGCAAAATGTAATTTTGATTTTAAATTAGGGGAACTTTCACTTCCGACTTTTTCCGTTCCTGAAGAATTTACAATTGATGGATATTTTGAAAAAATTTGTAGAGATGGTTTTGAAAGACTGAGAGATTCTTTATTAAATAAGCGACAGAGTATTGATGTTTATGAAAAAAGACTCAGTTATGAGATTGATAAAATAAGGGAGATGGAATTTCCAGGATACTTTTTAATTGTCTGGGATATAATAAAATTTTCTAAAGATAATAATATTCCTGTTGGACCCGGGAGGGGCTCAGTTGTTGGAAGTTTAGTAGCTTATGTAATGGGAATTACCAATGTTGATCCGCTGGAATATGACTTACTTTTTGAAAGATTTTTAAATCCTGAAAGAATCTCAATGCCTGATATAGACCTTGATTTTGAGACTGAACGAAGGGGCGAGGTAATTGATTATATTAGAAACAAGTATGGGAAGGAAAATACGGCCCAGATTGTAACCTTTGGAAAAATGAAGGCAAAGATGGCTATCAGGGATATTGGCAGGGTATTGGAACTTCCATTAAGTGATGTTAATCAAATTGCAAAGATGATCCAGGATGGGCCAAAAGTAGAACTAAAAAGTGAAATTGAATCCAATTCAGAATTACGAGATGCAATTAAATTAAAACCTGAGAGACAAAAATTGATTGAATTTGCATTGAAGCTGGAGAATAATGTCAGGCATACATCAATGCATGCAGCGGCTGTTGTAATTGCGCCAAGAAAGATGACTGAGTTTATGCCTCTTTATAAAACTAAGGATGAGATTGTCACACAGTTTGAGAAAGATGAAGTCGAAGAAGTTGGACTGCTCAAAATGGACATCCTGGGATTGAATACCTTAACAATTATAAAAAATATTCTAGATGAAATTTATGATGTGGAAAAAAAGAAAATTGACCTTGATACAATCCCTCTTGATGATGAAAAAACGTATAAGGTCTTTCAAGCTGGAAATACTGATGGAATTTTTCAATTTGAAAGTTCAGGGATGCGGGATTTTTTGAAAAGATCAAAACCTGAAAGAATTGAAGATCTTATTGCATTGAATGCTCTATATAGACCGGGCCCATTAAATTCCGGAATGGCTGATAGTTATGTTAAGAGAAAACTAGGCAAAGAAAAAGTTGTATATGCCTTTCCAGTACTTGAACCCATACTGAAAGATACATTTGGGGTTATTGTGTATCAAGAGCAGGTTATGCAGATATCGGTTACCTTAGCCGGGTTTTCTCTTGGAAAAGCTGATGAAATGAGAAAAGTTATGGGAAAGAAGCTTGAACAAAAAATCCCTGCTCTGGAAGCGGCATTTGTGGCTGGAGCTGTAAAAAAAAAATACAATAAAAAGAAAGCGGAAAAACTTTTTTCTCAGATGAAAGAGTTTGCGCAATATGGTTTTAATAAATCTCATTCAACTGCTTATGGTTTTATAGCATATCAAACAGCATATTTAAAAGCGCATTTTCCCGTTTATTTTATGGCTGCCCATCTCACATCGGAATCATCAAAAGCATCAAAGGGATCAAAAATAATACAGTATATTTCCGAGAGTAAAAAAATGGGAATTGATATACTGCCTCCAGATATTAATAAGAGTATTGAGAATTTCAGAGCTGAGACACATAGTTCAATAAGATTTGGTCTTAAGGGACTGAAAAATGTAGGTACTGCAGCATTAAAAAGCATTATTGAATGCCGGAACAGTTCTGGAGGATTTGAAAGTTATACAGACTTTATTACAGGAATAGAACTTTCAAAGGTAAATAAAGCCGTTTTAGAAAGTTTAATTAAGTCGGGCTCATTAGATTCATTTAATTTGAAGAGGAATGCTTTGTTCTCCAGTGTTGAAGAGACGATAGCCCAGGCAGGAGTGATAGAAAAAAACAAGAGTAATGGTCAAAGGTCACTGTTTACCGGAGAAGATAGTCTTAATAAAATTATTATTCAGAAAAAATTCATGGATATGGATGAATGGACAGAGCAACAAATCCTTAAAGGTGAAAAAGAGATAACCGGTATTTATATTAGTAACCATCCACTTGAAAAATATACTAAAGAGACAAAAAAGCTCTCTAATACATCAATATCAGAATTAATTGATTTTAAGGGTAAAGTAGTTAAACTTGTTGGCGTTATTACTGAATTTATCCAGAAAAGATCAAAAAAAGGTACTTTTTATGGCAATATTTTTTTTGAAGATCTGACTGGGAGACAATCTATCTTAGTCTTTAATAGTACAAAAAAACCATGGAATAATGGAAATGGGAATAAAAATGGTGAAAAAAAAGTAACATGGGATGAAATAAAGCTGAATTTAGAAGTTGATGCACCCTATTATATCGAAGGAAATAAATCAGATAATGACAATAATAGTCCTGATCTATTCCTTAGTAAAATTGTAAAATTGGAAGATTATATCAATAAGGAGGCAAAAAAGATCTTTATAAAAATAGATTACTCTTTTATTGATGATGATTTTACTGACAAGTTTGAAAGCACTCTAACTAATAATGTTGGGAAAACACCATATCAAATAATGATTATTAATAATGAGCAAAAACATAAAACGGTGATTGATTCGAATGATCAGGGATTAAAGCCCGATAATACAGTTGTAATTGAGTTAAAAAAAATAAAAGGAGTCCTCTCTGTTGAAACAGTTTATTAGATTAATTTTTATATTATTACCTCTATTGAATTTATCAATAAATGGAGATATAAATAATTTGGTAAATGATTCTATGGAATGGGAGCTAAAAATAGATTTTAAAATTACAGGCTTCTTTAAAACATATGGAGATACAAAGATCAGAGGTAATTATACATATAGTGGAGAACTTAATGGAACAATTGGCTTTGATGAGGATAAAGATTTTATCTATTATTATAAAAAAGGAAAGGTAAATGATTTTGAAATGAAATTCTTTAATTTTAAAACGAATAAAAACGAAGTATTTAACAATAAAAGCATTGTTCTGCCGGAAATCGAATTTATTATAAGAAATAAAAGAAATCTTTTCCTTGAATTTGGGGCAGAAAAGTTAGACATATCAAAATTAGATAAAGATATAAACGCAAAATTAAATCTTCCAAAAAGTTATGGAATATTGAAAAGAAAGCCTAATCTTAAATACAGAAAGGGAATTAGAAAGGGGTCAAATAAAATTTCTTGGAGAGAAAAATTACTTTACTCAAAGATGTTTTTTGTAAATAAATATAATTGGACCTGGGCAAATACTACCCAGAATATGCAGGAATCTCATTTAGTAGAAATTCAGCTTCATATAAAAATAAAATAGTAAAAATGACTACCATAAATTATAATTTCAATAAGCCATATGAAAAAATATTGCATGAGAATCTAGGGTTTATTGAAAAACAAAGTTATTTGATAGTAAAAAAAAACTTTGCTGATAGTTTTAAAACCGGTGAGAGCGAAAAACTGGAAATTGAAAATAGGTCTTTGGAATTATCAAATGTGGTTCTTGACACTCTGAGGAAGGAAGATTTCAAAATTTTAAAAAATTTTAATGGAAGAGCTAAGATTACAACCTATCTAACAGCTATAATTTCAAGAAAGTTTGTAGATATTATCAGAGGTAAAATGGGAAGAAGTCGAGAAAAAGATAGGGCAAAAGAATATGGAGATCTTGGTTTAAGGATATATAAGAGTGTTTTTATCGAAAAGAATTCGATCAGGGAATTTTATAATATCGTTACACATGAGAATGAAAAAAAAATCACTTTGAATAAGATTGAAGAGATTGTTGATAAGATAAAGGGGAAAAAAAAATATAATAAGAGTGACCTTGAAAACTTCCCGGAATCTCCTGTAAAAAAAGGTATAAATACTAGTGAAGGCGAGGTCCTTGTAAAGGATAAAAATAAAACTCCGGAATTTCAAATGATTTCTGAAGAGAAAGAAGAGACCATTAATAAAAACCTGGATTTAATTCTTTCTAATCTGACTGCTGAAGAAAAGTTTATAATAAAACTCAGGTTTTTTAATGAAGAGGATGATAAAAAAAAACGAGTTGAAACTATTTCAATTTTATTAAATATAAATAAAAGGGCTGTTTATAAGAGAATAGATAGAATATTAAAAAAATGTAAAAAAATATTAGCCAAAAACGGGATAAATACAAATGATCTATTTTAATGTTAAAATTAAAGAATTATTATTAAATTGTCCGACAAATATTATTGAAGGTTTATGAGATGAGTATAGAAAATGTAAAACTGGGGAAATTGCTTTCAACTAAAATGGAAGAGAAAAAAGAGACTACATGTCTATCTGACAATACTCTTTCTGAATTTATTGAAAATAAACTTCCATTTGAAGAGAGGGAGAAAGTCCTTAAACATTTAAATTCATGTCATGATTGTTTTGATGTTTATAAAATCACCTCTTCAACTTTAGCTGAGCTAAAAAAAGTGAGAAAGTCCAATATTACCAGGTCACTGTCAATAGCAGCTAGCATAATGTTTGTTTTCTTAATTGGATTTTACTACAGCAATTTTTATAAGACTCAACCGGAAGTAAAAGAAGAAAGTCTCAAATTCCAAACCAAAAGAATAAAAAGAGACATTCCCATGGTAGAAGGCGGATTGTCAAAAGAGGAATCATTCGCAAATAGAAGCAAAGATATGGAAAAAGACAAAAAAGATTCAAAAGGCACATTAAAA
Organism: uncultured bacterium; assembly: GCA_965371805.1. Taxonomy (GTDB): domain Bacteria; phylum Acidobacteriota; class Aminicenantia; order UBA2199; family UBA2199; genus JAOZTV01. Next base: position 66,727 of record CBDUZW010000015.1, on the reverse strand, counting down.
ATATTTAGTAAAAAAAAGAGTAGAAGGAAAAAAGAACCAGCGAAAATTGTTCTAGCAGATAAAATAAAATCAAAATCAACATGGAATGTTGATGGAGTAAACATAACGAAAAGCAGCCCGATTGAGGGCGGGATAGGAGAGAAGTCCAAATATGGTAATAGTACAGATTCCATTGAGAGAAAACAGATAAATCAAAAAAAAGAACGCGGATCCCGAAAACCTCAAACTGTAGTAGAGATGGAGGAAAAAACCTTTAATGATGAAGATATAGTCAGAGAGGCCATAGTTTTAAAAAAAGAAAATAAGATCTCTAAGAGTTCAGAAATGAGATTCAAAACAGAGTATATAAAAGATACAGGTAAATGGAAGAAAAAATCAAGTTTTTCATTACTCTCTAAGCAGGGATTTGTCTATAAAACTAAAAATAGTTTTGGAAAACTTAAAAATGAACAGGTTTTAATATTGCTCTCTAAATGGCAAAAAATATTGCCTGGTCTAATTGGAATTGAGAGGAATATTGCTTTAGAGACAATTAATTATCTGCAAATTAAAAAAAAGAAAATTCAAGATGAAAATGATAAGGAATACTAATTAATCTTTTACTCTAACTCTTGTACCAAATTCAATAGACAACCTTATTTCAGCTGAGGTAACATTTTTGGGAAAGAGGACTCCACCGACTCTTGCTTTATTAAATGAAGCTCCTTCTAATTGAGCTCCCGACATATCTACTCCTCTAAGGTCTGCCAATTTTAAATAGCTGTTCTTTAAATTTGCATTTTTTAAGTTTGCCTTTCTTAAATCAACCCCTCTCAAATTACAGTTTTCCAGATTTACAGGTTCATCTAATGCTTTAATATCGTTATTAAAATCAGTGATTTTTTCATCTCTCAATAATTCATGAAATTTGTTTTTTCTGACTTCCATCTATTACCTCCAATTAATTAATAATAATTTAACATAAAAAAAAAAATAATCAAGAGAGACTTACATTGCATTAAATTAAAAATAGTATTATAACCTCTTGAGTTAAATGAAAAAGACAGAAGAATTAGGCCTTGAGTCCTCAGTAGAAAAAATAAAGGGAGTAGGTCAGAAATATTCTGAAATCCTTAAAAAAAAAAAAATCACAAATGTATTTGATATTCTTCAGGTGTTCCCTTTCATTTATATTGATTTTTCAAAATTTGAAACTGAGATAATTGAGGGAAATGGGGTTTTTGAGGCAAAGATATTATCCATTAATTCAGGCAGGAATTTTAGAGGCAGAGTTTCGGTTTTAAGAGTAAACCTGCTAATTCTCGAGGAAAAAATAGAAGTTGTTTTTTTTAATAAGCCTTATTTGAAAAATAATCTAAACAAAAATGATCTGATTTATATTTATGGAGAGATTAAACTTATTGAGTCGAAATATTCTATGATTAATCCACTTATATCTTTTAAAGAGAGTGAAAAGGTTCTGCCTATATATAAAAAAATGGGAACTATTAAGCAGGGCAATATAAAAAAGATCATTTCAAGTGCATTGCAAAACCTGGTAGTGCATCAGGAAATACTGCCGGAGTTTATTGTTAAAAAGCATTTGTTTAATGGTTTATTAGACTCATTTTGCAATATTCATAAACCTGGATTATTAGATATGGATCAAATAGATAAGTGTAGGGCACGTTTTAAGTATAATGAATTCCTGCTTTTTCAACTTGAGTTGCAATTTTTGAGGCAACTTTTCTCAAAAAAAGAGAGAGTTTTTGAGTATAAATTTACAAATAATCTGGCTCAGGATGTGAAAAAAAGAGTTGATTTTTCGCTGACAAAAGATCAGATAGAAGTTTTTTCCAATATAAAAGATGTACTCTCAGGACCGAGTAGTATGGCAGGTTTACTTCATGGAGATGTAGGAAGTGGAAAAACAATAATAGCCTTTCTATCAATTTTAATTGCAGTTACTAATGGATATCAGGGGGCTATACTTGTACCAACTGAAGTACTAGCTTTTCAACATTTAGAAAAAGGCAAAACTTTTTTTCATGATTATAATATTGAAGTGTTGACTGGAAGTAGTTCAGATTCAGAAAGAAAGAGAATAATAAATGATTTGCATACAGGAAGTATACATATAATTATAGGCACTCATTCAATAATAAATGAGGGGATAAAATTCAAAAATCTTGCAATGATAATTATAGATGAACAACATAAATTTGGAGTAACCCAGAGAGCCTCCTTATTTTATAAAAGCAGAGGGGTAGATCTTCTGGTTATGACAGCAACACCTATACCAAGAACGATGCTGTTGTCTGTTTATAATGACCTCAAGGTTTTCTCAATAAAAGAAAAACCTATGAATAGGAAGCAGATCAAAACCAAAATAATTCCGTCTCTAGATAGAGATAAATTCTATAAATGGCTAAGATTAAGAATTGAGGAAGGTGAAAAAGCATATATTATCCTGCCATTAATTGAAAAATCAGAGTTTTTCTCTGATCTTCGCTCAATAGAGGAAGAAAAAAGTTTTATAAAAGACTGTTTTAAACCATTTAAAGTAGGGATTATTTCTGGAAGAATAGAGAAAGAAAAAAGGGACAAAGTTTTACAAAATTTTAAAGAAGGGTCTTTGAGAGTTATTTTATCAACAACAGTAATTGAAGTTGGAATTGATGTCAAAGATGCGACAATAATAGTAATTGAGGATGCTGACAGATATGGACTTGCTGGAATTCATCAATTAAGGGGAAGGGTTGGGAGAGGCATGAAGCAATCTTTTTGTTATCTCATCCCATCAAAAAAAATTACAGAAACCGGCAAAGAGAGATTAAAAACTATTGAAAAAGAGAATGATGGTTTTAAGATAGCAGAAATTGATTTAAAAATACGAGGTGGTGGGATTATTTCCGGCTTTTCACAATCCGGTGATATTAATTTTAAAAATGGTAATGTTATCGATGATCTCCAACTCTTTAACTGCGCAAAAGAAGATGCTGTAATTTTATTAAAAGACAAGAGTCTTCTGACCGGGTATTTAAAAGAATATCTATTACAGATAAAAAAAAAAAGTAAATTTTTAAATTTTTCTTAGATTTATAAAAATTTTTATGATAGAATGCCTTAGTATAATATGGAATTATTAAGAGAAAAAGTCGTAAAGAAGGTTGTTGCATTTATAGAAGTCCCCATTATAACAATAGAACTTCATGTTGATAAGGAACTCGGTGTTTCCTTTTTTACAATTTATCTTACCTTTTCAAACACTATTGATCTTGACTCATTCCGAAAAGAGTTGTCATTTATTCTAAGAGAATCAGAGATTGAAGAAGTACTAACAGAAAAAAAATTGAAACTTGAAGATGTATTTGCAAAGTATATAAATGACAAAGAAAATCACATGGCAAAAACAGATGCATTAAAAATATCAGATGCATATACACAGTTGATAAAATCGGAAATTCAGTTTATCTCGAATAAGTAAATTTTAGTTGAAATTATTTTTTATTACTATTATAATGTTTTGTTATATGGATATTATATGATATGAAAAATGATGAAAATATTACTACAAAAGAAAAAAATAAATTTAATTTCAGTTTAATAAAAAAATTTTCTATTAGTTTCCTGATTATTTTTTCTCTATTTTTTATGATCATTGGACTTTATATAACCCGGACGGTAAAAGAACAAATTTTTGAAAACATCAAATCTCCAATGATACATGTAATTAATAATGAGGTTAATCATATTGAAGCGTTTATCAATAATGTTGAAAATATTGGAAAAGAGTCTGTTCTTTTTATCAAAACACTGCTAAAAAACGATATAAGTAAAAAGGAAATGAATGCTTTTTCAAAAAGATATAGTCTAATCAATGGGGCAATCAGAACCAACCTTGAGGGCTTTAAAAATGATGATATATCTGCTGTGTTTCTCTCAAACAGGACCCAGGTAACAGAAGAAATAAAGAAAATTATACTCCAGACTGAAACGGGATTTAAAGATTATGCAAAAGGAGTACTAACCTTTGTGCATAATATGTATTTTATTTCTGTAAAAAATATGATTAGAGTGTACAAAAAAGACTGGGCATTTGAGATCGAACCAGGTCGCATTTTTAACTTTGATATGTTTAATAATGATATAAGTCAAAAAAACATGGGAAAATGGATAAGTCCTTACTATGATTCAATCTTAAAAAAATGGATGTCAAGCTATATTTCGCCTCTATATAAAGAAAATAAATTAATTGGAACAGTTGGTCACGATATCATTCTAAATAAATTATATGAGAAATTATTAAAATCAGAGATTTATAAAACAGGGTATTTTTTTATTTTCAATTCAGAAAAAAACATTATTCTAAGCCCAAAATACTTGTCACATTTTAAAAGGAAAGCAGAAATGGGAACCCAGTTATACATTTCGGTTTCAGATAATCCTGAATTATATGAAGTAATGGCATTAGCTATTAAAAACTCAGAAGAAAAAAATCCAATGATGCTCTCTTATTTGGAAAAGAGTGGAAAAAAGAATATCTTTTTATCAAAAAAACTCAATGTTTTAAATTGGTATATTGCATCTATTATTCCCGAAGATGAAATATTAGAGTTATTTCCTGAATTAAGGTTGCGCTTTATTCTAAGTAGTTTGGGCTTTCTATTTATTTTGTTTATAATAATTATTTTGGTTATTTTCTATTTTATTATACGTCCGATAAAAAAAATAACAGCTGTTTCAAGGGAAATCCATCAGGGAGACCTAGGTGCAAGGTCGAATATAAGGACTGAAGATGAGATAGGCGAACTCTCTTTATCTTTTGATAAAATGGCATTAAAAACAGAAGAGTCCTTTGACAATTTAGAGAGAGATCTTTTATTGAGAAAGAATACAGAAAAAGCCCTCTTTGAATCAAATGAAAAATTCATAAAGGTATTTGAAAATAGTCCTTATTTGATTGTATTAAGTAGAAAAAGTGATAGCAAAATTGTTAATGTGAATTTAAATCTTGAAACAGTAACGGGGTATTTAAAAGAGGAAGCTATTGAAAGATCAGCTCTTGAACTTGATTGGTGGGTAAACCCTACTCTGAGGGAAGATATGATTAACACAATCGATGAAGAGGGGTTTGTAAAGGATTTTAATTTTCTACTTAGAAGAAAAGATAAAAAAATAAGACATTGTATGGTTTCTTCTGAACAGATTGAATTAAATAATGATCAGTATTTAGTGTCAATAATTCGAGATGTTACAGACCAGGAATTGTCAAAAAAAGAGAAAGAGGTGCTTGAAGAAAAACTTGAGCAGTCAAAAAAAATGGAAGCCCTCGGAACCCTGGCTGGTGGTGTTGCTCATGATCTTAATAATATTTTATCCGGACTTGTCAGCTATCCTGATTTACTATTAACAAAAATTCCGCAAGACAGCCCGATGAAAAGACCCTTAACAACCATTAAGGAAAGTGGAAAAAAAGCTGCTGCAATTGTTCAGGACCTCCTTACTCTTGCTAGAAGAGGCGTTTCAACTACGACAGTAGTTAATTTAAATAGCTTAATAAATGAATATTTAAGCAGTCTGGAATTTAAAAAGCTCCAATCTTTCCATCCTGACATTATCGTGAGAGAAAATTTAAAAGATAATCTATTCAATATCATCGGTTCAAAGGTTCATCTTATGAAAAGCTTAATGAATCTTATTTCCAATGCAGCTGAATCGATGAAAAAAGGTGGTGAAATAATAATTTCTACAAAAAACAAATATTTTGAAAAAGATATAAAAAAGTATGAAATAATCAAGGAGGGAAATTATTCAGTTCTCGAAGTTAAAGATTGTGGAGTAGGAATTTCTCCCACAGATATTGAACGAATATTTGAGCCATTTTATACAAAAAAGAAGATGGGAAAGAGTGGGACCGGTCTTGGAATGGCTGTTGTCTGGGGTACTATAAAGGATCATAAAGGTTTTATAGATATAAACAGTATTGTAGATAAAGGAACTACTTTTACTCTTTATTTCCCTGTTACAAACAGAGAATTAACAAGAGCAAATAGTGAATTTAATGTTAATGAATTTCTTGGGAATGGAGAGAAAATTCTGGTTATTGATGATGTATTAGAGCAGCGGGAACTTGCATATGATATATTGACAAGAATAGGGTATTCAGTAACTTTTGTTGAGAGTGGTGAAAAGGCAATTGAATATTTAAAACAGAATAAAGTTGATCTTTTATTATTAGATATGATAATGGACCCGGGTATAGATGGACTTGATACATACAAGAAGATTTTATCTGAAAATCCGAAACAAAAAGCAATAATTGTTAGTGGTTTTTCCGAAACAGAAAGAGTTACTGAGGCTATAAAATTAGGTGTTGCAAAATATATCCGAAAACCGTATAGTGTAGAAACTCTATCGAAAAGCATAAAAACTGTCCTTTTTCAATAAGATGATGGAAAGGGAAATTAGAATAAATATAAATACTGATATTAGTAGTATAAAATCTGGAGCAACTGTCAAAGAGAGAGGAGTCTTGTTTTCAATATTCAGCCGCAATGCAACGCGTGCATGGTTATTATTATTTAAAATAAAAGATGGAGAAGAACCAGACTATATTTTTGAATTGACAAAGGAGACGAACAGAATAGGTGATCACTGGTATGCTTTTATTGAAGGTCTCTCTGCTGGCTGGTACTATCTTTGGAAAATGGATGGTCCATTAGATCCGGAATCCGGAAAAATCTTTAATAAGGATGCACTTCTTCTTGATCCCTATGCAAAAGCTTTTACAGGCAGAATAGATTCATTTCCAGATGAGAAGAATAGTGACTCTCAAAAATTTTTTAATAACCCGGCAAAAATGGCAAAGGGGATTGTATGCTTAGATGATTTCAATTGGGAAGGAGACAGGCAGCTTCGAATATCTTTACAAGATACAATTATTTATGAGGTAAATTTGAGGGGTTTTACTGCCGGTAATACGTCAAAAGTAAAAAATCCGGGAACATATAGTGGTCTTGTCGAAAAAATACCATATTTTAAAGAGCTGGGGATTTCAGCGATTGAACTTTTGCCTGTTAATGAATTTAGTATATTTAGAGATAATCGTAAAAATCAAAATTCAGATGAGGTATTAAATAATTATTGGGGATATAATACCCTGGGCTTTTTTGCTCCTAATGGTAGATATTCTGTGAAAAATGATTCCGGTGAGCAGGTTATAGAGTTTAAACAAATGGTAAAGGAACTGCATAAGGCCGGTATTGAAATCATTCTTGATATTGTTTTCAACCATACAGTTGAAGGAGGGCAACTTGATAAAACCCTTAGCTTCAAAGGAATTGATAATGACATATATTATATGATTGATTCAAAAAATGGAGATTATCTCGAATATACCGGTTGTGGAAATACATTAAACTGCAATCATCCGGTTGTAAGTGATTTTATTATAGATTGTCTTCACTATTGGGTTCTGGAAATGCATGTTGATGGATTCAGGTTCGATCTAGCTTCAGCATTAAACAGGGATGAGAAGGGAAAGCTTCTGGAATATTCTCCTTTGATGAAAAGAATTGAGGAATCTCCTTTATTAAGAGATACTAAAATTATTGCTGAGGCATGGGATGCCGGAGGTGGATATCAGGTTGGTGGTTTTAAAGGTAGATGGGCTGAATGGAATGGGAAGTATAGAGATGATGTCAGGAAATTCTGGAGAGGTGATCCCGGGTCACTTGGGGATTTTGCAACAAGGATTACCGGTAGTTCAGATCTTTTTAATAATGAAAGAATGCCACAGCAGGGTATCAATTTTATATTCAGTCATGATGGGTATACTATGTGGGATTGGGCAAGTTATAATAAGAAACACAATAATGATAATGATCATGATAATGAAGATGGTGAAGATCATAATTTTAGTTTTAACCATGGAATAGAAGGTGAAACCACAGATACAAAGATAATCAAACTCAGAGAGAAACAGGCAAAAAATCTTATTGCTACACTTTTCTTATCCCTTGGGACTCCAATGATAAATGGTGGAGATGAATTTTTGAGAACTCAAAAGGGAAATAATAATGCATATTGTCAGGACAATGAGATTTCATGGTTTGACTGGAATCTGCTTGAGACAAACAGACATATATTTGATTTTTTTAAAGGAATGATAGAGATAAGAAAAATTTTATCCGCTTTTTTTAACAGAGATTTCTATAAAAAGGATTATTCTGATAACGAAGAGAAAAAAGAAATTATGTGGTTTGGAGATGATGGAAATAAATTGGACTGGGAGACAGATACTCTGGCTTTTGGAGTTCTTTTAAGAACTGAAGATCTTCAGGAAATATATATAATGTTTAATAGTAATAATAATATGCTTTTTAATATCCCTGCTCCTTATAAACCCGGTAAAAAAAGATGGAAAAAAATAGTTGATACTGATAAATACTCACCATTTGATATAACACCTATGGGAGTAGAATTAGAACATAATGGGAAGAGTATATCGGTAGCGGAAAAAAGTATGATAGTATTAAGGCTCATTTAAGGAGAAAGAGATGAACGATAAAATAAAAAATATAAATTTAACACCTGAGACAAATGATTTTAAAGGAAGTGATATCCCGTCATTAAAAAAATCTTTTGTAAATCATTTAGAATATTCACTTGGAAAAAATTCATATAATGCAACTGAAATGGACAAATTTTTCAGCCTTGCCCACTCAATAAGAGATAGGATGATTGAAAAACGAACAGAAACTCTTAAGGTGCATTATGAGAAAGATCCCAAAAAGATATATTACCTCTCTCTTGAATTTTTAATAGGCAGAACACTTGGTAACAGCCTCATTAACCTTGGTCTTTATGATAATACAAATAAAGCAATGATAGATCTTGGGTATGATCTGGAGGAATTGAGAGGAATGGAATATGATGCAGGCCTTGGAAATGGTGGTCTTGGAAGGCTGGCTGCCTGTTTTTTAGATTCTATGGCAACTCTTGAACTCCCTGCAACCGGATATGGAATCAGATATGAATTCGGGATTTTTTTTCAGGATATCAAAAATGGATATCAGGTTGAACAGGCTGATAACTGGCTGCGATATGGGAATCCCTGGGAGTTTCAAAGACCAGAACGTCTTTACCCGGTGAGATTCTATGGTTCAGTAGAAGATTATTGCGATAATAATGGGAATTTAAGGCAGAGATGGGTAAATACTGACAAAGTTATGGCAATGGCAAATGATACAATGATACCCGGATATAATTGTAAAACTGTTAATAATTTGAGATTATGGTCTGCAAAATCTTCAAGAGAGTTCAATTTGCAATATTTCAATGATGGGAATTATCGTAAGGCGGTTGCTGAAAAATCCTCCTCAGAAAACATATCTAAAGTTTTATACCCCAATGATAATATTGATGAAGGAAAAGAACTAAGGTTAAAACAGGAATATTTCTTTGTATCTGCAACATTGCAGGATATTATAAAAGAATATAAACTAAACCATGAAAATTATAATATGTTTCCGGAAAAAGTAGCCATACAATTAAATGACACACACCCGGCAATAGCCATTCCAGAGCTCATGAGGATACTTGTTGATCTGGAAGGATTAGAGTGGGATTATTCCTGGAATGTAACATTAAAAACTTTTGGATATACGAACCATACAATATTACCGGAGGCCCTGGAAAAATGGTCAGTATCTTTAATGACGAACCTGCTCCCAAGACATATGCAGTTAATTTATGAAATAAATCATAGGTTTCTGGAAAGTATAAAAATTATTATAGAAAAGAATGAAAATATGTTAAGAAGTCTGTCTATAATTGAAGAGGGTGATCATAAACAAGTTCGAATGGCAAATCTTGCAATTATTGGGAGTCATTCATTGAATGGCGTTGCGGCACTTCATACAGAAATAATAAAAAAACATATTTTTTCTGACTTTTATAAACTTTTTCCTGAAAAATTTAATAATAAAACAAATGGAATTACCCAGCGAAGATGGCTGGAATTATGTAATCCGGGGCTATCGGATCTAATCACATCAGTAATTGGAGATGAATGGATTGTCGATCTTTACAAACTAAAGAAGTTGATCCCATATTCTGAAGATATAAAGTTTAAAGAAAAGTGGGCGGAGATAAAAAAAGCAAATAAGAAAAGATTACAAAAATATGTTTCTAAAAGGAATGGAATAGAGATAAACACAGATTCTATTTTTGACTGTCATATAAAAAGAATACATGAATATAAAAGACAATTACTAAATGCCTTATCTGTAATTACCCGTTTTAATAGAATAAAAGCAAATCCTGACGGAATATTCCAGGCCAGGACGGTAATCTTTGCAGGAAAAGCAGCTCCCGGATACCATATGGCAAAACTTATAATAAAGTTGATCAATTGTATAGGAGATGTTGTAAACAATGACCCGGATATTGGGGAGAGACTAAAGGTAATATTTCTCCGGAATTATGCTGTCTCAAATGCTGAAAAAATAATTCCTGCAGCAGATCTTTCACAACAGGTATCAACAGCAGGAACTGAAGCCTCAGGAACAGGAAATATGAAGTTTGCATTAAATGGCGCATTAACTATTGGAACACTTGATGGAGCAAATATAGAAATAAAGGAAGAGGTAGGAGAAGAAAACATCTTTATTTTTGGACTTGATGAGGAGGGTGTTGAAAAACTCAAAGGAGAAAATTACAATCCCTGGGATTTTTATAATACAAACAGAGAGCTCAGGCAGGCATTAGATATGATCAAGAACGGTTATTTCTCAAAAAATGAACTGGATCTGTTTCATCCAATAATCGACTCTCTCTTAAATCATGGTGATAATTATATGCTTCTTGCCGACTATGGTTCATATATTAAGAGTCAGGATATTGTTGATGAAACCTATAGAGATCAGGAAAAATGGATAAAAATGTCAATTCTTAATGTTGCAAATATGGGGAAATTTTCAACAGATAGAACAATTGCTGAGTATGCAAAAGAAATATGGAAGGTAAAACCTGTTCATATAAAATGAAAGAATATGATATTATAATTATTGGAGCCGGCGCAGCCGGTCTGATTGGGGCGATTGAGTCCTATAGTCCTTCAAATAAAATTTGTATACTTGAAAAGATGGAAAAGCCTGCAAAAAAACTGGAGATTTCTGGTAAGGGCAGGTGCAATATTACAAATAGTGCGGAATTAAAAGATTTTTTATCACATTTTGGGAAAAACGGCAGATTTTTAAGATATTCGTTTTCAAGTTTTTTTAATGAAGAGTTGTTAAAATATTTTGCGGATTTGGGAGTGAAATTTAAACTTGAAAGGGGAGGCAGGTATTTTTTAGAGAGTGATGATTCTAAAGAACTTGTTCGTGCTTTATTAAATAAGTTAATGGATTTGAATATACCAATTATTACAAATTATTCAGTCTCAAATATTTCAAAAAAAGAAGATAAATTCTATATTCAGGCAGACAATAAAACTATTTCCTGTAAAAAACTTCTTATTGCAACGGGTGGAAAATCCTACCCAAATACAGGATCAAGTGGAGACGGATATAGATTTGCTGCGAAATTTGGTCATTTAATTAGCCCTGTCTTTCCTGCTTTAGTCCCATTAACAATATATGGTGATATTCCAAAAAACTTAAATGACCTTGCATTAAAAAATATTTCAGTATCAGTCTGGTCTGAGAAAAATGGAGTAAAAAAAAAAACTAGAGAAGAATTTGGAGAGATGGAGTTCAGGCAATATGGAGTCACAGGCCCGGTTATTTTGACAATAAGTAAAGATATTGTTGAACTATTAAATGAAAATTTTGAAGTTTCGATCTTAATTGACTTAAAACCGGCACTTGATCATAAAAAAATTGATAATAGAATTTTAAGAGAAATAAAGGAAAATCCTAATTTGGATCTGAAACACTTGATCTCAAAACTTCTGCCAATAAAAATGATATCGGTTTTTCTAAATGAATTAGATATACCTGAAAAGAAAAAACTAAATCAAATTAATTCTAATGAACGAAAAAAAATACGATTATTATTAAAAGAGTTTACACTGAAAGTAAAAGGTTTTTTATCGTATAATAATGCAATAATTACAAATGGTGGAATTATTACAAAAGAAATTAACCAAAAAACAATGGAATCAAAAATAGTAGAAGGACTCTACTTTGCCGGAGAAATAATTGATATAGATGCCGACACAGGTGGATTTAACCTTCAGGCAGCATTTTCAACCGGATATATTGCCGGCAGAAGTATGAGAGATAATTAAGTATTAACCAGAAAATTGAATGTTTATTAACTCTTTTCTTAAAGATTTTGAATTTTGGACATACTGATCAAGGGTATTCCAAAAGAGTTTACTATGATTTTTTATTTTTGTGTGAACAAGTTCGTGCAATATAATATAATCCATTAATTGTTCCGGCAGGCTTGCTATTTTATAATTAAAATTCAGATTATTCTTTGACGAACAGCTACCCCAAATTGTCTTTTGATCTTTAATTGCTATCCTATTATAAAAAAAGCCATGTTTTTCTGCTATATCCTCAACCCTGTTTTTAATGATCCTCTTTGCATGATCTCTGTCAATTAGATTGATTTTTATACTGGAACTTTCTCTCTTTTGCTTATGTAATGACATCTTCTTAATAGTGTCATTGATCCATTGAGCTTTACTCATGGCAAAGCTCATAGCTATCTCAAAAGAAACTCCTCTTGGAACAGAGACAAAAACTGAACTATCTTCTTTAATCTTTAATATCAATCTCTTTGCCTTATAACTTCTTTTAAAGCCAACAAGACCTATGTCGTTCATGTTTATAAAAAGAGGTTTAGTCTGACTTAATCTAGGGGAGTTACTTTTCTGTAATAGTTTCATAATCTGTTTCTTTAATTGTCTCATATAATATCTGATATTTTAACATACTTATTAAGCAAAGTCAGAGAGAGCAGACTAAGGTTTATTGTATTCATAATAATGATTTGATATCATAGATATATGAAAAAAGAGGATGAAGGAGTAATTAAGTATGATCAATCGAATTATACCTTTATATCTTCAATTCCACACTATGAATATACTGTAATTGAAAAATATCGGAAGGTACTTAACCGATTAAACCTGGTATCTGCCTATGATAATGGTTTTGGGTTCGGTAATATATCACATAAAAAAAACTATCAGCAATTACATGCTACCCAAAAGCCTCAGTTTATAATAACCGGATCTCAAACAGGACACCTCCCTGATCTTGATGGGACACACTACGCCCGGGTTCTGGATTTTCATATAGAAGATTTCTCATTAGTATCCAATGGAGCTGTTCAAGCCTCATCTGAGACAATGAGTCATGCTGCCATATACCAGCAAAACCCGAATATTGGTGCAATAATTCATTTTCATAATCTGGATATCTGGAAAGAACTGATAAAGTCTGATACAACGTCTATTAATAAGTGGATTGAATATGGAACTTATGAGATGGCAATGGCTGTAAGGGAATGTGTAGGCAATAAAACTCAAGGAATTTTCGTTATGATGGGGCATGAGGAAGGTGTTATAGCATATGGTCCCAATTTAAGTACAGCATTGCAGATAGTAACTACAGCCTATACGAAATGTACTGACAATAAATCCCTTTTAAGAAAACTACTATAATGTTTTTAGATAAGAAGATTTACTTTTTTTTAATACTTCTATAGAGTGAGTTAATAACTGTCGAATATAAACCGGATTATGAATACCATAGGTACCATCTTTTAGAATTGTCCAATAATTATACGACGCTTTTGCCTGGTTAATGTTTAAAGATGGATCTTTTGGTAACCTGGGGCGTTCTTCTGCTTTTTTATATTCTGTTTTATCCCGTGAAGGCAATAATGAGGCAAGTTCTTCCATCAGTTTTTTGGTTTTTTTCTGGCTTTGCTGCATTATTTCATAGGTCATGACTTTATGACAGTCAATACATGCATTTGAATTCAAGATCCTTGGTTTTTTACCTTTGGAGACGACCCTGAATATATGGCCACCAACCCTTAGAGAGATCTTGCTTTTTTCAGATTGTGCCATGTGGCAGGAGACACAGTTTTTTTTAAGTTTTCCGTGGGCATGAGATTTATACTCTTTGTTTTTAAATTCAGATCCCCCCGTTCCCTTTACCAGGGATCCCTGTGGACAGGTTGAGAATTCCTCTGTATTATTTAAAAAGATCAGGTCATGACAACCGTTACAGGCATCTCCAACAGATCCGGCACGTAGTGATGTCGCCTTATTAACTCTTTCTTTTTTAGAATAATGACAGGAATTACAGCCTAATCCCTTAACATTCTTATAGGGGGCTGTAGATTCTTTTCCCTCCAGAATAACTTCTATAAAACCTTGAGTAGTATGACAATGTGCACAGGCTTCTGTATTCATTTTAATTCTTTCATCAGGAGTGTTCATGGAATTTGCATGGGGTGATTGTTTCCATTGAGCAAGAATTGAAGTCTTTTTCAAGGTTTTTGTCTCTTTTTCACTGAATACATGTGTATACAACAATAATACACTCAAAATAATAATAAAAAATTTCATACTAAAGAATAAGTTAAAACTACGTTTAAATCAAATAAAAACATGGCTCTTTATTTCATTTGACTTTTAATGGGCCCTTTGCTATTTTTGATACATGAAAAAGAAAAAGATTTGTTTGATTATCCGGGATGGATGGGGTAAAGGAAAAAAGGAAAAAAGGAATGCAATATATATGGCAAAAACACCTAATACTGATAGGTATGAAAGAGATTATCCTACCACTCTTATAAATACTTCAGGACAGAGTGTTGGCTTGCCGGAGGGTTATCAGGGAAATAGTGAAGTAGGGCATTTAAATATTGGGGCTGGAAGAGTTGTATATCAAAGTTTAACAAGGATTGATAAATCAATTGCAGATGGAGGTTTTTTCAATAATGAAACGTTTCTAGAAGGCATCAGAATAGCAAAAAACAAAAAATCTGCAATACACTTAATAGGTTTGATTCAGGAAGAAGGTGTTCACTCAGTAACAAGACATTGTATCAGCTTATTGGAGCTGATAAAATCTCACGATTTCTCAAATGTCAAAATACATGCCATAACTGATGGGAGGGATACTCCTCCAAAATCTGCAGTTAAGCATTTATCTTTTTTACAGGAAGGAATAACCAGGACCGGGATTGGGGAAATAGTTTCTCTAACGGGTAGATACTTTACAATGGATAGAGATACTAATTGGGAACGGACAGAGATCGGATATCGGGCAATAATGGAAGGAAAGGGCAAAAATATTACAAATTGGCAGGATGCAATAGAAGATGCCTATGCAAATGATGAAACAGATGAGTTCATAAAACCAAGAATATTTGGGTATGAGGGTGTTGGTACAGATGATGTAATAATATTTTTTAACTTCCGGTTTGACAGGACGAGACAGATAACCAGGGCGATGGTTGAACCTGGTTTTTCTGAATTCAAAATAGTTCCAAATAATCTTCATTTTATAGCAATGACTCATTATTATGATAATGGAAACTTTAAAGAAGCTTTTCCTGAACTAGCGTATCAAAACATATTCGGAAAAATTCTTGAAAAAAATGATCTTAAGCAATTGAGGTGTGCAGAAACTGAAAAATATGCTCATGTCACTTTTTTCTTTAATGCATTAAATGATGATCCTTTTGAAGGCGAGGACAGGATACTTGTAAAAAGCCCAAAAGTTGCAACTTATGATTTGAAGCCTGAGATGAGCGCTTATGAAGTTAGAGATAAGTTATTGACGGCTATTGAGTCGGATAAATATGATGTGATTATATGTAATTTTGCAAATTGTGATATGGTAGGACATACTGGTGTGTATTCTGCAATTATAGATGCTGTTGAGGTTGTTGATAAGTGTGTTGGAGAGATAGTAGAAAAGATGACTGAAAAGGGTGGTGTCTCTATTATTACGGCAGATCATGGAAACGCAGACAAAACCACCCTTGAAGATGGAAGTCCTATGACTGCGCATACAAAAAACCCGGTTCCTCTGACAATAATAAATAATGGAGATCTAAAACTTAAAGATGACAGGAGTCTTTGTGATATTGTCCCTACTATTCTTGAAATAATGAATATAGATCAGCCGGATGAGATGACGGGTGATTCTCTGATAATAGAGGGAGAGTAGAATGCTGAAATATAAAAGATTTGTTATTGGTCAATTAGAAACCAACTCTTATGTTTTCTACTCAGAAGATTCAAAAACCTGCTTTATAATTGATCCAGCTGATAAGTCGGAAGAAATGGATGACTTTATTTCAGAAAATGGATTAAATCCACTTTCGGTAGTACTTACCCATGGGCATATGGATCATTGTGGCGGGGCAAAGGAGTGCTGTGAAAAATATAAAATTGATATTATGGTTCATAAGGATGATGAAGATTTAATATTTTCCCCGATTAATATGGAGTTAAAAAATAATCTGGGCTTATCCTCACCACCAAAACCAAAGAGATTATTAAGCAATAATGAATTAATAGAGGAAGGTGTTTTGAAACTAAAAGTACTGCATACCCCGGGCCATACTCCTGGATCAGTATCTCTTCTCTTTGATAATGTGATTTTTTCAGGAGACACGCTTTTTTTTGGTTCTATAGGCAGGACAGATCTGCCAGGTGGTGATTTTGGAACTATAAAAAAATCTCTTGAAAAACTAATGGATTTTCCAGATAATACCATTGTGCTACCCGGGCATGGAAGCTTTACTTCCATAGGTCAGGAAAAGAAGATAAATCCTTTTCTATAATTCGAGTTTAATAATGTTTAACGAAATTGAATTTGAAAAGAATCTCAAAAAATATACTATATATTTACAAATAGAGAGAGGGCTTGCTGAGAATACAATTGTTTCATACACGCAAGCACTTACAAAATTTAGATTTTTTCTGAAAACAGGAGGTTTTGATCATCAGAAAATTGATGAAGATCTGGTGTTGACTTTTTTTAGAGATAAGATTAACAGTGATAATAAGGTGCAGTCAAGAGCTCACCTGCACTCAGTTTTAAAAGGATTTTATAATTTTCTAATATATGAAGAGTTGATGGACTATAATCCTCTTTCTGGTATTTCTACTCCAAAAAAATGGCAGACTCTTCCAAAATACCTAACAATAAATGAAGTTTCAGAATTGTTAGAACTGCCAGATATATCAACCCCTCTGGGGATTAGAGATAAATCAATTCTTGAAATGATGTATGCTACGGGTTTGAGGATATCTGAACTCATTGGATTGAAGAATAATAATGTTTATCTGGATGAAAGCTTTATAAGAGTAATGGGAAAAGGAAATAAAGAGCGGGTTATTCCCTTTGGTGAAAAGTCTGGTGAATATCTAAAGAAATACTATGATAATGGAAGAAATTTGATTCTAAAGGATAAGACATGTAACTTTATTTATTTGAATTCAAGAGGACAGAGTATTACAAGGCAAGGTGCATGGAAAATAATCAAAGGGTATGGATTAAAACTTGGGATTTCCTTTGATTTGTCGCCACATGTATTAAGACATTCTTTTGCAACCCATCTTGTAGAGAATGGTGCTGATCTTAGATCTATTCAGCTTTTGTTAGGGCATTCAAGTATCTCAACTACAGAAATATACACTCATCTTGCAAAAAGCAGAATACAGGAATCATATCAAAAACATCATCCCAGGAGTTAATAATGTTATCGAATATTACAAATTTAAATAAAATAGTTATATTAATGTTGTTTCTAGGTTTATTTGCCTGTTCCCCTCAAGATGAAATTGAACAAGAGAATAATGAAAATAACATAGTTCAAATAAAGGTTGATCCTGAAGGATTTTCTGACACTCTTGAGATTGCAACCTGGAATATTGAAAATTTTCCTCTCACTTCAAATACTACTGAAAAATTGGAAGTGATAATTCCACAACTTGATATTGATCTATATGCTGTTCAGGAGATAGAAGATAAGGATGAATTTAAAAAATTAACTGATAAAATGGATAAATATGATGGTTTTCTTTCATCTCATACTTATAGTAGTGGTGAGTATCAGAAAACAGGGATTATCTATAAAAAAGATACAGTTAGCATTCTATCTTCCGAACTGCTTTTTTCAGATGATAATTATGCATTTCCAAGACCTCCTCTTTTGCTTTATCTAAATGCAGCAAGCAATGGAAAAAACTTTGATTTTTATCTGATAATTATACATTTAAAGGCATTTAGCGGGCAGGAAAATGTTGACCGCAGAATAGCTGCTGCATTGAAGTTGAAGAATTATATTGATGAGAAAATAGATAACCCGAATGAGACAGAAAAAGATTATATAATTGCAGGGGACTGGAACGACCTGATAGATGAAGTTCCTGAAGATAATGCTTTCCAGGTTTTTCTGGATGCTTCAAACTCATATAGGTTTTTAACTGATTCTCTATTGGGAACAGATGAGAATGCTTCCTACCCTTCCTGGGGCGAGTTGATAGACCATATCCTTATATCAGGAGATGCTTTTTTTGAATATTCAGGAGGTTCAATAAAAACATTACGATTAGATGATCAAATATCAGATTATTTGTCAACTATTTCAGATCATCGTCCTGTAATGGCAATTTTTCCTGTTTTTTAATATACCTAAAATTTTAATCAAACTCTACTGCAATGCCCAATATGCCCATTCTAACTGTATAAAACTCAATCATTTTTATTTCAAAATAGTTTAACTATGTTTCATTCGATTCAATCGTTTTATTTGTTATAACCGACATCTTGGACATTTCGCTACAATTTTGATAAAAGTTTTAGGATATAATGGTTTATTGAAAAAAAATTATATAAATGATAGAATTATCCTTTAATTACAGCAAAAATAAAAATGGCCAAAAACGAATTAAGTTCACTGGAGAGAGATGTCTTAGATAATACCGCCGGTCTAAATGAAAATCTTACCCTTACTGTTTATGAAAAAGGGAACATATTTGTATATCTTAGCCGGATGCTTGAAGTGAATTTTAAAAAAAAAGTTATTATTATTGACGAGGCCTCCATTGAGACTCCAGATGCAAAACCTTTGATGAAGGGAGAGAGAATTGAAGTTTTTTTTGAATTTAAGACTTTTAGATATCTTTTTAATTCAGAAGTACTTGAACATACAAGATTTAAGATAAATGATAGAGGAATCTATGCATTAAAAATTTCCCTTCCAACGGTATTAAATGATGGAGAAAGGCGGGAATATTTCAGGGTTGGACTTCCTATGAAACCACAGGTTATTGTAAAGTTCAATATAATAAAAAGGGAAGGAAAAAGAACTGTAATGTCTTCTGTACTTGAGCATAAACCTGAAGTTTTTGAAGCGATCATGGTTGATATCTCAGGTGGAGGTTTTGCTCTAAAATCATCTGAAGGTAGTAAAATGTTGGAAAGGGAGTTGGAAAGAGGAGATGAAATTACTGCAACTTTCAAATTAAAAACAGATTATGAGGAGATGGAGATCTACTCAATTGTGAGAAGTAAGCATAAATATAAGGGGACAGAAATAATGCTATGGGGATGTAGTTTTATCTCAGGAGATACAAATAAACAACTCAAAAAACATAGAAATAAAATTATGCGGTATGTAACAGAACGCCAGAGAGTATTGATGTCCTTGTCATGAGAGTAAGATTTGCACCATCACCAACAGGTTTTCTGCATATAGGAGGAGCAAGGACCGCTCTTCTAAACTACTTATTTACAAAAAAAAATGAAGGTTCTTTGATTTTAAGGATAGAGGATACTGATATAAAGAGATCCTCAAAAGAAATGGTTGAAGAAATCTTAGGTGGTTTGAAATGGCTTGGGATAAACTGGAATGAAGGTCCTTATTATCAATCTGATAATTTTGAAAAATATAAAGAGTATGCAGATTTATTAGAAAAAAATAAATTTGCATATCAATGTTTTTGTTCAGCAGAAGAGATCGAGGAACGTAGAAATAGAAAAGGAAACAAATTATACAAATATGATAGAAAATGTTTGAATTTATCCCAAAAAGAGATAGCAACACATGTAAATAATGGAAAAAAGCCAATGTTGAGGTTCTTTATTCCAGAGGGAAGAACCACTTTTAAAGACAAAATACATAAAGAATTGAAAGTTGAAAACGAAGAACTTGAGGATTTTGTTCTGTTAAAATCTGATGGTTCACCTACATATCATCTTTCTGTTGTAGCTGATGACCATGATATGGATATTACTCATGTCATAAGAGGTGATGATCATTTGTCAAATACTTTTAAACAAATACTTTTATACAGGGCAATGAACTTTAAAATCCCAAAATTTTTTCATCTACCACTGATACTTGGTCAAGATAAGAAGAAATTAAGTAAAAGGCATGGGGAAACGTCTATATTGGAATTTAAAAGCAGGGGATATCTTGCTGAAGCATTCCTGACATACTTAGCTCAACTGTCCTGGAATCCTGGAGATTATAAAAAAATTTTTTTTATGGAAGAGTTAATTGAAAAAATTGATTTTTCAAAATTATCTAAAAACAGTCCTGAGTTTGACTATGAGAAGTTGCGTTTTTTAAATTCAAAGGCAATTCAAAATAAACCGGTATCAGATATTTATAGACTTCTTATAGAAGATGAAAAATTTGACGATAATTATAGGGAAATTGACAAAATAAAAAAAGAAAAATTTATTAACTTGATCAGGCCAAGAACGAAAACACTCCTGGATATAAAGGAGAAGTTCTCTATATATTTTAAAAAAAATCTGACTTATAAATTAGAAGATATCAAAAAAGTTGTCTCTTCAGAAAAAATAATTTCAGGAATGGCCATGCTTGTAGACAGTCTTTCAAAATTAACCCAGTTTAATGCAGAAAATGTGGAAGTAATCTTGAGGAAGATAGCAGAGGATTATGGGATAAAGGCTGCTGATTTAATCCATCCATCCAGATTAGCCATTACGACTGAGACTGTGAGTCCGGGTGTTTTTGAAGTCTTTGAGTTTTTTGGCAAAGAGGATTCGATTGAGAGATTAAACAATTTTATTAAGCAGGTAAAAGAAAGTGTTATTCCCGATTAAGGATTATAATCCTACAAAAAAACCAGCAATAATTACAATAATATTTATTCTTATTAATATTATTATTTTTGTTTTTCAATCTTATTCGATCCCATCTGAAATAAAAGTAAAATTTGATAGCAAGGTAGATCCTTTAAGATATAATATATCTAAATTTGCATTGATTCCAAAAGAGATTACCCATTTAAAAAAGTATAATTTACCAATAGTAAAAGATATTTATGGAAGAGTGTATTCTGTAAAAAGAGAAATTCCAATACTATCTACACTTTTAACTTCAATGTTTATGCATGGATCATTTATGCACTTGTTTGGCAATATGATATTTCTCTGGATATTCGGAAACAATATTGAAGACTATCTTGGGAAAATAAAATTTATTGTTTTTTATTTACTGGTTGGTATTCTCGCAGGTTTGACGCACATTGTTTTTAACTGGAACTCTTTGATACCGGTGATTGGGGCGAGTGGAGCTGTATCTGGGATAATGGGAGCCTACCTGGTACTATATCCAAAGGCAAAGGTAAAAACACTTGTTTTTATTTTGATATTTATAACCTTTTTGGATATTCCCGCATCAGTTTTTTTAATTATATGGTTTGTCTTTCAGTTTACATATGGAGCAGGAGACGGAGTTGCTTTTCTTGCTCATATTGGAGGGTTTATAGCTGGTTTGGGATTGATTTATTATTGGAAAAATAGAATAAAAAATAAAAATACAAATATAATTGAATTTATACCATAAGGAGAAAAAACATGAAAAAAGAAATTTCAACTGTAAATGCACCGGCAGCAATCGGACCATATTCCCAGGGAATCAGAAATGGAAATATGATCTTTCTATCGGGGCAACTGGGTGTTGATCCTGAAAAAAAAGCATTGGTTTCGGGTGGCGTTGAGGCAGAGGCTCACCAGATATTCAAAAATATTAAAGCTGTTTTACTTGAAGAGGACGCCAGCCTTGATGACATCGTAAAAGTCACAGTTTTATTAAAAGATATGGGAGACTTTAAAAAAGTGAATGAAGTATATTCTCAATATTTTAATAAACCATATCCTGCAAGATCAGCTTTTGCTGTTAAAGAGCTTCCCTTGTCAGTTTCTATTGAAATTGAAGTTATTGCAATGAAGTAGAGGGATATTTGGTAGAGAACTATAATTGATTAAAGTATCAGGTTTATCAATAAGAGCAAGAAAACATAAAGAGAATATTCTAAATGAAATAAATATTGAAATTCCTGAAGGCCTGATAACTGTCTTAACAGGAGAATCAGGAGTCGGTAAAACTATTTTTGCAAAGACTATATCCGGACTCTTATCAGAAGACTTTATAATTACGAATGGTTTGTTTTATTTAAATAATAAAGAAGTTGAATATAGTGAAATAAAAAAAATGACTGGAAAAGGTGTTTTTTATTCTCCCCAGAATGCAAAAGCTTCTCTAAATCCTGTATTAAAGATTAGAACACAGTTTAAAGATATTAAAAGCATTGAGTTTAATGAAATTGAAAATTTGATGAAAGAGCTCAAATTTCCTGATCCTAAAAGAATATTAGAATCTTATCCTTTTGAATTAAGTGAAGGAGAATGTCAGAGAATTATTTTAATAATGGGAATACTACTAAAACCTAAATTATTTATTCTGGATGAGCCAACTACAGCCCTGGATGTTGACACGCAAAAAAAGATGCTTGAAATTATTATTAAAATCAATAAGACATACAAGACTTCAATAATATTAATTACACATAATACATCACTGATAAACATTGAAAATATGGAAAATTTTGTTCCTGTCTTCTATTATAATATGATTGCATCAGTAAATTAATATAATTTTATTTGGTTAATAATATATTAGCTATTAGTTGACTCAACTCAAAATTTCTGAATGGTTTTCGGATAAATCCAGAGAGTCCTGCTTTTTTTAATTCATCAATATACTCACTTTTTGAGAATCCTGATGAAATCATTACCCTACAGTTTTTATCAATTTTCTTCATTTCGAAATACACTTCACGTCCATTCATTTCGGGCATAATCATATCAGAAATTATCAAATCAATATTATTATGTTGTTCCCGAAATATTCTCAATGCGTTCTCTCCATTTTCTGAGAGAGTTACATTATAACCCATTGCTTCCAGCATAAGTTTTCCTGTGTCACGAATAATATCATCATCATCAATTAATAGAATATGACCTGACCCAATGATAACGATCTCATCTTTAGTCGCTAAATCAATTTTTTCTTCTGCACAGGGTAGTAAAATATAAAATACAGTTCCCTTTTCCAATTCACTGTATACTTTAATTTCACCATTATGATCCAGAACAGCCCCATAAGCAGCAGATAAACCAAGTCCTGATCCTTTTCCCTGCTTTTTTGTCGTAAAAAATGGATCAAATATTTTGTTAAGGTTTTCCTTAGGTATTCCAAAGCCTATATCTCTTACTTCAATTTCGATATATTCACCAGGTTTAATTTCAAAGAGACTCAAATCACAATATGATTTACTTAATCTTACATTTTTCGTTTTAATATGTAATTCTCCGCCCTTTGGCATTGCATGGCTGGCATTTATACCCATATTGATAAATGTACTTTCCAGTTCTGATCTATCTCCTTTTATTATACTTATTTTTGCATTTTTATTAACACTTATTGATATTCTTTTATCAATTGTCCTTTTGAGAATTGCAATTATATCGTCTATGGCACTATGTAAATCAATGTTTTTAGAAGTTATTTTACCTTTTCGTCCGAATATTAAGAGTTTGGATGTGAGATCTGCTGCTCGTTTTGATGCTTCTATTATCATTTTTACCAGCTTCTCACTTTTTTTATCAAGATCTCTTGTGGAATGTTTTAGAAGCTCTGCTGCTCCCATTATTCCACCAAGCATATTATTAAAATCATGGGCCACTCCTCCAGCAAGCTGACCAATGGCATCCAATTTTCTACTATGATTTAACTGCTCCTCAAGTTTATTCTTTTTTGTTACATCATCAATACGTATAACAGCACCTTCAATTTCGTTGGAAACAAGAGGATATATGGTCACATCTTCATGCTGGATTCCTTTCTCAGTCTGAAAAGGTCTATTTGAATCTTTCTCTATTTTCCGGGTATTCATACTTTTAGTTATTTTTTCCATTTCCGACGCCATTCTTGGAAACACATTAGAAAGGATTTTACCTTGTGCTTCATCAGCAATAATACCTGTGGACTCTTCCGCTTTCTTATTCCATTGCGTAATTTTACAATTTTTATCCACACCAATTAATATGGATGGCATTGAGTTAATGATATTGTAAAGATAATTACGTAGATGACTCAACTCTACTTCACTCTGTTTTCTTTTTGTAATATCCCGGATCGTACCTTGAAGAAAAATTTTGTTGTCTATTTTAACTTTCGTAGCAAGAACAGATGCTGAAAACTCATCCCCATCAAATCTTTTATGCTGCCAATCAAAATAGTTTACTCCATTTTCAATAGATTTCTGGATCTCTTTTTTAGCCGAATCTACAGAAAGCGATCCATCTGGTTGATATATAGGCGAGAGGTCAGCTGGAGTTAATTGCAGGAATTTTTTTTTTGTTGGAACGGCAAACATATTTAAGGCAGCTGGATTACAATCTATATATCCTTTATCTAAATCCAACAAAAGAATTGCATCCATTGATGATTCGAAAAGAGTACGGAATTTTTCTTCACTTGAAGTTAATTCTTCCTGCAATTGATACTCTTTTGATATATCTCTGAATACCATAACTACACCGGTTACTTGATTATCTGTATTTCTTATAGGGGCCGCAGAATCAGCAATTTGATATTCACTGCCATCTTTGGAAATAAGTAAAGTATGATTGGCAAGACCAATTACTTCTCCACTTTCTAAAACTTTTCTAACTGGATTTGAAGCTGGCTCTCTTGTATGAGAATTAAGAACATGTAAGATTTCAGTCAGAGGTTTTTTCCTTGCTTCTTGAATTGACCATCCTGTGAGTTTTTCAGCAACTGGATTCATCTCTGTAACGATACCTTCGGTATCAGTAGAAATAACCGCATCTCCGATAGAATTAAGAGTAATTCGTAAGTTTTCTTCACTTTCTTTTAGATCATGCAAAAAAAGCAAACTACTTAGAGCATCACTAAGCCTATGGCTGATCTCCTTTAAAAGTTCCCTCTCTTCCTTGGTCCAACAACGGTTATTACGGCATTGGTGCAGTCCAAATATCCATGGTTTTCCAGTTTTTGGATACAAAGATATAAGCAGCTGTGTCTTAACACCAAATTCCGGTGTCATATATGAAGGAAGCGGTTTTTCATTATCTGAACCAAATCCGACAGGGCCTTTTTTTTTAAGGACAGCTTCCATTATTTCATGATCTTCTGGCAGAACAGGTATATCGGTTTCCATAACCTGATCATCTTTATAATCTGGAGTAGTGCGCATCATTGGGACACGCCATGTTTCTGTTTTTGGATCACAAGGATAAAGAAGCCAGGATCGATCACAATCAAACATTTCAAGTGTAGCCTGTAATACGTCTGACATCATCTGTTTTATATCATTCGCTTTCAGGATAGTATTGTTAATTTTTTCTTTATTCTTTAAAAGATGTAAGTGTGAGGCATATGTTTTTTCAGATTGCTTAGAGTCATTTTCTTCATTTTGAGAATTAGATAGCATTTCAAAAAAAAACAAAACTGTTTTGTGTAGATCTGGAATCATATTTTTGGTTATAACAAAATGCCAGAGTTCAGGACCGATCCGGGAATGTGAAACAGCTTCACCTTTTGAAATTACCAGCCCATTTACTCTCTCAGGAAATTTATCAAGGAGTGAGTAAGAGACTTCTAATGAATCGGTATAAAGAGCAATTCGGTTGTATAAAAGATCATGTTCAGTTGGTGTCTTATATTTGAATCCAACAGGTGCATTTTTGCAAGAACTTAAAAAAATAGTCTCCATCGGTACTAAATTCCTAAAATTAGAAGAATAATGATTCGGGATAGATTAGTTATCAATTTATTCTGATTGTACTTCATCGATTAATGATAATGAAATTACAAATGATTGTCAATAGTAATTGTTTTTTTTGTTTTATGTGCTATAATTTTTCAAAATTGAGCATATTGTTTCCTAATTAAATTAAGGAGAATGTAATGGTTGAAGCGTTATTAATTACTATAGTTATTCTTTCGATTGTAAATATAATATTAATTTTAAAAAAGAAAGTTAATTTTGACATAAAACCACAATTGAAAGATGTTGAGAAGGCAGTATTTCAATTTGACAGGACTCTTGAGAGAACTGATAGAACGATAAAGGATGAGTTTCAACGAAATAGAACTGAAATAAATGATATTTCAAAAAATGACAGGGAAGAACTCAGCAAGTCTTTGCATTCTTTTAAAACTGAATTTTCAGAAAACACTAAGGAACTGAATGAATTAATAAAACAAAAATTTGATAATTTTTCTAGACAGCAGTCTGAATTAAATAAACAGAATACTGATAATGTAAAAGAGGTAAAAGATGCTGTTGAGAAACAATTAAAATTTATCAGGGAAGACAATACCAAACAACTGGATGAAATGCGAATGACAGTTGATGAAAAACTTCAAAAAACATTGAATGAAAGACTGAGTCAATCCTTTGATACAGTCAGCAAACAACTGAGAGCAGTACAAGAGGGACTTGGTGAGATGAGAACGATTGCAGCTGATGTGGGTGGGTTAAAAAAAGTATTAAGTAATGTAAAAATGAGAGGCGGATTTGGTGAGATACAACTGGAAATGCTGCTTGAGCAGATCCTTGCCCCTGATCAATATGAAACAAATGTTAAAACAAAACTCAATAGTTCAGAATCAGTAGAATTTGCTGTTAAATTACCTGGAAGAGGCGATTCTGATTCAGTCGTATGGCTTCCAATTGATGCTAAATTTCCAAAAGATGTATATATGACATTGCAGGATGCCTATGAGGATGGAGATTTAAATAAGATCACAGCGGCCCAGAAAAACTTGGAAACTACGATTAAAAAAATGGCAAAAGATATTGAAAGCAAATATATTGATCCTCCGAATACAACAGATTTTGGAATAATGTTTCTCCCATTTGAAGGTATTTACGCTGAAATAGTAAGGAAAGCTTCGTTATTAGAAGAACTTCAGAGAGACTATAAAATTATTATTACCGGACCTACAACTTTAGCAGCAATTTTAAACAGTCTTCAAATTGGATTTAAAACTCTGGCAATTCAGAAAAGAAGCAGTGAGG
Organism: uncultured bacterium; assembly: GCA_965371805.1. Lineage (GTDB taxonomy): Bacteria > Acidobacteriota > Aminicenantia > UBA2199 > UBA2199 > JAOZTV01. The sequence continues at coordinate 39,321 of CBDUZW010000015.1, read as the reverse complement.
TCTGGAAAGTATTGGGAGAGGTAAAGAACGAATTTAATAAATTTGGCGGCATGATGGAAAAAGCACAGAATAATATCCGGACCGGATTGGATCAATTAGATGAAGTGGTTGGCCGAAGGACAAGGGCAATTCAAAGAAAACTAAAGAGCGTTGAAACTCTGGATGGAATTGTTTCCGGAAAGTTAAAGGTAAAGAGTGATCCTAATTTATCCAATATTGAGGAAAATTAATAATATTTGAATATAAAATTTTAATTTGTTATTATCTTTTTTATGATTTGCTTTAAAAAAATAAAAATAAATGGAGGAAAAAATGGCAAAAATTACATTACAGGGAAATACAATAAATACAATCGGTGATTTACCGGCAGTTGGAGAAACGGCAGGAGAATTTGTCCTGACAAAGAATGATCTGGGGGATGCTAAGTTAAGTGATTTCCGTGGAAAAAAAGTTATCTTAAACATCTTTCCAAGTCTTGACACAGGTACATGTGCGACCTCTGTCAGAACATTTAATGCAAAGGCAGACAAGCTGCCTAATACGGTTGTTCTCTGCATTTCAAGAGATCTACCCTTTGCACAGGCAAGGTTTTGCGGTGCGGAAGGTTTAAATAATGTGATTACTCTTTCTGAGATGAGAGATACGAAGTTTTCTAATGATTATGGCATTGGAATTTCAGATGGCCCAATGGCCGGCCTGATGGGAAGAGCGGTGGTTCTTTTAAATGAGGGGGGTGTTGTGAAATACACGGAACTGGTACCTGAAATTGTTGATGAACCCAACTATGATGCGGTTTTAGCTAAATTATAGGCACTAATACATAATCTTAAATTCAGAAATAAAGGTCGGCTATAAGAAGAATCTAATTCCAAGGCCGGCTTTTATGCCTCCGAAACGTTTGGACCCAGCGTCAATTGATTTATTGATAATTGAATAATCAAGATTTATAATCAGTCTAAAGATACTATTTACTGAGTATTGACAATCTATTCCGGTTTTAAATCCCGGGGAATTATCTTTGTTTATATAATTCAGCTGGGTGATCTGTTCATCATACATTAAGAAAACGAATCCAACTTCTCCGGAAAGGCTTATCTTTTTAGATAATTTATGTTTGTAACCACCATTTAATGAGAGACGTTTCTGCTTCATTTTAACATCGTAGAGCCATTTGGGAGTTTGGCCATTGATAGAAATCAAACTAAGATTGGTCCTGACATAGAAATTATTTGAAAACAAATAACCGATCCCGATTTCAGGCACCCACATAGAATCCATATAGATTTTTTTAAATTCTTCATCTGAATTGGAAAATGCACTTAAGGATAGGTCAAAAAATAAATTTTTATCGGCTCCTGTTAAACTAATTGAAATAGAGAAGAGAATTAATAATACTAAAAGCAAATTAAATATGTGTTTATTTGTCTGTCCAAGTTTTTTTATTTTCATTATGGTCTCCTAAATTGATTTTTCATTTGATTCAGACAGAGCTTTACCGTTACTGTCGGTGGCAATAATCTTGTATGTATAATTGTTTTCCTTTGTTATATTATTATCAATATGAGTGTATTTGTGTTCAATTATAGAAAGGCTCTCGATTTCTGTAAGTGGTTCGTAATCTCCGTCCATTTCTTTTCGATAAATCACATATTTTGTGACTGGAAGATTTTTGGGGTTATCAATGTTAAAACTGATTTCGCCAAAATGGACACTAAATGTATAGGCAGCGTCCTCTTTTCTAATTACACTCAGGTCAATGATGAAATTTCTCACCACCACATCTACTGAATCAACAAGTTTCTGCCCGTACTTATCCTGGGATGATGCCTGTATTTTATGCATCCCATCTGGATAATCTAATGTATTCCATTCAAGTATATATGTTTTTATTCCGGCATTCTTTAAAAATGAAGTCTCATCCGGTACAAATAAATCTATTGGAATTGAGGATTGCTCTGAAGTCATATTCAAGATTTTTGTTATCTTTACCGGTCTGTCCTGTAAATATGCGATCAGGGTTGGCCTCTTTTCGCTCAAGTTTTTAGAACTTGAATGAAGTGAAAAATAGTTTGCGTTTTTATATCTTCCAAGAGAGATTACTTCATCCTCGTCTATTGTGAATGCATTTTTTATGTCATGATCAAAATTATGATTTCTGCTTAAGGAGCCAATGATGTCATCTTCAAGTTTATCTGTATATTTAATCTCCGGCTGATAGCAATCTTTTTTATCAAGTCCTGATATACTTTTATCTAGCGGATCGACGATTATGCTTTGAAAAGGTTGTTGCCCATCAAAATAGCGGGCTGATTCCAGCTGAATATAAATTTCTCCAGAGGGTTCTATGTGAAAGTTTTCTACTCCAATCTTTTCTGAAAAAATATTTAGAACCATTCCGGTCCCTGTTATTCCTCTGAGGGAATTATTTTCGGTCAAATAAAGATAGACAATATCTTTTAAACTGAACTCGGTCTGAATCAGTTTTAAGCCAAAATGATCGATGTCTGTACTTAGTGTTCCATATCCCAGATGAACATCATCAATGTGTAACTCTATATAATCTGAATCAAGGGATGAAGCAATAAAGATTTTTTCATTTCCCTGGACAACAGCGCCATTTTCCGGTGTGATGATGGCCAGTTCAGTAATAAACCCGGATGTTTTAAATACGACTATATTGCCGTATACAAATTTTTTGTCATCAATTGCATATGCTCTTGCATAGTATGTTGTCTTCGGGCTTAATCCTGTCAGAATACTGGAGAAACTGCCAACTCCAGAACCATTTTCAGTATGATTGCCTGAAACCAAAGGATTATCGGATCTGCTCCAGCAGATGCCCCTTGAGGTGATATTTACGGTCTTGGTCGATACGATATTTCCATATGCCATTGCAGATTTTGAAGTGATATCAGATACCTCTTCGGTATAGACTTCCAGTGATCCCTCTCCTGTTGTAAAGGTCATGTCAGACCCAGTTGCCCTACCAATTCCATTTTGACCAATTGCCCTGAAATGGTAGATGGTTTCCGGCTTCAGTCCTGTCAATATATAGCTGACAGGGGTATCGGTTGTACCGTTTATAATATTGGGAATTGCCTGAGCAGATTTTCCATAGGCGGTTGTCGGGCCATATTCAAATGTGACACTGGTACTCTGGGTATTTGCATTGATAGTCCCGTTTAGCAGGGCACTGCTGCCACTGATATTGCTTGCAGCGAGGGTTGTAACTGATGGAATGATGCCTCCGGTTGTAAAGCTCATATCGGCGCCATTTGAGACTCCGCTTGTATTTTGACCGCTGATTCGATAATGGTAGGTGGTATTTAAAGCCAGTCCGGTCAGGTTATAGGAGATAGGCTGATTGTTTGTTCCTGATGCAGTCGATGGGGAGGTTGTGATAGAGTTTCCGTATGCAGTTGTGGTCCCATATTCAAAGGAAATATTTGTATTCTGATTATTTGCATTTATGATACCGTTCAATATAGCACTGGTGGTTCCAACATTGCCGGCCACCTCAGTTATTGCAATGGGAGCTGCTGCCCCTGTTGTAAATGTCATGTCAGCACCATTTGTTGTGCCGGTTCCATTTTGACCGACCACTCTATAATGGTAGCTTGTGTTCAATGTTAATCCATTTATTGTTCGACTGACAGGTGTTATTGTAGTGCCGGCAACTATATTCGGTATCGAAATAATGGTGGTCCCATATGCTGTCGTGGTGCCATATTCAAAAGTAACATTCGTACTCTGGTTATTTGCATTGATACTTCCATTTAAGATGGCCTCAGTAGTTCCAATTCCACTGGCTGCATTTGTGATGGCTATGGGCACTGTGGCTCCGGTTGTAAAGATCATGCCTGAACCATATGTTGTCCCGGTTCCATTTTGAGCTATCACCCTATAGTGGTAAGTGGTATTCAGGCTTAGTCCGGTTAGATTAAGTAACACCGATCTATCTGTCACTCCAGTAATTGTTGACGGTGTTGAAGCGGCAGTGGTGCCATAGGCAGTGGTTAATCCATATTCAAAGGAAATATTGGTGCTCTGGTTATTTGCATTGACCCTACCGTTCAGGGTAGCTTGGTTGGTTCCAACGGCACTGGCCACCTGGGTGATTGCAATGGGTGCTGCGGCCCCCGTTGTAAAGGTCATGTTGGTCCCATATGTGGTGCCCGCACTATTTTGAGCAACGACTCTGTAATGATAGGTTGTGTTTAATGTCAAATCAGTTAGTGTTCTCTCAACAGAAGTTATGGTGCTGCCGCTGACGATATTTGGTATTGAATAGATAGAGGTGCCATATGAATTGGTTGTTCCATACTCAAATGTGACATTGGTATTTTGTCTATTTGCATTGATTCGTCCATTCAGGGTAGCAAAATTGTATCCAATATTGACAGCATTTCTGGTGATGGCGGTGGGTGTTAATCCAGCTGTTGTAAAACTGAGTTCATTGCCATAAACGGTCCCGCTGCTATTGGTTGCATAGGCACGGACATGGTATGTTGTATAGGGCTCAAGACCCGTGATTGCGCTGATAAAACTACCGGACCCGGCACCATTTGAGGTATGAGATCCTGCAGTGGTTGGAAAAGCTGAGGTGTTCCAGCAGACTCCCCTCGCAGTGATAGAAGATCCTGAAATGGTTCCACCGCTATTGGCTGTTGTTGTTGTTATATTTGAGATCGCTGCTGTTGTTAGGGTTGGGGCTGTGGTTGCGGTAAAGCTCTGATCTGTGATGCTTGATGTGACACCGCTATAGCTTCGATTGGCAGGAGTGAAAATGTATCCGTTCAGTTCCGGACTGATGGTGCCTGACCAGTTATAGGGGACAGGGGCAATATAGTCTCCATTATTATCAGTTGCCGGTTTGCCTGGAAATCCGTTATTTATATTGATGACAACATTTTTAAGTGGATTTCCATTAACTGTTATTCTGCCTGAAATTGTAAAGCTATCGATGAAGGTTTTTGCGCTGACCTCATCTGATGGATCGCTTATGATGGTACTATCCTGCGGCCATCCATGGTCATGAGCGTCTGTCTGTGTTTTTAGAAGAAAATAATAGGTTGTATTTCCTGATAATCCAGTTACAGAAATTGTAGTTGTGCTCTTGTTTGCTGTTTGAGAGAAAAAAGTATAGGGGCCACCGGGGGTCATACTGTAAAAAATTCGGTAACCGCCGGTATCTCCTGTATATACAATTGGCTGCCAGGAGAGGTAAATTGCGGTATTGCTGACCACAGTGGCTGTAATTCCATCTGGAGCAATTGTCTGGCTGTCAGACCAGTCAGGGTCTTTGTTATTTAAAAAGCTGATTAAGGTGGAGTTGTCAGTATACAATCCGTTATATCCAATCTCAAGGCTTGAGGCCGATATATTCAAATTGGAGAGATTGACCGGGATTTCTCCTGTCAGTTTATTGTAACCTAACGATAGATTTCTCAGGTCTGTCAGGTTTCCCAGTGAAGCGGGGATGGTGCCACTGAGTCTGTTTGCTTTCAGTTTTAGGTATTGCAGCTTTGTTAAATCCCCCAGTTCTGTGGGGATGGTGCCGGTTAAATCATTTATTGTCAAATCCAGTATCCAGAGATTAGACAGGTTTCCTAGAGAAGCCGGGATACTTCCGCTAAGCCTATTATCTGAAAGATAAAGGAATTGGAGATTTGCTAGATTACCCAGTTCAGTAGGAATCGTTCCGGTTAAGTCATTGTCGTTTAGTTTGAGATATTTAATTGCAGTCAGATTTCCAAGTGAAGGGGGAATGGTTCCGGTTAAATCATTTCTTTCAAGACCTAGATATTCAAGTTTTGACAGATTTCCCAATGATGTAGGAATGGTTTCAGATAGTTGATTAGCAGTGAGGCGAAGATCTGTTAGGTTAATAAGGTTTCCAATTGATGTAGGAATGGTTCCATCTAATTGATCAAAATCAAAATTCAGGATTTCCAGAGTTGTCAGATTGGAAAGGCTTGGAGGGATATTTCCTGATAAATTTGCACTATAGGATAGATTCAGTTCCCTGAGGTTTGTCAAGTTTTCAAGGCTGGAAGGGGTGGTTCCATTCAGATTGTTATTAAATTGATTTATAGATGTTACCCTGTCTGTTTCAACTGTAATACCATGCCAGGATCCTTCTGTTCCGGGCATGGCAAACCCATCTGTATGCAGGGGGGCTGTTTTCCAACCGGTATTATCGGTCCATCCATCTCCATTGGTGCTGTTATAGAGTGCAATCAGAGCAGCTCTCTCGGTGGCAGGTATATCTCCAAAAAGAGATGTGGATAAATTAAAAAACAGTATAAATGCAGATAAAAAAATAAAAATCCTTTTCATGAAAAAATCTCCTATGTCTAAGTAAAATTATAAGAAGCAAGAATAATGCCAAATGTATTTGCTCAGAACCCTCTTATAATAGGGGTTTTGGAGTGTATGAGTTTTAGGTTTTACTGAAAGTTCTCCTTTGAGGGAGATATCTGTTTTTAATCTGAAAAAAGAGTTCAAAAGCCTGATTGATACGTGGCTTTCGTCTTCTGCCAATAGGGAGAAAAGTTCTTCCTATAAGGAGAACTTTATTGTAATTTGTTTTTTTTTAAAAAATTCATCATCTTTTTATATTCATTTTCTTTTAGATTAAAAACTTTTACAAGGTTGACGTATTTATGTTTGGCTTCCACCATTCCCTTATTGATGATTTCCATGACCTCTCGTCTATTAAGGTCCCTCTCAAGAAAGGGGTCTTTAACCAGGTTCCAGAAACTGCCACCGTTTTTAATTTTATGCCAGATATCATTTATCATGCATTTCTCAGTTTGAAGAAACAGCCGGTTTTTATAATTTGAGATATAGTCAATAATGACCTTCCCGCTAATCGGGCTCTCACACTCGATTCCGATCCGTTGAATAAATCCAAAAAGTTCCCTGATATTTCCCGGCCAGTCATAGGTTTGCAAAGCTTCCCAAAATCCCGGTCCGGTCTTTTTACCGGAAAGAAAATTTATCTTTTGCAAAACCAATTCCTTAATATCCTCTTTTCGGTCCCTCAGAAGCGGTAATTTTATTTCCAGAGTGTTCAGACGGTAGAAAAGATCTTCTCTGAAATTTTTCTCTTTAATTTCCCTTTCAATCTCTCTATTTGTGGAAGTGATGATTCTGACATCTGCTTCTCTTTCAGTCGTTTCCCCCAGCATAGAGTACTTCTTCTGTTCAATGAACCGGAGTAATTTGGCCTGTATGGAGATGGGAATCTCTGTGATTTCATCAATCAGCAGCGTACCCCCCTCTGCCTCTTCAATCAGGCCTTTTTTATCTGAGCGGGCATCGGTGAAAGCCCCTTTTTTATGTCCAAACATTTCGCTTTCAAAGAGGGTCTCCGGTATTCCTGGAACATTAATGACCTTAAACTTTCCCTTTCTGCCTGAATAATTATGAATTAATTCAGCCAGATGGTTTTTTCCGGTTCCGGTTGCTCCGGTTAAGAGGATTGGAGAGTCAACCATTGAATACTTTACTACCTTCTCTTTGATTGTTTTCATATGGACAGAGTTTCCGGTAATACCCCCAAATCCATTTCCCTTAATTCTGACAGCCTGTATTGAATCCTTGAGGAGGTTGCCCAGCAGTTTAAAAAGTTCAAGTTCTATTTTACTAAAAGAGGTCTTTATACCGCTGTCAATGTATAAAAAATATTTATTATTCAATGGCTGGATGACGATATTTCTAATCAGCAAGTTTTTAGCCGAGGTTGAAAGGCCGTCACTTGTCGAGGAAACAATACCGTTCTCTTTAAATATTCGATCCTTAATTCTCAAACTTTCCTGAATATAGCTTTTACAGAAGCCGTCTCCTTCAAACACATTTAGACTGATTATATCTCTACCGATTGACCAGATTATTTCACCATCAATATCATATATCATAGCAAGTGAGACTTTTTTTTCTTTAATAAGCTCCCAGATTTTTTTTTTAATAGGGTCAATCATTTCGCCTCCGAAAAGAATATTCTATATCATACTCAAATTTCACCCATTTTTCAATTAATTTATTGCGAAAATCACTAAAAACAGGTTATAATATTTTATATAATGAAAACCTTAAATATGAATCCGGATTACAGATGAAGCTAAGATTGTCTCTTGTTTTTTTTATCTTTATTTCTATCTCATTGCTGTCAGATAAGAACACGAGATTTGATCAACTCTCAGTTAAAGAGGGCTTGTCTCAGTCCACAGTTAATTCCATTGTTCAGGATCATGAAGGATTTTTGTGGTTTGGAACAATGAATGGTTTGAATCGGTTTGATGGATATAATATGAAGGTATATTATAATGATCTGGATGATCAGAAAAGCTTGAGTCATAATTATATTCTTACCCTCTTTGTGGATAGTCAGGGTGTTTTGTGGGTGGGAACTGATGGCGGTGGATTGTGTCGGTATAATATGAAAACCGATGATTTTACCTGTTTCAGGCATAATTCGGATGATCCAAATAGTATTTCAAATAATTGGATTTTGAAAATATATGAAGACAGTTCAAATAAAATGTGGATCGGTACATCCAATGGATTAAATAAATTTGATAAACGGACAAATCAGTTCAAGGTCTATTGGAATAAGTCGGGAAAGGAAGACCTATCTTGTAATGTCATTCGTGATATTATTGAGGATAAATCTGAATCTCTACTAATTGGTACAAAGGTTGGTGTATATGAATTCAATCTGATTAAGAATGACTTCGACTCAAATAAATATCTGCTAAATTCAGATACAAGCACCCCCCCGACTCAAATACGTATGTTGGTTGAATCTCAACCGGGTACTTTCTGGGTTGGCATCGATAGTCTTGACAAAGAGAGTGGTGGCTTATATCTTCTGGATACAAAAAACAAAAAAATCCATATGAAAAGGCTTTTTCCTAACATAAAAAGAGTCTGGACAGTTCTAAAGGCAAGTGACAAAAAAATCTGGGTTGGATCAAGAGGGGGCGGACTCTTTAAAATTGAAGGGAAAAAGAGGACTCATTATCAAGTGGACTTTAATTTTCCTGAAAGTATAAAGAGTAATCGGATAAGATCCGTCTTTGAGGATCGATCAGGGATAATCTGGATTGGAACTGTTGGGGCGGGAGTTCAAAAAATAGATCCGGAAAAGGGAAAGTTTTCTTCGGCAATACTCTTTCCAAAGAGTGATACTTACTTGACAGCTGCATTCTCTAGAGAGAACTCCGGTACTATTTGGGTGGGTACCAATAAAGGGATTTTAAAGTATGTTCAAAAGGGAGAAGAAATTCTTCCAATAGACAATAAATTGATTAAGACAGAAGATATATTTGGTTCGGTATCCTCGATCTATGAAGATCACAAGGGAATATTGTGGGTTGGAACGGTTGATGAGGGTGTTTTTTGTTATGACCCTCGGCCAAAGACCTTTGTTCACTTTAGGAATGCTAAAGAAGAACCTTCCAGCTTAAGTCATAATTATATAAATGTTGTCTATGAAGATAGTCTTGGTGTCATTTGGATTGGAACTCAGGGAGGTGGATTAAATAGGTTTGAAAGGGAGAAGAAAGTGTTTATTCGTTTACCGGGTCGTAATAATGGATTGGCTGATAGTAGTGTCAAATCAATATATGAGGATAGGAAGGGACGTTTATGGATCGGAACAAGAAACGGAGGACTTAACCTTTATAATAGAAAAACAGACTCTTTTACAGCATATCGACATCAGATTTCAGATAAGAATAGTTTAAGTCATAATTTTGTCAACTGTATAATGGAATCAGAATCCGGAACCCTGTGGGTTGGGACAGATGGTGGATTAAATAAGTTAATTTCCGGGAAGCAATTTATCCGATATACAAAAAAAAACGGTATTGCCAGCAATATTATTCATGGAATATTGGAAGATGGAAATAACAAGTTATGGCTTAGCACTGATAAAGGGATATCCAGGTTCTGTCCAAAAGAAGAAAAGGTCAAAAATTTTTCAATTGATGACGGATTGTTAACAAATGTTTATCGGCAAATGGCAAACTTTAAGAGTAAAGAGGGTAAAATGTTTTTTGGAGGGAAGAAAGGGTTTAATTTTTTCTATGCAGAGGATATTAAGAATAATCCATATATTCCTCCTGTAAAATTGGTTGGGATTAAAAAATACTATAAGGATATAGATCTTAAGAAAAATATTTCAGAAATAAAATTACTGCAATTGGATTATAAAGAGTCAACAATATCATTTGAATTTTCAGCTTTGAACTATTCGAACCCCTCTAAAAATCAGTATTCCTATTTCCTGGAGGGGCTTGACAATCAGTGGATAGATTTAGGAACCCGGCGTGATATAACATTTACAAACCTGGACCCCGGGAGTTATATGTTAAAGGTGAGGGGTTCCAATAATGATGGCGTCTGGAACAATGAAGGATTTGAATTAAAACTGATCATTACGCCGCCATTCTGGAAAACCTGGTGGTTTACAATTCTATCCGCAGTGATAATAATCTGCTTGTCATACTTATTGGTAATGATTTTAAAAAAACATCTAAAACTGATTGCCTTCTGGAAACACAACCATTATATCGCTCATTATAAAATTCTTGATAAGATCGCATCCGGTGGTATGGGAATCGTATATAAATCGGTGAGTTTATTGGATAAAAAAAGATTTGTTGCTATAAAACTGATAAGAGAAGAGTATATCCAAAATCAGGAGCAGAGAAAGCGCTTTATGAATGAAGCAGCTATTATTGATAAACTGAACCATAAAAACATTGTAAATGTAATTGAAAGGGGGGAACGCCATAAGCAGTTATTTCTGGTAATGGAGTATCTGAAAGGAGAGTTGCTTTCAGAAAAGATCAAGAAGGATCAAAAGGTTTCGCTAATCGATTTTCTGAAAATTGCCGGCCAGCTGATATCAGCAATTGTCGTCATTCATCAATCTGATGTGATTCATAGAGATCTGAAGCCTGAGAATATAATGCTGGTCAATGAAAATGGTAGTGGCGATGTGGTTAAAATACTTGATTTCGGACTTGCAAAAACCAGAAGCCTGACCCAATTAACCGAATCGGGTATTATTATGGGGACGATCAACTATATATCTCCGGAACAAATTTCAGGGCTTGCAACTGAGGCCAGTGATATCTATTCACTTGGGGTTATCTTTTATGAGATGTTAACCGGTGAGAAACCTTTTCTGGCAGAAACATCAATTGATATTATAAATCAAATACTTAAGGTTGAACCCATAGATCCAATAAAATTTAATTGGAGAATACCTGAACAAATAAACGATATGATCATGTCTATGCTGTCAAAGTCACCTGAATCAAGACCAACTCCAAATACAATTCTTAAGATTTTAGAAACTTTCTGATACTTCTGAATGCCTCAACCTTTTATATCCAGTGTCTCCCCTAGGATCTCATCCATAACCTTCATGCCCTTGATATTTGCCTCGTAGGAAACTGAACCGAGGATCTGTGCTACCATCTCTTCAGCTATATCAGTATTTGACCCCTCCCGAACACCTGACGCAATCAGGGAGCCGCTTGCAATTCCCGGATCTTCTCTGAGTGGAGAGAAATAACCTCCGGAGGTTTTTAAGAGCTCCTGTTTCCCATTAAAACTATAAATATCAATTTTTCCAAGCTGTTGGCCATCTTGATAAACTGAACCATCCTTATTAATTGCAAAAGGTTGATTGGCATCTAGTTTAAAATCAACATCAAGTTTATATCCCTTAGAATCAACTATCTCTCCTTCAGAGTTTAGCGAAAAATCTCCTTTGCGAGAATAAAGAGATCCTCCATTTTGATCTTTTACTCTAAAAAAACCGTCACCCTCAATGCCAAGATCCAGATTTTGACCTGAAAATTGAAAACTTGAAACTGAAAAGTTTGTTGATCCAGTTAATGAGTTGGTTGCCTTAAAGCCTTTTGTATTAACATTGGCGACATTATGTCCACTTCTATTGATAATATTCTGAGAACTTTGAAGTCCTTGAAAAAAAATACTAAGATTTACTCCCATACCTCTCCCCTTTGTTTCTATATGGTTATTATATCGGAAATAATAAAAATAACTTGAATGATTTTATTTGAGAGTGAAAAAAGGCGGCGACCGGATTTGAACCGATGAATAGAGATTTTGCAGACCCCTGCCTTACCACTTGGCTACGCCGCCGAAGTTTTATGGAGCGGGAAACGGGACTTGAACCCGCGACATCGACCTTGGCAAGGTCGTGCTCTACCATTGAGCTATTCCCGCTTGAAAAAACATAGGATATAAAAAAATCAGGGTTTTGTCAAGAGGCATCCGACATGTTATATTCTTTTTTTTTAAAAGCAAATATAGAAATAGCCATAAAAATAATTGATGAAATAAAGAGGACTATAAGAGAAAGAGATACAGAAGAAGGGTATGACTTATATTCAAATATATTTCCAGGTAATAACTTATTTAAATAAAAAGCAAATGAAAATTTTTGAAGAGTGCCTCCAATAAGGGGGGTAAGAATTAATTCCCATCCGAAAATATACATAAGTCCGATCATTATAGGTCTTTTTAGTGTTGTTCCGAATAATGTAAATAATGCCATATATAAGAGAATGGTTATGGCTGCTATTCCAAAGGTTGCCAGTATCTCAAAGGGATCAAATGTATGTCCCTTCAATGCTGCAATATATGATATTGCTAAACCGATTACCATGATTAAAAGTGATATAACAAAATTAGCCAGGTATTTACCTAGTAGAATGGAACTTTTTGATATAGGCTTTGTAGTAAGATAAATAAGTGTTTTATCATTAACCTCATCATTTATAATTGATGTTCCATAAAACAATGCAAGGATTTGTATGAAGAATCCAAAGAAAAAGATTATTCCAATTTTTTGAAACAGATTATTAAATTCAGGATTTATATCTCCTTTTCCAGCTATATTTACTATAATAATAATAATTGACGGAATCAAAGATATGAAAAAGAAGGTTTTTGTCCGTCGTGATTTTAGTGTGGTAGTTAAAAAAAAAGAAAAGATTGTCTTTATCTGATTAAAAATATGCATCTAATTATCTCCCTATTAAATAATCAAAAACAGCTTGAAGATTGTCGTCCGGAGAGGTTATCTCTTCTATCTTTAATTTATTATCTACAATTATTTTGCCTAAATCATTAAAAAATTGATCTCTATTATTTGTGTTTACGATTACTTGATCTTTATTGTCATTAAAATTAATATTGAGGATATGCTTATCGTTTACTATTTTTCCAGCAATCAATCTTGGATCATTAGATTTTATAGAGATTTGATGGGGGTGGGAATCCAGAAGGTCTCTGATCTGATCAATTTTTCCCTGGGCAAAGATTTTTCCCTGATGGATCAGAATTATACTGTCTGTCATATCTTCTACCTCAGAGAGAATATGAGAGGAAACAATCACTGTTTTTCCCATATTTTCAAATTCTTTAATAAGTTCAATGATTTTGACCCGCCATAGTGGGTCAATACCTCTAAGTGGTTCATCAAGAATCAGAAGATCAGGTTCATGAATTATACTTGAAGCCAATTTTATTCTCTGTCTCATTCCAAGACTGTATTCGCTGATCAATTTATTTCTGCTGTCAAATAGACCGACTCTTTTTATGGCTCTCTCAGCTTTTTTCTCTGCATCTTTGCCAATAAATCCATATAATTTTGAACTGAATAATATAAACTCCCATCCAGTTATCCCTTTATAAAATGAGTCGTTCTCAGGGCAGAGTCCAATTCTATTAAATAGATTGTAATTATTGTCTATTTCTTCTCCAAAGAGTTTTACATTACCAATATTAGTTTTGAGTTGTCCGGAGATAAGTTTAAGAAATGTTGATTTTCCGGCGCCATTAGGTCCTAAGAGACCATGGACACCTTTACTGATTTTAATAGATATTTCACTGACACCCAGAACGTTTCCGTACCATTTTGAGACATTATTAGTTTGAACAATTTCAGAAGTTTTTTGTATTTCCATATTAAACCTCCGTTCTCTTCATTTTTGAATACATGAACATAAAGAAAAATATTGTTAACCCAATAATAATTAACCCTGATATAAATCCCGTAGTATAAAAATTCTCTTCTGTCCTGAATAGAAATGTTCCGAATTGTTTTATGTTTTTTGTTACTGAAAGAAAAAAGAAATCCTCGTTTCTGAAAATCCCGTAAAAAATTCCTCCTAACATATCTGTGAAAAAATAAAATGAAAACAAAAGTATTTTAACCGTTTTTCCATTCTCAGATAGGGAAGAGAAGAAAAGGCTCATTGAAGCAAAAAATAGTGATACAATTATTGGGAACACAATTGATGCAAATAGAACATAGAGTGAGATTGAGATTGTTTTTGCAAATACTGCTTTGGCAATTAATAAAAGTAAACCAGGGATCAACGAAAAAAGAAGCAGGTAGAACAGCACTATAAAATATTTACCCTTTAGATAGTCCAAGACAGTTATTGGTCTTGAAAGATAGAGCGTATATGACTTAAATTTCAAGTCTGAGGAGATTAGATCTGCTCCGGCAAATAAACTTAATATCATCAGCATAAATATAAAAAACCCAACTGTATAGAAAAGATGGAATAGATGTGCGTCTGAAACTATTATTTTTTTTATAAGTCCGCCAAGCATATTTCCAGCTGTTTTAACTTCATCCATTTCTGAAAGATATATTGCTATTAGAAAAATAAAAAACCATCCTGAAGAAAATGCAAACAGTAATTTCGAAAATCTTTTATTATAAACGCTCTTTATTCCGTTCTTAAAAATGGGGAGCCATTTAATCCCATCTTTTTTAAGTTCTCCATCCCATTGATAATAACCTTTTTCCCTAATTTGCATTTGATTCTCCAATTGCTGATACAAAAGTATCCTCAAGGGTTGCTTTCCGTTTTTTAAAATGTCTGATCTGAACGCCTTTTAGAATAGATTGTCTGAATATTTCAGTTGTGTCAAAAGATTGTAAAAATATAAGTTGGGTGTTTCCTTTATTGTCTTTTTTTACTTTAACATCTTTTAGATCTTCTACCAGCCTTTCAACTTCCCCCTTTACTTTAATTTCGAAAATATTTACCTGCTTCGATTTTGGAAGATTCTCTTCTGTTGATATTCCTATTTCATCCAGATTTGCCGAGTCTATCTCTGAAATCAATTTAGATGAAATAATTCTTCCTTTATCCATTATTAATGCAGTATCACAAGTGTACTCTATATCTGAAAGGATGTGTGATGAGATGATTATGTCCATGTTTTTCTTATTTGAGATATCTCTTATAAGATCAAGAACTTCTCTTCTTGAGTTTGGATCCATACCTGATGTAGGCTCGTCAAGAAAAAGGAGTTTAGGGTCATGGACAATAGCTGTAGCCAGCTTTAATCTCTGTTTCATCCCTGAAGAGTATGTGTCGGCTTTTCTGTATCGAGCTTCTTCAAGTCCAACATAATATAGAACCTCATGAGCTCTTTTCATTGCCTCTTCTTTTGGCATACCGCTCAATTCTCCAAGATATGCTGTGATGCTGACGCCATCCATGCCCGGTATCAAACAGTCTGTTTCCGGCATATATCCAATTTGCTGCCTGATTTTCTGAGAGTCTGAAAGTATATCAAATCCTAAGACAGTTCCAGAGCCCTGTGAAGGGGATAAAAAACCGAGAATTATCTTCATTAAAGTAGTTTTCCCAGCGCCATTTGGTCCCAGCAATCCATAAATACCCTTGTCAATTTTAAGTTCAACACCTTTTATGGCTTTGGTATTTTTGTAGTTAAAGTGAATATTGTTTAACGTTAATAAGTTTTCCATTTATTCCTTATTGAGTCTAAATTGCTCAATAAAAATAGTACGAAAAACAATCAAAAAAGTTCTTATATAACCTAAATTTTTCATCAAAATCTACTACAATGCCCGATATACCCATTTTAACTGTGTAAAATTCAATCGTCTTCATTACAAAATAGTGAAACTATTCCTCATTCGACTCAATCATTTTACTTGTTATAAAGGACATCTCGAACATTTTGCTACAATTTTGATGAAAAATTTAGGTATAAAAAAAATGTTTGACAATAAATTTTTGAATAGCTACAATAACTTAATGGGAAAAATAAAAAAAGTAATTCAGATTATACTTAACCTGGGTATAAGTGAATCACTTTCTGAGAAGAAACAGAAGAGGGTGAGGATTACAAATGTTCTTGCTTTGACAACAACTTTATTAGTGATTCCGCTCTATTTTGTCTTTGAAAAAATAGGGGCTGATTTTCTTAAAATCATGATTCCTATAGTAATTACATACCAAATTTCAATTTTGATATTAAATAAAAAAGGATTTGTAAACCTATCCCGTTTTCTTGCCCCCAACCTCAATGCGATAATAATTTTTATTTATTCAACATCACTTGGGCCAGACACAATGTATTTCTTCTTCTATTTTCCAGCGATAAGCGCTAGCTTTCTTTACTATGAATTAGAAGAAAAAAAAATTTTCTTATTCCAGATATTTTTTTCCTCCATACTTATTATTTTAGATCTTTTCATTAAAGTTACTCCCTTTCCTTCTGTTTATTTATCTCCAAAAACTACTGTTATAGTCAGTTATATTATGATTGTGGCAGGGTTTTTACTTTTCCTGATTTGTCTTTATACATTGGCAGCTGAAACTAAGATAGCAGAAAAATCTCTTATAAAGGCAAAGATGAAGGCAGAAGCAGCTACAGAGGCCAAAAGTGATTTTCTTGCAAGGATGAGCCATGAGATCCGTACGCCAATGAATGCGGTTATTGGCCTGACTCATTTAGCCATGGGGACAGAATTATCAGATAAACAATATGATTATTTAAAAAAAATCCAAAAATCTTCTCAGGCACTTTTGACGATAATAAATGATATTTTGGATTTTTCAAAAATAGAAGCTGGAAAATTAGTTGTTGAAAATATAAAGTTCAACTTGCAGACTGTTCTGGATAATCTTTATAGTATAGTCAACCTAAAAGCTTCAAAAAAGGGAATTGAAGTCCACTTTGATATAGATGAAAAAATCCCGGAGTCTTTAAAAGGAGATCCTCTGAGACTTGGACAGGTTCTGATCAACCTTACTGATAATGCTGTTAAATTCTCCAACCGTGGTTCAATTGTGATTTCTATTGAATTAATTGACGGGAAAGATGAAAACGTCAGAATTAAATTTTCTGTGAGGGATGAGGGAATTGGATTGACATCTGATCAGATTTCCAATCTATTCAAGAGTTTCCATCAGGTTGATGGTTCTATCACAAGACGCTTTGGTGGAACCGGTTTGGGATTAGTTATATCTAAACAACTGGTCGAGTTGATGGGAGGAAAACTTTCTGTGGAAAGTATCTATGGAAAAGGAACATTGTTCTTCTTTGAAATTCCTTTTTTACCTGCAACAAATTCATATGGTTTTGGGATCAATGATGTCCTACCGGAAAATTATAATGGAGCTAAGGTTCTGTTGGTGGAGGATAATCCTCTTAATCAGCAAGTTATATCTGAATTAATTGAACAAATGGGCTTGGAATACGACCTTGCTGTAAATGGGAGAGAAGGCTATCAGATGGCTTGTAAAAACAAATATGATTTGGTTTTTATGGATATTCAAATGCCGGAAATGGATGGTTTGAGTGCTGCCCGGGAAATACGCTCCCATGGTCTGAAGGACTTACCGATTGTTGCGATGACAGCTCACGCGATGGTATCAGACAAGGAAAAAAGTCTACAGGCAGGCATGAATGACCATTTGACTAAGCCAATTGACCCGGAAGAACTCTCTAAAGTAGTGAAAAAATTCATTAAACCTGCAATAAGCAATAAAATGACTGAAGAATTTCCAACTCCAGAATTAATAAAGCACTCAAATCCTTTACTCCCTAATATTGATGGGCTTGATGTGAAGAATAGTGTCAAGAGGCTTAACGGTTCTAAAATGCTATATATAAAACTTTTAGGGGAATATGTTAAACTATATAAAAATGTGGAGAGAACTCTCAAGAGTCTGATTGAAAACAATGAAGTTCAAAAAGCGCTTCATCTTGTTCATTCATTAAGAGGAGCGTCCAGCACGATGGGTATGTACAATGTTTCCACACTTGCTGCAAAGATTGAACAGAATTTACTGGACGGAAATACTAGCTCAGCATTGGAAACTCTAGCTGTAGATGAGGAATTATTAAAGACTATGATTGATGAAATTGAATATCATTTTCTCTCTATTGAAAGTTCTATTATAAAAGAATCTGAACAAAATTATAGAGAGCAGACAGATCTTTTTCCAACAGTTGAACTGATTCGAAATTTAATTGAGTTTTGTAATAGCGGGGATTCTGAAGCTTTGGATGTTGCAGAACAACTTCAGTCAGTATTTTTAGAGGGAAAACATTCTCAGGTCGTATCTGAGATTTTAGGACTTGTTGAGGACGTAGAGTTTTCAAAGGCTGCGGAACTTGCAAATAAAATTTTAAGGGAAATTTTGGAGTAGTAAATGGATCAAGCTAAACAAAATGTAATGATTGTAGAAGATGAGAAATTAAGCAGGTTAGCTCTATCAAATATCCTGAAACCTGAATGCAAAGTTTTTCTTGCAAAAAATGGTAATCAGGCAATTGATTTAGCACTAAATAATGAGGATTTGGACTTAATCATTCTGGATGTAATGATGGAGGGTTTAGATGGGTTTGAGGTCTGTAATATTCTGAAACAAAATGCTCGAACCAGAGATATTCCTGTGCTTTTCATCAGTGCACTTAGTAAGACCATAAATAAGATAAAAGGTTTCCAGGTTGGAGGTGTTGATTATATCACAAAACCTTTTCAAGCTGATGAAGTAATTGCCAGGGTCAAAACTCATCTTGCCCTGACTCGGTTGAGAAAGCAATTGGAGGCTCGTAATCAACTTTTGAATAAAGAGATTGAGGAAAGGAAAAAAAGTGAAATTGAGCGGTTGAACCTTATTGAAAAATTACAATTAGCCTTATCGGAGGTTAAAACTCTCCAGGGATTTATTCCTATTTGTGCTCATTGTAAAAACATCAGAAATGATGATGGGTATTGGGAACAAATTGAGGTATATATAAAACAGAGAACTAAAGCAAATTTTTCTCACAGTATTTGTCCTCTATGTGTTACAAAACTTTACCCAGACATTGATATGGATTCAAATGAATCAATTCAGGATTGATTTCTAAATAGATTAATAATTAAAGGCATTCATCTCTTATATCTTATACAATTGAATACTTGCAAGCTCTCCCTGATCGAGAAATATAGCCTTGCAGTTAGGGCATAGATCAACCCTGATATCTCCAGGACCAATCATAACATTCATGTTTTCATTACAACGATGGCATAAAGCATTTATACGATCCATATGGTCTGAAATTGCTGAAAACCCAAGTGTATCTGCAGTATTTCCCATTTTTTTTGCCAGCAAGCCTTTTAGTTCTCCGCTATCAAGATATAATCCTTTACACGCTGGACATCTATCAACTTCAATTCCCTCAAAAATCTCCTGTTTCATAGGTTCTGTCTTACATTTCGGACAATTCCTCATTATATCTCCTGTAATAAATTTTATTAAATTAACTGTGTTTTTTATGAAATTTTATCTTGGCATTCATGATTCTATCTTCATTCTTTTTAAAGGTTATTGGATGAGAATCAATAGAAGAAAAACATGGTTTTTTTAAATAGGGATGGCATTCTGTTCTTAAGTGATTAATCATATCATGCCCTTTTCTTCTTTTTCTTTCTTCTCTCAAGTTAGGTATGCTAATGGGAGCTATAACAATTTTTTCTCCTGCTCCCGGGTCTGCCTGGGCAAGTATCCGTCCATCATAATCAACAATCATGCTTGAACCAGGCCAGCTAAAAGGCGGGTAGTCATTTAGTTTGGCTCCTTGATTTGATGCAACAACATAGACGGAATTCTCCACAGCTCTAGTACGATTAAAGAGTGTCCACCAGTCCATTGGAGAGGTGGCTCCCCAGGGATCCATATATGCAGAGACTCTAATTATTACTTCTGCTCCATTAAAAGCGATCTGACGTATCGTCTCCGGGAATAACCAGTCATAACATATTGCAACACCTAGTTTGCCAAGTTCTGTATCGACAACAGGAAACAATTCTTCTTTATAATTGGAAATATCATGAGGACTTGAGTGTATTTCCCATGGTATCCAGGGATTTACTTTTCTATATTTAGAGAGAATACCGGTTGGACCTATCAGAAGAGTTGTGTTAAAGAGGATATCTTTATAATTATCATCATATTCAATAAATGATCCTGATTGGATATAGCAGTTATGTTTTTTAGCAATTTTAATGTACTTATCTGTATGTTCATTTGGTATCTGAACTGAAAGTTTGTTTTTTAGTTTTTTTATTGTATCAAAGATAGGAGCTGCATGGGAAAATTCAGGAAAAACCAGCAACCTAACATCAAAAAAAGGTTTATAACCAATTATTGTATTTTCAATTATTTCACACATTCTATCTGTTCGGGAGCCAATTTCACTTATGTTTTCAGGACATTTAAATGATGTCTGACAAGCTGCCGCATAATAAAGTTTTTCCATAAATGCCTCTTAAATATAAATTTTTTAAAGAGTTCATATTACAACATTTTTTTTTAAGATACAATTATTTTTTTAGAAAACTCAACTATTTTGAATTTTACTTTTGAAAAAAAAAAAAAAATCTGATATAAATATGGTATGGAAATAAAAACAGAAAAAAATGACAGTTTTGATACCGATGTAGATGCAAAGCCTTTTCAAAAAACTTTAAACGATTTTCTCGAAAATATAGTTGAAAAGTATGAAGCGAGACCTTTTGTTGGAAAGGCTTTTGAGAAGCCATTAACTTATGGTGAATTCTTTGAAAAAGTGAGAAGAGTTGCTGAAATGCTTTCAGAGAAAGGCATTGTAAAAGGAGATAAAATCTCTATCCTGGGAGAAAATTCTCCAAATTGGGGAATTGCATATTATGCAATAATAAGAGTTGGAGCAATAGCGGTTCCAATCCTCCCGGATTTTCCAGAGGCGGATATCAGGCATATATTGATTGATGCGGATGTAAAGATCCTTTTTACTACTGAGAAACAGTATGAAAAAGTTTTGGATTTAAAGAGCAGTAAGTTAAGTACTATTATTACACTTGACGACTTTAGCGAGGAGAGTAAATCCCTTAATATTGAATCTTTCTCAGATATAGTCGATACCGCTATATATTTTTTTAAAAAGATTCCAGGTACAATTGGAATAAAAGCAAGTGAAATCACTGAAAATGATATTGCTTCTATTATCTATACTTCAGGAACTTCTGGTCATTCTAAGGCAGTAATGTTATCACATAGAAATTTTTTATCAGATCTCTGGTCAATGACTAAGATTATTGAGCTGGAAAATGAAGAGGTTTTTTTATCAATTTTGCCAATGTCCCATACATATGAATTCACTGTGGGTTTTTTACTGAGTATGGTTGGTGGGGGAAGAACTGTTTACATTGATAAAGTGCCAACTCCAAGAGTTTTAGAGGCTGTTTGCAAAGTAGAGAAACCAACGATAATATGTTCTGTTCCTCTTATACTTGAAAAAATATACAAAAAAAAAGTAATGAAAACCATAAATGACAGTAAATTTCTGAAATTTGCTACAAAAATCCCAGGATTGAAAAAAAAAATATATCGCAAAATAAAAGATAAATTGTTATTGTTTTTTGGAGGCAGGTTAAGGTTAATTGCAGTTGGGGGAGCTTCATTTAATTATGATGCGGAAAACTTTTACAGAAGTGCTGGATTCCCTTATCTAATAGGATATGGGTTAACTGAGACTGCTCCTTTGATAGCTGGTGGGCCATTATTGGATAAAAATATAAAGGTAGGCTCTACAGGAAAGATAGTTAGAGTTGGAGAAGTGAAAATCTTAGATCCAGACAAAAAAAGTGGTATTGGAGATATTTTGTACCGTGGACCCAATGTAATGGAGGGTTACTTTAAAAATCCGGAATTAACAAAAGAATCTATGGATAGTGATGGCTGGTTTAAGACTGGAGATTTGGGAAAGTTCGATAAATATGATAATTTATATATAACTGGAAGATCAAAAAATATGATAGTTCTTGCTAATGGAGAAAATGTTTATCCTGAAACAATTGAAGAGAAGTTAAATGCATGCTTTTTTGTGTCAGAATCATTAGTTCTTGAAAAGAACGAAAAACTAGAGGCCTGGATTCATCTTGACTATGAATTGATTGATGAGAAAACAAAAGGAAAGACGGACAATCAGAGAGCAGTTTTTATTAAGGATGAGATGAATAAAATTAAAATTTCAGTTAATGAGAGACTATCGTCATTTTCTAGATTATCGGTTGTAGTTGAACAGCAGGAACCGTTTGTTAAGACTGCAACACAAAAAATAAAAAGATATCTCTATTCCCATTAGTGCGGGGGTCGATTTAGATTTCATTAAAAAGGAGATAAGGTATATGTCTATCAAAAAAAAAATTTCAGGAATAATATTTATTCCAATGTTCAGTTTTTTTATTTATTCAGGTTCAGTTGATCGCAAAACAGAGTTTAAAAAGCATCTGAACCTGAAACAAAACTCAATTTTTAAAAGCATTAAATGGAAAGGTCTTGGCCCATACTTTATGGGGGGAAGGATCACAGATATTGCTGGTTATAATAATAAACCATATACTTTTCTTTTGGCAACAGCATCTGGTGGTTTATGGAAAACGGAAAATAATGGAACTACATGGGAATCACTTTTTGATAATTATTCATCAATTACTCTTGGAGATATTGCTATCTCACAGACTAATGAAAATCTGATCTGGGCTGGAACTGGAGAGGAGAATTCCTCAAGGAGCTCTTATGCCGGTACTGGGGTTTTTAAAAGTCTTGATGGGGGTAAAACCTGGGCAAATATGGGCTTACAGGATTCGCATCATATTGCTGAGATAATTATTGATCCAACAGATAATAATATTGTCTATGTTGCTTCTCTGGGTCATTTATATACTGTAAATGAAGAAAGGGGTGTCTTTAAAACAGAAGATGGCGGTAAAATATGGAAAAAAACTCTTTTTGTCAGTAATAAAACCGGTATTGTCAGTCTTGTTATGGACCCAATAGATAATAAGACTCTTTATGCAGCATCATGGGAGAGGGAAAGAAAAGCCTGGAATATGACTGAAAGTGGTGTTGGAAGTTCAATATACAAATCGGTAGATAGTGGTGAAACCTGGAATAAAGTAGTAAAAAACTTTCCTCAGGACAAAAATACTGGCCGGATAGGTTTAAGTGTAAGCAGATCAAATCCTGCTGTAATCTATGCATTTTTGGATAATCAAACCCCAAGGTCATCTGAGAAAAAACCAGGTAAAAAAGGGGATGCTAATTACAGGCTGCTTAATTCCCAGGTAAAGGGAGCTGAGGTATACAGAAGTAATGACAGAGGTGGAACATGGTTTAAAACACATAAAAAAATGCTTTCTAGGCGAATTGTAAGTACATATGGATATTATTTTGGACAGATTTATGTTTCTCCTGAAAATGAAGATATAGTTTATATACTAGGTGTTCCTTTAAAAAAATCTGTTGATGGTGGAAAAACCTTTAAAACATGTCCAAAATCTGGAGGCTCTTATGGAAGAGGATTATTTGACGTTCACCCTGATCATCAGGCATTATGGATAGATCCAAAAAATCCTGGAAGAGTACTTCTTGGAAATGATGGAGGGTTGAATATTTCATATGATGGGGGGGATACATTTACAAAAGTTAATAATATACCATTAGCTCAGAGTTATTCTGTCAATTATGATATGGAGAAACCATATAGAATATATACCGGTCTTCAGGATAATGGAATTAATGTAGGGCCTAGTAATTTTAAATTTGGAAGCCGGACAAATATATGGAAGATGATACTTGGAGGAGACGGGGCATTTATTGCACCGGATCTTTCAAATCCAAATATTGTATATGCTGAATTTCAATTCGGGAATATCTTTAGAATTGATATGAAAAATTATAAAAACACAAAGTGGATAATTCCAAAGCCTGAAAATAAAAAAGAGTCGTATAGATTCAACTGGCTGACTCCATTTATGATCTCCCGTCATAACCCTTATACATTATATATGGGGGGGAACAAAATGTTCAAAACAGTAAACAGGGGAGATAAATGGTTTGAAATTTCAAAAGATCTTACAAACAAAAAAAATATTGATGAGGAAGTCCCATTTGCAACAATTACAGCACTTGATGAGTCGCCTTTATCTCCAAAAATACTCTATGCAGGTACAGATGACGGAAATGTATGGGTTACAAAAAATATGGGAGCTGAGTGGGAAAAGATCAATGTAGATTTACCCAATAAATGGATTACAAGGATAGTCGCATCAAAGTTTAAGAAAGAGAGAGTCTTTTTAACAATGACAGGATACAGGGATGATGATTTTAAGACCTATGTTTATCTTTCAAATGATTTTGGAAAAAACTGGACTTCAATTAAATCCAATCTTCCTGAAGAGTCAGTTAATGTTATTAGAGAAGATATTGATAATGAAAACATACTATATCTTGGAACAGAACTTACTGCTTATATAACATTGGATCTAGGGGAAAATTGGATTTCATTAAGAGGGAACCTTCCGACTAATTCGGTGTATGATTTGAAGATACATCCAAGAGAAAAAGATCTGATAATCGGGACACATGGCAGAGGTGTTTTTATAACAAATGTAAGAAATATTCAAAAACTAACTGGAAAATTATTAAAAAAGGAAATCCATCTCTTTAAAATTGAGGCTTATAATACTCCTGAATCAAGATACGCTGTCAGGCCAAATAAAGAGTTTGAGTTTTACCTGAAGACTGGAAGTGTAGTTGGTATTAAAATTTATAGACAAAATGAAAAAAAAATCATTTGGAAAAAAAAACAAAAATTTAATACTGGAGTAAATCATTTCGAATGGGATATGAAATTGCAGAATAAAGTTTTAGAAAAAGGAAAATACAGAGTGGAAATAAAAATTGGTGGAAAAACAGAGAGTAATATGTTTGAGGTAAGATAAGCTTCTGCTGTTGACAACAACTCATTTTCTAACGATAATAAGCGTTATTGTATATCGGAGGGAGAATGTATAGAGAAAGACTTGAAATAGGTATAGATGCAGTTAAAATTGCAATGCCACTGGTAAAAAAGATCCAGAATGAGTTGTCTGGCAAAGAATCAATCACAAAAGCAGATAAAAGCCCTGTTACTATTGCAGATTTTTCATCTCAGGCCGTTATATGCAGAATTTTAAATAGAGAGATGTCCGACATTCCTATAGTCGGTGAGGAAAACTCTGCAGTTTTAAAAGAACCCGAGAATAGTGAAATTGTTGAAAAAATATTTTACTATATTGAACAGAATGAAAAAATATCAAAAATTTTAAATAAAGAGAATCTCTTTGAAAGTATTGATATTGGTGGTGGTTCCCCTTCGAAACTTTTCTGGACGCTGGACCCCATTGATGGAACAAAAGGTTTTTTAAGGGGAGAACAGTTTGTTATTGCTCTTGGATTAATAGAGGATGGGGAAGTTAAGGCAGGGGTTTTAGGCTGTCCTAATCTGAAATTTGATAATGAGAAAAATGAACTTGGCTATATAATAAGTGCAATAAAAGGAGAGGGTTCTTATCTACATAATCTGACAACCGGTGATGTAAAAAAGATAGTAGTTTCAAAAAAGACGAACCCTTCAGAGATGAGATTTATTCAAAGTTATGAGTCTGCTCATGGAAATATGGACCTGCAAAAAAAAATTGCTGATGAATTGGGGATTACAAAGCCTTCATTACAGATGGATAGTCAGGTGAAGTATGGTCTTGTAGCCTCTGGAGAAGCTGAAATTTATTTGAGGATACCTAATCCAAAATCCCCGGATTATAAAGAAAAAATCTGGGATCATGCAGCAGGAAGTATTA
Organism: uncultured bacterium; assembly: GCA_965371805.1. Taxonomy (GTDB): domain Bacteria; phylum Acidobacteriota; class Aminicenantia; order UBA2199; family UBA2199; genus JAOZTV01. The sequence goes on along the minus strand of CBDUZW010000015.1, from coordinate 13,280 downwards.
TTGTTGAAGAGGCTGGTGGAAGAGTAACAGATATAAATGGGAAAAAACTTGATTTTGGACAAGGGAAAAGTTTGGAAAGCAATTCCGGTATTGTAGCAACAACAACATTTATTGAAGATAATCTAAAGAAATCTATAGAAAAATTTCAAAAAGATGAAGGATAAATTGTATAAAACATAATTATATAACTATTCTATTAATTATAATATAATATTAAATTATGAAAAAATCTTTACCTGTTGAAGCTTTTCAAAAAGAGATTGAAGAGCTAATCAAGAATAATACAGCAATTATATTAACTGCGGAGACTGGAGCAGGAAAATCGACCATGGTTCCCTTCTGGATGTGGAAAAAGGGTCTGTCTGTTGTTGTTACACAACCAAGGCGAATTGCAGCCAGATCTCTTGCAACATATCTTGCAAAGAATAATGAAGTGGCTTTAGGCAGTACGATTGGATATCAAACAGGTTTTGAAAGAAAAATGTCAAGGGAGACAACTCTTCTCTTTGCTACAGATGGTGTTCAAATGGTAAAGGAGATAAAGGGTGCAAAAAACTATGATATTTTGATGATTGATGAAATCCATGAGTGGAATCTGAATCAGGAAGTCCTAATTGGACTGGTAAAAAAAAATATCAACTCCGGTTATTATAAAAAAACAAATAAGAAAGTTGTAATTATGAGTGCTACATTGCAGGCAAAACAGCTATCTCATTTTTTAAATGATGCGCCTATAATTGAAGTACCCGGAAGAGGATTTCCTGTTACAATGCACAACCATCATCGTGATTTTTTACTTTCAGACTGTGTTGAGATGGTCAGGGCAGATAGAAATGCACTTGTTTTTCAACCCGGTAAAAAGGAGATATCTGATTTTGCAGAAACTTTAAAAGAAACTCTGAGAATGGATAAATTGAAGGCAAAAATTATTCCGCTACACTCTGAAATATCAATTAAAGAACAGGGAGAAGTCTTTAATCACTTTAATATCCCTAAAGTTGTAATTGCAACAGACATTGCACAAACAAGTATTACAATTGATGATATAGATTCAGTCATTGATACGGGTTTAAAAAAAGAGATAAGAACTCAAAAAGGAGTTGAAGGCCTTTTTCTAACTGATATATCTGAAACAGAATGCAGGCAAAGGGCTGGGAGAGCAGGAAGGGTAAAGGCCGGTCAATATCTTCTCTGTTCTGAACTTGATATAAAGGACCGTATTGGCTTCCCGGAACCTGAAATCCGTAGATTAAATTTAGAATCTGTGATCCTGAGGTTGGTAAAATGGAGGATATCTCCAATGAATTTTCCTTTTTTTCACTCTCCTAAAAAGAATTTGATACTTCAGGCTATTTCAAGATTGAAAATCTTTGGTGCCCTTGATGAAAATGAAGAAATTACTGAAGATGGGAAAATTATGGCAGAATTACCCGTTTCGATAAGAAGTTCAAGGATGATGATCGAAGCAAAAGAAGGCGGAAAGAAAATACTGGAAGAGGTATTAAAAATTATTGCAATACTTGAAGTAAAGGGGATTGGCTCACCGGAATTTACTGGTGAAAAGATATATGAAGAGGAGTTTAGATCTGATTTACTAAATCACCTGGCGCTTTGGAATTCTCCAAAACTTCAAAAAAAACTTGTAAACTACAAAAAATTATTTCTTGCAAAAGAGATCTTTAAAGAGCTAAAAAAAAGGATAAAATCAGATTTGATATCTCAGCGAAATAAGTCAGAAAGATCAGATTCGGATATTCTGATAAGATCGATAATATCCGGATTCCCGGATTATGTGTATAAAAAAGCGGTAGATTCCTCATATGTTCTTGGAGAGGAAGAAACTGAGAGAAGATTGGATAACCGTTCGATCCTTGAAATTGACAAACCTGATATGCTTACAGGCCTTCCCTTTGATCTTGCTATAAACTGGGAAAATAGAGAAACGGGAGAAACAGAAAAAAAAACATTGGCCTTAATATCGTTTACAACTGAGATATCCTTAAAACAGCTTGATAGGCTGAATCCATTTTCATATAAGAAGCACACAGAACCATTTATAAAAAATGGAATGCTATTAATAAAAAACACCTTATACTTTGGGGGAGTTATAATTTCTGTTTATGATAAGGATCCGGATTGGAGCGATAAAACTTATAAAAAGGAAATTACACAGATAATTGTTGAATGGCTTGACGAAAACAGAATAAAGTTGGTCTTACTTAATAATAAATATAATAAGATAGAAAAGGATTTTGAACAGATTGTTGAAATAGTAAAAAAAGATAAAATTAAGATAAGGCCATTTGTTTTCTATTGGAATGAATATATAAAAAGATTAATTGGAGATGGTTTAAAAACAAATGATCTGAATATGTTTTTTAACTTCAGTACTGTTTTTACCGAATTATCAATTAAAGATATAATAGCAAAGTGGATAACTAAACAATTGATTAAAATGAACTATCCTTCAAAACTTACTATAGGAGAAGATGAGATAGATATAATATATGAGAACAATGTCCCTTTTTTAAAACTCAGTTTTGAACAGTTTGAAAAAATGGAAAAGGGCGATATGATTCTTTACTCCGGTGCTAAATTATGTTTACAGATCCAAAATAAAAAATATAATAAATGGGATGATGCTGTTCTTTTCTATAATAAATGGAAAAAATCAGATATTTTTAGAAACAAATGGGAGAATAATAAGAAAGAAATACAGGTTATGGAGGATGTAATCGATATCCCCTTTCCACATCCATTTGAAGGCGGATATGGACGTAATAAGGAAAAGTTTATATTTTATTCAGTACCGGAAATTATAAATAATAAGGGATATCTTATTCACTTTAATGATAAGGAAAAAGCTTCAAATTATTTTGAAAAGGTTAAGGATCTCTGGGAAAAGTTTTTACGAAATTATAAAAACAGCAAAATAGAAGATATATTTAAAGAAAAGGGATGGAAAATAAAAGCATGAACAAAACAATTAGAACTGAGAATGATTTTCACTGTCATCTGGACATGAAGCAGTTTTCAGAAAATGCAGAGATTATTATTGGAGATTTTTTTAAAGAGAGTTCAGGCTATCTGATTACAGTTGCAGACCCTTATGAGGAGGACTCGCATCAGAAGACTCTGGATCTCCTGCGATTTAATAAAAATATTTTTGCAATGACCGCTGCTCATCCTCATAATGCGGATAATTATACAGATGAGATAGAGAAAAAAATTTTAACCTTTCTTGAAAATGAAAAGGTGATCGCTGTTGGGGAAGCCGGGCTCGATTTCTTCTATAATTTATCAAAAAGAGATAAGCAGGTGGCGGTTTTCAGAAGACAGATTGGGATTGCGAAGGAAAGAAGTCTTTTCTTAACTATACATTCAAGAGAGGCGGAAGAACTGGTTCTTAAAATACTTGAAGAGGAAAAATTTGATCTGCCGGTTGTCTTTCACTGCTATACCGGCAATATGGAAAATGCAAAAGAGATTATAAAGAGAGGATATCATATCTCTTTTTCAGGCATTGTCACCTTTAAACAGAAAAAGACAGACTATTTAAGAGAGATTGCAAAAATGGTCCCGCTGGATAAGATTTTTACAGAGACAGATTCTCCATACCTGGCGCCTGAACCCCTGAGAGGGAGTACAAATTCACCCTTGTTTGTAAAGCATGTGGCAGAAAGAGTTGCAGACCTAAAGGGGATTTCGCTGGCAGAATTAAATATGGCGGTCAGACAGAATATAGAGAGGTTGATATTATGAGTGGTAATAAAAGAGTTGATCTAAAGCCCGGCCTCAAGGTTAAAATTGTATTGAAAAAAGACCAGAGAACCAGGAAATTAACGGAAGGCATTGTAAAAGACATCTTAACAAATTCTCCTACACATCCTCATGGAATAAAGGTAAGGCTGAATAGTGGGGAAGTTGGACGGGTAAAAGAGATATGTAAGTGAAAATTTATATAGATGGAGATGCATTTCCAAACATGTTAAAGATGATAATTTCCCGTGCAATAAATAGACTTAAGCTGGAAACGTTTGTGGTCTCAAATAACCCGATTTTTATTGGAGAATCAGATCACATTACCAATGTTATTGTTGACGCTGGAGCTGATGAGGCAGATCATCGGATCGTTGAAATGGTTTTAGAGGGAGATTTGGTCATTACTGCGGATATTCCATTAGCAGACAGGGTTATCACAAAAAATGCGTTCGCTATTAATCACCGGGGTGAGCGTTATGATGATGATAATATAAAACAATATCTTTCTATGCGAAACCTTATGGAAGAAATCCGTGAAAGCGGAGTTATGACCGGAGGCCCTGCGCCATTCAGCCAAAAGGACGCCCATAAATTTGCCAATCAGCTCGACAGGTTCTTTACTCAGCAAAAAATAAACCTGTAATGAAATCCAATTTTAACATCTATGTGTCTGTCTACTGTTTGTAGCGGAGATTCTTGTTTTATTAAACCGACTATACAAAAAAGAAAACAGTAATAAAGGTACAAATACTTCCCATTAAAACAAAAATATGGAAGATAGCATGATTAAATTTGATTTTTTGAATGGAATATATAACCGCCCCAATGGTATAGAAAAAACCAGCAGAAAACAGCCAGGTTAAGCCTTTAGACGGTAGGCTATCTATCAATGGTTTAATAAAAAAAACAATCAACCACCCCATCAAGACATACATAATCGTTGATAATAATTTATATCTCCCGGTAAAAAAAAACTTCAATATTATTCCGGTTATTGCAAATCCCCAGACAAACCCGAAAATCATCCACCCGATTGTGTCTTTTAGAACAATAATTGTAAAAGGAGTATAGGAACCGGCAATCAGAATATATATCGATACATGATCAAAAATTTTTAATCTTTTTCTTATTTGAGGATCTTTTGCACTATGATATAAGGTAGACGCAGCATATAGCAAGACTAAACTCAGTCCAAAAACAGTAAAACTGACAATATACCGGATATTTCCCAATCTAAGTGCAGCTGAAACCAGAAGCACCAGGGCAATTAAACTTAAAACAAAACCAATTTTATGGGAGACAATATTAATCCTCTCCTCCCTGGGAGAATAATATTTTATATCTTTTATATTTTTCATACCACTGAAATACCTAAAAAATTAATTAATCTAGTCACTTTCTTTCCTGAATAGAATTATATCACATCTATACCAATCTATATTAAATAATTTATAAAAATAGATTTAATATTGGATAAAAACATGTATAATAGGTTTAATGATTAAGGAGATACTTTGAAAAAGATAATTTTAGTAATAATAGTTTTGCTTATTTCCATAAGCCTTTTAAACTCTGACTCAAAAAATGAAAAAAGTGAACTTACAGTAAATAAAGAAGTTTATAAACTAAAATATAACTATGCCTCATATCAAAATGGTTTTTTTGATAAAGGTGTAGATGATATATTATTAATTCTTTCAGATATTCCATTAAAAAAAAAGCTATTAAATGACGTTTTTAAAAGAATGAAGTTAGAAAAAAAAGGCAAACTTCATTGTCTGGAAATAACCTTAAATTGGAAAAATATGATTATTAATATAAAAACCAGAGATAAATCATTTCAATTTACGCCAAGCAGTAGTAATACAGATTTTGTCTTTGAGCCAATGAAAACTACTAAAAATACAATTAAAGGAAGAATATACAGTAGGCGGGAACAGGATTTCCTGGGAATAAAATATAGTTTTGACTGCACTTTTGAAACCAAAATTGAACCGAGAGAGAAAAAAAAAAAATAAAAACTTGAGTTTTTTTTAGTTTAAAAATCTAGATGTTAGATGATAATTTTTCTTTTATGAGTCAATTCACAAACTACAATTCTAAAAGATAATATGTTATTATAGAATAAGAATGAAGAATAGAGACTTTTTTATATCATCCTTTTTTATTATTTTTATGTGGTTGGTCTATTTTATAACTCGGGCAATCGTTTATATTTATAAACAACCTGATAAGTTAAATTTTATCATTGGATCTAAAATTTATGAATTTTTTGTATATTCGATTTTTACAATTTTTCTTTTTTATTTATTTAAGAAGTATTTCTATCACACCTCTTTAAATAAAAAAAAAATTTTATTTTTGGTTTCAGGATTACTTATCTCATCCATTGTTATTGATATATTAAGTAAGGTCTATTATTCTTTTTATTTTCAAAAATCTTATTTCAGTTTTAATGGACTTCTTTTGGGAAGCGCTTTAAATATATTTACTTTATTGCCTTTTTTAGGACTTTTTTTTGTTCTTAAATTATTAAAAGAGAAGGATGATGAAAAACTTAAAACTAAAGAGGCAGAAAATCTGGCAAGAGAGGCGAAACTGGAGATGTTATCCTATCAGTTAAATCCACATTTTCTCTTTAATGCACTTAATACGATCATGGCTTTAATTGATTATGATAAAGATCAGGCAAGAGAGATCATAACAGATTTATCTGATTATTTAAGATATAGTTTGAATAATTCAAAAAAAAAAGAAGTAACGCTTGAAGAAGAGTTTAATTCTGTATTAGATTATTTGAAAATCCAGAAGAAAAGATTCAAAGATAAAATTGAAATTAAAACCGAACTGGATGATAAAATAAAAAAAAGAAAGGTTCCTGTTTTTATTATCCATCCTTTAGTTGAAAATGCTGTAAAACATGGAACTGAAACTTGTAAGGGTAATCTAAAAATTTTTATAAGTATTAAAGAAATTGAAAATAATATAATCGTTGAAGTAAAAAATAGTGGCAGTATAATTAAAACTCCTGATAATAAGGGCAATGGTACCGGAACAGGATTATCCAATACCATAAAAAGGATATCTCTTCTGTATGGAGAAGGGTATGGGGTTGATCTGAGTGAGAAAGATGGAATGATCACCTGTCAGATGAAATTAGGTGAATTATGAATATATTGAATATTCTGATTGTAGATGATGAGTTTTTTGCCCGAAAGGAGCTGTCCAATAGATTATATAATTATAATGAGCACTATATTGTATACCAGGCTGATTCAGTAGATTCTGCTGTGGATGTTTTAAAAGAGAAAAAAATAGACTTGATTTTTCTGGATATTCAATTAATGGGAGAGACCGGGTTTGACTTGCTGAAACGAATACAGATTAAGGTGGATGTGATTTTTATAACAGCCTTTGATGAATATGCACTTCGGGCATTTGAAGTTAATGCCATTGATTACCTGCTTAAACCGGTCAGTATTAAGAGATTTAATATGGCTATGGAAAGAATTCTTAATAAGACAAAACCAGAGGTTTCAGGGGAATTAACCTATTGTGACCAATTAATTGAAAAAAACTTTGATGGGATGCGAATAATAAAATTAAAAAAAATTTCATATATATCCGCTGAAGGGGACTATACCCGAATCTGCTGTGCTGAAGAAAATGACATGTTATTGTATCGAACGATGAAATGCTGGGAGAATATGCTGCCACAAAAATACTTCCGCAGGATTCATCGATCAACTATTATTAATATGGAGTACGTTAAAAAATTTCATAAGACTGAGAACAGCAAATATATAGTTGAACTTTCAGGTGTCAATAAAAATTTACCTGTCAGTAGAACATATTTATCAAATTTATAAACTTATTTTTTTTGATGTCCAGAATCGACCACTTGTTGTCCGATATCAATCACTTTTATTGTCTAGAAAAAAGCTCATTTATAAAAATAAACGTAAAAGTTTAGGAAATACTTTGATTTAATCAAAAATTTTTATTGGCACTATTTTTGCATGCACTAAACTGGAGGAATGTTTTTTATGGAGTTTAAATATTAATTATGAGAATAACAATAAAATGAAGTTTAAGGGTTTCTGATATGTGTAAATCTTACCTGACACAATTTTTAAGAAATATTAAGCGGGATAAGACATTTTTTTCTATTAATTTAATTGGTCTTACAACTGGTTTAGTATGTGTTTTCTTAATATATTTTTGGGTGAATGATGAACTTAGAGTTGATAAGTTTCATGAGAAAGACAGCCAGCTTTATAGTGTGTTTCGTAATAGAATTAGGCCAAATGGAATTGTTGAAACTTCGCAGAGCGCCCCAGGTCCTTTAGCAGAATCATTAAAAGATGAATTACCCGAAGTTGAATATGCTGTTGGAGTAAATTATATGACTATATCCAGTGATGGAAATAGTGGAATTATTGCAGATGGGGATAATGAAATAAGTGTAAAGGGACAGTTTGCAGGTAAAGATTATTTTAATGTTTTTACCTACCCTCTTATACAAGGGGATAAAAATACAGTATTCGCAAATAAAGAGGAAATTGTTATAACAGAAGGCTTGGCTAAAAAATTGTACAATACTACAGAAGATATCATTGGTAAAACTGTAAAATTTAAATATGGGGAACTTGAAGATACTTTTCAGGTATCCGGTATATGTCAAAACCCTCCCTACAACTCTACAATTCAATTTGATTTAATATTCAGCTATGAATGGTATCTCAAACTTATTCCTAAGGCAAAAAATTGGCCTGGAAGTTTTGCTAATACCTATCTAATCTTGAAGAAGGGTACAAATGTTAAGGCTTTTAACAAAAAGATAAAAAATTTTATTGAATTAAAACATCTTAAAAACAAAAATCGTACTCTCTTTATTCAGCAATATTCAAAAAAGTACCTCTATGGCAAATTTGAAAATGGATTGCAGGTTGGTGGGAGAATTTTTTATGTGAAATTATTTTCAATGATTGCTTTTTTCATATTAATTATTGCATGTGCAAATTTCATAAACTTATCAACTGCAAAAGCATCTGGAAGGATGAAGGAAATTGGAATCAAAAAAGCAATTGGTGCAGATAGAAAAACTTTAATTATTCAATTTTTTGGAGAATCTTTAACAATGACCCTTATATCATCTTTTGGGGCAATTTGTATTGCCGGTCTTCTCCTGCCCTTTTTTAATGAACTTACAGGAAAGGATCTTAGTTTTGATCTTGGTATAGATAATATTTTATTTATTTCAGGGATTATCTTATTTACAGGACTTGTTTCAGGTAGTTACCCGGCACTCTATCTGTCTAGTTTTAACCCAGTAACCATTTTAAAGGATATAAAAATCAATACTTCATTTAGCGATAAAATGGTAAGAAAAGGACTTGTAGTATTTCAGTTTATAATCTCAGTAACCTTAATTATTGTGTTCTTAGTTATTAGCAAACAGATAAAATTAATTCAAACTAAAGACTTAGGCTATAAGAGTAACAATATTATTTTTTTCCAAAGGAAGGGTCCCAGTGCAAATTTTAAGGTCTTTTTGACTGAATTGAAAAACTTAGTGGGAGTTAAGAATGCATCAAGTATGAATAATAATATCCTAAATAATAAAAATACGTCTAGAATGGATTCCTGGGAGGGAAAAATTTCTGATAATACGGTTATTATTCCTTTTCCAAGTTATAATTACGATTTTATCGAAACTATGGGCATTAAGATGAAAGCAGGAAGAAGTTTTTCACAGAAATTTCCTAATGAAAATAAACAGGTCATCATAAATGAAAGTGCTGTTAAAATGATGGGGTTCAAAGAGCCTATTGGTAAAATTATCAATATTGACAGGAAAAATAGAGAAATTATCGGGGTGGTTAAAAACTTTCATTTTGAATCCCTCTATAAAGAGATAGAACCTTTAGCTATAAAATTTAATCAATATGGAAGATATATTTATGTAAAATTAATAACTGGGGAGGAAAAAATAACTATTAAAAGGATAAAAAAATTATATAAAAAGTTTTACAAATATCCTTTTGAGTTTTCGTTTTTAGATGATGCTTACCAGGCAATATATAAATCGGAGATTAGATTGGCTCTTTTAATCAAATCTACTTCGGCAATTGCTATTATCATTTCACTTTTAGGATTATTGGGACTGGCCGTATTTTCATCCCAAAAACGGTTTAAAGAAATTTGTATTCGAAAAGTTCACGGTTCAACATCCTTTAGCATTATGCTTCTTTTATCAATTAATTTTACTAAGTTAGTTACCATTTCAATTATTATTGCTTTGCCGGTGAGCTATTTTATTATGAACAATTGGTTAAATCAATTTGCAAATAAAATTACCCCGGGATGGTGGATTTTTATTGTACCCTGCCTTATTACATATTTAATAACCTGGATCACAGTTGGTATTCAAACATTAAAGGTAGCAACAGTTAAACCGGCAATAGGGTTAAAACATGAATGAGGATAGCAACTATGGTTGAGATTCCAGGTGTCAATAAAAATTTACCTGTAAGCAGAACATATTTGTCAAATTTATAAGTTTATTTTCTAATATATTTAGTTCATCGAATCTATTTACCCTTTATCGAAAATTTCAAGTCTTTTTTAAATATTCCTAGTATATATAATTTGGAGGTATAACATGATGACAAAAAAAATTAAATTTAAAGTTATTCACACATTTATTATTGCAAATTTACTCTTTATGGGCATGATTTCCCATGGATATTCACAAAAAATTGATTTCTCACTAAGTAATTCTTGGTGCCAGGTCAGTTTTGTTTTTAGTTACAAAACTAATAAAACAGTTTTAAAACTAAAAACATAGTTGACAAATTCTTTTATTTGGCTTATTATAGTAATATGGAAAAATTGACAAAAAGTGAAGAAAAGATAATCCATGTTCTATGGAATTTAAAAAAGGCTGTTGTAAAAGATGTTATCTCTCAATTGCCTGAACCCAAACCCGCATATAATACAGTATCAACTATTATCAGAATTCTTGTAAAAAAAGGTTTTGTCGGTTTCAAAGCCTATGGAAAAACCCACGAGTATTTTCCCCTTATTTCGAAAAAAAAATATTGCCAGGTGACATTTAAGGGATTTATGCAGAATTATTTTGATGATTCACTTGGTAAAATGGTTTCTTTTATTGCAAAAGAGGAAAAATTGTCTCCGGATGATATAAAAGATATCCTTAAGATTATTGAGAGTAAAGAGGAGTAATATGGGAATTGATAACTTTTTTTATTATCTGCTCAAAGTTACCTGTCTGACAGCTACATTTTTTGTCCTGTATAAATTATTGTTTGAAAAATTAAATAATTTTAAACTAAATAGGATCTATCTTCTTTCTGCTGTTGGATTATCCTGGTTCATCCCCTTAATTAATTTTGGAGGAATGGCGGTTCTAACAAGTAAGAATGGTTTTAAGATACATACTTTTGAACTTATTTCAGGATTACAGCCACTTTATGGGAATTTGCCTTCTATCTGGCAAATAATAACCTTTAATAATGTAGCATACACGATATATTATTTGGGTATATTTATGTTTTTAATAAAATTTACAAAAACTCTTTTTACCATCTATAGATTAACCAAAACAAACTCATCTAAAATAAAAGAAGGTTTTACTATTTTTAGAACTAATTTAGGCATTCCCTCTTTTTCTTTTTTTAAATTAATATTTCTTAATGATGATTTTAGAAATTTATCCAAGAAGGAACAACAGCAGGTAATTCTTCATGAAAAAACCCATGTCAGACATTTTCATTCAATTGATGTTATATTTATAGAACTGGCAACGGTTTTTTTATGGTTTAACCCATTTATAAGACTAATCAAAAAATCATTACAGAATGTTCATGAATTTGAGGCAGATCTGGAAGTAAGTAAAAATACAAATAAAGGCCAATACTTAAAGCTTATAACAAACATGGTTATTTCAAGAACATATTATAACCAGCTATTTAATTCTTTCGGATCACCACAAATTAAAAAAAGACTGGAAATGTTAACAAATAGAAAAAAGAAAAGTTCTATCAGGATGTTGATTTTTATACCGCTGTTTTTTACCATGTTATCTCTTTTTGGTGGTTTTTCAAAAATACAGTCTATACAGTCTCAGTCCATAAATCGGGTAATAACAACTTTTAAATCCAATGAACTAAAGAGTTATGAATATAATAAGGGTATTAAAATATTGTTTGAATTAATCAGAGATAATGTTCCCGGATCATCTATTGAGGAATCTAAAAAAAAAATTCTTTTAAAGCTTTTTCCCGAAGGAGAGGATTTTAGCGATGTATCTCACTATGCCCACACCATTACGAAACTATCGAATTTAATGGGTATCAAATTTAAAACTAAAGATGGTGCCAATATCTCAGAAGCAGTTTACTATTTTTTACGGCAATCATCTGATAATTTTGAAAAAAATAAAAATACAGAAGGAGTATTTATGGTTATGAATGCATTAGTATTAACTTTAAAATATCCCAGTGCTGAAACCTGACAAGCAAATAATCAATAACAAATAAACGTAAATTAGATTCATAAACAACAGACAAGATAGGTTTACACATTTTTATTAATAAGTTTATAAAAAAAAATAAAGGAGAATAATATGTTAAAAAAAATTGTTTTAGTTTTAATTTGAATTTATTTTAGCCAGGGAATTATAGGGGCTAAAACCTCTGAGCAGATAGACAAGATGGTATATACGCTTGGGTTTTCCACCTATCTTTCACATACCGATAAATACGCATCAGGTTTCGATATTTATACCGACGGCGAAGGTTATACTTATATTTCAGGCAATACCAGAGATAAAAATTTCCCAGCCACTAAAGGAGCGTATCAAACAGAACTTAAAGGGTCGGCAGATGTCTTTGTAGTAAAATATACACCCAAAGGTAAAATAGTCTTTGCCACATTACTTGGTGGTACAAAGAGAGAACATCATTCAGGAATAACGGTTGATGATGAGGGTTATATATATATAGCTGGAGGGACTCATTCTTCCGACTTCCCTGTTACTTCAGGAAGCTATGACACCACTTTTAACGGAGAAGGCCAATGGGCTGGTGATGTTTTCTTAACTAAATTGAATCCAACTGGAACTGAAATTATTTTTTCTACATTTATTGGAGGTGAAGTTGAAGAGACAGTAGGAACAGAAGGCATTAAGATTGATTCTAAAGGAAATATTATTATTGCAGGAACTACCCGCTCTCATGATTTTCCTCTAACACATGGTGTTATTGACAAAAAGATTACTCAGATGCATGGTTTCCTCTCTAAATTTAGTCCCGATGGTAAAAAGCTTTTATTTTCCACTTTCTTTGGAAACAGCCCATTGGAAGGGATTGGGGCACTTGCTATAGATGACAAAGATAATATTTATATAATGGGCGGTACTTTTACAGCAGACTTAGCCGTAACTGATAATGCTGTTCGAAAAGAAGTAATAATGCCTAAAGCTCAGGGAGAAA
>CBDUZW010000014.1:0-91947 GCA_965371805.1 uncultured bacterium | reverse complement strand
TAAAAGGACCTTGGGGAATTAATTTTGGTAGTTATTTCAGAATGCTTTCCGGTAATAGATATACCAGAGTTGTTAATGCAGAGGATCTTGGACTAGACTTAGCTGAAGGTGGAAATATTCTTGCTGAACAGAAAGGTACAAGAGGATTACCTAATTTAGTTACTCTCGATGTTAAATTAGAAAAAGGATTTAAATTCAGTAATATTACAGTTTCTGTTTTTGCTGATATCTTTAATGTATTTAACCAGGGTGTTGCAACCGCAGTTGAAACAATGTCAAGTACTCCTGGAATCACATTTGAAGAAATGACATCAATTACTCAGCCAAGAATCATTAGAATTGGCGCAAAAATTGAGTTCTAGAATTTAAAGAAATTAATTTTTAAAATATTTATAAAATGGGCGGGGTATTTATACCTCGCCTTTTTTTTTTATCTGATCTGAATTAAAAATGAAGTATTCCTTCAAGTTAAACTTATAACTTGAAATTTTATCTATTGATAAATTAGCTCAAAAAGGGATCAGGTTTGAAAATTATATTTTCGGGAAAGTACCAACATCGCATAAAGTACGAAATAACGGTAGTTATTTTCTTACTAAACAAGAAAACACTCTTTCGGAATTGATGAATCAATTAAATTATGTAACCAAATTATCAAGGAGGATCCTAAAAACACTTCAGTACTTATGGTATTAGGATATATATAAAGCAATAGGGGAAATTGATAAAGCGATTAACTATTATAATAGTGGTAAAGACATTGAACCGTCTAATATACTTTTGTTAATGGAGTTTAGCAGCATTATATTTTAAATGGATTAGCAGTTGCTGTAAGTTATATAGGGGATAGAGAAAAATCAATCGAATATTAGGAACAATCTCTCAAAACTAATCCATCATTTACATATCTTTACTTAAGTCTGGGAATAACTTATTTAAAAATGGGAAAGAAAGATAAAGCTTTAGAGTATTTCCAGCATTGTAGAAAGAATTGTTTTTCAAATTAAGTGAAAATGAAATAAAGCAACTTGATAGTTTAATATTGGAATGTAAGTAGGTATAAGAATTTTAACTCTAGTAATACTAAAAACATAGTGGTTGTGTTTAGGGAGACTTATTATTTTAAGCCTCCCTAAAGTATAGTATTATTGTAAACTTTTAATTACGTCCTTAATTCCTTGAGCATCTGGAGAATCCGGTTCCAGTGAAAGATATTTTTTTAAATATTTTATAGAGTTTTTAATATCACCCTTATTCAAATATGCATAGCCAATTTGTTTATATGAATTTGGCCATGATGGATTGTTTTTTATTGTTAGTTCATAATATTTAATAGCATCACTAGTTTTTCCACCGTTAAATAATATTTCTGCAACTGTATAAGTTAAAATATGATCTTTTGGATTAATAGCAATCGCTTTTTTAAAATATATTTCAGCATCTTTTAAGTTATTCTGATTCATATAGACTTCTGCTATTCCGGAATATATTTCGACTATAAATTTATTGTTTTTTGCATTTGGAGTTTTTGCATTAATTTTTTTTAGAACTGAATTATACTCAGAGATAGCATCATTATATTTTTTTAATCCTAGATAACAATGTGCTAAATAAATACAGATTTCATGTTTATTTGGTTTCATTATAGTAAATTTTTTATATAGTTCTAAGGCTCTTTCAAATTTTTTGTCATTAAATAAAGAGTTTGCTTTTTTTAAATCATTTTTCGATTCTTTATCTTCTTTTGCAACCATATCAGTGGGTACTTCACTAGGTGTTTTTAAAATGATCTTTTGTGTTGGGTTTCTCTCTATACCTTTAACAGCTAATTGGATTCCACCTGTAACAAAACCCTCTTTTTCTGCATTAACGCTAACTCCACCTGGCCCTAATCCGATAAATATCCATTTTCCCTTTTCATCACTTATAGTTTCTAAATTTCTTTCAAAATCAAAATATTTCAATTTAATTTTTGCATCTTTGATCGGATTCCCTTTTGAATCTACAATTGTACCTTTCAATCTTCCGTTTCCTCTCCCTTCCTGTGCAAGAACATCTGCTGCAAAAGAGAAGAACACAAGTACACAAATTATTACTGCTAAGTTTCTTTTTATCATTATTTACTCCTTTTATTTTTAAATATTTTTTATTATTTACGCTGTCTTATAATTAAATAAAATTACTGGAGATTTATCTCATTATTTTTTATTTTTGAAGGAAAAGAATTTTCGTTCTACTCCATTACCAAATAGGTCCGTAATCAGTATATCCACATTAATCTTCCCAAATGGCAATGAAAAAGGTAATATAATATTTATTCTCGATTTTTTCTTAAGAACTACTTTTTCGTCTATTTGAATTAATTCAATCTTCCTGTGTTTTATAAAATCAGTTTTTCCAGAATATATTGTTATATCAATTTTTAATTTAGCATTTAGTTCTGAACCTTCTTTCTTAAAGAAAATATTCTCCGGTTTCATACTTAGGATAAGTTTTTTGGGATTTGATTTATCCAAAGAAAGGGAAAAATCTAAAGAAACCGTTTTAGAATTTGTTCCTTTTTTGTGTATAAAGTATTTCTTTCTTTTTAATTCATCTAGTAATGACAAAGTTGCCGATGTTAAATCCAGTCTATATGAGTTACTATTCCTTTTTTCAATGAACTGGACAAAAATATTAGAATCTGCATAATACCATCGAATTAGAGAGGTTATGAAATTGTTGGAATTTGATCCACGAATATTATAATCCTGATCTTTTTCATCTGGAGGTCCCATTAAAAGATATATCCTTCCTCTATCTGTTTTCCAGCCTTTTACGGGGCCTTCCCTGAAATATTTTGAGACATAATCAAATCTACTTTCAATTGCAAATTTGAATTCATTTTCTTCTGTTGTATGATCTGGATCACGAATTTCCCAAAAATGATCAATAAACCGTTTTCTGTCTTCTTTATTTTGAAGATTAAGAAAAAGTTTCCGCTCACTTTTAGTAAAAAAGTAACGGGCATAATTGTAAAAAGTTTCACTTTCAGCATCAAGTTTTTGTTTTTTAGAAAAACTTAATGTGCTAATCCCTATTATTAGGAATAGAGATATTAAAAATTTAGCTATTATTTTTTTATTTTTCATTTTTTAATTTATTTATTAATTTTAATATATTTTTCTGTCTATGTTGGATTTTTATGGAAGCTTGAAGTACTTTTAATGCATCATTTTTCATATTCATCTTGATAAAAGAAAAACCAAGTGTATTTAATATAGAGACGTCACTATTATAAATTTTATTGGCTTTAAGGAGTGTATCAATCGCATTATTATAATTTTTTAAATAGAAAAAAGCTTTACCCAATAATGAATAATAAGTAAAAAGGTCTTTGCCCTGGGTTTTTATGCTGGGTATAATATTAAATAATCGCTTGAATTTCTTTTGATTTAATAAAAAAGTTCCATACAGCTTTACCAGTGGAGGATAAGAATTATTTAATTTAATCGCTTTTTCAAAAAATAATTCAGCCTTCTTTATTTTTTTTTCATTTTGATATTGATTAGCCAGCATCATATAAAAAAGGAATGAATTTTTGTCTTTAGTAAATTTGGTTATCATTGGCGGATGTGCAATATGGGGAAGTGGAGATACAATAAAACTTTTTTTTCTGCTAACCAGGACAGATTTATTTTCATCTATAACTTTTACCTTAAGGGTATAGTTCCCATATTTAAGTTTCTCCAATTTTTGTGTAAATGGGGAAAATTTGCTCTGTAAAGATAAGTCATATGTATATTCTTTTTTATATTGACGTCTTTCATCAATTGAATCTATTAATAATTTAACTTTAACCTTTCCCTTATTATTTCCTCTGTCAACAAAAAAAGTTGTGGTCAATTGATCTTTTAGTCCAAAAGTATTTTTTGGATCCGCTTCAGTTTGATACCCCATAAGATTAAAAGCTGAAAAACCTGTTTGGTGATTAACTAATGTGCTATAGGAGACAATGGGGCCATAAATATTTGGAACAGAGGTGTTGTATTCACTAGATTTAATTGTTTTTTCAAACGATGCGATTTCATTTTTTATTGAATTCTGAATAATCGCTACGAGCTTAAAATCTCCCTCTATGACAGGGAAATAGTCTGCTATAATTATTCCGTGAGAAACTCTTGCATCCAATTCCTCTTTGGAGAAATAATAGGGAAAGTTTTTCTTATATTCAAATACTTTTTTTTTACCTTTTTTTAATTGAACCGTCAAATTAAAGTTAAAATAGTATTTATCAGTTTCTTCTGAATAGTCTGCTGAAATTTTAGTAGGGCGAATAACAAAATGAACAAAATTTATGCCAAGAATCGGGTTTCTGAAAATATAAACATCATTAGTTGATTTAATAAACTCTGTTGATTGAAGAACGTTTACAATGCCTCTAAAATTAAGAAAATTTGTTGCATAAGAAGCATCAATTGATCTTTTGGGGAGTTCATAGATGTTGGACATTAACATAGGATCCCGCATGGAAGGTGAACCATCATATATTTGCTCACCCGGAACTAAAGTGAGTGCGATCTCTGCAACAGCCGGCTCAAGTTCCTGGATTTTCTTGAGAACTGCGAACCTATCAGAAACATCTAATTTCTGGCCAATGGTTGTCAATAGAGCGGCAGGACCATCTTGAATTGGGATATATAGTCTATAACCGGAGCCTACGGATTTTTTATAAAAAACCACTCTAAACATTGTAGGCAGTCCCTTTTTAGGGTCTCCAAAATACTCCCATATATCTATTGGACGTAATTCATTTTGTACAATTTCATTTCTATTTACTGGTGGACCTAAAATAATATGAATTCTGCCTCTGTCATTTCTCCAGCCTGCTCTGGGGGAATCATACTTATAATAACGATTTGCATATTGAAATCTTTTTATATGCTCGGTCTTATATTCATTTGCAGGTGTGCCTTTGGTTGGATCTCTCATTTTCCAAAATAAATTTATAAATTCATTTCTTTGAATGTTATTAGTGAGCAGGAAAAAATTTTTTTTTTCTAAGGGTTTGATGATGTATTTTGTAAGATCAAGCCAAAGCTTATATTGCTCTTCCAAATTTTTTCTTTTTTTTTTTATGGATGTTTCTTTTCCAAAGAGTATGCTTGAATTATAGGAAAAGAACAATGAAACCGTTAATATTAATGCGATTAAAATGTTTTTTTTTTTTATATATATCATATAGATTTTATATCATATATCAAATTATAGGTCAAGTTTATCATTAAAATTTTGTTAAATAATTTTAGAATTAATATTATAAAACTCAACATAATAAATTGACTTTAATTCACTTATAAAATATAATAATTTATAAATTTAATTATTATGGGAGATATAGTCTTATGAAAAGAATATTTGTGTCGATTTTACTTACTTTAATGTTTTTACTGAATATGTCAGGAGATGTGAAAACACAGGAATCTAAAAATTATGTATTAGTTGTTGATGTTCTGAATTATAATTCAAACTTTAGAAAGGCTGTAAAATTTTTTTTTTCTGATGTATTAAAAAAAGGGGATAATCTTTTTTTATTAACACCAAAAAGATTATACAATTTGTCAAAGTATTCAGTAGTTGGTCTTTCAGAAAAAATCACTGATAAAACCATTAGTGTTCTAAAAAAAGACATAGAAGCCGGTGCATATCTATGGAAACGTACTACTAATAAAAGATCTCTAAAAGATATAAAAGACCTGTATCAACAAAAAATCCTTAATTGTTCAAAAATTTTCACAAAATTAAAAGGAGAAAATCATTTAATAATGATGTATCAGATACGATATGCATATGATTATGACGGCACACAGCAGAAATACAGCATAGCCATTAAAGTTGGTGATCAATATGAAATGAGTTTTGATAAAGAAAAAGTATTAAACTCTTTAAAAGAAAATAAAACAAAATTTCATTTCTTATATTATGATTTAAAAAAAGGTAATCCTAATGCCGTTAATTCAGCTGATGTATTTTCGAATTATTCGAAGCTTGCAAAAGAGAGTGATGGAATAAAATTAACGTCAAAAAAACCAATATCTTTTTTTAAGAAATTAAAAAAACTGAAATAATAAAATATAATCTTCACTTATATATTTGGGAATTCTGCACTTTTTTAAAAGCTCAATGTTTTATTTTAATTAATTCTTTACAGGCGCATTCATTTCTAAAAATTTCGGTTTCAATAATATTAATTTGATTTTCTATAAAAACTATATTGTTTTCAAATTCCTTCTGGAGTAAAAAACTTCCTTTATAAGTCTGTATGAGGTAAAACGATTTGCATACCATTCTTTTTTTGTCAAAATTATAAATTTGAAAATCTATAAAATGCCAATATAGGATTGTTATTGTTTTTTTATTGTACTATAATTTCCTCTTCGTGAGGTGACCGCTTCTTGAAGAAAAGCATAAATACATATGGGAGGAATTATGAAGGAAATTATTTTATTACTATCTATTAGTATTTTGTTTTTTTGTGGTGTTTCACAGGAAGAACATAACAAGACTGTGCAGCAACATAAAAAAATGAGTGATAACAATTTAAAACTACAAGAACAAAGCAATCAAATAAATACATATTTAAAACCTAAGGAAGCAGAGAAGGACTTTAAGCTTTGGGCAAAAGAAAATGCACAGTCACTCCCCATGGATCAAGAAAGTGATAATACTGCATTTGATGCAATAGGGAATGCCATTGGTGATGCTCAATTTGTGGCTCTGAGCGAATCAGCTCATAATACCCGGGAGTTTTTAAAAATGAATGCTCGGATTGTTCAATACCTAGTGGAAGAAAAAGGTTTTACACGTTTAGTTGCTGAAACAGGTTTCCCTGAATCAAAAAAAGTAAATGATTATATTTTAGGTGCTGATATAAAAAAAAAAGAATGGACCGCTGGATTAAACCCGATGTATAGCCGCTGGGAGGAATTTAATACTATGATTGAATGGCTTAAAATTCATAATCAAAAAGTACCTGATGATAAAAAAGTTCATTTTTATGGAATAGATATCGCTGGCGGCTATCATGATTTAATGCCCGTCTTTAATATCATACGATCCTATCTGATAAAAGTGGATCCTGCCTATGTTAAAAAAGTGAATGAAAACATCGTGCCTTTACTGGATATACTAAAATCGGATATACCCCGCCAAGCCCGAAATCGATATATCAAAAAACTTTCGATTGAACAAAAATATGCTTTTGAAATGCATGTAAATTTAATTATCAATCGTTTGAGCGATCATAAAAAAGTCTATATAAAAAAGAGTTGTTTACGGGAATTTGAATTTGCCAGACAAAGTAGTATTGCTTTATTTCAAGCATTAAACTATTATTTTAATGCCGCAAATTTGAAAAATACTGACTATAATAAAACAGTGGGTGTAAATGGAAGAGAAATCGCCATGTTTCAAAACTTCTCCTGGGTTAACAAACAGGACTCTAAGGCTAAAATAATTATCATTAATCACAATGTGCATTCAAAAACTAAAAGTGGATATTTGGATGATTTTTGGAAATTCTTTACTCCTTTTGGGGCATTTGTCAGGCAACATTTTGGTGATCGTTATTACGCGATTGGTGCGGCTTACGACGATGGAAAATATTGGGAAAACTGGACAAAAAATGAGAAAAGAATTATTAAGGACACAGAACCTTCAGGCGAAGGGAAAATAGATTATGTCTTTAATGCCATTGGGATTCCCTATTTCTTTGTAGATTTTAGATCTATTCCAGATAATCGTCTAGCTTATAATTGGTTGTCAATGCCCATTAATGCCCGGGAACATGACGAACCTATGCCAATTACTCCCAACGAATTTGATGGATATATTTTTTATCATCGTATTTCGGTTCCTACAGAATATATAAAATAAAACAGAATATGTTTTTCTGAATTATAAGGGTGCGAAAATTAGTGAAAGATCAATAGAAAGGATCCTGGAAAAACTTTTTTCTCACTTATTCAGGAATTATTAGGACATTCAAATTAAGTAACAACTGAAAAACACACATCCTTAAATTATTCTGATCTCTTAAAAACCTATAATGAATTTCATCCGAGGAGTTAGTTTTACTATTTTGAAATGAAGATAATTGAGGTTAACGAAGTTAGAATGGGCATATTGAGCATTGCAGTAGGTTTTGATAAAAAATTTAGGTTAAGTAATTAATTTTGATTGTTGTTGTTTTAATGATAGAATTATATATTAAATTTAAGAGGTAAATGTTTTGAAAAAGAAATTTCTATTTTTGCTTAAACTCACTTTCGGTCTAGGTTTGTTGGGATATTTGGTTTTTATACAATCGGATCCTGTTGAAATACTAAAAACCTTAAAAACTACAATTCCTGTTTTTGCAATCCTCTCTTTTTCATTGCATGCTGTGGGCATTTTTATAAAATCAATTAGATGGAATATCTTATTGAAGGAAAATGATTCCAGATATAAACTGAGAGAATTAATGAAGTTTTATATGGTTTCAAATTTTTTTAATAGTTTTCTTCCAACCAGATTTGGAGGGGATATTATCCGGATATCTGACACAAAGAAAATGAAGAATGGGGCTTCAGCATCAGCCTTAATTGTGCTTATTGAGCGAATCAGTGGCATATTTATTCTCTTTATATTTGCACTTATAGCTTCCATTATCAGATTTGATTTTGTTAAGGATAAACCGGGAGTCTGGATTACAGCTATTGCAGGTTTTTTGGGAATCATTATTATGTTTATACTCTTTAAAAAATCTCCTGATAATTACTTTTCTAGATTTAAGATTAAATCCAAGTTTCTAAAGAAGTTATTGATTAAGCTTGATTCTATGCATCTTATTGTTAAAGGTAGTCTTATCAGTAATAAAGTAATGATAAAAGTACTTTTCTGGGGAGTGATACTACAATTAAATGTAATAATACATTATTATCTAATAGGACTTTCTCTTGGTTTGAATATTCCTTTTATTGATTATTTTTTTATTATTTCAATACTTTTAATAGTGCTGTCGATCCCAATTTCAATTGGTGGTCATGGAGTAAGGGAAAAAACTCTTATGGCATTTTTCGCTTCCTATGGTATAAATCCTGCAACAGCAATAGCTTTTTCCTTTCTTGATGTAATATTCAATTTGATTCTGGGTATAATTGGTGGAGCAATATATGTTACAAGAAAAAAATAGTTTCAATTCATTCGATTAAAAATAAGAAAAAAGCTAGATTTATTCAGCAAAATAGTAATAGAAATTTGCTTCCCTATTGCATTTTAGTAAGAAATTTTATATAATTCCATGGTAAGATGAGGAAAAATAATGGCAGACGAATTATTGAGAAGCATAGAATTATTAAGCAGGGAGAGAGGCATATCCCCGGACATTTTTTACTCTGCCATAAAGGAAGCACTATTAACAGTAGCAGAGTCATATTTTAATCAGGAAACCGATGTTCATGTAGAAATAGATCAGAATAAAGGGACAATTCAAGTCTATTCTGAGAAACTGGTTGTTGATGAGATAGAAGATGTTGACTCAGAGATAGTCTGGAAAGATGCATTAAAACACGATTCCAAAGTAAGACTTGGAGATACAATTAAAATATTTTTACCAAGTAAGACTCTTGGAAGGGTTGCGGCACAAACAGCAAAGCATATAATTAGTCAAAAAGTCTCAATTGCTGAACAGCAAAAAATCTATGAAAAATATTTTCCATTAACCGGGACACTCCAGACAGGTGAAATAAACCGTATTGAGAGAGGGAATATTATTGTAGGGCTTGAGATTGGTGAGGCAATATTGCCGCCGAAAGAATTATCTCCAAAAGATGAATACCAGAGAGGGGATATAATAAAATTTTTAATTAAAAGAGTTTTTCAGGAAGGAAAAGGTCCTCTTGTACTGGGGACTAGATATATGAACGATTTTGTTTTTGAATTAATAAAAAAGGAAGTTCCTGAAGTTTCTGATGGGATTGTAAAGATAGTTGCAATTGCAAGGGATCCTGGAGTAAAGTCAAAAGTTGCTGTATATTCTACTGAAAAAACAGTTGATCCAGTAGGTGCAATAGTAGGAATGAATGGAAACCGGGTGCTGGCAATAACTAAAGAATTAAGAGGTGAAAGGATTGATGTTATCGCCTGGAGTGATTTTGCTCAGAGATATATTGCATCTGCCTTGACTCCGGCTAATATAGTCAATGTGAAAATTGTTGACGAAGAAAATAAAAGGGCTGAAGTAACAGTTACAGATGATACTCTTTCGTCTGCTATTGGCAGAAAGGGAATAAACATTAAACTTGCATCAAAATTAACAGAATGGAATATTCAATTAACTAATAGAATGGAAGATAGATTAGATAAAATTGAAAAAAAATTGTAAAATTGTAAGTAGGAGATTTTTGAGTGAATATAAAACTAAGAGAAGCGGCAAAGCAATTTAAGATACCTAATAAAGTTGCAATATATTTTTTGGAGACACATGATCTTCCAGTTAAATCTCATGCTTCAGCTATAAATGTTGACCAACTTGAATTATTAAGAGAATTTGGTAATGATGAAGAGAAGAAAAAAAAAATAGCAAAGGATTATGAAAAGGCTGAAAAAGATAAGAAGTTAAAAGCAAAAGTCAAGAAAATTGATGAGCCTGTTGAAGAACAAAAAAAAGAAGAATTAGCACCTGTTGCTGATCATAAAGAAGAACCTGTAGAAGAAGTACAAGCAGAAGTACTCGTTGAAAAACAGGAAAAACCAACTCTAATAGTTGAAGAAAAAATAGTAGAAGATAAAAAATCTATTAGTGAAATAAAAGTTGAGAAAGTTGAGAAAGTTGAGAAAATCATACAGCCAGCTCCTATAAAAAAAGAAACAGTAAAACCGCCTGTCTCACCTCCAACAAGAAAAAAAGTTCCAGCAAAGCCTCCAGTTACACCTCCATCAAAATATTCAACTCCTGTAAAAACAGCTCAGAATAAAAGAAGTGGTTTTAGATACTATACAAAAAAGAAAGGACCCCGAGCTCCCAAAATGGTGTCAACTATACAGAGGAAAGAGTTGGAATTAAATCTACCGGAGATAATTCAGGTTTCAGATTTTATTACAGTTAAAGAGTTAAGCGAAAAATTAAATATAAAATTGAAAGATTTTCAGATTAAAATGGAAGAGCTTGGTAAAGTGCTTATTTCCAGTCAGATATTGAGTAATGAAGATCTTGATGAAATTTGCAATCATTTTGAGGTTGCTTATGAAGTAGTTGAATATGAAGACCTTATGATTAACGATTATCTTAATAGTGAAGGTGCAAAAAAGGTTAAAAAAGCTCCTGTTGTGACCGTAATGGGGCATGTTGACCATGGTAAAACGACATTATTGGATACTTTGAGAAAGACAAGGGTTGCCGAAAGAGAAGCGGGTGGTATTACTCAGTCAATTGGTGCATATAAATTAAATATTAAAGGTGATGAAATTGTTTTTATTGATACTCCCGGGCATGAGGCTTTTTCTAATCTCAGAGCTAGAGGAGCAAAAATCACTGATATCGTTATTCTTGTTGTTGCAGCGAATGACGGAGTTAAACCTCAGACAATAGAAGCTATTAATCATGCTTTAGCTGCAGAAGTTCCAATTATTGTTGCAATTAATAAAATTGACATGGATAGTGCAGATCCAAACAAAGTAAAACAGGATTTGAGCCGACATAATATCATAGTTGAGGATTGGGGTGGTGATATTGTTTCGGTAGAAATATCAGCCAAAGAAGGAACAAATATTGATTCGTTACTTGAAATGATATCAATCACAGCTGAACTACAGGAATTGAAAGCAGTGAGCAATATACCTGCTTATGGGACTGTTCTTGAATCAAGACTTGATACAAAGCTTGGTGCTTTGGGTACTGTTCTTATTCAAGGTGGAACTGCAAAGAAAGGTGATTATTTTATTTCTGGGAATTCAGTAGGAAAGATTAAGTCTTTACTGGATGACAGTGGTAAACAGATAGATAAGGCAGAAGTTCCTCAACCTGTTGAGATAATGGGATTTAGTGAAGTTCCTATGTCAGGTCAAAGATTTCTTGTAGTTACTGATATCGATAAGGTTAAAAAGATAGTTGAATTGAGAAAAGCGAAGGAACAGGATGAGAAAAAAGAAAGTATACTTGAAGAAAAAAAATTAAGTCTTAAAAATCTTTTTATGCAGCCTGAGGAAAAAGGAAATGTTACTCATTTTCCAATAATAATAAAAACAGATAATTTTGGGTCAGGTGAGGTACTTGAAGAAATCCTTTTGAAAAAGAATTCTGATATTTTAAAAATCAATATTATCAGTAAGGGAATTGGTAATATAACAGAAGGGGATATCTTATTAGCATCTACCGCAAATGCAATATTATTTGGGTTTAATGTGAAAACGCCTAATAAAGTCTTAATTCTGGCAAAAAAAGAGTTAATTGAAATTAAACTTTATAATGTCATATATCATTTAATTGAAGATGTTGATAAAGCTATTAAAGGTGAAGTAGAACCTGAATATATAGAAAAATTTATAGGCAAAACCGAAGTTCTTCAGAAATTTAAAATATCAAAAATTGGTACAATCGCAGGATGCTTAGTCAAAGAGGGTAAAATTACCAATAAGTCAAAACTTAAAGTTATGAGGGGTGGCGACTTCGTTTTTGAGGGTGAATTGGAAACTCTGAGAAGAATTAAAGATGAGGTTTCATTAGTAAATGCCGGTACTGAGTGTGGTATTAAGATCAAAAACTTTAATGGAATTGAGATTGGAGATATTTTAGAATCCTATGAATTAACATTGAAATAATCTTTAGCGAACAATTATTAACGATGAAGATAATTGAACAGATTAAGGATAAGATAAACAAAGCAAATAAGATAGTAATTTCATCTCATATCAGACCGGACGCCGACTCTATTGGTAGTGGTTTGGCATTATTGCATATATTAAAACAGTTAGGAAAGGATGTGTCATATTATAATACAGATAGAGCTGTTTTTCCATTAACAGATTTGCCGGGCTATGATTTTATAAATATTGATCAAGTATATCCAAAGGAGTATGATCTGTTTATCCTTATTGAAGGGGGAACTGAAAGTAGAACAGGTCAGAAAAATTTAGATCATTATTCAACAGTAAATATTGATCATCATGCTTCAAGTGAAAAGGATTCAGATCTAAACTGGGTAGAACCTCAAGCTGCAGCAGTTGGAGTTTTGATCTATGAATTGGCTATTAGCTTAGGTGTAGAGATAACAAAACCTATTGGTTTTAACCTGTACGCAGCAATCTCATCTGATACAGGATCGTTCAAGTACTCGAATACAACAGAAAGAGCACTTAGAATTGCTTCGGAAATTATAAAGAAAAGTGGAGTATCTCCTGAAGAAGTTTCTGATCTGCTTTATAATACAAATTCATATCAGAAAGTAATGTTGCTTCAAAAGGTCCTTTCGACTCTTGAATTACACCTGCAGGATCAGGTTTCAATTATAGAGTTGAAACAGGAATTCCTGGGCTCTTCTGATATAAAAAATGTTGAAACTGAAGATATTGTTGCTGTTGCCAGATCCATTGGAAGTTTAAAGGCAACTCTCTTTTTTAAAGAAATCAGGGAAAAATTTTATAGAGTCTCTATTCGTGCAAGGGGAGATTTCAATGCACAAAAAATAGCACAAGTATATAATGGTGGTGGTCATAAACATGCAGCAGGTTTTTTTTATGATGGTGATATAGATAAAGCAAAAAAAGAACTCCTGAAAATTGTTAATATAGAACTGAATAAATAATATGCTTTCCGGACTCCTGATTATCGACAAACCGCTTGGAAAAACTTCACATGATATTGTCAACACAGTAAGACGTTGCCTTAAAATAAAAAAGGTTGGACATTTTGGGACTCTTGATCCTTTTGCTGATGGAGTATTGCTCATAGCTATTGGAAAGGCTACAAAGTTTTTTGATTTTTATTTAAAAAAAAAGAAAACATATTCTGGTGAAGTTAAGTTTGGATATTCTACAACAACATATGACCAGGAAGGAGAAATCGCTTCAGAGATAACTGTACCTGATCTGGAATTGATAGATATTGGATCAATTGTTTCAGATTTTATTGGAAAGCAATCTCAAATGCCTCCAATATATTCTGCAAAAAAGGTGAAAGGGAAGGCGCTTTATAAATATGCAAGAAAAGCTGAGAAAGTTGATATAAAACCTTCTGATGTAGAAATTTACTCTTTTGAATATAAAATTATTGATAGTTCTACTCTCTGGTTCAAAGTATGTGTTTCTTCAGGAACCTATATAAGATCAATTGCCCATGATATGGGGATAAAAACTGGATTTGGAGCATATCTCAAACAACTTACTAGAGAAGAAGTAGGTGAATTTTCTCTTTCAGATGCAATTCCTTTTAATTTAATAGAGCCGGATCAAATTGATACAGTAAAAAGTAAAATTCTTGATTTTAATAAATTAATTCCCGACTTTTCAAGTATAGAAGTTTCTAAAGAAGTTGAAATAGGTGTTTTAAACGGGATGGAAATTAAAGAAGATCAGGTTATAAAGACAGTAATGCTGGAAGAAAAGAATCTCTTTAGAGTAATTAACAAAAAAGGAGTAATTCTTTCAATTGCAAAAAAAGATAATGTCACCAACGTTTACAAATCCTTCTTAGTTTTTAATTAAATTATAGATTAATTGAGTTATAATTATATAGATAAGCTATCTTTACTTTTTTTGTATTTTCAGTTGAAAAAATTGATTCATTATAAGGTCATAAATTGTTTTCTTAAAATCTTTAAAACAAGCAGTGATTACACCTGAACCACATAATAATAGGCAGTCAATTAGTAAATAAACCTATATTTAAAATAGGTTTATTTACAATTGAAGGCAAGTAAAATAAGATAATTATTGAATATATCCCACTTTCCCAAATAATGATTGTACGATTAGTTTACTTTACTTTAAATTTCAAAGTGTTATTTCTGTTTCTAGGGCCCCTTTCTCCATTATCAATATAAACCCTAATCTCATTTTTGGTAATCCTGCAATGAGAACCTGGAGTATTTAGAGTTCCGGTAATAGTATAAGTTCTTGCAATACCTGGACTCAATGCTTTTCCGGTCAGCTCTTGAATTCTTTCCAATTCGCTTCGACAACGATATCTGCTTTCTGTGGGAACAGCAACAAGATTCTGCCATGCAGCAACTTTAGCTCCTTCAAACCGGGTCCCGCCACAGTTTCTGACCCTTATATGCATACTAATAGTGGAACCAAGGTCAATTTCATCCCCTTCATGTACTTCAACGTATCTCCCACCTTTTAGTACTTTTACATATTCAATTTTTGCATCGTGTTCAGCATTGGAATATACAGTTTTCACTTTAACATTATTATTTTCATTTGATTCATTAATTCGATTGCCAGAATCCACAGTCACCTTAAGTGAGGGACCTTTACATCCCATCTCAGCTCTAGTTTTTGGAAAAAGGGAAATAACTTTCATCCCTCCTCTATTTAGAGTAACTCTTTTTGTCACTGATTTTGAAATCCCTGTTGGCAAAAACTTATAACTTAATGTAAGATTACCGGTATATTTAGCTCCATTATTAATAATTCTTGCGACAACTCTTCCACCCATTGCATCTGTAAAATAGATATTTTTTACTTCAAAATCGGGTTTTAAAACCGCTACAAAAACAGTACCTAAAGTCAATCCTAGTGTGACATTAAACACTCTACTATCACTATAAACGGCATTGTCTATAGTTCTTACTCTAATGATATATCTTCCAACAGGAACATCGTCAAACATAGATACTGCTGTTGTATAACTACCATCATTTGCTGTGTCATTTACTATATCCTTGATCTTTGATGTACCGGAAGTATTATACAACCTGATCTTTACTCTTGCATGCTGCGTCCCGGTTTTTGTCCATGTAACTGCGTGAGCATGACCTCTGACCCAATTTTCTAATGATGATGGTTTGGTTACAGTTATAGAAGCGCTTTCCGATGGAGTATTTGCAATAGTAAAAACAGCACCATCATCCCAAGTTGCATTATCGAGAGTCTTTACTCTAACTACATAACTACCATTGGCAACACTATTAGGAACTGGCCAACTAAAACTTCCATCATTTGCGGTACTATTTGTGATGTCCAGAATTTTTGTGGTCCCAGCCGGATTATACAAACGGATCTTTACTAATGCATCTTGAGCTCCAGATTTTGTCCATTGTATTGTATATGGACTTCCTTTTGACACAGTTTCACCTGATGCCGGTTTGGTGACTGTAATACTCTGTGAATAAGCTACTCCAAATGTGACTGCTATCACTAACATAAATATAAATAATTTTTTCATTGTATCCTCCTTAATTCTAATATATATGATTCAAAGAAAAATATCTCAAAAAATTATTATTCAATTTACTAAAATTTTATCACTTTCATCAAAGCATGATTGTTTGTTTTATAAGCAGGTAAATTTTTATCATATAAATTTATAAATATTAGAGGATTGATAAGAGGAAAGGACAAGTTATTATTCAGAAATTAGTTTAAAATTTAAAATTTTATAGAAAAGTTGATTTCCTTTTACGATTACTCATTTGATTTTAGATGTTTTAACAATAATGCCTTTTTTTGTTGATACAATCTTTATCCCTCCACTTTTTGCTGTAAAAAGCATCCTTGATTTTATTTTTTGGTAATTGTCTATAACAGATTTATGTGGAAAACCAAATCTGTTATTTTCTCGGGAAGAAAAAATGGCTATTTTGGGTTTAACAGAGTTTAAAAATATTTCTGTTGAAGAAGTTTTTGATCCATGATGCGGGACCTTTATTATTGTTGATCTTAGCGATTTGTTTTTTGATTCTGACAAATGTATTTCGGTTTTCTTCTCAATATCTCCTGTAAATAAAAATGAGTGAGTCGTATCCGATACTTTTAGAACTTGAGAATTATTATTTCTTGTATATTCTTCATTAATGACTCTTTTCGGGTATAAACATTCTATCTTATAGTTCTTTCCAAGTTTGGTAAATCTGGAATCTATGTATATGATTTTGCTTATATTTTTTGATTGTTTTATAAGATCAAGATAGAATAAGTCTTTGATAGATTTTTGAGACAACCATATTTCTGAAGGTTTTATGATTTTGAGTAATTCAATTATTCCCCTCACATGATCTGGATGAGTGTGAGAAACTGCGACCCAGTCAATTTTAATTTTTTTTTGTAGAATAAAAGGCAGAACAATTTTTTTTCCCACTTCGAAGGAGGAATAATATGTCCCTCCTCCATCAATAAGGAGGGCTCTTCCATCCGGGAAAAGCACTATTTCAGAATCTCCCTGTCCAACATCAAGAAAATATACTTCGAGATTTTTTGGTTTGTATTTTAGATCAGGGCTTATAAAGTATATTGTTAATAATGCCAGTCCAGATATCAGGAATCTCTTTATTGAAATGAATCCTGTTTTTTTTAAAGTGATAAGACAGAAGATTATAAGGTAGATCATTATTAATAAAACCGGTGGAGACGCTCTATATATAGTCATGTCCAGGCTGTTCAGTAACACATCAATTATTAAAAAAAAGAGTGAAATAAATGGGTCAAGAATATATAATATTATATTAGAAAACAGGTTTGGAAATAGCTCAAGAGGGATCAGCGTAAACGATAGTCCAATTATGATTATGGAAAGAGGTATTAATAGTATTCCTGATAGGAAACTTATTAATGAGTATCTTTTAAAAAAAAACAATGATAAAGGTAGAGAAATTATTGCAGCTGAAAGTGAGGCTGATATTAACTCTTTTATGAATATGGGGCCATATCTTATATATTTTGAAAATAGATTTCTACCTGCTGTTATTCCTGCTGATAAGGTAAATGTAAGTATAAAACCCGGGTTTAAAATATCCAATGGAGAAAGTAAAAGGATGAATATTCCTGAAAATGCAATGATATTATATATATCAGCTTTTTGATAAACCATCTTTGAAATGATAATAGTTAATCCCATAATTATTGCTCTTTGTGCTGGAACATTACTCCCTGAGATAATAAGATAAAATACTATAGATATCGCTGTAATGAGTAGACGTGTTCTTCTCTTTATACCTATAAAATGTAATAAATAAATTAGTAGAAAAGACATTATTCCAATATGTGCTCCTGAGATAGCAAAAATATGAAATATGCCGGAATTTAATAGTTTCTCTTTAAGATCATTTGTCACATCTCCTCTATCTCCGAGTAGAATTGCTTTAATAAAGGCTTTTTTGTTTATTTCAGATTCATTATTACCTTGATATTTTGTTTTCAGTTTTTTCTTGATTCCGATTCTCAGCTTTTCTATTATATGCCAGAAGAAGTGTTTTTTTAATACTGTGATCATTTGAACTGATTTACTGAAGGCTGAAAAATGTATCTTTTTTGATAGAAAGAAATTGTTAATTGGGTTTTGAAAAAAGTTTTTTGAAATGACTCTTTTGGATATTTTAAGGTTGAGTCTTATCCTGTCTCCCTTTGAAATGTTTTCTGTTTTGCCTAAAATAGTTACCCTTATATTCAAAGATTTTTTAATTGACTGCCCACCATATTCAAACTTTTCTGATTGTAGGCAAAATCTCATTAGATCATTTTTTAATTCAGGAAAATCGATGATAGTACCATAAGCAGTTATATAAAAATTTATTGGTAGCTCTACATTTGATTTTTTATAAAAATCACTCTTCTCAATTAGAAAATTAACCCCAAAGAGTAAAGAGATTGATAAAGAAATTAATATATAAGAAATATTTATTTTCTCTAATTGAAAGATAAAAAGATTTATAATAAATATTATTATTGAGATAGAAAAAAGTGTTATTACCGGTGGATTTATCTTATGAAATAAAAACAATGAAAAAGATATCATAAGAAAAATCGGGACAAAAATCCTCTTCATTTTTATGTTTATTTTTTAGTTAGTTATTGTGAAAGTATTGTGGGAGGTAGAGAGAGGGAGAGAAAGGAGAGTACCTCCCACAATTAAATATTATAACCTTAAAATATTTTTTTTTCAACCCTAAGATTGAATTATTTTCAATTTATTGTTAAGTCGGGAAACTATATTTTTTGTGTCATTTTGATACTGTCTTACCATTGCAATGTTTTTAAAACCAATATCAATTATATTGTCAATATTAATGAAATCAATCCCTCCGATAGCTACTACCGGGATATTGGCTTGTTCTATTACCTCTCTTGCCACATCAATTCCTATTGGAATGTAATCTTCTTTTGTAGGGGTTTTGTAAACGGGGCCTATTCCAATATAATCTGCTCCCTCTTTTTCAGCTTTAACAGCCTGTTTGAATGAATGGGTTGATTTGCCAATTAAAAAACCTTTTGGTGCGATTTCTCTTGCCTGATTGATAGGAAGGTCATCCTGTCCGAGATGGACACCATCTGCATCTGAGATTAGTGCGATATCTAAATGGTCATTTATAATAAGTAGAGTATTCGTTTTTTTTGTTATTTTCCGCATTTTTATTGCTAATTCAAGGAGCTCTTTTTTACTTATTTTTTTATCTCTTAATTGAATTATTTTTGCATTTCCATTACAAGCTTCTTCAGTGATTTTCAAATGGTCTCCGGAGGTAATTACATATGCTCCAAAATTGTTTATTTTTTTTGTTGTAAAAATGGATAAGCTCTTCATTGTATCTTTTAATAGTCTTCGATGACTTTTAAATGGAATTTCAGGTAAATTGTCAAAATTGAAATACCCGGCTTCTACACAATCGTCCCCGGATTTCAAATCTCCATTGAAGCTATGGATAGAATACCCAATAAGGGCTACAGATGTATAAAATGGATTTCTGCTTAGATACACTCCCTGTAAAACTGGATTGTGTCCAACTAAGTTAGTTTCCTCCTTCAGCTCTCTAAGGCATGCATCTTCAGGATTTTCATCAAGTTCCATAAATCCTCCCGGAAGGCACCATTCACCTATATGAGGTTCAACACCTCTTTTTACAAGGAGTACTGAATCATCCTTTATAATAACAGCCGCTGTTGCCGGGATTGGGTTTTCATATATGGGCACATTACAATTATTACAGAAGAGTCTTATTCTGCCTTCTGTATCTTTTTTTATTAAGTAGTGGCCACAATAATAACAATTTTTCTTCTCTTTCATTTAGATCTCCTTGATTCTTTTTTCCAATAAGGTTTTTCTGTCTGCGGGGGAAGAGTTTGATATTGCTGTCTGGATTGTTTTCGGGTCTGAAATTAAAAAAATCTTCTTCTTTGCCCTTGTTACTGCTGTATAAAAAATTTCCCTATTCAGCATAATGGAATGATATGGCAATAATACTAAAATAACCATATCGAATTCAGATCCCTGTGATTTATGAACAGAAACAGCATATGATAGTGTCAGTTCATCAAGTTCATCCAAATCGTATTCAATTATTCTTCCTTCAAATTCTATTGATAATAGTTCTGTGTCTTCATCGAAACTGGAGACTGTACCTTGCTCGCCATTAAAAACATCCTTTTCATAATTGTTTTTTAACTGCATAACCTTATCGTCTTTTTTTAATTTTATGTTCTCTCTATTTATATAAAAATCATTAATATTGAATTCTTCCTGGATAGCATCGTTTATCTGAGTAATACCTGCTTCTCCTCTATACATAGGTACAAGTATCTGAATCTCAGATGAATTGAACTTATAATTGTCCTTATAGTATTTAATAATGTTAATTATCTTTTTTAATACCGTGCCATTATCCAATACATTGATTGATACAAAATCCAAAGAATCAGAGTATGGTTTAGTTGTGATGTTTTCTCCATTATTTATATTATATGCGTTTTCTATAATAAGGCTGTCTTTACTCTGTCGGAAATTTCTTTTAAGAAAAATAGTACTGAATTTACTGCTGTTTATTAAGTCTCTAAGAACATTTCCAGGACCAACAGAGGGGAGTTGGTCTCTATCTCCAATAAAAACCACCTTTGTTTTATCAGAGATTGCCCTGAGCAAAGCTAAAAAAATATAAGTATCTATCATAGATGACTCATCAATGATGATTAAATCAGTTTTTAGGGGCTTGGTCTCGTCATGAACAAATCTTCCTGAATCAGGGTCCAATTTTAACATTCTATGGATTGTAGATGCAGAATATCCTGATGTTTCCTCTATTCTTTTAGCTGCTCTTCCTGTTGGAGCGGCAATTTTTACTTTTTTATTTTTATTCATAAAAAGTTCTATTATGACTCTTATTATAGTTGTTTTGCCTGTTCCTGGTCCTCCGGTGATAATTGTAAGACCATTTTTAAAAGTTGAATACACAGCCTCTTTTTGTTCCTTTGCAAGCTTAATGTTCAATTCCTTTGAGATATTATCTATGTCTTTCTTCTTGTTTTCTTCAGGGATCTCTCGCTCTGAGATATCAATAAGTCTCCCGGCTATTTCTTTTTCTATAAGGAAAGTTTCATATTTTAATATAATATCTTCCGGAATTTTCTCGTTTACAATCTCGTTTTTAGTGATTTTGTTTTCAATTTCATTCAAAACCGTATTTTCTGAAATTTCCATTAAATACATACTTTTTCTTATTAATTCATTTTTTTCTATATAAAGATTTCCATATCTTTGCTCATTCTCATTCAGAATAAAATCAATTCCTGCATTTATTCTGAAAGGACTATCAGATTCTATGCCATAACTTTTTGCGATATTATCTGCAGTTTTAAATCCAATTCCTTTAATGTTTTCTATTAAAAAATAGGGATTTGTTTGAAGAATATCAATAACACTCTCTCCAAGTTCTCTGTACAGTTTAGAAATAGTGTGTCTTCCTATATTATATTGGGATAATCTCTGAGTTAATTCCATTATAATTTGATTGTCTTTCAGGTTTTCCTGGATTTCATTTATGATTTTTTTTCGCAATCCTTTAATTTCTCTTAATCTTTCCGGTTTTGATTCAAGTATTTTAAAGGTCTCATCGCCAAAATGATCTACAATTTTTTCTGCAGTTACTGTGCCTATCCCATTGACTCTATCGATTAAATACTTTTTTATTCCTTTTCTATCGTCAGGTAATAAGATCTGGAATGATTGTACAATAAATTGTTCTCCAAATTTTTTGTGATTTGATATTGTCCCTTCAACTTTTAGAACATCCCCGACTGTTACATCAAATAACTCTCCAACGATGATGATCTCTTCCCAGTCATCATTACCATTCAATGCACTAAAAACACCAAAACCGGTATCCTCAGAAGTAAATATTTTTTTTTTTATTTTTATTTTAATATTTGCCAATAGAATTGATTCTCTCCACTAAAATTCAAATAATAGTATAAATGATATAAGATAAGAAATCAATTTTATTGACATAAATTTAGATTGGTGTAATATATTAAATTAAAAAATAACTTGCCCATTTGGGTATGGAAGGTTGTAAATATATGAATATGGGCTTTTTTAATCCGACAGAAACTGTTGTAGTATTTGACCATGAGAATATCGCAAACTATGCCGGAGAAATTCGCAAACCCTTAAATATAGTTTTTGATTCTAAGAGTAAGACAATTGGTTTGGCAAAAGATGGTCAGATCTCATCACAACCAATTGGTCAAACTTCCTATCCATTGCTTGGATGTTTACCTGCCCTTTATCCGGAATGGCTTGGTGACCGGTCATTTGGTGAGGTTCACGGAGTTCGTTTTGCATATGTTGGCGGTGCCATGGCTCGCGGTATCGCTTCGACTGAGATGGTTATATCTCTTGCAAGATCAGGAATGTTCGGGTTTTTTGGTTCAGCAGGAATGGATATGGAACAATTAGAGCAGGCAATATTAATCATAAAGTCTGAACTTGATAAAGAGCGACTTACATGGGGAGCGAATTTAATTCATAACCCTAATAATCCTGCAATAGAAGATGCAACAATTGACCTATATTTAAAACATGGAGTAAACCGGGTTTCAGCAGCAGCATTTATGAAACTTTCACCGGCAATTGTCCGCTATGCATGCCATGGATTATATCAGGATGGTAAGGGGCGGATCTGTAGAACCAACTATGTATTTGGGAAGATCTCCCATCCGGGAGTGGCCGGACATTTCCTGTCGCCCCCACCTGCAGAAATGCTCAACGAACTTGTTAACTCCGGGAAAATAAAACCGGAAGAGGCTCGTCTGGCTTCAATGATCCCTCTTGCCTCAGATTTAATTATTGAATCTGATTCGGGAGGACATACTGATAACCGGCCTCTGGGTTCTTTATTTGCAAGTATTTCATATCTACGCAGCGAAATTCAGCAGCAATACGATTTTAAGTACTCATATCAGGTTCGGCTTGGAGCTGCGGGAGGCATGGGATCTCCCGATGCTGTTGCTGCTGCATTCTCCCTTGGGGCTGCATTTGTTCTCATGGGCACTATTCATCAAGCATGTATAGAATCGGGATTATCTTCTTCGGCAAAGGAAATGCTTGCCGATGTTGCTCTTGATGATGTAATGATGACTCCTTCAGCCGATATGTTTGAGATGGGAGGCAAGGTGCAGGTACTTAAAAAAGGCACCATGATGGGGGTTAGAGGAAACCAGTTATTTGATTTATATAAAGCTTACTCCAGGGTGGAAGATATCCCTGAAAATATAAGAACGAGTCTTGAAAAAAATATATTTAGAAGTTCAATAGAAGAAATATGGAAGGAAACAGAGGGTTTTTTTAGCAGAACTGAGCCGGAACAATTGGCAAAAGCTTATAAAGATGAAAAA
Source organism: uncultured bacterium (assembly GCA_965371805.1). GTDB lineage: Bacteria > Acidobacteriota > Aminicenantia > UBA2199 > UBA2199 > JAOZTV01. Next base: position 68,109 of record CBDUZW010000014.1, on the reverse strand, counting down.
CATAAGATGGCATTGATATTCAGGTGGTATCTTGGAAATACGAGTAAATGGGCAATTGATGGAACACCGGATCGTAAAATTGACTATCAAATATGGTGTGGCCCGGCTATTGGAGCTTTTAATGCCTGGACAAAGAATACTTTTCTTGAAGAACCAAAAAACAGGATGGTATCGCAGGTAGCGCTCAATCTTCTGGAAGGTGCAGCACGAATAATGCGGGCACAACAGCTTAGAACTTTCGGTCTACCGATCCGTACAAGCTGCTTCGAATATAAGGCAAGACTACTAACTATCTAAAGGAAAATCGTTATGAAAAATAATTTATCAAAAATCGCAATTGTTGGAACCGGAACATTATTTCCCGGATCTCTGGACTCTATGGAATTCTGGCGGAATATCGTAGAAGGCAAAGACTTTATTACCGATGTGCCTCCAAGTCATTGGCTGATCTCAGACTATTATAGTAAAGAGATCAAGGATGTTATGAAAACCTACGGGAAACGTGGTGCCTTTCTACCTGAGGTTGACTTCGATCCAATGGAATTTGGCATGCCTCCTAAAACGATGACCGCTACAGATACAGTTCAGTTACTTTCATTACTGGTCTGTAAAAAACTGATTGAAGATACAAATAGTTTGAGACTTAATAAAGTCAATAAAAAAAAAGTGAGTGTTATCCTGGGGATTGCTGCCGGTACAGAACTTATTGAGCAGATGTCTGCCAAGGTTCAAAGACCTGTCTGGGTTAAAGCCCTGAGAGAGAATGGCTTAGCGGAAAGTCTGGTGCAGACAGTTTGTCAGGATATTGAAGACTCTTACCCGGAATGGACAGAGGATACATTTCCCGGATTACTTGCAAATGTTGTTGCCGGCCGTATTACAAACCGTTTTGATTTTGGTGGAGCGAACTGCGTAGTGGATGCGGCATGTGCAAGCAGTGTCAGTGCAATGATGATGTCAATGCAGCAATTACAGCTTGGAACAACTGATCTTGTGATTACCGGTGGTGCAGATGCCCTCAATAATATCTTTATGTATATGTGTTTTTCAAAAACACCGGCATTGTCTCCAACAGGAGATATTCGTCCGTTTTCAGAAAATGGTGATGGAACAATGCTTGGTGAGGGTTTTTCAATGATGGCATTAAGACGTTTAGAAGATGCTGAAGCCGATGGTGATAAAATCTATGCAGTTATAAATGGCATCGGAGCTTCATCAGACGGCAGGGCAAAAAGTGTCTATGCTCCTGATTCAGCAGGGCAGGCTCTGGCTATTGAAAGAGCGTATGAAGGATTGCCATATTCTCTCAGTGATGTTGAACTTGTGGAAGCACATGGCACAGGGACAAATGCAGGGGATTTAGCTGAATTTAATGGATTGCAGCTTGCCTTTAATAAGGCAGAGGCTAAACAGTTTTGTGCACTTGGAACAATTAAGTCTCAGTTTGGACATACAAAATCATCGGCAGGTTCAGCGGGAGTTTTTAAGGCTGCAATGGCATTGCACCATAAGGTGTTGCCTCCAACTATCAAAGTTGATAAACCGGATCCTAAACTTGAAATAGAAGATACTCCATTTTATCTGAATACCAGGTCAAGACCATGGATTCATGATTCTCAGACGAACCGTAAAGCCTCGGTAAGTTCATTCGGGTTTGGAGGAAGTAATTATCATGTTGCATTAGAGGAATATCGTGGACCAAATAAGGCAGACAGGTTTTATTTTCCGAAAACAGAACTTATACTCATAGATGCTCAGGATACTAATGAATTGGAAAGTAAATTCAGTAAACTTTTGGATTCCTGCGAAGAGGGAAGATTCTGGGTTCTGGCAAAAGATAGTCAGGCTGAGTTTAACCCAGAAGGGTCTATGAGATTGGCGATCCTGTCTGAAAATAAAGATATATTAACTAAACTTTTTTCTACTGTAATCGAGAAGATTAAAACTGATCCTCAGAGCAGCTATAGTCTGCCTGATAAATTTTATTTTGAATCCCAAACTATAAAGGGTAAAATGGCCTTCCTGTTTTCAGGACAGGGGAGTCAATATGTCAATATGGGTGTTGATCTGGCAATGAATTTTACTGCAGCCGGAGAAGCATGGGATATTGCATCCGGATTGAAACTTGATAAGGAATATAAATTAAATGAGATAGTTTTTCCAATACCTGCTTTCGATAAAGAAACCGAAGACTCATATATTACCCGCCTTACAAAAACAGAGTGGGCCCAGCCTGCTATTGGAGGGGTTGCACTATCTCAATACAGTCTTCTTAAAAAAATGAATGTTTTTCCTGATTGTACAGCGGGACATAGCTATGGAGAGATACCTGCCCTATATGCTGCCGGTGTAATTGGTAGTGTTAAAGATGTGTTTCAGATTTCCAGAAAGCGTGGGGAGCTGATGGCAAATGCTTCAAAAGAAAAAGGTACGATGACTGCAGTGGTTGGTAACGAATCAGATGTAAAGGGGCTGATTGATGATAGCAGGACAAGGGTAAGTATCGCAAATATTAACAGCCCGGTGCAGGTAGTTGTTGCCGGCAGGGTACCTGAAATTGAAAAATTTGAAGAATATTGTTCAAATAAAAACATAGGGTTTTTTAGATTATCTGTTGCAACAGCATTTCATACTGATCTTGTTAGTAATTCTGCCGATGCATTTTATGAATTTTTGAAAGAGGTTGAGTTTTCTAAACCGGAACTCACTGTTTACTCTAATACAACGGGGGAAAAGTACTCTGAGGATAAGGAGGAAATTCGTAAAGTGTTGGCATGGCAATTAGCAAAACCTGTTCGTTTTTCTGATCAGATAGAGGCAATGTATGAATCAGGCGTGAGGATCTTTCTGGAACTGGGGCCCGGAAATGTCCTGAGTAAATTAACCGGAAAATGTCTTGAAGGTCGAGAATATAAAGCTATCTCATTGGATGGTTCAAAACATCAGGAGGGTAAGGCAGCCTTTTTTTCAGCCCTTGGGCAACTTGCCGTAGCGGGTGTTTCAATCGATTTCAATAGCTTGTGGGAAGAATTTGATACTGCTGATCTTTCATTAATAAACCGCGATCCAAAGGCCCGTACACTAAAAATCAAAGGCTCAAATTATCAGAAAGTATATCCTCCGGAAAACGGTGATGCAGGAATACCAAAACCAAACCCCGAATCGACACAGCCGCAATCGGCACATCCTGACTCCGCACAGCCGGAACTGAACCAGCATGTACCGGCGCAACCGTCTAATGGATGGATGAGAGCTTTTAGTGAAGTTCAGAAAAACACATTGGAAGCTCAAAAGGCTTTTCAGAATACAATAGCAGAGAGTCATGCACAGTTTTTAAAGGCATCTGAGCTGGCATTTCAACAACTGGGCGCTATGGGTGGTGTTCCACAGCAAATACAGGAAAATATGCAGACATCAATTGCACCACCGTCTATTATACAACCTGCACCTGTTTTCACTCCGGTACCTGTTCCTGATCTAAATGAATCAGATGTGTCTGTTGTTTCCCCTGCTCCCTTACTTGATCCTAAGACTGTTTTACTCTCAGTAGTTGCAGAAAAAACCGGATATCCTGAAGAGATGCTTGAAATGGATCTGGATATGGAAACAGGTTTAGGTATAGATTCCATAAAAAGAGTTGAGATACTTTCTGCCTTACAGGAGAAAATGCCTGAGTTAAAAAAACTGGACATTAACCAGCTTGCAGCTGCAAAAACTCTTCAGGAGATAATGGATGTTTCTATGACTTTGCTTAAGTCTATATCAACACAGACCGCTGAAACAGCAAATGCATCAATAGCAGCACCTGCCCATGAACTGCAGGAAACTAAGAAAGCACTACCTTCAATAGACGCAAAGGCATTATTACTCACTGTGGTTGCGGAAAAAACCGGATATCCTGAAGAGATGCTTGAAATGGATCTGGATATGGAAACCGGTTTGGGAATTGATTCTATTAAAAGAGTTGAAATACTCTCGGCACTACAACAGAAAATACCTGAATTGAAGGGACTGGATCAAAATAAACTGGCTTCTGCAAAGACATTACAGGAGATAATGGATATTTCAAATAGATTACTTGGGGGAGAACCTTTGACAGGTTCAGATCAGAAAAAAACTGAAAAAAAGTCATCTTCCGGCAAGATTTACAGATATATTGTAAATAAAGTTCCAGCACCGCCCTGTGGAGTTGCCTTAGCCGGACTTGGAGATTCAATCTTATATCTGGTAAAGGATAATAAGGGTGTTGCTGAAGTTCTTGCAGAAAAATTTTCAGCAATAAATATTGAAGTAGTAGTGGTTGAGAATGTACAAAAAGAAGCTCGATCTGTAGTTTTTCTAAAAGGTATTGATGAACTTCCTGAGAAAAATCCGGTCCAATATGCTCTTGATATAAATAAAAAAGCCTTTGAAGCAGCAAATAGATGCGGGCAGGCTATTCTTAAGAATGGAGGGCTCTTTGTTGCTGTACAGGATAGGGGAATTGATTCAAGTGGTGAAAGGGCTGACAGGGTCTGGTCGGCAGGTCTGGGAGCTCTGGTGAAAACAGCTGCCTGGGAATGGCAAAAAGCCTCTCTGAAATCAATTGATATTGTATGTAAAGATCGTAGTCCTGAAGATCTGGCTCAATCTATATTTGATGAGTTAATTAGTGGAGGACCTGAAACAGAGGTGTTTTTAAGTAATGATTCTGCAAGATACAGTATAGAGACGAAAGAAGAAATTGTAAACTCAAAGACCCGTCCTGTTAAAGATGGTGATACCGTTGTTGTGAGTGGTGGTGCCAGAGGTGTTACTGCTGAATGTATATTGGAATTATCAAAAGAAGCTAAATTAAATATTGCAATCCTTGCCAGGACTGAGTTATTGGATGAACCTGACTATCTCAAAAACTGCACAACAGATGCAGATATCAAACAGGGTATTCTGAACTCAACCAAAGAAAGAGGTGAAAAACTAACTCCGATTGAATTAAACTCTCTTGCCAAAAAAATTATTTCCTGTCGTGAAGTAAGAGGATACATATCAAAAATGAAAAATAACGGCTCAGATGTTCAATATTATTCTATTGATGTATTAAACTCAAGCCAGGTCGAGAAAACAATTGAAAATATTCGCGATAAATTTGGCAAAATAGATATATTGATTCATGGGGCAGGTGTATTGGCGGACAAGTTAATACATGAAAAAACTGAGGAACAATTTGATAAGGTGTTTTCTACCAAGGTAATTGGTTTTAAAAATCTTCTTGATGCCACAGAAAAAGACAATCTAAGTTATATCTCCTGTTTTTCTTCAATTGCAGCACGTACCGGAAATGCAGGTCAGGTGGATTACTCAATGGCTAATGAGGTACTTAATCAGGTTTGCCGTGCAGAGAAAATCAAGCGTAATGGAAAAACCATTGTTAAATCGATAAATTGGGGACCCTGGGAAGGCGGAATGGTATCTGCTGAACTCAAGGTTCATTTTGAGTCTATGGGAGTAATCTTAATACCACTCAAAGAGGGTGCCCGTGCATTTGTTGATGAGTTGATCGATGAAAGTGCGAATGTAGAAGTAGTTATTGGAACAAAGCTTGATACATGGTCAGCTCCAAAAGAAAAGTCACAAAAATTAAATTGGGATATGTGGATACAGGAAAAAAGGTTTCCATATCTAAGTAGTCACAGGATCAATGGCATAGCTGTAGTTCCTGTAATGATGATAAATGAATTATGTCTAAGATTATCTTCTGCACTGTTTCCAAAAAAAACAGTAAAAGAAGTAAAAGATCTAAAAGTGCTCAAAGGTATTAAACTTGAGCATTTTGAAGACAAAGGCGATTGGTTTGAAATTTCATGTCTACTGGAAGAAGAGAATAATAAAACCCAATTGAATTTTGAAATAAGTTCAAAGAGTGGAGTCAAGCACTATTCCCTTCAGATAGTATTAGATGATGAGGTAAAACTTGAGCCACCTGTTTTTGAAATTAATAAGGGTAATAGAGAGATTTGGGATTGGACTCATGAAACTGCATATAATGAAAAACTATTTCATGGAAAGCACTTCCAGGTTATTAAAGAACTTAATGAATTCTCATCCACTGGATGTTCCGGAACTCTTAAAAGTGGAGTCAAATTAACCGAAAGTACAAATCTATGGAGATCAGATATGGCCTTGCTTGACGGAGGTCTGCAGCTGGCACTTTTATGGATGTTAAAAAATAACTCTAAAGATTCATTACCGGTTTCATTTGATTCATTTACCCTGTATAAAAATCCTGCAGAAAAAACAGAGGTTTATTGTGACCTTCAGATCGTAAAAAATGATATGATGGGAGCAATTTGCAATATAATATATATTAATACAAAAGAAGAAGTCCTTGCTGAGATTAAAGGTCTTCAGATCATTGTATACGGTGATTAATGAGGTTCTCCTAATCCGGCTTTGCCTGGTATGTCACACTTGGGTGTTCCGTGTTGGGCATTGGGTATTCACAAAATTGTATTTAATAATTATGACTCAATGTTGAGACGGGTTCAATATATAGTACATACATCATTTTCTCAACTCCGGATTATCAATATTTGTCGATATTCATGGATTTATAAAATAGAGATGATTTGGCTAGTTTGACGGATACAATGGAATTAAACTGGCTAGTGAGATTCATAAGAAAAGACCTAAAATACCAATTATTCTTTGCACCGGTTTCAGTATGGATATAAACGAGGAAAAAGTTAAAGCTCAAAGGATTAGTGCATTGATCATGAAGCCAATAACAAAAGGAGAACTTGGAAAAGTTATAAGATGTTTTAGAAAATTAATGAAAGCTTATGGCTCATTAATTACCTCTTAAAAGATTAATAATTACTGGGTCTTATATTATATGAATGTGTATTTCGATTATCGGTTACATTTAAATTTCTTAACGTACGATATTTTCCCTTTCGTGAGTTGACCCCTGATAAGTTGGTCAGATTATTTTCTAATATGAAACGGTAACTATGTATTAAAGACCTCTTTTAATGATTTTTAAATTTTGTATTTTATATCTCAAACCGGATTCAGATATCCCTAGTTCATCAGCTGTTTTAGTCTGGTTATAAGAGTACTTTTTTAATGAATTTATTATAATATTTTTTTCGATTATACTAAGTCTTTCAGGAAGAGGTAATGAATTTTCAATCCCTTTAAAATAATCCATGATTTTTTCATTCCTATTGTCTAAATACACAGGTAGATCCTCCAACATTAAGATATCATCTCTTGCTAAGACAACACCTCTTTCAATTATATTTTCCAATTCTCTTATATTTCCTTTATAATTATATTTTAAAAGAACAGACATTGCATTTTTTGAAATTATTTTTATAGTTTTTCCTTCTATCTTACTAAATTTTTTAATAAACAAATCTATTAATAATGGAATATCCTCTTTCCTTTTTGAATGATATTGGATTATATTTGTTATCACCTCTTTTCCAGTACCACTTTCCCCAGTTATTAAAATACTTGCATTTGAATCTGCAGCTCTTAATGTCAGATTTAATATATTCTGCATATTATCAGAATTAAAAATATAATTATCAAAGGTAAATTTATCCTGTAATCTGCCTTTCAATTGTCTGTTTTCATCAATCAGTTTTATTTTATCAACGATCTTGTCAACAATATGATTTAGCTCATCAATTTCCAATGGTTTTGTAATATAATCAAAAGCGCCCATTTTTAAGAGTCTTACAGCCTTATCAACAGAGCTATAGGCAGTCATAAATACAACTGAGACCATTGGATTGGTCTCCTTTAACTTTATGAATAATTCTTCCCCATTCATCCCTGGTAATTTATAATCAAGGAGAACTATATCAATCAGGTTTTCATTAAAGTATATTAAAGCTTCTTCAGCAGTACTTAGAAGAATTGACTCAAAACCTCTTTTTCTAAAATTATCATTAATTACTTTACCTGCAATTGCTTCATCCTCCACAATTAATAGATTTACTTTTTTAGCCATTTTTTTTTTCCTTAATAGTAATTTTAAAAACCTTATTCCCTTTATCCCAGGATATTAATTCAATAATTCTATTTCCACCGCAATTATTATTCTGTGCCATTACAGGCAATACCATAAAAACAACCACACATAACATAATAATAACTTTTTTTAACATTTAACACCTCCTTTTATTCAAATAACATATTGCAAGATTGATGCCAGTTGTTTTTAAAACTAAAAACCGCGATAATACACAGCTTCATCAATAATGCACTTTGAAAAGCCATTAAATAAGTGCAGGATTTCATGAAAATCCACATATAACTACGAGGTTTGTATAAAAAAATGCCTAAAAATAGTATCCAATTCCAATAGATATTACAAATGAATTAAAATTAAAGTACAAATCATTAGAGCTGTTATTATTGATTATTGTGCTTAAATAAAGATCAAGTTTATTTATCTTTTTTGTCATCTTAATTCCAAACTGAAACAAAGAATCCTTTCTTTCTATTTCGGGATCAGATACAAGCCCATCTTCATTCATCACAAATATTCCCGGATAATTTTTATTATAAAAGGAGAAAGTACCGCTGACTACAATTTCATAAAAGGGAATAAACTTCAAACTAAAGCTGATTCTTGATCCATCCCATAGATAATTATCATTATATGGATAAACTACATATGAGTTCTGGATCAAGGTTTCTGCATCTTTCAGACCACTAAAATTTTTACGGAATTCCGCCTCTCCAAAAACACCAATTTTGGGCCCGAATCCCTTGGACACCCTTAAAAGTCCATAAATATTCGGAACAGGAAGAGTATTAACCACACCGATTTCATTATTGTCTATATCAAAATTATTTATATGAGGATAATATCTATAATTAACCCCTGATTGAACTCTTATAGTAGTTTGAGATCTAAAGAATTTATTTAATTCCAGAAAAAATGTATGGTTTGTAAAGTCAAATGAAGAAAAATTTGTATAATTTCTATATTGAAAATTATATCCTGCCTTAAATAGTATAGAGGGGTTTAAATAAAGCTTAGCTCCCAATTGTACGAAAGGTCCATTATAATTAAATTCTGTAAAATACTCTTTATAGTTAAGTATCTGATAACTGATATTCATATAAAGATAATTTCTCCCTTTCAAATATTTTAGGAATTTAAAACCCGGTTCCACCTTAAAAGAATTAAATTCTGAATTATTCCTATACATATTTGACAAACCTTCCAGATAAAAATTAAAGTTCTTCCTGGTAAAATTCAGATCCAAAGAGAAGGATGTTATATAATCACTTATCTCTGTTGAATTCAATAAAATATTATTGCTGGAATATCCATTATATCCAAAACTAATATTCAGATCCTTAGAGTAATTATTTAAATTCAGTAATACAACTGATATTAAAACAGTTAATATTGTTTTTTTTTTCATTTTTTTCTCCATCTTAATAAACAGGAGACAGAAAAAGATGTTTCTGACTCCTGAAAAGCTTCAAATTATCGATTATAATTTCCCTGTCTATTGCCTCTGTATGTGCCATTGGTGCTTCCTGATCTTTACTTTCCCAGGATTCAGTAAAATATTCACCAATATCCATAACTGACTGAAACGGTGGTGTCTTAGATATAGTTCCAAAAAAACTAATAAGAATAATTGCAGAACTTGCAATTAATTCTTTTTTCCTATTTAATCCTCTTTGTTTTTTCTTTTTAAAATATGAGATCATAGCCTTCCAGTTAATGAAAAAAGTATGAAATATTCCTAATATAATAATAAATGAAAAGAGTAATCCAAAGCTGATAAAACTCTTCCAATCAAATTTCTTTCCTTTTCTTCCAAAATCATGTTTCCTCCTAATTAAAACAATATTCTGCATGCATTTTTTTTGCCAGAGCTGTTTTTGTTATTAATATTACCTATATATTTACAAAAAACTGTTAAACAGATTTTTACTAAAAAAATTAATTAGCAGGTAGTTGCGCATCCCGCATAAACTTGCGGCAACATATTAAAAATACTGGGGAAACTAATAATATAGATTAGTACAGCAACTTTTTTCAAAAACTTTGTCTGAAATATCCTGATTGAATATAATAAATGGTTTTTTTATTATGAATAATCAACCCAAAGTTCATCATTTTTTTTTAAGGTAATTCGTAAAATTGACAATTATCTTTATTTAAATTAATATTGACATATGATAAGAAAAGAGTCAAAAGTTGATATATCTCAAATCCCTGCCATTAATTCAAATAAATTTAAAATTAAAAAACTGGATTTCCGCTTAACAGTACTGCTCTTTTTTATCATTCTTGTAATAACTGCTTGTATATTGCTTTTTTTTTATCATAAGCAATCAATTTCAGAAATAAAACAAAATCACATTCGTGAACTCAAAAATAAGTTTATTATTACTATTTCTGTGTATTCAAATATGGCTGATTCGATATATGAACTTTATTTAAACAATAAAGAAATAAAAAATATTTTTGCAAAAGGGGCATTATCATCTAACCCTAAAATTAAAATACATTTTCGTAAGCAGTTGCTGAAAAAATTGTCGTCACTATATCAAAAAATCACCCAATATAATTTTAGACAACTACATTTTCACGATTTACGAAACAGATCTTTTCTTAGATTTCATCGTCCGGCAAAATTTGGTGATGACTTAACCGGGATAAGATACTCCGTAGAATATGTAAATCGTGAGCACAAACCAATATCGGGATTTGAAGAAGGAAGAATATTTAATGGATATCGTTTCTTATTTCCAATTTCTTTTAATAATACCCATATTGGATCTGTCGAAATAAGCGTTTCCATCAAAGCCGTGATACAACAATTAAAAAAAAATTTTGGGGAAGAGTCTCAATTTATTATAAATAAAAATCAGATATTGAAAAAAATTTTTAAAAATGAGTTATCAAATTATTCACCTTGGTATTTTAACTCTGCGTATATGCTTGACAAAAATATATCAAACAGCTGTTTTCTTAAAGACAGTCTCTCACTGGCAGAAAGAAAAACCTTTGAGGAAAATTTTAAAAAACATGATTTAAATGGCAAGCCTTTTTGTATTGAAGTAATCAGGGACAAAAAACCGATTCTTATAACATTTTTACCAATAATGAATTTTTATAAAAAACCAGTTGCCTATCTCTTCTCTTTTTCAGATAGTTTGCACATGCAAAAAGAACAGCAATCTTTTTTAATTGTTTTGGGATCTTTGGTATTATTACTAATCCTGCTGTTTTTTTTCATATTCTATTATAAAGTATCTCAAAAAAAGATTGTGCACTTGGCTACCTATGATAGTCTAACAAATACATATACTCGAGGAATATTATTTCAGAAATTGGAAATAGAATTAAAAAGATATCAAAGATATAAGAAAACTTTTTCTCTGATTTTGATAGATTTGGATTATTTTAAAAAAATAAATGATAGTTTTGGACATATAGTTGGAGACAATGTACTCAAAAAAAATAGTCGTATTTTTTGTGATAATATTAGGAAATCAGATTCAATCGGAAGATATGGAGGCGAAGAGTTTATTATTCTTCTACCAGAAACCCAAATTAAAGCAGCTACTATAGTTGCAGAGAAACTTCGCCAAACTGTAAATGATACAAACTTTGATTATGTTGGCAATGTCACTATTAGTTGCGGTGTTTCTATGTTTCGAGAAAACATGTATACTGTTGAAGAGATCATTATACAAACCGATAAACGGCTTTACAAAGCAAAAGAAACTGGTAGAAATACTGTTGTCTCTAACATTTAAAAGAAAATGCATTAAATCATCTTCAGTTATAAATATTTTAATATCTAAAAATAATTCACACAGACATTATTATACTACCAAAACATATGGTTTATTTTTTGAGATTTACATAGGAGACTATCCTTATCAAAAAGGAAAATCTCCTATGTATATAAATTTCTACCTGCCTCTTCCCCAACCTCTACCTCTACCATTTCCTGTTTCAGCAGAAAGTATTGCCTCTAACTCTTCGGGAGTGATAAACTGTGCCTTATATTCCATATTATAAGATTTAAGCTGTCTGACAAATGCCCTCATATGGTTTTCTGATCCTTTCTTTAAGTTTCCAAAAACAAATAAGATATCCATATTATCAACTTTTAACTGGTAGTTCTGTATATCAAATATATCAACATCTTCAATTGTCGCACCGACATATAATGCATCTGATAATGATCGATTCCCCTTTTCGATAAGTTGATTATAAAGTTTTAACAACTCTGGATTGGTAAATACTCCGATATTATCATCAATAACCGGATCAGCAATTCCATATTTTGTAAGAAGTATTTTTACCGTATCCATATGTCTCTGTTCAGCATGAGAAATATTATCAAAGATTCTATGTCCCCATCTTTCATATAATACTCTATAAACATCATGAGCAAGTTTTTCTTCTTCTCTCATTTTTAACAGAGCCTCTTTTTCTATCTCGCTGATTTCTTCTTTAGGTAATGAGTTAATATAGGACTCAGCCATATAACCATTATTACCTTGATTCCCTCTGTTTCCCCATCCTCTTCTCTGAGCAGTTAGGTCAGAAAACATTGCAACCATCAAAACCACTGTTAATATAAATAAAATCTTTTGCTTCATTTCAGCCTCCTTTAATTTTTTTTACACTAAATATGAGCAATTACGATGCCAACTTTCTAAAAAAACAAAATAATCATATATATAGGCTGTTCTGTATAAGTTTTATTGATAAAACCTTTATTATGTTTTTTTATTTCCCGCAGGATCTTATTGGTTTTTCGCAGAATCCAACGAATTCAAGTATATATATTTAATATGGGAACTAAATCAACCCTTTCATGAGCTGATACCTAACTGATTTTCATTGTCAAGAAAATAATATTTTTTTTGGATATAAGAATATAGAAATTATTCATAAACTGCAACTATAACTCCTTTTTTTCTAAGACTTCCCTGACAGTTTCTGCCAGCGCTTTTTTAATTACAGGTTTCATTATCAGGGCACTTATCCCCAAAGATTTATAATTACTCTTATTAATACTGTCACTAAAACCTGTACAAAGGACCACAGGAATATCAGGCCTTATTTTATGGACCTCAGCAGCTAATTTAATACCGGTCATATTTGGCATTGTCATATCGGTAATAATTAGATCAAATTTGTCTATATTAGCCTTAAAAGCCTCCAATGCTTCTATACTGCTTGTTCTTGATTCAACCTGATATCCAAGTTTTTCTAACATTTTTGTTCCAAGTTCTGCAAGAGGGTTCTCATCGTCCACAAACAGGATTTTCTCCTCATTTCCCATTAATGCAGTTTTCTGATCTTCATATACATCTAATATTTTTTCAGATTCCAGAACAGGAAAATAAATATTAAAAACACTTCCCGTACCGATCTCTGAACGTACTTTTATATTTCCGTTATGACTATTTACAATCCCATAAATAACGGCAAGCCCCATACCTGTCCCTTCTCCATTCTTTTTTGTTGTATAATAAGGTTCGAATATTCTTTTTAATACTTCCTTACTCATACCTGTTCCGGTATCACTTACGATAAGATGCAGATATGTTCCAGGTTCAAGATTTACTATTAAAGAGCTATCTTTATCTAGTGTAACTTCCTGTAAATTTATTTTAAGCACTCCTCCTTTTTCTACCATTGCATGAGATGCATTTGTACATAAATTCATCAGTACTTGATTGATCTGTGTAGCATTACCAAATATCAGTCCGAAATTCTTTGCAACAGTTGACCTTATCTCAATAGTTGTAGGAATAGTTGACCGAAGAAATGTAATTATCTCTTTGATAACATTCCCCACATTAACAGGTTTCATGGATTGATCATCTTTCCGGCTGAAAGTAAGGATCTGCTTAACCATATCTTTTGCCCGATCGGATGCTTTCATTACATGCTGTAAATTATAAACTATATTTTTTATATTTCCAGGATCATCCAGGGTTAATTCTGTATAACCTATAATCACACCCAGAATGTTATTAAAGTCATGTGCGATACCTCCGGCCAAGGTTCCAATTGCCTCCATTTTCTGAGCTTGAATAAGTTGTTCCTGTAAATGAACCTTTTCATTCTCCAGTTTTTTTTCTTCTGTTAAGTCCCTGTAAACTGCAACTATCTCTCCAGAATGTAATTTATAAATATAGTTTTCCCTATATCCCTGGACCCTTTTATCCTTATATATTTCAATAGGAAGATGTTGAGCAGTACCTGATCGGTATACATCTTGAAAAACTTTAAGAAGTCCTAAATCTGATACTCCTGGAAATACCTCAGTTACTTTTTTCCCGATCACTTCCTTTTTTGTTGTGTTCTCAGTTTTTTCAGCCATAGGATTAAATTCAACAAAAACAAAATCCTTACCATCATCAACAGCCCTGTAAACAGCAATACAATTTGTTGTATTTTGAATTATTCCCTTATACCTTTCTTCACTTGTTTTAAGCATTTTATCTGCCTGAACCCGCTCTGTGATATCACGGTTATTACCACGCCTGCCGATAAATTTACCCAGTTTATTAAAAAGAGGACAGCAATTATGTTCAATCCAGGACTCTTTACCATCCCTGGTAATGAATTTAAATTCAAATGATAAGGTATCAACCATATTCTTTCTTTCATTTTTGTAATGATGTAATACCTCTTCTTTATATTCAGGTAAAACAATTTTAAACAATAATTCCGGGTCAGAAATGAACTCTTCTTTAGTATAACCGGAAATTCTCTCACAGGATGGAGATAGATAGGTGTAATTACCATCCAGATCTATCCAATATTCCCAGTCATATGTATAATCTGCTAAAAGACGGAATTTTAATTCGCTTTCCTGTAATGTTTTTTCGGCCTTCTTTTGTTTTGTGATATCGTTAAACACACAGTAGGTCTGCTTAAAACTGCCATCAGGATTGTTTCCAATGCATCCTTCAAAGGAGATATCAAGATAATGCTCTTTTTTATGCCGGATTTTAAATTGTACGTCATTTACATATCCTCTTTTCTTAAAAGCAGGGAAATTCTTTTCAAAATGAGGTTGCCAGTCAGGATGTAGAAAATCCTTAAATTTTTTGCCAATTACCTCTTCTCTATCATAACCGAGAGTTTTAAGCCATGTTGGGTTTATATCTAAAAAGCATCCATCTTTATTGAGAGATTGATAGGATAAGGGAGCATTATTATAAAGAGTTCTGTATTTGTCTTCATTTTCCTTTAATATCTCCTCTGTTTTTTTTTGTTTTGTAATGTCCTGCACAAAACCAATTGCTGAAATGGGGTTTCCATCGGCATCAAATTCAATTTCCGCTTTCTCTCTTACCCATTTTATGTCTCCATCAATTAAAATCCGGTGTTCAATATCATAGGGTTCTTTATTAAGCGCATCATTCCATTTTTCATTAACATAATTCCTGTCTTCAGTATGGACACAACTAAAAAAACTTTTTATGTTTAATTTTGTTCCAACCGGTACATTGAAAATTTTATAAGTTTCATCTGTCCATAGAAGAATGTTTCTCTGAATATCAAGCTCCCAAATTCCGATCTTAGCTATTTCCTGAGTTTTTTCCAGGTAATACCTTTCTTTTAATAATTTATCCTCTGCCTTTTTTTGCTCAGTAGTATTCTCAAAAGAGACCCCCACACAATTGCCATGGAGGGGAAATACTTTTACCGAGAACCTTCCCTGATCAACACGCTTGTCTCCATAATAAACATTTCCGATATTTTTTGATTCATTGGAACGCGCAACTTCAGCATAAATCTGGGGAATTCCCTGCTTATGCAAACCGGGAAAATTCTGATCCAGAGTTTTCCCAACTACATTTTCTATTTTAATACCTGTAAGAACTTCTGAAGCAGAATTTGCGAATATCATCCTAAGACTCTGATCATCATCAATATTCTCGAGATGATATATATGTAATCCTAAAGGGATCTTTTTGACTATTTTTTCATATAGAGAGATTAATTCTACTGCCTGTTTAGAAGAGACATTTTTACCTTTTAAATCAGCTATCTCAATACGTGATCTTTCCAGCTCTAATATAAGCTCTTCTTTCGTTTTCTTCAGATCAATCTTTTTTTTAGGCATTTAAACTCCTACTTTGTTAAAATAATCCATGATTTTTTCATTCCTATTGTCTAAATACATTGGTAGATCCTCCACTATTAAAATATCGTCTCTTGCTAAGACAACACCTCTTTCAATTATATTTATTCATTGTTTACAATTTTTGCACTCAATATTGTCACATCCACAAGGTTTGAACTTTATTCTTATAGTATTTGATTTTGGATTAGCATTCTTCCATTCTTCAGCAGTTTTTATTAAATCTTCAAAACTCAAACTATTCTTTTCGATAACAATACACTTCTCTTGTTGAAAGTTTTTAAATAGGATCAATTGTATATATTCTTTTTTTTGCATTTTATATAATCAAATTATGTTATTTATATCCATTATTAATTCTCTGTTAATAACAATCAACATATGTTCTTAAAGATTGCCCAGATCAATTTATATTGATCAGGGCTTCTTTGACCATTATTATTTTTGTCTATAACTCTGTTTCTGAAGCATCTTGTACTAGTGAAATCTCTTCTTTTGAAAACACATTATTAATGTTCAGAATAATTATAAAATCTCCATTATGCTTTCCCATCCCTTTAATAAAGTCTGTATCTAATTTTGTTCCTATCTTAGGTGCAGGTTCAATATTTTCAGGTTCAAGAGTAATTACCTCTTTTACAGAGTCTGCAAGAGCCCCGATAAAAGTCTGCTCGTTATCAACTGTTATATCTACAATAATTATACAGGTATCAACAGTCTTCTCTGTTTCTTTCATTCCAAATTTTAATCTCAGATCAATAACCGGAACAACACCTCCTCTTAAATTAATAACCCCTTTCATAAAATCAGGGGTCTTTGGAACAGTAGTTATATTTTTATAATCCATGACCTCCCTGACCTTTGATATTTCTATTCCATATATTTCATTACTTAACATGAATGTAAATAACTGACCATCATCTAATAATTTATTATCTGTCATTATTTTATCTCCTTAAGAACAAAGGGCAGATACAGGGATCCGCCCCCTACATTCTTCACAAAAAAACATAGCATGCCATGTCTCTACATGCTCTATAATCTTTCATTTTTTCAATCTTTCTAATCTTTCAATTTTAAATTAAAACCTCTCAAACTCACCATCTTCACTATCGGCACCCGATCCCATATCAAGTTTCATCCCGCCGCCTGCTTTAGGTGCAACAGGTTTTGCCTTTGCAGGGCCTGGTCTTGTTTGTGTCTGTGATGGCTGCTGGTGAAGGACTCTTGCCTGATGACCTCCTTCATTTCCAATCTTAAAAAATGACATTGATGATTGAAGTTGCTGCGCCTGAGAAGACAATTCTTCAGCAGTTGATGCCATTTCCTCTGATGCACCTGCATTTGATTGAACAACCTTATCAAGTTCACTTATTGCCTTTATAATTTGACCTGCCCCCTGATTCTGTTCCGTACTGGATGCTGTTATTTCTGAAACAAGATCTGCTGTCTTGCCGATATCAGGAACAAGAGTATTTAACATCTCCACAGCTCTCTCTGCTACTCCAAGGCTGTTCTTGGCAAGTGTCGTTATCTCTTCTGCAGCACCCTGACTTCTCTCTGCAAGCTTTCTTACCTCAGAGGCAACAACTGCAAACCCCTTGCCATGCTCACCCGCTCGAGCCGCTTCTATTGCTGCATTCAATGCAAGCAAATTGGTCTGCCTTGCGATTTCCTGAATAATATTAATCTTTTCAGCTATCTCTTTCATAGCTCTAGTTGCTTCACCGACTGCTTCTCCGCTATCCTTGGCATTTGAAGATGCCTTTGTCGATATTTTTTCAGTTTGCTGAGCATTATCTGTATTCTGCTGGATATTTGCCCCCATTTCTTCCATAGAAGAAGATATTTCCTCTGCTGCTGATGCCTGTTCTGTTGAACCCTGAGATAAAGACTGAGCAGAAGCGCTAAGCTCTTCACTGCCAGATGCAACATTTTCACCAGCAGTCTGAACCTCATTTACAATTCTTCTCAGGTTTGCCGCCATATCTTTCATGGCAGTTCCAAGCTCTCCCACCTCATCTTTTTGATCTACATCAAGGTTAGCCGTTAGATCTCCAGCAGACAAAGTCTTCGCAAAATGAACACCTTTCATAATCGGTCCAATAATACCCCTGGCAATAATAAAAGCCATAAGAATGCCTATAATAATGGCAATAAGACCAATTGTAATAACCATAGTTCTGGTACTGGATGCCTGTTCCAGCATCTGTTCGTCAGTCATGATGCTCTTTGATGTTGTTTCAAGGATTTCTCCAATTATTTTCTGCACTTCTGCTAATGCCGGTACAGTTTCTTTAGCATTAATTTGTTTTGCCACTTCAAGTTTAGCAAGAAGCTTATCATGCCATTCAATGATACCATCAATATTTTTCAGAGTTTCAGCTGCAGCTTTTTCAGTAATTGTTGTATAAATGTTTCCTGCCCCAGCCCTGTTATTATTTCTGATCATCTGATCAATTTTAATTGCAGATTCATGGAGTTTTTTGTGAGGATCTTCTACTTTTGCTAAAAGACTGTCAAATTCAGGGTTCTGCCGTCTTTTTTCTTTAACTTCATTGGAAAAATACCATTTTCCAAATTCACATTTATGAGGATCTTTTATAACATTAAGCTTATTACTAGAATTATTCATCAATGTATTGGCGACTATTTGTGCCCATTTCAAATGTGCTGTTTCCATCTGTCTCAGGAAACTCCCTAATTTCTGATCAACCTGTGTATAATTTTTTCCAATTCTAATTGCCGATTCATGAAGAAGAGTATGAGGCTTCTCTATTTTTTCCAATATTGATTTCAGCTTAGGGACCATTTTTTCTGCCTCTTTCCGTTTATCACTATAATACCATTCACCGAATGCACACTTATGCGGATCAGTCTGCACATCCAATTTATGAATGTGTTCATCGGTAAGAAGTGCACTAACCTTTCCTGCCCAGTTCAAATGGTCAACCTCTTTTTGTATCATATCACCTCTAAGCTTATTACCACCGATCACTTCCTCTGCGTTTCCAACGATTCCGCCGATCCCGTTAATTGCCCATATACCAACAACCGCAAGCAATACCAGAACAATACCAAAACCTATGGCAAACTTAATGCCTAATTTAAAATCCTTCCATTTCATTTTTTTCTCCTTTTTTTTTTAGTATTATTGTAAACTTATTTTTCTTATCTCTTCGATTAGTTTTACGCTCTCTCCTAATTTTTTAAAGAAAAAATCCGCCCCTTCCTTATAACAGAGTTCCCTGAGTTCAGGATATCCAAAGTTAGTAAAAATAAATACAGTAGACTTATATTTATTTTTGCGTATATATTTTAATATTTCTATTCCGGTACCCTCTTTGAACTGAAAATCCAAAATAACTATATCTGGTCTCAATTTTCTTATGGACTCTATTGCTTCTTTTATACTCTCAGCAGTTCCGACGATATCTAAGCTGGAATCTTCGGAAAACGCATCTATTAAGGATTTAAGAACAATTGTAGAATCGTCTGCTATAAACAATGTTTTTTTCATTTTGATTATTTTGCTCATAAATATATAATGTAATTTATAAATAGAGTTCGCTATCGCAAAAAGATACATTTTATTTGTCGTAGTTTGCTATGAGAACTTGCCGTATTTTTTACGGCAGAACTTTAAACATCAGAAATAGGATTATTATTCGTATAATTTATGCGTTATTATATATTGAATGATATTTGCATTTGACTTGAATTGCATTTTTTCAAACACCCTGGCCCGGTATGAATTAACCGAAGAGACACTTATACATAGTTTATTAGCAATTTCGGGCATCTTTAAGCCGGAGCCAATTAACTTCATAACCTCAAATTCACGGGTAGATAAACTAAAATGAGGCAGTTTTTTTGAAGTATCATCAATATGGTCGGCCAGTTTTTCGGCAAGTGAGGGGCTGATATATTTCTTACCTTCATTTACTTTCCGAATTGCTTTTACCAGTTCTATTGGAGCAGCACTTTTGTTTAAAAAGGCTGAAGCGCCTGCTTTGATTGTTGCAACGCCATATAGCTCTTCTGAAAAGGAGCTTAGAATGATTACAGGAAGATCAGGTTGACTGTATCTTATGTTTTCCAATATTTCTATTCCCCCAACTCCCGGCATTTTTAAGTCAAGTATAACGACATCCCATTTACCTTTGGATAAAAGACTATACACTTGCTTAGCATTTTCCGCTTCACCCGTGACTTTTAAATCTATAGCTTTTTCTATTACATTCTTTATTCCATTACGGACAATCGGGTGGTCATCAGCTATCAATATTTCGATCATCTGTCTCCTTTAGGGATTTTGAGAGAAACAACTGTCCCCACTCCAATTTTACTTTCAAATTTCAGATCCCAGCCAAAAATGTAAGCTCTTTCCTGCATTCCCATTATGCCGAAAGATTTTGGGTTAACTGATTCTTCAACATCAAAACCGATACCATTATCAGAAATAATAATATGAATCTGTCTGTTTTCTTCTTTCAATATAATACCCAAATTTGTGGCCTGTGAATGGCGGCTTATATTATTTATATTTTCCTGGAGAATCCGATATAAGGCAATAGATTTTTCCTGATTGAGCTCTAAATATTTTATATCTGTCTCAAACTTACACTCAATTTTAGAATGTTTATCCATCTGACTTACCAGCCACTTCAATGCTGCCATTAATCCTAAATCATCAAGAATTACAGGCCTCAGGTTCATGACCATTTTTTCCGTTATATTTATGGATGTTTCCATCAATTGAGAGATTTGCTTAATGGAAGAATTTGTTTCAGTAAACTTCTTTTTCTCCATTGTATCGCTGCAAATTTCTTTCAAATTAAACAGTTCAAGGTTTATAGCAGTTAAAAATTGACCAAGCTCATCATGTAATTCCCTGGCCAGATTCTTTTTTTCCTTTTCCTGTACCAATTGAAGATGGCCCGTTAGAGATCGTAATTTCCTTTGCAACCTGAATTGTTCAAGTTCAAACCATTTCCGGGATATACCCAAGGCAATTTTTTGAGTAATAGACCTCATTGTCTCATATTTATCCAGATTAATTTTTTTTTTTGAAAATATTGCAAGAACTCCCAACACACGGGTTGAAACCATCAGAGGATATCCAGCAAACGAAGCCATACCCTCGTTCCTGGCCCAGTCCTGATCTAAAATTCGAGAATCACCAATAATCTTATTTGTCAAAATATTTTTCTTTTCCTTTAAAATACTCCAAATTTTGGAGTTTGTGGTGGACGTGATATATCTGTGTTTCCCATCTATTTGAGTATACATGCCCGCACTTGCTTGAAGTTCTAATATTTTATTAGACTTATCAATTGTCCAAATTCGAGTGAATGCAGCTCCAAAGTGACCTGTAATCGCTTCACAGCATTCCTGGAGTATTAAAGACAGGTCTTTTTCACCAGTCAACATCGTTCCGATCTGATCACTCAATGTTAGTTGATCTATATAATTGTTTAATTTTATTTCAGCTTCCATAACACTAGTAATATCTTCAATCATAAATAAACCATTCATAGGCAATCCATCTATATCATAAATCGTGGTAGCGGTAATTATACTCCATATCCGCTCTCCATTCTTTTTTAATAATAATTTGCTTGATTTATTGGAAGAAATTTTATTGTCAAATAGATCTGGAAATATTTTTTCCTCTTTTGGATCACTCTTTTGAATAATAATTCTCGACAAATTAGATTCCAAAAGCTCTTGCTTGGAATATCCAAGCATAAAGCATAAACATTTATTCACATTTATAATTTGGTAATTATTGTCAAAATAAACCATTCCAAGAGGACCTTCTTCAAAGATCTTACGAAACTGTTCTTCGCTTTTTTTAAGTGTACTTACTGTATTTTTTCTATCAGTGATATCCTCGAAAGAGGTGATAACACCGTCAATATGACCTTCTGAGTTTTTTGTTATCACATTATGAAAAGAGAGGAATTTCTTCTTCCCGGTTTTTGTTAGAATTGCATTCACATAATACTCAATTGGGGCAGTTTCACCTTTCATGATCTGATTGAAGATGGTTTTCACAGAGTCTCGAATCGGCTCAGGAAGAAAAGTTTCGAACCATTCTTTACCTATCGCCTCGCATTCTGTGCACTCTAGAATCTCACATGCCTTCCGGTTAGCAAGTTGGACAATTCCCTTGGAATTGAGATGTGTCAAACCGACATTAGCCATGTCAAGGCACATCCTCTCCAGATTCCTTTCACTACTCAAGATTCTCTCTGTTTGATTGTAACTATTCATCATCTTCAAGTCAAATAATGTCCTACTTTATTTACGTTTTTAACTCCATTTTATAAAAATTCATCAATAATTAACCAACTACAATATCTTTTCAAATCCGTCTTGTCTTACATAAAAATCTTATCATAAATTATTTTTGTATCAACAATAATCTTACTCTAGATTAGAATAAAAAAAAACAATCTATTTGGGGTCAGTACACGAAAAGGAAATTATAGTACAATATGAAAAATTTAACAAGTTATATTATAAACTAAAGGATTTACCGAGACAATATAAAACTAAACCTTTCAATTATTTAAATTCAATCTGGAATCCACCCATAAATAGTGATCTATTATAGATCTTTACAAAGTAGATTTTTCCTTCTTGTTTAAATGAGTATTTTTTTAAAAGATCTTTTGAGGATATTAAAGTGTTGGAATCATCCCACTTTTTTAATTTTTTATTAAATCCTCTTATATCAAACCTGTACTTAGTGTTTTTATTATCGCAGTATAACAATTTTAAAATATCATCTTTATTTGATTTTATTACTCCCCAATTTGGAATTGAACTTTTTTTATTATTAACTTCAACGAAAATCTTTCGTATTGAATTGTTTTTATAGTTTTTCAGTCTTACTTTTCCTATATAATTATGGTTTTTTCTTATAAATGCTGTTCTTTCCTTTGTAAATAAATATTCATTATTAAAATCATTTAAATTTTTCCATCCTAGAATATCAAAGGACAGACCTGCTTTATAATTTGAATATATTTTTGAGACCTTTATTCTGTCATTTTTATCCAACCGGATATTTGTATTTGAATTAACCCTGATTATTTCCCTGGAATTTTTAATAAATTCTATCCAGTACAGTACAGGCTTTATAAATATATCTGAGTTCAACTCATACTCAAAATTAAATTCATCCATTATTTTCTTGATTACAAGAAGTTGATATTTAATTTTCAAACTGGATGAAGGAAGATTTTTTGAGGTTTCAAGTCCGAATGCCGGGATAGAATATTTTGTTACAGCATAGTGTGTAGCAGATTTCTGCATATCTTTGAATTTGGTATTGATACTTATTGAATTTTGATTCCAAAAGCAAAAATGGTGTTTTTTGTTTTTTATCTCTTTGTTTACATTATCCACTATTCTTTTTCCTATTATGTTTATATCCAGCTCTCTATTAAGCTTTTTTGAATATATTTTACCGGTGTCAACAATAAGACTCTGTCCATATCTAAATGGATTATAATTTTTTGAGATATATTTTTTTCGGTGAAATCCAAATGCATCATGCTGGTTGATGAAAATATCTGCTTCTGAGATTAATTTTTTAAGGAGGATCATAATTTTATGGTCCGGATCGTTGGGGTAATCTTTTTCGGTGAATTTTCTATTCATATCACCATATATCTCTCGCCTATAACGCATGATCCCGGCAAAGTTAACTCTTGGGACAATGACCAGATTCCCTTTATACAATTGAATCCCAGACAGGACCTCAGCAGAATTGTATCCCCCCTCTTCATCGCCGTGTATTCCTCCAAAAATGAGGAGAGAGGGACCATTGGTTTTACCATTGATTCTGATAACCTCAAGCTCAAAATCTGAGTTTTTAAAATGAATTTCAGATAAAATCATTTCTCCGAAAGAAAAAAACAGGGAAATTATAATGAACAAAAGAATTTTCATCTGAACAATAAGCAACTATTTTAAATTCGTTGAAGTAAACTTATAGGAAAATCGTTTCTTATCATTTCTATTTAAAAATTTTAGTAAATCCATAATTTATCGTACCTCCTAATTATTGTAGTATCAGTGAAACTTAAATAGATAACTTTGTAAATATTAATTCATTGACATACAATATTTTCTTTTTTATACATAGACCTAGAACAGTACATTTATAAACATATTTATGTTTTTATAATAAAAATTTTCCTTTTAAATTGGCCAGTAGATCATATAGAGATTTACAATTATTATATCGACTATTTAATGATCACACTTATTTTCACCGACAATTAATTTCCCGTCAAGATACAGTTGAACAAGGAACTCCGGAGATTCCGCTTCTACACCCATACAAACCTCAATATTATTCTGAGCAAAAAGATCCTGTGCTTTCATACCCATTCCGCCAGAAATAATCACAGATACTCCATTGTCTGCCAGAAATTTTGGATAAACTCCCGGCTGATGTACAGGGGGAGTTAAAAAATTAACTCCAACAACCTTGTTTTCTTCTGTTTCTACAACGGCAAATTTCTCACAGTGCCCGAAATGGGCACATAATTTTCCACTCTCTGTTGGAATTGCAAATAATTTTTTCATTTTTCACCTCTATTTTATTTATTTTAACTCTCTTTTTTTGTTACACAGCATCTGCCATGCCCGAATCCTCCAGCAAGGTTCAATAGATCTTCAGAATTGCAATCCGGGCAGTTAGTAATACTTTTTTTGATATTCATATTGAACATTTGTCCGCAACTATTACAGCGAATAAGGTTTTCTCTAAAATGAATGTTTCCGCCTTCTATATACAATTCTTTTCCTTCTATAATAAACTGAGCTAATTTACTTCTTGCAACTTCAATTAACCGTGTAAATGTTGATCGTGATATTTCCATCTCATCAGCAGCTTCAGAATGTTCCATAGACATATGGTCAGCAAGTCTAATTGCCTCATATTCATCTAAATCAAGTGTTATTCGTTGCAACATATTCCGCCTAATACCAATTGGCTTAAAATTTGAAAAGGCTGGAGGAGAATCGACCATTCTCTGTTTTTTTTTTCGTGGCATATAACCTCCTTAAGTTTTATATATATATCGTAAAGCACATATGATCAAATGTCAATTTTTCAGTTTAATGCTATAATTAATAGAAGCATTAAACTTATAATAAAAATTTGTACTTTTTTTTGAAAGAGTTTTTGTATATATTCTGATGGAATATAATCAGGGCAACTTTCATTACTGCAATCATTACATTTATTTATATTCATAAAGCCTCCAAATATTATTTAAACATCACACAAACATGTTTATATAGAAATTTTCTTACTCTTTTAACTCTCCATTCTTATATTTCCCATAAACCTCTTTTACGCTGCCTTCTCCAGCTCCAATATAAATTTTTATCTTTGCTTCTCTTAATACTGTCGCAGCATTACCTCCCGGTCCGTTTCCAGTTATTAGAACTTCCGGTTCAAGTTCAAATAGTTTTTGAGCTGTTTTGGGGCCTGCACCATGTGCAACTTCCGCTATAGCACGGTTGTCAAAACTGGACAATTCATCATTTTCTTCATCATATATCAGTATAAATTCGGCTCTTCCAAACCTCGGATCCATCTTTGAATCCCATTCTGTTCCCTTTGTTGTAAATGCAATCTTCATTTTATTTCTCCTTTTTTGTTTTTATCTGCTTTTATAAGCTTCTTCTTTAATTTTTTTCCAACTCTCAACCAAAATTGATTTCAAATTTATATTATTATCTTTTTCCGTCTCAATAATTGTTTTTCCTTTTACCATGGCATTTGTAAAACTTTCATCATAGGGTAAATTCGCTATATGTATTATATTTTCCTCTTTCATGAAAGTTTCTATTTTTTCAGACACCTCTATATTCAAGTCATACTTATTGATAATACAGCCAGCTCTTAAATTAAACATTTTTACTAGTTCAAACACCCGCTTCATATCATGCAATCCGGCTACAGTAGCTTCCGTAACAATCACTACAAATGCTGCTCCGGAAAGTGAAGAAACTACAGGACAGCCTATTCCAGGTGATCCATCAACCAACACAAACTCCTTTTTCGCTGCATAAGCAATTTTTTTTGCTTCATTTTTAACCTTTGCAACAAGTTTGCCGGAGTTTTCAGCTCCTATACCGAGTCTTGCATGGACCATAGCACTATTTATTTTAGTATTTGAAATAAACCATTTACCTACATTATTTTTCAGATTAATAATTGCATCAACCGGACAAATCCTTGCACAGTATCCACAACCTTCACAATTAAGCGGATCGATCACAAATTCTCCATCGATTATTGGAATTGCATTAAAGTGACAAACCTCTGTGCATTTTCCGCATTTTGTACATATATCCTGATCTATATTTGCAATTTCACCACTATAGAAATCCTCAGACCTTGCAAAATCAGGCCCCAGAAGCATATGTAGATCTGCCGCATCTACATCACAATCTGCGACAACGATATTTTCAGCACCAAGATATGCAAATGAAGCTGTTATTGATGTTTTTCCAGTTCCACCCTTTCCTGAAATAACAACTATCTCTTTCACAGCTTACCGCCTTGTTTAATTTCAAATATATATTTCCCTATCTTCTCCAACTGATCCCTCATCTCAGGAATTTGCTTGTATATGAGTTCTCCTCTTGAGTAGATCTCCGCCGCGGTCCTGCTATTGGGGATCTTTGCTATAACCTGTATTTTTTTACTCTCACAGTATTTTTCAACCGAATCATTTCCAATATCTGATCTATTTATGACAACACAATACTCCTGCTCTAACTGTTCCATTACATCGATTGCCAATTTGAGATCATGTAATCCGAATGGAGTAGGTTCAGTTACAAGGATTACGATATCTGCGCCTTTTGTGGCTTCAATAACAGGACATGAGGTACCCGGTGGAGAATCATAGATAAATATACAATCGTCAGGAAATTTTTTTTCCACATACTCAAGAGTCTGTGATATAAGAGGAACTGCCTGCTCCTGTCCAATATCTAAACGGCTTTCGATAAAAGCTACATCTCCAACCCGAAAATGTTTTAATTCTCCCATCTTTTCTCTGACCATTGGAAGAGATCCGGTAGGACATAAGTCTGAACAGGCATAACACCCATGACATAGTTCATTAAAAACAGCTATCTTTTTCCCTAACTTTAATACTGCATGAAAATTACAAACTTCCTGACAATTTCCGCATAGAGTACATGTTTCAGGATTCCATTTAGGGACCATTCGGTATTTCAAATCTGAATTCACCAGATCACCTTTTATAAAAAGCCCGGAATTAGGTTCTTCAACATCTAGATCAATTAGAACAGGTTTTTCTGTCTTATAGGTTTCTGATAAAAATATGGTAAGATTAACAGAGAGAGTTGTTTTTCCTGTACCACCTTTCCCACTGGCAATTGCAATTTTCATCTATGCTCTCCTTGCTTTTTTGCCTTATTTATTCAGCAACTCTTCTCTTACCATAATATGACCACATTTAGGACAATTGACAGTGGTACAGTTTTGCCCCCTTACATGCGGGACCTTTTCGCCACATTTTGCACAAACACAGTCGCCTCCGATACCAAATCCACCGCCGCCTTTACGACCCATACCGCCGCTACGACCTAAACCCTGTCCACTACCTGAACCTGAACCTGTATTTTTTCCAAAAAAAGCCATTTTACACCCCCATAAAATATCTTCGCACATATTATAATGCACTTATGTGCAAAATGCAACTTTTTTTTATTTTTTTATTTTTTTTATCAGACCTGATATTTATGTTGTATTTACCTTAAACACAAGCCTTAAACCATTTGCAAAATAGATGCCAATAATACCTAAGCCTATCTCACACCTCAACTTATTGAGCATATAGTCATATTGAACTCGCAAACCTTAAAACCCGACGAATAAACCAATTATTCCTACCAAAGCCCCAACAACTATATTTACTGCCTTTACATAGAAAAAATCCCTTTTGGATTCTGCCAATAAAGGAAGCATTCCATGACCATCCTGGACAATTGAGCTTGCCATTAAAACACTGAATGGAATTGTACCCGATACAAATAAACTTACAAAAACAAGGTGAGGTCCGGATTCAGGAATTATTCCAACAAGAAGAGCAATAATCAGGACAATAAACATATTGTCTGCTACCCAGGAGTTTATATCAAATACCTGAAGTAATATATGAACAGCAAGCAATGTCCCAAAAGTCCAGAGAAAAACCCTGGGAATATGCACTTTAACTACATGTTTCCAGAGATGCTCTTCTAAAAAATGCTCAGGAACTGTAATTATAATAAATGAAGCTGTCAAAGATGTAAGCATAATTGTTACTCTGATCCAATTCCATTTTTGAGGCCCGATCTCTCCAAAAATTGTCCCAAGTAAAAAAATAGACACAATTATTAGCATTAAAATGCGCGGCATGGAATCCTTTTTAAAATTTGACAATATTCTACCCTGTGGAAAGCAGAAGCATTTTTCTTCTTTATGCAGGGGAAATTTTTTCTGAGAAAATTTATCAATAAGCTTATTGCGGGAGATGATCTTATCAGTAATAAAACCTGTAAATATTCCAATAATAAATATTAATAAAGTTAGCAAAATTGCTTTCTGAGGCATCATTGCCAGCATTACAAAAGCCTCATCTCCACTGGTTGCAATCATAGCAGTAACTAAGGCTCCAAACGAAATCATTCGATGAGAAAACATGGTAACCGCCGTAAAAGCCCCCAGGCATCCTGGAATTGCTCCCAAAAACGCTGCAAGCATATATTGTTTCCACCGGCTATTGCTAAGGGTATCCTGCCACATTCCCTTTGTTTGAACATTAATGTATTCAATAATAAGCATCATAACAAACACAAATCCTGTAATCATTAATGCATGTTTTAAAACTTCTATAATTATTTTCATTTTAACCCAGATACTATTTATTTTTTTATTTTAAAAAAAACTCCTCTCTCTCTTTTTTCTGACATAATTTCTGCACTTCTAATCATTTCACTTAGATACTTATTTAACTCATTCAAATGTAAATTTAAAATTTTTGAAAGATCTTTATCTGTACAGGGTCTTCGTTTAATGGTATCCAGTATTTGCTCTGCAATATTTTTATTAAAACTCTGGATTTGTTTTCTAATTTCTGCTTTTGCAATTATTTTAATCGGAAGTGGTTTTAAAAACGTTTTAATCCTTTCCAACTCTTCAATTTTCAAGGTTTTAACATAATTTTCAGATCCCGGTCTATCTAAACTGTTTAATTGCACAAGATCTGGTTTTATTTTCTGAATTGACTTTTTTAACAGAATTAACTCCCTATCAATGTCATTTAATTCAGGAACAAGAAATATTTCCAAATATATCTTGCCCTTAAATTCCATTCTTACTTGGATAAGACCTTCAACGATTCTTTCAATATTTAAGTTTTTTTCAGGACGATTAATTTTTAAAAATATCTTATCTGAAACCGCATCAAGGGAAGGAAGAAGTACATCTGCCCGTAAAACATCATCTCTAACTTCTTTTTTCCAAAAAAGAGTCCCATTGGTTATAACAGCCACTTTATAGTTAGAGTAATTATTCTTAATGAAATTAATTACTTCTCCAAGACCACTATTTAAAGTTGGCTCACCCTGACCGGAAAAAGTAATAAAATCTAGATCCGGCTTTTGATCAAGATAATCTCGAAGTTCATTTATTACATCATTTATTGGTATGTACTCCTTTCTTTCAAGTGTCAGATTTGTAGTTCTTCCAACTTCACAATATATACAATTTAAACTGCAAACTTTGAGTGGAACTAAATCCACTCCAAGTGACACTCCCAATCGGCGGGATGGCACAGGTCCAAAAAGATACTTCAAACCACACCTCCATAAAACATCATTATATATTATATTGCACATTGGTGTATTATTCAATCTTTTTTTTTATTTTTTTTTCCAATATTATGATATAAAAAACGATGTAATATTGATTTTACCTCAAATATATCGATTAAGAATCTTTTTTATAAAAATATATTTTTTTGTTGACATTTTGCACATATGACCACATCATATTGTATTGAGCAATTAATGGATAAAAAATGTAAAAAGAAATTCCTGGAAAATATTAATAAAACTAATTGCAAAAAATAAAATATAAGGAGGTGAAAAATGCCTGGAGGAGACAGAACAGGTCCTATGGGAATGGGATCCATGACTGGAAGAGGTTTAGGTTTTTGTACGGATAATTATCGAACCGAAGGAGCATTCCGCCAATTTGGCAGTGGGTTTGGCAGAGGAAGAGGTATGGGGTTCAAAAGGTCACCCCAAAGATTTATGGAGCCTTATCCGGAATCATATTCTTCTGAAACAGAGGTCGAAGCTCTTCACAGAAAAGCAGAAGGTCTAAAAAATAATTTAGATCAGGTAGAAAAACGATTATCCCAACTTGAAAAAGAACCTGTTGAAGAAAAGGAAAAATAAGGTAAGGAGGGAAAAGCAGTAAAAAATCATCCCGGTAAAAAGAAGGTACTTGTCTTCTTTTGCCGGGGTGATTTAAACTCATGATTATAACTATATGTAATTTATTTATGGTTATATCGTTTATTACCGGAATTTCATGATTTAATTAATATATCAAGAATACAAACATAATCTTTACCATGCAAGGAGATGTAATATGAATAATAAAAAAGACTTGGAATCTGACAAATCATTACCCGTATATGAAGCAGAAATAATAGAAGAAAAAGATTTTAATGATATTGAAACTTATATATCAGAAAAACCAGTTCTAAAAAAAACCTCAATTGCACAAAAAATTGGGAAGGCAGCAGGAACAATCGTCTCTATTGCAGGATTAATATCTGAATTCAAAAAGTATCTGCCATACATATCATCAAAAAAAAAATCAAATGAGACTAAAAATAATAATAGAAAACAAAGAAGGCGCTTTAGATCAAGAAAATAGAATCAAAAATAAATTATTACTTAAGAATTAACAACCTTTAAAATTATTTCATTTTCTTCTACACCTATATTTTTGGCTATAACCGGACATTTTGCTTTAAGTAGAAAAAAAGCTGGAGATAGACACAGAATTCTATCTCCTGAATATTTATTTTACTACCAGTATCTAAGTTAAGCTATTATTTTAGGTACTATTTGTAATTTCCCTGCCTGTTCACCCTTCCCCTTCCTTGGCCTCTGCCATATCTTAAACTGTTTCTCCAAACTGCCAAACCTTTTTTATCTCTTAAAAGAATCTTTTTTCCATTAATTTCTATATTGACTGCAAATAAATAAGGTTTTTTATTGTATTCGCCTTTATATGATATCCCTTTTAATTTATCACCTATCTTAAAAATAATTTTTTTTTCAACAAAGTAAAATTCCGGTCCCATTTGAATAAGTCTTATACCCTTCTTATCCTTTACAGTCAATTGGATGCCACCTCTGGAATAGCTCCAAAGTCTTACCGTCTCAATCTTTGTTATTTTCCCATCAAACATAATTGGGTTATTCACATCAAGTTGATTTTTCATACCATAATAGGGACGCATAGAATTTTGATTTAGTCCTTGCCCCATTCCTCTACCCTGGACTCTGCCCTGAGCAAAAATCACTGCTGCCATACCATTAACTACCAAAATTACTAACATAATTTTTAAAAATTTCATTTTATTTCTCCTTTTTTTTTTTAACATTATTTAGCAAATTTATTATTTCTGAAGGTCTTTTTCCTGAATCCTCTGCAATATCCCTTATCCTTTCTCCTGCTTCTGCATTTATTCCAGCATCTTTTAATCTCTTGATCAATATTTCCACATTTTCATTTAATGCTTCTGCAATATCTGCAATAGTTTTTCTGCCAAACCCTGATCCTCGACTAAATAAGCTTGAATTCCTTTTTTTTATTTCACTATCCTTTATTATTATCTTATAAATATCAAATGGAGATATTTTATTCTCTTTCCCAATCTCATCAAGAGTTTGTTTTGCATCCTTCACTTTTATATTATTACTTCTCAATTTTTTCATTATTTCCTGAGGCGTAAGTTTTACTATTTTTTCTGACAATTCTGTGATCATCATTGCCTCTGTATGGGACACCGGAGCTTCCTGATCTTTTTTATCCCATGATTCTTTAACATATTCTCCAAGATCCATAACAGACTTAAATGGTGGAATTTCATAGATAGTCCCGAAAAAACCAATAATAATTATTATTGAACTCGCAATTAGTTCTTTCTTCCTGTTTAATCCATTCTGTTTTTTCTTTTTAAAATAAAAGAGTAGAGCCTTCCAGTTAATTGAAAAAATATGGAATATGCCAAATATTAAAAAAATATAAGAAAAAATGGTATGAACAGCTTCCCATTCTCCTTTTTCCAATCCTGCAAATGTCCATATGATCCACTTTGCAACCCTTCCCGGAGGAGTGATATAAAGTACAAGTCCGGTTAACGACATAATTATAAACGAAAAGAATAAAGAAAAGCTAATAAAACTTTTCCAATCAAATCTATTTTCTTTTTTTTCTGAGTTCATTAATCCTCCTTTATTTATAACTATAATGCACATATGTTCACGTGTCAACATTGTTTTTAATTTAATTTTTTTTTGTCTCTATTGTAGATTTATTATGGGCCAGCTGAAACATAGCTGCTTTTTTACGCAATATATGTTCTTCTTTTATAAAAAACCTGACACTTAGATTTCCGTTAGCCCAATTAGGGGTCAGCTCACGATTCTGACAATATCGTATGTTAAGGGTTTTATATAAAATTTTTTTTTGGTTTTATGTGCAAAACTCTTGACACAAGATCCAGAATAGTGTATTTATATACCTTAGAGGATTTTTATGTCAATAAAAAGGAAAATATTTTTCTGTTTTTTTGTCGTGTTTTATTTGGCTATTATAACAATAGCATTAATACATTTTCATCCAAATATGACATATGATGATTTATGTCCCCTTTGTAATTTGTCAACTATTTTATTTACAATTATTTTAGGATCAGCATTCTTTTTTATTCAGATAAAACTTTGTTTTATTATAAAAAGTGAGGCCCTGAAAAAAACACAAAAAACATTAATATATTTTTTACTTCTCCCCAGGCCTCCGCCTGTCTTAATTTAATATATTCAAAATATCTATATTTACAAATTTAACAGAAGAATATTATTTTAACAGGAGAAAAATGAAAAAAGCAATTTTTATATTAATTATACTAGTAAGCATATCAATAGAATTATTTCCAAATTCGAATAAATCTTCCCCCTTTTCACAGGCAAAATTTGTACCGAATATATCATTGATTCTTGACTTGTCTTATAATTACAGAACTATAAGCGATAATGATTATCTATTAATTAATCTTCCAGGTACAGATAACACATATGGCACAATTACAAAAGGATTTAATTTTAATTATCTGGAACTGGCCTTTGAAACAGTTGTAGATCCATATTTTGATTTTTTTACTGCTTTACATATTGCATGTGGAGAAATACATGTTGAAGAAGCGTATGTAAAAACAAGAAGTTTACCTGCCGGTTTTAAAATTAAAGCAGGAAAGTTTTTTAGTGGATTTGGAAGACTTAATTCTCAACATGATCATATATGGAACTTTTCCGATCGGCCTTTGGTTTATAGTAGTATATTGGGAAGTGAAAACTTAAATGAGATAGGCTTGCAATTTACCTGGGTTGCTCCTGTGGATTTTTATCTTGTCTTTGGAGGAGAAATTTTACAGGGAGAGAATAAAACCATATTTGGAAATGAAGACTTTTTCATATTTAATAATGAATTTAATAAAAATGACAGCCCTCTAGTCATTGGTTTTGTAAAAACATCTTTTGATATAGATGATTTTATTGTATTAGTAGGCGCTTCAATTGGTTCTGGAAGACATCAGGCATATTCTCAGGATATAAATTACGCATTTTCCGGAGATTCTATTCTTTATGGTTTTGATATGACTCTGAAATATATGTTTGATTCCTACCGGTATATATCATTACAGAGTGAATATATTGGGAGCAATTCAAAAGGTGATGAGTATTTAATTTCAACCGGGGATAAAATGCCTTTTGATGGAAATATTTCAGGTCTATATAGTGAATTGATCTGGAGATATAATCTGAGATGGAGAACAGGTTTTCGATATGATTTTATTGGAAAAAGGCCTGAACGGATTTATGAAAAGGAAAATCTGAATAGAACGGGTGTAAAATATTCTGCTATGATTGAGTTTAATCCCAGTGAATTTTCCCGCATCAGGCTTCAGTTTATTCATGATCAAGCCAAATTCTTATTTGGAGAACAAAAAACATTTAATGAAATATTTCTTAATATAAATGTTTCAGTAGGGGCACATGGCGCCCATAAATTTTAAAATAAGGAGTAAAAAATGAAAAAACTAGTTATAATGTTATTTCTAATAATGATAGTCTCTTTTGCTTATGCAAATATAAGAGTTGTAACAACATATCCTTACATAAAGGATATAACTGAAAAGATTGGAGGAGATAAGGTTAAGGTGATAGCCTTATCAAAGGGAAATTTTGATCCTCATACAATCGTACCCCGGCCATCATTGATCGGTAAGGTAAGAAAAGCGGATATGATTGTAATTAACGGGGCTCAACTTGAGATTGGGTGGTTGCCTCCACTGCTTGGACAGGCGAATAATCCTGCAGTAAATTCAGGTGGGAAGGGCTTTTTAGATCTTTCAAATTTTGTCAAATTGATTCATATACCTGAGAGTGTCAGTCGTGAGCATGGAGATATTCATCCTGCAGGAAATCCTCATTTTCATCTTGATCCATATAATCTACCAGCAATATCAAAAGCAATTACTGATAAATTATGTGATTTGGATGTTGATAATTCTGATTATTATATAAAAAATAATAAGAAATTTATGGAAGTTTTTAAAGTAAAGATTGCAGAATTGGACAAAAAATTTTCTGAATTCAGTGGGAAAAATTATATTGAATATCATAAAAACCTGGATTACCTGCTTGAAAGATATAAGATGAAAGTAATAGCAACAGTTGAACCTTTACCTGGAATCCCACCTTCACCGAAACATATTATGAAACTGATAAAAATTATAAAATCAGTTAAAATAGAAAAAATTCTTCATGATGTTTATCATTCAAAAAAAAGTTCAAAATTTCTTTCAAAAAAAACCGGAATTTCATTTATTCAAATGCCTCACGATGTAGGAGCAGTAAAAGAGGTTGATGGTATTTTCTCCCTGTATGAAGAAATTTACAGGAGGTTAAAGAAATGATTGATATTCTCTGGCCTGTTTTTTTGCTCTCGGTTGTATTACTTGGGATTCATTCTTATTTCGGATTGGAAATAATTGGAAGAGGAATTATTTTTACAGATCTTGCTATAGGACAGATGGCTGCACTTGGTGCAGCTGTCTCTATTTTTCTTTTTCATGGAGATTATCAATATCTGATTTCACTGATTTTTGCTTTGACAGGTGCAATGTTAATTGCTTTAGCTACAAGGAGAGTAAAACATCTGGAAGCTTTTATAGGTTTATTATATGCATTTGGAATATCTTTTGTTTTCATAATGTTATCCAATTCTGCTCATGGTATGGAGGAATTTCATCAGTTAATGGCTGCAGATATTCTATTTACACCTTCAACCGAAATCTATAGAGTTGCTGTTTTCTATTCTTTGCTGGGTATTCTTTTATATTTTCTTATGAAGAGACTTACAGGTTTTAAAAAGGAGATGACTTTTTTTATAATTTTTTCTGTAACTGTTACAAGTTCAGTTAAGATGGCAGGTGTTCTAGTTATTTTTTCCATATTGATATCACCTGCTCTTATTGCAAAAACACTCTTTGAAAAAAAACATATTATGTGGGCCTGGATCCTTGGTACATTGATAAATATAATTGCAATTACGGTATCATATAATCTTGATTATCCTACCGGATATACACTGGTATTTTTTCACTCAATGGTAGCCGGTTCTGTAGTAATGTTTAAAAGAACCAAAGAAGCAACAAAGATTATTGCATAAATGCTAATTGGGCTAACTGAAACGTTGCTATTCCAACAAGATATAAAAATTTATGAATAGATATGAGCCATTGTGTAAATACAACTATAATATGAACTTGCAAAGGAACAGATAGAGTGGTTTTGGTTCTATGATAAGTTTTGGTGTAAAAGGAGGAGCAGAGGCTGGCAGGATCCTCATGGATAATGTTCATCTTGCAACTCTTGCAGTTTCTCTTGGTGGTGTAGAAACTTTAATTCAGCATCCTGCATCAATGACTCATGCAAAAGTATCAAAGGAAGATAAAATTAAGGCAGGAATCACAGATGATCTTGTAAGATATTCAGCAGGCATTGAAGATGTAGAAGATCTGATCAATGATCTAAAATATGCTCTTGATAAGGTAAAGTAGATAAAAAGGACGAATGGAAGTTAATCAAATAACTAAATATAATAAAAATGTAATGGATCATTTTATGTCCCCTAGGAATATCGGGGAAATTGATAAAAAAAATGTAAGCGGTTTTTCTATAACAGGTGATCCTGAGTGTGGAGATCAGCTTTACCTCTGGATCAAGGTTGAATCAGACAAAATTGTTGATATTAAATTTAAGTTATTTGGATGTCCAGGGGCTATTGCAACTAGTAGCATGATGACCATTCTTGCAAAAGGAAAGTATATTAAAGAAGCAAAAAAAATAACCGATAATGATATAATTGAGAGCCTTGGCGGTATCCCGGAAAGCAAAAAACACTGTTCGTTACTGGGAGTAATTGGCCTTCAAACCGCTATTGCAGAATATGAAAAAAAGAGAAGTCAAAGCAAAAAGCCATAAATATCAAAAGATAACATAAAACATGTAAAATTTTAAAGAACTATTATTGTAGTGCATTAGATAAAGTTATTATATATATCAAATATAGCAATTTATTTTTATCAGTTTTATTTCTACACTTATATTAATTATCGATGTAGAAAGAGAATAGAAGGTGTTAAATATTTTTTTTATTTAAAAAAAAGTTGACATTTTGAACATATGTGCATATGATATTATTATGGAGTTAGTTTTTGCCTTATAACAGCAAAGGTCTAATGATATAAAAGGACTAATAAATGGAGTATACAAAATGAAAATAGCTATTCCAACAAGACACAATATGTTGTGTAGTATAATGGACCATTGTGATGTATTAACTATAGTAACAGTTGAAGACCATAGAATTAAAAGTGAGAAGTATCTTGAAATACCTTTTTATAATACTATCAATTACCCTGAGAGGTTAATTAAATTAAAAATAGATCTTTTCATTGTAGGAAATTTTAATTCCGAGTTTATTGATCTATTAAATAAAAAAAATATTCGGGTAATTACCGGAGCTCCTAGAGCAAATCCGCGAACACTTGTTGAGTTTTATGCATTATTAGAGGGTGATAATTTAAATAATGATGAAGAGAAATGAAAAAGATAGGGATAATAATTTGCCAGAGATATAAAAATTGTGAAGGAGGCAAATGCTTTCGTGCCCTTCAGGAAAGAGTCGGTGCTTTTTCTATTTATCCCAAGAATGAAGAAGTTGTTATTGCTGGATATGCAAATTGTGGTGGTTGTCCTGGAGGAAATATTGAATATGTACCTGAAGAGATGAAAAAAAATGGTGTTCAAATGATTCATTTGGCAACTGGATTTATAGTTGGATATCCTCCCTGCAATAGAATTGATTATTTTAAAAAATATATTGAGGAAATCTATAAACTTCCTGTTATTATTGGAACACATCCAATATCACTAAACTATTTGACAAACCACCTGTTATTGAAAACGTGGGAAAACAATAATTATAAAAAACTTATTAGACATTTGCTAGATGAAGACAGAAAAATAATGGAGCTATACAATTGAAAATAATCATTAAAATACGAAAGACTAAATTCAAAAACATAGATGATATTAGGAGAAAAAATGTATTATAACAATTATCAAAAATTGGCTAAAATATATCATAAAAATTGTATTTTCAATTCGGATATTTTTGGTTTAAAAATTTCATTTAATAAAAAAGGAATATTAACTGGTATTTTTAAATTTGATGATACTTATCAGGGATATGATGGCATAATTCATGGAGGTATTATTTCATCAATTATAGATTCAGTAATGACAAAATATCTTTTTGCCCATAATATTGTTGCATATACAGTGCGTTTAAATATTAAGTATTCATATCCTGTTGCTATAAATAAAGAAACGATTATAAAAGCAATCCAAAAAACAAAATCAAAAAATAATATATATAATATTGATGCTTATATTTTTCAGGATGACAAAAAACTTGTAACAGCTGAAGCTAAATTCTGGGCAAAGAATCGAACTTTATCTTAATAATAATAAAGATAATTAAAAAAGAAGGACTGTTGATATCTCTAAGTTATTACCTGAATATTACTTTTTTAGAATCTTTTTTAAAACTACTTCTTTATCAAGTTTCCGGGAGCAGAAAAACCAATCTTGACATTCCATATCTTCTTTCCCATTCATCCGGTCCTTGGCAGAGCCACAGGAACCAGCAGGCGAAATGATCACATCATCCCCTGGACGCCAGTCTGCAGGAGTCGCAATACCAAATGCATCAGCTCCCTGCAAAGCGATCACAACTCTATAGATCTCATCAAAATTCCGTCCAAGGCTTAAGGGATAATAAATGATTGTCCTGATCACTCCCTTCGGGTCAATAAAAAATACAGCCCTGACTGCTTTTGTTGTGTCTTCCCCCGGTTGGATCATTCCATATTTTTTTGCAACTTCCATTGAAATATCTTCAATTAAGGGGAAATTTACTTCAACATTTTTCATGCCCTTATATTCAATTTTTTCCTTTATGGTTCTCAACCAGGCGATATGACTATACAGTCCATCAATTGACAATCCGACAAGTTTACAGTTTGTTTCCAAAAACTTGTTTTCCATAGAGGCAAAGGTTATAAACTCTGAAGTACATACCGGTGTAAAATCAGCTGGGTGGCTGAAAAGAATAACCCAGTCACCCGCATAATCTGATGGAAAGTTTATCTCTCCCTGTGTTGTTACGGCCTTGAATTCAGGTGCGTTATCCCCAATTCGCGGCATTGATACGATTTTGTTCTCATTACTTTGTTCCATAAATACCTCCATTTTTTTTTATAGTATTGATGCTAATTTTTTAACTCCTTTTTGAATATCTTCAATCGAAGGGTATGAAAAATTTAACCGAACCTCATTCCTTTTTTTTTTCTTATTTGAATAGAATTTACTACCTGGAATAAAAGCGACTTTATTCTTGATAGCCCTTTCAAATAGTTCATCTGTATTAATAATTTCATCAAAAATTACCCAGATAAACATCCCGCCAGCTGGATTAGTCCAAGTCACATTCTTAGGCATGTATTCTTCCAAAGACTTTAACATCATATCTCTTTTGGGTTTGTAGAGATTAATTATCTTGTTAATATGTGTCTGTAAATAACCTCTTTCAATAAATCGTGCAACTACTCTTTGAGTAACACAATCTGGACTGACAATGGATTTTTGTGCCCACTTAACCATTTGTTCAACAATGCTTGGAGAACCTGATGCAAAACCACTTCGTAAACCAGGACCTAATATCTTGGAAAAGGATTTGCAGATAGTTACTATCTCCGGATCATTAAATTCTGTTCGTGCCAGTTCCCAAAGTGTAATGATCCGATCTCCAGAATAGCGTAATTCTCTATAAGGTTGATCTTCCAGAATCGGGATATCATATTTTTTTGCAACCTTAAGAATCTCTCTTCTTCTTTCCAGAGTCATGGTCCTACCGCTGGGATTTTGAAATTCAGGAATTATATAAATAAATTTAACCGATTTATTTTGGCTTAATAATTGATTTAATTTCTTATCCAATAAATCTGGATTCATTCCAATTTCATCCATTTCAATTCCGCACAATTGTGCACCACAGGCTTCCATTGCTGCAATTGAACCTGGAAATCCGGGTGCTTCACATATAATGATATCACCCTGGTTTATTAAACTTCGTGTATAATTATAAATGCCATTTGTAGATCCATTAGTTATAATAAACTCATCATCTCCTATGTTTTCAGCTTGTTCAAAAGATTTTATTGCCTATATAAATGATAGATCCCCTTCACTGGCTCCATATTGTAATACATCTTTGCCTTCTTCTAGAATTATATCATTAAATATTTTGGCAATTATTTTTCTTGGAAATGAATCCGGGTTTGGCAGTCCTCCTGCAAAAGAGATTATGTCTGGGATATTTTTTGTTACTTTTAAAATCTCCCTAATGAAGGAATGTTCCATTGATAAAGTATTTTTTGAATAAAAATAAGAAAAATCTTTTTCCATTATCCCTCCTAATTGTTGTAGTGTCAGTGAAGCTCAAATAGATAACTTTGTAAATATTAATTCATCGACATACAATATTCTCTTTTTTATACATGGACCTAAAACAGTACATTTATAAACATATTTTTGTCTTTATAATAAAAATTTTCCTTTTATATTGCCCTGTAGATCATATAGAAATTTACAATTATTATTATATCGACTATTTAATGATCACATTTATTCTCACCTCCACTTAATTTCCCATCAAGATACTGTTGAACAAGTAACTCCGGAGATTCAGCATCTACATCCATACAAACCTCAATATTATTCTGAGCAAAAAGGTCCTGTGCTTTCATACCCATTCCGCCAGAAATAATCACAGATACGCCATTGTCTGCCAGAAATTTTGGATAAACTCCAGGTTGATGTACAGGGGGAGTTAAAAATTTAACTCCAATAACTTTGTTTTCTTCTGTTTCTACAACGGCAAATTTCTCACAGTGCCCAAAATGGGCACATAATTTTCCACTCTCTGTGGGAATTGCAAATAATTTTTTCATTTTTCACCTCTTTTTTTTTATTTTAACTCTCTTTTTTTGTTACACAACATCCAATATGTCCCTTACTTCTCTAAGCAACTTATCTAGTCTAAATGGCTTTTGTATAAAAGAATTGGCTCCAGTATCTAAAAGCATTTGTACATCCTCGTTCAAATTATATCCACTACAAATAATTATTTTTATATGTGGTCGTTCTTTTTTTAATAATGGAAATGTCTCTTTTCCTCCTAAAACAGGCATACAAATATCCAATAATGCAAGATCTATATTACCATCAAAATTTTTTGCAATATTAACAGCCTCCTGACCATTATGTGCTAACAAGATTCTATAGCCAAAATTCTCAAGCATACTTCGAGTCACATTGAGAACTAATGTTTCATCATCTATTATAAGGATAGTTTCATCTCCAGTAGGGATATCATTATTCAGTTTTAATTCTGGTGTTATTTTCGGTTTTTCTAATTCAACAGCAGGTAGATATATTTCAACAATTGAACCTTCGCCAACTGTGCTATCAACAGAAATATACCCATTATGATTATTAATAATTCCATAAACCGCTGCAAGTCCAAGACCTCTTCCAATAAATTTCGTACTGAAGAAAGGTTCAAAAATTTTTAATAATGTCTTTTTGTCAATTCCACATCCAGTATCTTTTATTGAAAAGTAGATATAATTTCCTGCTTTTAAAGATGGACAGGATTCTGCAAACTTTTCATTAATCACAACATTTCGTATTGTTATCATAATTTGTCCGTATGCCTCGATCGCTTCAATTGAATTGATACAAAGGTTTGATATTACTAAATTCATCTGAGCATAATCAGCTTTGATATATAATGGTTCAGTTTCAATATCTTTATATATGCGTATCCCTGTTGGGAATGTTCTTTCATTTATACGAAGATTTTCCTGCACTAAATTGTTGAAATTTAATATTTTGGGATGAGATTTTCCACCTCTGGAATAGGCAAGTAATTGCTGAGAAAGATCTGCTGCTTTTCTTGCGCTATTTTCAATAGTATTAAGCTTATCTATAACTCCATGATCGTTATCAAATTGCAATTTTAAAAGTTCTGCATTGCCAATAACGCCCACCATCAGATTATTATAATCATGAGCAATCCCTGATGCTATGGTTGCTGTTGCTTCGAGTCGTGAAGATTTTATCATTATCTCTTCTGTCCGCTTTCGTTCAGAAATATCTCGTCCTATATTTACAATTGCCATTTGTCCTGATAGATCAATCAAACAGGCACTTACCTCCATAAGTACTATTTCTCCAGTTTTACTTATATATTCAGTTTCAAATATACTACAACCCTCTCTTTTAAGTTTTTCAATAAGCAAAGGGTGTTTTTTTGCATATTCAGGAGTATATAGATCCATAGGTGTTAATTTTATTGCTTCTTCATTAGTATAACCAAATTTTTGATAAAATGCTTTATTTATCATAAGTATTTTGCTTTTATAATCCAGAAGCGTTATTACATCAGATGCATTATTTAAAACTGCTTTTAATGTTTTTTCTCTATCTTCAATTATTTGTTCTGCTATCTTATGTTTGGTTATATTTCTATTACTGCCTCTTATCCCAATATTAATCCCTTTTTTGTTAAATACAGTTTGACAATTATGACTGATCCATCTTTCTTCTCCACTTTTAGTGAAAATACGAAATTCTATCAATTCGGATTCACCTGATTCTAATATATTGTGTTTATGACATTTTACCATTTCTAAATCATCTGAGTGAATAATACTTGTTAATAATTTGGAGTCTTTTAAAAACTCATTAACACTATATCCT
This sequence comes from uncultured bacterium, assembly GCA_965371805.1. Lineage (GTDB taxonomy): Bacteria > Acidobacteriota > Aminicenantia > UBA2199 > UBA2199 > JAOZTV01. Next base: position 25,150 of record CBDUZW010000014.1, on the reverse strand, counting down.
GTTATTCGTTCACACGATGGTGATACATAAATAAGTTTTTCTTCAGAGTCTATCCAATATTCCCAATCATAAGTATAATCAGCGATAGTCCGGAATTTTTCTTCACTCTCACATGATGAATGATTTACTTGAATATTATCATCAATCTTCTTCTTTAATACCTGAATTTTTTGTTCTAATTCTTTATAGGTTGGTTTTTTATCCATCCTCACCCTCCTTTACCTATAGTTATATTGCACATATGTTCGCTTGTCAATATTGTTTTGAATTTAATTATTTTATTGTGTCCTCTACTGGAAGCTTATTATTATAATTCAAACAATATTTGCAAAATCTATTATCAAAAAACAAAATAATTGTTGACACTTTACACATATGTGCATATAATTATATATAGGGAATTTAATAAATATTTTGAATGGAGATATAAAATGACAATTGCAATACCAACAAAGGATGATAAATCGTGTTTTGATATGGATTCTTGTGAATCTGTAACAATTTTTAAATTTAAGAATAATATAATTGAAAGTGAGAAACATATTAAAGTTCCTTTTCAGGAAATTAATAATTCGTATGAATGGTTGACAGAATTAAAGATAGATATGGTAATAACAGGAACAATTGATTCTGATTTTAATGAACAGTTAAAAAGGAAAAATATTCTGGCTATAACCGGTGCACCAATAGCAAATCCGCAAATGCTGGCTGAATTTTATACATTGTAAAATTAATTATGATAATCTATGACTCATGTTTTGCTAAGGCGGTTTTTTTTATTTCATCGAGTGTGTCTTTTAAAACAGGAATAATATTATCTCTGATTTCACCCATGACGAGAAGGTACATTAAATCTTCTCCAACGTTTAAATTTTCACCTTCTCTTATATCTATTAGGATCTCAATAATTCCTTTTCTCTTTTTATTTTTTTTAATAATCTTTTCTATTTTTTGATGATCTACTTTGATAGAAAGATTTTTTACTTTTTTTCCATCTCTTGAATGGTTGCGCACAAGCCCGTTATGAATTAAAATCATACCTGAATCATGATACTGTGGATGATTTTTTAATTTATTCAACATTTTTTGTAAATTCATTTTTTCCATAATTTTTATTTTTGTAATAGAATTGAAGAGATTGGATGGTCAGAGAGTTATAAATTTATTCCATAAGGATTTCTTACATATTCTCTTAAGAGTTTTACCTCAGACTCTGACTGTTCCATAATAGTTTTTATTATATCTCCAATTGATAAGACACCCAATAGATCGTCCTTATCCATTATCGGCAAATGCCTGATTCTTTTATTTGTCATTACCTTCATTGCATAGAGGATAGTGTCATCACCCGCACCAATGATTAATTTATCAAGCGAAGTCATTATTTCAGAAACCTTTGTATTTCTATTATCATGGATATCTCTTTCATGACATTTATATAAGATATCTTTTTCAGTAATAATTCCTATTAAATTATGTTTACTATCTATTACCAGTAAGGAACCGATTAAATGTTCATTAAAAAGCTGGATTGCATCAACTACAACCTTATCTTCTTCAATCTTATAAATAATATTACTTTTTTTTTCTAATAATTCCTTAAGTTTCATTCCTGCCTCCGTTTTTACTATGTGGTTAGAAATTTATCAATGCCTTTTGCTGCTTTATGACCATTGGCAATACCGTGGATAACATCCGGACCTTCAATTATATCTCCGCCTACAAAGAGCCAGTCAAGAGATGACTGAAAATCCTTGTTTACAATTATTCTACCACGATCACTAAATTCCACCCTGGTTTTAATGTTTTCAGAGATATAAGTCAAGTCCATTCCCTGTCCAATTGATTCCACAATCATATCTGCTTCAAAGAATTTTTTGTCATTTTCGTCAAATTTCGGACCAAATCTACCCTCTTCATCAAACACAGAAAGGCATTTTATAGCATGAAGACCTTTTATCTTTCCACTTTTTATCTCTACCTCTTTTGGACCCCAACCAGGATCAATGATTGCTTTTTCTTCCCTTGATTCAACAATTTCCTCTCTATCAGCAGGCATAATATCTTCAGATTCCAGAGAGGTTGCAGTAACATCAACTTTCATGTTCTTTTTGTTTTGTAACCTTACTAAAGATCTGGTGATATCCATTGCCACATTGCCTCCACCAATAACAACGATCTTTTTTCCAACATGTATTTCGTTTCCAAGGGATATTTCTCTTAAAAGGTCGGTTGCAAAGCAAACATTCTCATGATCAGCACCCGGTATTCTGGTACTTCTGCCAAGATGTAAACCGGTTCCTGCAAAGACTGCATCGTATTCTTTACCGAGTTCTTCCAAAGAGATGTCTTCACCGATCTTTAGATTATATTCGATCTCTACACCCAGTGATAGTATATATTTAACATCCTTATCAATCTGATCATAGGGGAGTCTGTACTCAGGTATTCCATATCTCATCATACCGCCGGCTTCCGGCAATGCTTCAAATATTTTTGTTTTATATCCTGAATTTGCAAGGTAATATGCAGCAGATAAACCGGCAGGTCCTGAGCCGATTATAGCAATTTTTTTGCTTTTCTTTGTTATCTCTGTTCCCTGTTTTAGAATATCTGAATATTTGCTTTCCGGGATCTGATCGGCAATATATCTTTTGAGCCATCGAATTGATAAGGGATCACCCTTATGACCCATTGCACAGACAGTCTCACATCTATGGGTACAAATCCTTCCACAAATTTCAGGCAGGGGATTTGTCTCATACATTATTCTTAAGCCCTCTTCAAGGTCATCATTTCTGATAGCTTTTATATATTCAGGAATAGCCATATGGGCTGGGCAGGTGGCAGTACATAGTCCGCAGTCAATACAACGGTCAGCCTCTGCTTCTGCCTGTTCTTTTGAATAACCTTTTACAAATTCAATAAAAGAACTATCCCTTTTTTCTGGTTTCAGCTCCTCCATATGAATTCTGAATGGTTCATTCAAATCATAATTTTCAGGTTTTTTCCAGCCTGATTCGCTATTATCCCAGTCTTTTTTATCTACTCCCGGTATATAACGGTATTTCTCAGGATCATTTTCGACCCAGGTATATTCATTTGATAAGTTTAAGGAATTTGTTGAGCATACATCAACACAGAGGGCACACCAGCAGCACCTGCCATAGTCAAGCATCGGTCTTAATCCACTGTCACCATCCTTTGTTTCAATACTTTTAACAGGAACCATATCAATTGCAGCGTTTTGACAAATTTCTTCACATGCTCCACAACCGATACAAGCTCCTATATCATTTTTATGAAATCCTCTGTATCGTTCCGCCCCCGGACGGTCATTAAAGGGATCTTTTACAGTGACAGGATTTTTAAATACTTTTCCCCAGGCAAGAAAGGGCAATAACACATCTTTTAAACTCATATTAACCTCTTAATTTTCAATATCTTCATAATCTATCTTTCAATTTCCGGTGGACAGGTGGCAAGAGAAACCATCATTGAAGAAACATCTGATATATTTGTACTTACAAGCATTTTCTCAAGTAATAAAACAGCTGAATTATAACTTGGTCCTCTCAGATTAATTCTTCTCGGATACATAGAGCCGTCAGTAACCATATAAAAACCATATTCCCCTCTGGAGGACTCAAGTCTTTGATAGGTTTCTCCCTTAGGGATCTTCCAATGCATAACATTTGGAGTTTTTGCTCTGATATCACCTTTATCCGGCATTTTTGCCATAATTTGCCGGATCAGATCTACTGATGTCTGTAGATCATGCCATCTTACCCTTGATCTTGTATAGATATCGGAATCCTTTCCTACAAAAGACTCAAAATCCAGTTTATCATACATCAGATAGGGATAATCCTTTCTTACATCTCTATTTACTCCTGCAGCTCTGGCATTTGGTCCCACCACAGAATATTGTTCGATCCATTCTGGTTTGATAACTCCAATGCCCTTTGTTCTCTTTTTAAAAACTGAATTACTGAACATAAGATTATCTATATCTATAACAAATTCATCAATTTTTTTGAGAACTTCTTCCATTCTTTCTTTAAATCCATCAGGAAGCAAACCTCTGACACCGCCTGGAGCAATATACATATGATATACTCTTCCACCTGTTAACTCTTCAAATCTATCTATCATCAGGTCTCTGACATATACTCCCCATTGTACACCCATACCAAGACTCATTGTACCGCCCTGCCCGGGAACTCCTCTTAGAAGAATAACCAGTCTTGCCATTTCCAGAACTAATGTTCTCAACCATTTTGCCATGTCCGGGACTTCAATTCCAGCCAGATCTTCAACTGAGGCAGCCAGGCAGTATTCATTTATATCCGGTTCAGGCACACACATCCTGATACAGATTGGAAAACACTGGATGAATTTCCTTCTTTCCATCAGTTTTTCAAATCCACGGTGCAGATAACCAACATGGGTTTTAGACTCTACCACCTCATCCCCGGATACAGTGAGTTCCAAGGCCATATTACCTGTAATTCCCGGATGATTCGGTCCCTGCCAGATCTTTATAAATTTTTGTGAATCTAAATCTATTTCAAGTTTTCCATCCTTTTCCTCTGGAAATTTTGATCTATCCTGTTCAAATTTAAACATCTTTTATTCCTTTTTTTACTATAGAATTTTTTTCATCCGGATACATTTTTGATTTCATATATTCCTTGGTATCATAAGTCTTTCTACCATCTCTAGGGAAGAAAGTTTCCTCGGAATACTTAAGGGTATCAAAATCCCTCCGCATAGGCGGGATATTGTCCCATCCTTCTAAAAGAAAATCATCGTTAAGTCTTGGGCTTTTGGGAAATTCAATACCATACATCTCTTTTAGTTCTCTCTGATCAGTAGCAGCATGAACCCAGATATGATGAATAGTTTCCATTACAGGTTTTTCTCTTGAGATAAATACTCTTATAGTAATATCCAGTTTTTTGTCCGGATTATTTAGAATATAAGATAATTGAAATTTATTATCTTCAAGCCAGTCAACGGCCGATAACATTACAAGATGTGAGAATTTTTCAATCTCTTTTAAATAGATGATCAAACCTATTGCAAGTTTTTTATCAACTGTCATAAATGTGAGATTATTACTCTTTATTACTATATCTGAAATATTATATTTTTCTTTTAAACTCTTTATTATATTTTCCACTCTATCACCCACTTACCAGTTATAATCCGGCATATCCCATTGCTTTATTATTTTTTTCTGATTAGCCTTATACCAGTCGAATTTTTCGGCATACTCATTTGCACCCTCACCCTTTCCCTCTTTTATTCTTTTTTTGAGGGCGACAAAACCTGATAGAATTGCTTCGGGTCTCGGCATGCAACCGGCTATGTAAACATCGACAGGCATATAATAATCCAGCCTGTTAATGGTATTATAACTGTCATAATACATTCCGCCGTTAATAGTACAGCTTCCCAGAGCAATAACAAATTTAGGTCCCTGCATCTGCTCATAAGCCCTGATAACCCTCTTTAAAGTTTTTACAGCAAGATAACCTGATATAATAAAAACACAGGCCTGTCTCGGTGTAGGTCTCATCTGAACCCCATACCTGTACATATCAAATCTTGGAGTAGTTAATGGAGGAAGCTCAATACTTCCGCATCCTGTTCCCCAGCCGAGAACCCATAATGAGTTAGCCCTTGCCCAGTTAAAAAACTTCTCTATATACGGATGAGCAGGTCTAGTAACCTCTGGTCTCTTACTACAATAATAATCGTTCATAGGGTTAACTTCAAACTGTTCGCCATCCGGCCCTGTAACCATCTTCTTTTTAAAATCATCCATTCCGGACATTTATTCTAACCTCTCTTTTAAATTTTTTTTATTAAAGCACTGCTAAGTGCCTAAACAAATAATACCGCAAGAATACCAAACACAAGCGGAACCTTCATAAACCATCTTACAGACTGATCAACTCTAAATCGCGGGAATACAACACCAACAAATACTGTAATAAAATAGATAAAAAATGATTTAATTATCAACTCTATCCAATTCGTTGCACCACCAAAAAACAAATTCATAAATAATACTGCTTCAACAATGTGTAAAACCACTCTATTGGATTGCAGCATTCCAAGATAAGTAGAATGATATTCAGTTGGCGGTCCTATTGGTATTTCCTGAGGTGCCATTACAACATTAAAGGGTGCATTTCTCATTATACCGAGAAACCCTAATAATCCGGCAATTACAGCAAGAGGATTAGTAAAAAGAGTCCAGTTTTGTATTCCACCCTGTTGTGCTGCAACTATTTCATAAATTGATAAGGTATCATACTGAGCTGCAATAGATATAATTGCAAGAGTAAATGGAACCTCTGCAGCTGTGAATTGTGCCAGTCCTCTGCTTATTCCAATAACTGAATTTGGCTGCCCGGCTTCACTTGCACCCATTGCCATTCCCAGCATACCAAAAAACTGAAAATACATAATGAGAATAATATCACCGGTAAAAGAAAAATTCTGCCAGTAAACAGAACCATAGATCATTGGAATAAAAAAGAAAAGTCCAATTCCACCGGATAATCTGAAGACAGGTCCAAGATAAAACATTATCCCATGTGTTATCTGAGTTCTTTTAGCATAGTTCTTGATCAGATCAATATATGGCTGATAAATGGGGATACCATATCTGCCTGCAACACGGGCTACAATTTTTCTCATTACTCCGGCCTGAATAAGCCCATAATTAAAAACGATAAATAATCCTAATAAGGAAAAAAGGATCCTTGTAAATAATGATAATTCCACTAGAATAACCCTCCATTAAATAAGACAAAATAGATAATAACCATAAATCCAAGAATATGCATAATATAGGCTTGCCCATTGCCGTTATAAATTCTTCTGATAAGATCTGCAATTGAATGAATAGAATCGACAATGAAATTCCAGAAATTGACAACTAATGGTAGGGCAAGAAAACCGAGTGCCTTTCTATAATGGGAAAACATATTATATGAAAAATGAGTTGTCTGCGGACTTTCAGGCCTTTCTGCCGAATATACAATATTAAACATTTCTACTTTTTGTGCTTTTCTGCTCATAAATAATAACCAGCTTAAAAGAGCAACAAAGATTATACCGATAATGACCATAATGCTTGCTGCATCCCAGACTCCAAAGAGTTTTCCGTTTACATAGGAAGATGCAGCTTCGCCCTTCCAGATAACCAGATGATCCGGCATATATGATGTCAAAAACTCACCAATTTTGCCAAGAACTATCTTAGGTTTAGCCGATATGACCATAATAGCAATAATAATTATATATTGGGGTATTAAATACCAGATAGATACCTCTTTAACTTTTCTGAAATTATCCTTTACAGGTCCCAGAAAAATTGAATGTATTAATTTATAAAGATAAAGAAAGGCCACAACTCCGGAAAATGCAATAATAGCCCCCTGTAGATACCAGCCTTTAAGAATAAAGGCATTATAAAGAAGCCATTTCCCGCCAAAGCCTGATAATGGTGGAACACCTGAAAGGGCAATGATACCTATCATTACTGAGATAAAAGAGAAGGGCATTTGTTTTATCAAACCACCCATTTCATACATATTATGAGTCTTAAGTTTGACTACAATAGCGCCAACTGCAAGAAATAATAATGCCTTATATAGAAAATGGTTCATAGCATACCAGATAGCTGCCATCCAGCCTATATGACTCATAATTGCCAGAGCAAAAAGTATATAGCCTAATTGGGCGATACTTGAGTAGGCAAGAAGCCGCTTTGCATCTTCCTGAAATGAAGCCATAATATTGCCAACCAGGGCAGTTATTGCTCCCAACCAGCCTAATAGATATATTATTATTTTTGCATTAAAATTCAATGATGAGATCATTATTACGATCAGTCCAAAAACTCCAGCTTTTAGGAGTACAGCTGACACCATAGGGGAGACATCACTTTCAGCTTCGGCATGAGCACCCGGAAGCCAGATATGCAAACCTGCTGCAGCAGTTTTTGTTAAAAAACCAATGGCAAGCATAGTAAATATAAGTACGGAATGAGATGTTACATTATTTAAAAGTTCCAGAGCAATTCCATTTCCACCTGAAAAGGCATGGGTTAAGGCAAATCCAAACAGAATAAGAAAAGCACCGCCTAAAGAAAACAGCATATAAGAGAGAGCATGAGGTTGTGATCTCTTACCCCTGATTATTAAAAAATATGAACCAATTGTCATAAATTCCCAGGCAGTAAAAAAACTGAACATATCCTTTGCCACAAGTAAGCCCAAAAGCCCCATATACATAATGATTGCAGAGGGATAAAAACCTTCTCTCTTCCCTTTTTTTACAAAACCCGGAATCAGAGTTAATATTCCTCCGGCAATAAAGATTACTCCAAATATAAATCTGAATTCAGAAAAATGATCAAAGTAAATATATCCATAATAAGAAAGTGCAGCTATTGACATGATGTTTTTTATATAGGCAGGAAGAATCCTGTCTGTGATAAACAAAAAAGCAATAAAAAGCAGAGGATAAAAATAAAAACTAAGATTTGCTATTGGATTATAAATCATATATAAACCACTTATTACAAAAAGAACTGACCCTAATACAAATGCTGAAGAGTATTTGGAAAATTCCGAATCTATAGTTTCCTCATCTTCCTGTTTTTCCTTTAAAATATATCCAAACCATCTTATTAAATAAACTGCCTCTAAAAGAGAGCCAATAAGAATAGCAATAATCCAGACAAACATATGTTTATTAGCAAGAGTTAAGACTAATTCCCATTTTCCAAAGAATCCCGGGAATGGTGGAAAACCTAATAGAGCAAACATAAAACTACCGGTAAAAAATAATAATATGGGATTATTTCTCAATACTGCCCAGGATTTTATCTCTTTTTTTTTTACGATTCCGGCAATCCAGAATAAACCGGTTTTTGCAATGAAATGACTTATAAACAGAGCAAAGATAATAAATTGAAATTTCGCGTTAATTCCACCTAATGAGAATCCTAAGCCCATGGCAGCGAGAAGTAATCCTAATTGTCCAATAGAAGAGTAACCAAGCAGTCTGGTTGAGTTTTTTTGTTTCATACCCATAATATTTGAAGCTATAAATGTGATAATTCCAATGATTGCAATAGTATTATACCAGAGGTCATTCCCAAGAGGCATGACCTTATATAGAGCAAAAAGTACGGCTGCGGTTCCTGCAGTTGAAATAATACCTGAAATCCCGGGATTAGATGCTTCATATACATCCAATGCCCAGCCATTGGCAGGAAATTGTTTCATCTCTATTAATAAGGCAAAAAACAAAAAGAAAATCGCTATACCTGCAATTTTCACACCACTCTGCAGGGGTGAGGCAGCGATCATTCCATCAATATTCAAGGTCCCTGTATTACTATAAAGAAAAATTATGCCGAGAAGTAAAAACACAGAAGCAATGGCACCTGCAAGCATATATTTGAATGAGGCAAGAAGGGATTTTAATCTTAAATCTGCACCGATAAGGGCATAGGTTGAAATCCCGGTAATTTCCAGGAAAACAAACATGTTAAAAATGTCTCTCGTTAATACTAAACCGTTTAAACCTAATATCATCAAAAGATATAATACCTTTGATTTAATCCCAATTTTTTCAAAATGCCTGATTAAATATATTCCTCCGATTAATGCTAAAAAATTTATAGAAAAAATAAATACAGCCTCTGATAATCCGAGCTGTAAATTAATAGATAAGGGTGGTTTTACACCTGCCGTAAAGAACTGTACTGTTGTCTGCCCATTTTTTATAAAAGCGTATAACCATTGTCCACTAATTGCACTTGCTGCGGCAAGAGTTAAGAAAAACATTGAATTTGATATCGTCTTTCCCAGTTTCTCTGTAACAGGAAGTAAAAAACCTACTCCCAATAATAAAACAATTATATAAATAATATTTACCATTTCATTTCCTTATAATCATTTATAGATAAAGATTTTTTTTTACTATATAACTTTATAATAAAAGTAAGCATTAATGCATTAACCGCAACTCCGATTACAATTGCGGTTAGAACTAAAGCCTGAGGTACAGGGTCAACAACTTTGTCTACTGCATCGGCAATAGATACAGCACTGTCTAAAATAGGTGCAGTTTTCCCCTTTATATATCCAACCGAGATCATAATCAATTGAACACCAACCTCAGCAATAGTTAGACCTATTACAATCTTTATCATATTTTTTTTGGTAAGCATTCCCCAGAAACCTATAGCTAAAAGCAAAAACCCTAATATTAATATCAAGTTCACTCTATATCCCCCTTCATATTATCTAAAATACCTGCTAATTCTGTTCCCACCTTAAGTCCGATTAGAGTATAGATAACAGGAATAGCCCCTGCACTTAAGATCTTCCCAAACGCTCCGAGAGGAAGTAGTCTATTATCTAGAAAACCGCCTGCAAAAAATATCCCTAATACCCCGATTATTACATAAGTTACACCGGAAAATGATTCAATAAGTCCAAAAATTTTATGATTTATTTTAAAAGAGGAATCGGAAAGAAAAAGTAAAAGTACTACTGTTGCAATAACAGCTCCTCCCTGAAATCCTCCCCCAGGGGAGAGATGTCCATTTAAAAAGATATATATTCCAAACATCAATATTACAGGAACAAGCAATCCAATACCGGTTAAGAGTATCTCACTTGAATCTCTCTTTGATCTCTGTTTTACATCTGTTTCAAGTATACTGTTTCGCCTGAAAAGAACTGCAATACCTGTTGCAGCAATAAAGAGAACTGCCACTTCTCCAAGGGTATCAAGTCCTCTAAAGGTTACAATTATTGCAGTAACAATATTCATTACACCCAGGTCTTCTTTACCTTTATTTACATAGTCTTTTGCAACGCCTGATATCTCAGTCTGAAAGGAGAAATCAAGAATTAATGGTATAAACATAGCTAATAAACCGGCTATAATAAAAAGAGAAAATATTTTCTTAATCATCGGATTCCTCGATTTGTCTGGTTTTTTTTATCGCCAGTAAGAATATCATAGTAAGAAGCCCTGCACCAATTGCAGCCTCAGTCATAGCCACATCAGGGGCCTGCAGGATCAAATAAAGAATACTGGCAAATAGACTTAAAACACCAGCAGCTATAACAGAGGCGATAAGATCTTTTAAATAGAGAGCCAGAAAAGCAAATACAAGCATAACCAGACCTAATATTATTATAAATACCTCAGTCATTTCTCTTTCTCCTTTTCGTTATCTTCTATCTCTTTCAAAGAATCTATAACAGAAGCTTTTGTAAGTTTAATACCGGCAAAATGAGCAGCTCTGGCAAGTGCATGAGATGAGAGGGGATTTGTTACTGCAATAAATATTATCAGCATAATAACCTGCCCTATCCAATCCAGTTTATACAATCCTAATCCAAGAAGTGTTAAGATTGAACCAAGAGTTGTAGCTTTGGTTCCAGCCTGCATACGGTTATAAACATCAGGCATTCTCAAAACCCCGAGAGCTCCAAGAAATAGAAAGAGTGAACCTATAAGGGCTATTACAGCACCCGATATTTTCAGCCATTCCATTATAGCCCCCCTTCAATATATCTTGCTACGGCAATAACACCTGTAAAACTCAAAATGGCATAAATCATTGCCACATCAAGAAATATCACTCTTCCTGAAAATAAAGCGATAAAAACTATTAATGATATTGATATAATCGTAAGTGAATCAAGAGCAACAATTCTGTCTGCAATCGACGGTCCTATTATAAGTCTTATTGATGCAAGTACTATTGCAATAGTTATAAATACAGCAGCTATATTTAATATAATATCAGCTAATTCAGCCATAGATTACCTCCAGATACTTTTCAAAAGCGGACAATATTTTATTGCCTGCATCTTTTTCATCTATTCCGGTCAGATCTATACAATGTATATAAAAAGTATCATCTTTTATGTCAACACTGAGGGTACCTGGAGTCAGAGTAATTGAGTTTGCCAGGATCATCCTTCCCACCTTTGATTTAAGTTTTGTTTTTGCAGCTATAATACCTGGATTGATAGGAATAACAGGTTTTATTACCCTTGAAGCTACATCAATATTTGCCTTTATTATCTCCTTGAAGAGAAACGGAATATAAAGAAAAAAATAGATAAGTTTTTTTATTGCTAAAGACGGGAGAGGTAACCTGTCCTGAAATATCATACTTGAAACCATTGCCGATACTCCCATTACCAGAAGATTGCCCGGATCAGTTGATTTTGACCATAATATATAGAACAACAATAATAGTATTGTCCAGAAAAGAACTTTCACAATATAAATTAATGAATTTTTCAATTCTTTCTCCTTTTTTTGAGTCTTAAAATGAAAAATAACACAAATCGTTAAAAAAGTAAATTTAATTAATTGCCAAATTATTTTTATATTTAATGTCAACTTTTCCGTCTAAAAAAGTAAAAGAAAAGGCTGCTAATTTAAGAAGTATATGGATAGCTTTAACTATAATGGAGATATGTTTTAGAAAACATATTCCATAATAAATAAAATTTTTTGACTGCTGATCTTTTCTCCAAATTCTGTATATGATCCTCCTGTCAGAAAACTGAATCTTAGTTTTAAATCAAGATTATTGAAGCGTTTATAGATAAATTCACCACCGATCATCTGGCTTTTATCTGAAATATTATAAAGGGAGTATATTGAAGGTGTTAAGTAGAGAATGTTAAAGGGTTCTGGCTGAGATATCCTCAGGTAGAGATAGTCTTTCATAAAAAACTGCGAGGTTAAATACTTTGATTGAAATCTCTGGACTTCAGGAAGTAAGGATCTGTCACCGGAGATTACATAATCAATATTATTATAAAAACCATTGATCTGGCTCTCAATAAGCCCTCCTCCATTATGCAGATATTCAAGTATTATTGTTGTATCCGATGCAAAGAGTATTCTTGTCCCAATAAGAAAATTATGAAATGAGGATTCATCTTTTTCAAAGACATATTCCCCGTGAATTTCCCAATTCTCCAGTATATTCCTTGCAAAATCGAATCCGTATTTATAAAATTTATTTTCTCTCATAAAAAGATATAAACCAAAGTCAAAATTACTGATCAGAAAATATCCATTAAAAATGAAATTAATACTGTTTTCCTTTCCGAAGTCATTATTAATGCCTGAGCTTACTGGAATAATAAGAGATGATATGGAAAAATTTTGAATAAATCCGGAAAGTGCTTTAACATAGTCAAACTTTAACATCCAGAAGCCTTCCAGCCCTTCCTCAACATTAGTGATATCCTTTGGTCTTGAGGCAAAAGAAACCGGGTTCCATATGTATCCTTTTCCCCACTTCACGCTGCTTTTACCTGCTTTTATGGAAAATGTTTTGGATATGTCCATATTGATATAAGACTCATAAATATAAAAATTATTTTCAACTTCATTTTCTTTTGTATATTGAAGCAAGTTTTTAATATCCGCATATAATTTAAATTTCGATATTTCAAAACTGCCCTTAAGCTGAATGAACCCACCATAACTATCCATAATATTTTCAGGTTCCTTATCTAAAAAAGACAAAGCGTACAACCTCGATGATGTGTTCAGGAACATTAATTCAGGCTGCAGTCTGATTCTGCTTATCAATTCAAAAGATTTTTTTTTAAACTCGTCCCCATCAAAAGTATACTCCTCTTCTTGACTAAAGAGTGCAAGTGCAAACAGAAATAACAGGCAGATAAAGAGCTTTTTCACTATTTTCTAAGATCTTTTATTTTTGACATATAATTTAATGTAAATATCTCATCATCGATCTTGCGGGACATAATTTTTGCATAGATCATAACAGCTTTATATCCCTTATGAAGTGGACTGTCTGTTTCAAGAACAGTCGGTCTTATAATACCGTTTTTAAAATCTTTTACCTTTGAGAACCTCAATGTTTTTATAAGCATTCCACTGGCAGTATAACACTCTATTTTTGATGGCGTTTTATGTTTTAATTCTACCCACATTTTCAATTTATCATAGGCGACACTTCTGGTTTTGGCTTTTAATATAAGTAGTTTTCCAGTAGAATCTTTCTCCATCTTTATCACATCATATTCCGCACTATAATCAAGCTGCATAATATCCGAGTTATTAAAAATACCCCCGATCACCGATTGAAGACTTGTTATTCTCATCGGTTTCCCTATATTTGGAATATACAACCACATATTGTCTCCAAGCCTGAGAGTAGACCTGCCGATCTCAGATTTTGGAGCAAGGAAAGTTGTAACCATTTTTTCATTACCTTTTTTTAATGCAAAAAGTACAAACTCTTTTTTTCTGCCATTTGGTTCAATATTGATAATCTTTCTAAGTGACTCAAAAGATTCAGGTGAGAGGTTTCTATCGATCTCTTTAAGTAAAACATTCCCTTCCTTATTTATTACCACTTCTTCAGAAAAAACTGGGTTAAAATTTATAAGTATAAACACTGATACTAAAACAATTATTCTTAGTATACTAAATTTTTTTCTTAACATTTTTTTCCTCCTTATTTATCTGCCTTATCTTAAAGCTTCAATTGGCTCCATTTTTGAGGCCCTTATTGCAGGTTCCAAAACTGCCAGCATAGAGACAATAACTACGATCAACATGGTAGTACCAAATTGTGAAAGCGAAACCTCCGGTTTTAATAGAATATCGCTGCCCCTTCCAAAAGATACTGATATATTTGACATATTTATTATGACAATTGTAATAAGACTAATTATGCTGCCTATAATAGATCCATATATCCCTAGGAAAAACCCTTCAAAAAGAAAGATCAGTCGAATCTTTGACGGTAATGTCCCCATTGCTGAAAGAGCCCCGATCTCCTTTATCCGCTCATATACGGCCATAATCATGACGTTCATCACAGAGACAAGAACAATTCCAATAAGAATTATTTTAATAAACAGCGACATCAAATCAATCATTCTTGCAATACTGTAAAAAGGAGACAGTTTTTTCCAGGTATGAATTTCAAATACAGGTTTGCCCTTCTTGTTTTTTATATCCTTCAGTTTTTTTTTTAGTCCGGTAAAGACTCTTTCAAGATCATTAAAGTTTTTTAGGCGGATGGCTACCTCACTAATCTCCGCACTTTCCATACGGAGCATTGTAACTGCATCGTCAAAATGAATATAACCATACTTACCGGTAGGCCCAACAATACTTTCCATTATACCGGAAATTTTAAATGACTGACCATTTACAGAACCATCGGCATTAGTTACAACAAGTGCAATATCATCTCCAATTTTTGAATTAAAACCCTTTGTGATCAGGTCAGGCAATAAGATTTCACCTTTTTTCAGAAATGTACCCTTTACCAGTCTGTCTTCAAGCAGAGGCACTACCTTCCGTTCATTTTCCGGAATAATAGCGGAGAGTTTAATACTGGTAGAGTCCTTATAATTGCTTAACATACCTCCCAGAAGAATCCTGAAGGAATAGCTTTCAACAGCAGGAGTTGAGTCTAATATTTCCTTTATTTTCTTTATCTGATTACTCTTAATTGTCTTATCAAGGGGTAAATTATCAAGAGATTCGACATAACCCTTTGAATGTATCTGAATATGCCCAAGCATTGAATCTGTAATCTGTCCAACCATAATATTCTTAAAAGATCCTGCCGTTGCAGTAAATAACATGACAGCAAGAACACCAAATGCAACTATCCCAATAGTTAGCATACTTCTACGTTTTTGACGGAAAAGGTTTCTTAAGGCAATTTTAATCATATTAAACATTTTACTCTCCCCCTGCTCTTTTATCTTCTTTCTTTGTCAAAACTCCATCTTCAATTGTATAGACAATATCAACTTCTTCTACAATTTTTGGATCATGAGTTGCAAAGATAAAAGTGGTTCCCACTTCTCTACTTAACTTTTTCATGAGGTTCATTACCTTATATGCAGATTCCTTATCAAGATTTGCTGTCGGTTCATCTGCAAGAACAATTTTGGGATCAGTAGTCAAGGCTCTGGCAATTGCAGCCCTTTGTTTTTGACCTCCTGAGATCTGAGAGATCATCTTGTCTTTCTGATCAAGCATTCCAACAGCATCAAGGAGACTCAAAACTTTTTCCTCCCTCTCTTTTTTAGGCAGGGATTTAACCATAACCAGCGGATACTCAACATTTTCATAAACAGTCAGAACAGGAATTAAGTTAAAATTCTGAAAAATAAAACCAAGATGTTTTCCACGGAATTTTGCCCTTTCTATATAATTAAGTTTTGATATATCTGTTCCGATTACTTTAAGCAGTCCTTCTGTAGGTTTATCCAGACATCCAAAAAGATTTAATAGAGTTGTTTTGCCACTCCCGGATGGTCCGATAAATGAAATAAATTGTGACTCTGAAATTTCCAGGCTCAAATTCTTTAACGCCTTAACCTCAATTTCACCTGCTTTATATATTTTTGTAATATTATTACAAGATATTAACGACATGATTACCTCCTGCCTACTATTTTATACTGTCTAATATTCCCTAAAAAAAACTACACTATAAATGAGTTTTTTGTTTTTTCCATTTCCAAAAAATAGCAGATAAAATAGATTATATAAATAAAAAAAAATAAAATCAAATATTTATAAATATTTTTTTACAAAACTGTCTTCAATGTTTATACAGTTATATAGAGGATACGGGATGTATAATAAAACATCCCGTACCTTTTTTTAAGTTTTACATTCATTCTTGATTTAAACTAACTATTACTTCTTCTCCAGAGAGGAGCGCCTGTTTCAGGATCTCTCAACTGAATTATAACTCCATCCGAAAGTGTGATAGACATCAGCACATTAACTGTTAATGTATCATATATTACAGAATACCCTTCTGCGTTTACAGTTTCACCAACTACAGGTTTCACAGCTCCCAGGCTTTCCCAATAATAGAATGATCCCAAACCTGTTACAGTTATATTTCCTGAAACAGTTGCTATTACAAGTCCATCTCCACTAAATCCTGATTGATCCATAGGACCGGTACTGATAATATCTCCGGAAATATTAAAAGGGGTTCCTTCCAGAATACTGATGTACGACCCCCAGCCTCCGCCGCTCCAGTTATTTTCTCCAGTGCCGCTCCCTCCGGATCCACGCCATAGAGGCAGCCCTTCTGTATCCCGAAGTTCTACTGTTGACCCATTTACTGTAATATCAGTCAAAACATTCTGTACAATACCATCATAGTCTACTGTATATCCATTACCACTTACCATATCACCAACTACAGGTTTTTCTACATTCAAGCTGTCCCAATAACGAATCGGGCCAAGTCCGGTTACAGTCAGACTTCCATCAATTATCAGGCCATCACCTGCAATCCCAGTCATACTTACAGTCCCGCTGAAAGAAAATGGGGTACCGGCTAAAATATCATAAACATTTGTGCCGTTATTTCCATTTCCACCATTACCGCTGCCACCATTGCCATTTCCACCATTGTTATTCTGAGCCATGACAGGTAAAACTAATATTGCCATAACTGTTAACATAATAATCCATTTTTTGTTCATTTAAATCCTCCTTTTTATTTTTACGAAATACATACAGCATAATCGATGCCAACTTGTTTCCTTTTAGCTTAAACCCTTTAATAATGCATGTTACAGACAAAGATGTTTCTTTTTTTCTTATCCTCTCATAATAAAATCCGCAAAAAATTACGGGAACAGCAAATAATTGCGAAAAACATAATCCTTAGTACATCAAAACTATAGCTAAAACAAATAATAAAAAAAAAGTTGACAAAACAGATTTTTTACTTTATTATGTTAGTGAGTATTAACTAACGTGTAAAAGGAGAAAAAAGTGAATATTTTGACTGAAAGACAAAAAGAGATACTGGATGCAGCGATTAACATTATTTCAAAAAAAGGAATTCAAAATCTAACTATCAAAAACCTTTCAAAGGAAATCGGTTTCTCGGAACCAGCCATTTATAGGCATTTTAAGAGCAAAATAGATATACTTCTAACAATTCTTTCCATGTTTGAAAATCAGATGCGTAAATACAATAGTCAAATAAACTCAGATTCAAACTCCTCATTAAAACAATTACACTTGATTTTTAAAAATAATTTCAACAATTTTTCAGAAAATTCTGCATTGGCATCTGTTATCTTTTCAGAAGAAATATTTCAGGACGATAAACGGCTTTCAGAAAAAATATATTCAATAATGAGTTTTAATTTTGAATTTGTTAAATCAATTATAAAAAAAGGACAGAAAAATAAAGAGATTAGGTCAGATATCGATGCAGAACAGTTAATTCTAATCATCATGGGCTCTCTACGTTTGATCATAAAGAAATGGACATTATCAAACTATTCTTTTGATCTAAAAAAAAAAGGAGAAAAACTATGGGAATCACTAAATACAATATTATCAATATAGATTATTATTTACACAAAAAAACAGGGGGTAATAATGAATAAATTTTTAAAAAAAATAATTGACTACAAATGGGCATCAATCTTTTTGATACTGGCTATATCCTTTGCCTTTTTTTTAGTTATGAAGAACAATACAAGAATGGAGACGGATCTGGACAAGTATATGCCGGAGAAGCATCCGGCTTTTGTTTACAGTAATAAAGCCGAAGAATGGTTCAATATTAAGGATGGAATTATCATTGCTATTGAAAATAAGGATGGTATTTATAATCCTGGAACATTCAAAAAAATAAAGAACATAACTAAAGCACTTCAAAAGATGAAAGAGATCGAAAAGGATGATGTTACTTCGCTTTACACTGCAGATAATATTATTGGTACAGAAGATGGGATGGATGTCAAACCTTTTTTTAAGAGATTACCTAAAACGGATGCTGCCCTGGATAAAATACAGCAGAATGTAAGAAAAAATGAGATGGTTTATGAAAGACTGGTTTCTAAAGATGAAACAGTTACTGTGATAATAGCTGAGATCGGAGATGATACCTTTTCGCAGGATTTTTATCATAGAATTCTAAAATTGGCGAAGGAATTTGAGGGGCCTGAAACATTACATGTCGCAGGAAGCCCTATTGTGGAAGGAACGATGGCATATCTCGGACCAAGAGATATGCAAAAAATGGTTCCGATTGTTATTCTTGTAATTATTTTAGTTCTATTGCTTTTACTTAAGAGTTTCAAGGCAATGATATTTACAATGTTAGTTGTTCTGTTCAGTACTATCTGGACATTTGGACTGATGGCAGCTGTTGGGATCCCGATCTATGCAGTTTCAACAATGATACCGATTATGCTTATTGCAATTGGTGTTGCTGATGGGCTTCATCTTTACTCTCATCTGCAACTATATATGCAGTCAAATCCTCTTGCCTCAAAAAAAGAAGCTGCATTAGATATGATCCACGAGATGTGGAAACCAGTAGCAATGACATCAATAACTACTGCCATCGGATTTATCTCTTTAATTACATCTCAGGTATATCCAATAAAATATTTTGGAATATTCACGGCTTTTGGAGTATTAATGGCTATGATTTTTTCCCTTGTTCTTATTCCCGCAGGATTAATGGTCTTTGGAATTCCAAACTGGAAGAATAAAAGTAAAGATAAATCTTCTGATTCTAAAAAACAGTTCAGCTTTAGATTTTCACAGTGGGTTATTAAGTATAGATTTATAACGATTATGCTGACGATTGTTATTGTTGCTGTATCTATATTAGGCATAGGGAAGGTTTGGATAAATTCAAGTTTTCTTGATAAATTTGAGAATGACAGTGATATTGTCCTTACAGACAAGTTTATAAATAAACATTTTGCAGGGACTTCTTCCCTGAATGTTATTCTTGATTCTAAGGAAAAAGATGCTTTTAAAAGTCCCGATATCCTAAAATTAATGGACAGGATGCAGGATGATGTAGAAAAACTTGAAATAGTCGGCAATTCGTTTTCTCTTGCAGATTATCTGAAGAGGATGAATAAGGTAATGCATGCAGATAAAGAGGAATTCAATAATATACCGGACTCCTCACAATCAAAGGACCCAAAAAAACTTAATGCACAGTATCTATTACTTTATGAGATGTCAGGAGATCCTGAAAATCTCTGGAAAGTAGTTAATTATAACTATCAAAAGGCAAATCTTCTTATTCAGCTAAAAAGTGATAATTCAAAGGCAATAAATAGCGCTATAGCAATAGTCGATAGCTATATACCTGAATTTAAAAAGTTAAATGTAAGTATAAATTATGCAGGTTCTGGCTATAAAGGTCTTGTCTTTACCACCCTAATTCTAGAGGGACAGATATTAAGTCTTGTACTATCACTCTTTATAGTTATCATTCTTCTTTCTTTCATGTTCAAAAAAATATCAATTGGATTTATAGCTGCCATCCCGATCATCATTACTGCAGTTATCAGTTTTGGCGTGATGGGCTTACTCAACATCCCCTTAAGTACAACAACTGCCCTACTCTCCAGTATTGCAATCGGGATAGGTATTGATTATGCTGTTCATTTCATTGAGAGATATAAAATTTATGCATCTGAGACAGGAGATAAGATAAAAACAAGTGAGCATACTATGCTCCATTCCGGTAGAGCAATTGTATTTAATGCACTGGTTGTAATTGCAGGGTTTTTAGTATTACTATTCTCTGTCTTTCCTCCAAACAGGGCACTTGGAGCTCTGGTTTCACTAAATATGTTCACCAGTTTTGTAGGTACTATTTCGATAATGTATCTAATACTGTTTATGTCAAATATATATTTTAAAAATAAAGAATCAAAAAAAGGAGGTCTTAAATGACAATGAAAAAAAAATTAATTTTAGTTCTGGCTTTAATAATATTATCAATATATATCTTTCCACAGGAAAAACCTGATGGATTGGAAATAATAACAAAGGTATATGATAGACCTATAGGAGACGATCAAACTGGCAAACTTACCATGACCCTGATTGATTCCCGTGGAAATAAAAGGGTAAGAGAAATCAAACAATTATTAAGAACTCAGAAGGATATGGAAAAGAAGATCATGTTTTTTTTATCCCCAGCAGATGTCCGCAACACTTCATTTATGAGCTGGTCATATACAAAAGAGGAAAAAAATGATGATCAATGGATCTATCTTCCTGCTTTGAAAAGAGTAAAACGCATATCAAGCGATAGTAAAAATGATTATTTTATGGGATCTGACTTCACCTATGATGATCTTGGGGATAGGCAGCCAACAGCTGATACTCATAAATTTCTTCGGATGGAGACAGTCGATAACGAGGAGTGCTTTGTAATTGAAAGTAAACCAAAGGAAGAGGAGTATATGTACTCGCGAACACTAACCTGGATCATAAAAGACAAATGGATTGGGAAAAAGAAGGAGTTTTATGATGAAGATGGAGATTTATTAAAGACATTAACTGTTAAAAAGTTCTCAAAAATAAGTGGATTCTGGATTATATTGGATTCTGAAATGAAAAATATACAGAAGAAACATTCAACTGAAATGTCTTTAAAAAACGTTAAGATCAATACAGGAATCCAGGAAAGGAATTTTACTGAGAGAATAATGAAAAGAGGGATTTGATGGAAAGAAAAACAAAAATATCACTGCTGGTACTGATCATATTTATATCAGTATCAGGCATAATGGCGCAATCAACACTGTTTACCGGATATGTCAGAAATTATACTGGAATGCTTTTTACTGATAATTACCAATTTGCAATGCTGCAGAACACATTCAGCTTAAACATTGAAAATTCTAAAAACAAAGTCGCCTTCAAGGTAAACCCTTATATCAATCACTATCAGAATAAAGAATTGGAAACCGGCTTGAGACAGGCTTATCTGGATATCCGTTTCAATACAATGGATATCCGGATTGGGAAACAGCAGATTATCTGGGGCAAAGCCGATGGCGTTTTTATAACAGATGTGATTTCACCCAAGGATTTGCGAGAATTTCTGCTTCCGGATTTTGATGAAATCAGAATTGGGGTTACTGCGATAAAGGTTGATTATTATATGGGGAATAATACCCTTGAATTTGTCTTTGTGCCATCATTCACACCTACAAGACTGCCGGAACAGGACTCGATCTGGAATCCTCAAATAGATTATAATATACAACCGGTCTTTGACTACTCACAAAAAGATATTGCTCAAAACTTAAGTAATAGCGAGATATTTATGAAATTTTCAGTTCTTTCTTCTGCCATTGACTTTGAACTTATGGGAGGTTTAATGTGGGATGATGACCCGACTCTTCATAAATCTAAATCAATTGATCCAATGACTTCTCAGCTGACTTCGTTGAAGATAACCCCTCAACATCACCGCCTGGGTTTATTTGGTGGCAGTTTTAGCACAACTCTCGGAAGTTTTGTTATAAGGGGTGAGAGTGCGTATTATTCCGGTAAATATTTTCAGACTATGGATCCATTAGCCGCCAGCAGTATTATTGAAAAAAATTACATCCATTATCTCATTGGAGCAGATTTCACAATAGCAGGCATAAAAATGAGCACTCAGTTCATTTCACAGGTAATACTTGATTATAATGATTATATATTAAAAGATCAATTTGAAAATACTATGACCTTTCTTGCCAGAAAGGATTTTTTACGGGAAACTCTCTTTCTGGAGTTATTCGCATATATCGGTTTAAATGAAGGAGACAGCCTTATCCGTTTAAAAGCAACCTATAAACTTGTTGATGGATTTGATATATTACTTGGAGCAAATATTTTTTCTGGAAACTCTGAGGGAAGCTTTGGTCAATATGATGACAATGATATGCTTTATATGAAGTTTAAGTATAGTTTTTAGGTATAAATAAAAAAAAGGAAGCGGAAAACCACTTCCCTTTTTTATATTAGGAAGGAATCTATGAATAACTTATTTTTTACCTGCCACCCCTTCGACCTCTACCGTTTGACACTCCACTGCCATCACAATTACCGGATCCAAAGTTTCCGCCAAAATTATTAAATGATTGAAAAGAGCCTCCAAATCCACTCTGAGCACCTCTCATAGATGAGTTACCCCTATTTCCGGTTCCATCTCTGTTTCCATACATTCCATTATTAGCGTAACCGTTGCCAGTTCCATTCTTTGGCCTTACCCAATCAGAATCTTCATGATTTGGAATTCCGTCACCATCGTGATCTCTGAAATTATCATTAATTCCATCACCATTTTCATCTATGAAAATACAGACTCGGGTTCCCGTTCCATTACCATTCCCAAATCCATTGCCGGCAATTAATGTCACTGCACCAAGCATTACCATTGAAACAAATAAAATCGTTAATTTTTTTGTCATTTTATGACCTCCTTGTTACACTATTTCATAGCAATTCTGATGCCAAAAGTTAAGAAATAAAATTTTACCCTTATATATAGGACTCTAATTTGTTTTTTTATAAAAATGTGTGATTTCTTCCCTTTGTTTTCCGCAGGGTCTTACTGTTTAAACGCAAAATTTTACGAATTCAGATATTATAAACTTTCTAGATGTAAATCAACGCATTAAATCTGGTGAAAACCAATTTTTAAAAATTTCAAATAGTGAAGATAAGATAAAATGGAGTTTACCATATAAAAAAGCAGAGTATACAATTAATCATCCCCTGTAAATGCAAAAATAATAGGAACTATTGAACATGAAAGTCATTATATATTATAATAATACAACTGAAATTCAATCTGAATTACATTCAGTTGATTCTCATGGAGTTAATAACGTAAACTTTTTGATCCTTCATGTATTCAACTTTACATTTGCCCCAAGGTTTAAACATATTAGTAGTAAGACATTCAAAAAATATTAGCATCATTAGGTAACAAAACAACAACACAGAGTATTATTATAGGGAAACTAAGTTCATATGCCAGAAAAAATAGAACAAAAAAAGCTCTATGGGAATTAGACAATATATTTAGAAGTATTTATTTACTTAGATATGTGGATGAGATTACTCTTAGACAGATTGTCCAAAAAATATTAAATAGAGGAGAATCATATCATCAATTAAGAAGAGCAATCCCTTATGAAAATGCAGGAAAATTTAAAGTAAAAAATGAAGAGGAACAACAACTTTGGAGCGAATGCTCTAGATTAATAGCAAATTGTATTATATATTATAATGCCAATTTACTGTCTAAATTACATATCTCTATTAACATGAAAAATAACGTTGAATTAAATGAAATAATAAAAAACATTTCACCTATTGCCTGGAGGCATGTAAATTTAAGTGGTCGCTATGATTTTAGTACTGAATTTGCTGACTTAAATATTGAGCAAATGACAGAAGAAATGGAATCATTCTTTAAATAGATATTTTTACCGAACTTTTCGAGGGGTTGTGCAAAAAACCCCAATATATAAATCAAAAATGCATCTTGGAAAAAAGCGAAATTTTGAAGTTTTAGATGCAATAGAGTTTTTACACAGGGTATGTTTACATATTCCGGGACCTTATGAGGCATTGATTAGGTATTACGGCTATTATTCAAATGCAGCTTGGGGTAAACGTAAGAAATTAGGTTTGACAAAATCAGAATGTCTGATTTTGCATTGGAGCGAAGCGAACAACCCGTAGGGTTAGACTCAGCAGAGTCTAATAAACCAGATAATTTAGATGGCAAATTTGGTCGTATTGATATTGTTGATGATGCACCTTCAAAAAGAGCATGTAGGAAATCCTGGGTTCAGTTAATTTACAAAGTGTATGAAGTTGATTCACTTCTTTGTCCCTCCTGCGGATCACAGATGAAGTATAGTGCTTTTATCCAAAGTCATATAGAGATAAAAAAGATATTAAAGCATATTAAACTCTGGCCGATAGATTATCCTGAAATTAGTGGAAATGCCAGGGCATCTCCTAATAATTATTTACTAAATTTGGATCTACTTTCTAAACAGATGAATTCAAAACATATAAATTTGTAAATATTCTAAGATTAGCAATAAATAAAATAAGATTTTGGTTTTCCGCACATTCTACTGGAAAACCAAAACTTATATATTTATATTGATTTAATTTTACAATCTATGGTTATTCAGATTTTTTTAATTGATAAACAATTTTACCATTTCTTAACATATTTAGACCCTTA